>JARROA010000006.1:0-119891 GCA_037384425.1 Candidatus Thiodiazotropha sp. | reverse complement strand
CCGGGTCTGCCGGGTATTCCGCTGGCCATCATGCGGCCGGACATGAGCTTCGTGCTGCTCGATAGCAACGGCAAGAAGATCCGTTTCGTGCGCCAGGCGGTGCTGGAGCTGGGGCTCGGTAATGTGAGCGTGGAGCAGCAGCGGCTGGAGGCCTACCATCCGGAGCAGGGGTTCGATGTCCTCACCGCCCGTGCCTTTACCTCGCTGCCCCGCATGCTCGAGCTGGCGGATCACCTGCGTCGCCCGGGTACGCGGGTGTTGGCGATGAAGGCGGAGCAGGCGGAGGCGGAACGGGCGGCCCTCGGCGAGGCGTACGACTCCCGCGTGATCGACCTCGATGTCCCCTTCGTGCAGGGTGCGCGCTGTCTGATTGCGGTGACCTGGCGGGAAACGCATTGATTGTCACCCATCGGCGAGGCGTTTCGGTGCGGCTTGCCGCACCGAAACGCGGGCTCAAGTAATTGCCATTCGCGCAAGGCCCCGCCATGAGAGTCAGGCGAATCACCTGTATTTTCACGCATCACACCACTAACCGTAACCGCGCGGGGAGGTCACGGCGGGAAAACAGGCTTGATAAAGGGTGCCGGACCCCGTTCGGAAACGCCAAGAGTATCCCTAGGACCGCTCACGGTTTATGATAGTCGGCCCCCGACTCAATTAGCAGAAAGATCATGGGACACATCATCTCGGTGGCCAATCAGAAAGGCGGCGTCGGCAAGACCACTACCACGGTGAATCTGGCGGCCTCCCTGGCGGCCATGAAAAAGCGCGTGCTGCTGGTGGATATGGATCCCCAGGGCAACGCCAGCATGGGCAGCGGTATCGACAAACACAATCTTGAGCGCTCCACCTGCGAGGTGCTGCTGAGCGATGCCGGGGTGCGCGAGTCGGTACAGCGTGCCCCGGAATCGGGTTTCGACGTGCTGCCGGCCAATGCCGACCTGACCGCGGCGGAGGTGGGGCTGATGAGCAGCTCCATGCGGGAGAAGCGGCTCGACCTTGCGCTTTCGCCGGTGAAACAGGACTACGACTATATCCTGGTCGACTGCCCTCCCTCTCTCAACATGCTGACTCTGAATGCCCTGGTCGCCGCCGATGGCGTGTTGATACCGATCCAGACCGAATACTATGCCCTGGAAGGACTCTCCGCGCTCATGAGCACCATCGAGCAGATCCGCAGCCACCTCAACCAGGCACTGCAGATCGAGGGTTTCCTGCGCACCATGCACGATCCGCGCAACAATCTGGCGATCGACGTCTCCGGCCAGCTGCTGGCCCATTTCAAGGACGCGGTCTTCAATACCATCATCCCGCGCAACGTGCGGGTGGCCGAAGCGCCGAGTCACGGCATCCCGATCCTGCTCTACGACAAGACCTCCCGCGGGGCGATGGCCTATCTCGCCCTGGCCAGCGAGCTGCTGCGGCGGCATCGTCTGCGGGAATCGGCTGGCGGAGCAGCCAATACCGAGGTAATGGAAGAGCACTATGGCGGCTAAGAAACGAGGTCTGGGGCGCGGTCTCGACGCCCTGCTGGGCGGCATGCAGAACGAATCGGCGCCGGTGCCGGCCAAGGCCGGTGGCCGCAAGGAGAGTCTCAACCGGCTACCGGTCGATCTGATCCAGCGCGGACGCTACCAGCCCCGTCGCGAATTCGACGCCGACGCCCTGCGCGAACTGGCCGACTCCATCGCCGCCCAGGGCGTGATCCAACCGGTAGTGGTACGCCCGGTGGAGAATGACCGCTACGAACTGATCGCCGGCGAGCGTCGCTGGCGCGCCGCCCAACAGGCCGGGCTCGATGAGATCCCGGTGGTGATCAAGGAGGTCACCGAAGAGGCGGCCATGGCCATGGGCCTGATCGAGAACATCCAGCGGGAGGACCTCAACCCCCTGGAGGAGGCCAATGCCTTGAGCCGGCTGCTGCACGAATTCGGCCTCACCCACCAGGAGGTGGCCAAGGCGGTGGGCAAGTCGCGCACGACGGTGACAAACCTACTGCGCCTGCTGGAGCTCAACGAAGAGGTCAAGGAGCTGGTGGAGACCCGCCGTCTGGAGATGGGGCATGCCCGGGCCCTGCTCGGTCTGCAGGGAGAGGCCCAGACCAAGGCGGCCAATCAGGTGGTGAAACAGGGGCTGTCGGTGCGTGAGACCGAACGCCTGGTGCGCCGTTTACAAGGTGAGGCCGAAAATCCGAAAAGCCCGGCCGCCCGTCCGGCCGCCGTCGAGGATCCCGATATCCGTCGCCTGATCAATGACCTGTCGGAAAAGCTCGGGGCCAAGGTCGACCTGCAGCAGGGAGCCAAGGGTAAGGGCAAGCTGGTGATTGGTTACAACAGCCTGGATGAGCTGGAAGGCATTCTTGACCATATCAGATAGGTATATTAAAAAATTTTTATCACCTATCCTTTGACCTTATATATCAGAAACCTTATACTCCCCCGACCTTGCTGGTAAGGCTCAAACGGGGTACCGGGAAACCGGGATGCAGCTTACCGGAAACAGCCAAATTCACACTATCGTCGCAGTCCAATTTGGGGCCGCGCTGGGGTTGGGTTTGCTGCTTTTGCTGTTCGGTAAATCGCACGCCTGGTCCGGCGCCGTGGGAGGCATGATCGCCGCACTGGCCAATGGCTTTTTCGCTCTACGTGTGTTTGTGCGTTACCGCGCGCAGCAACCGGAGCAGATCGCCAGACGCATGCTCGGCGCTGAAATCCAGAAGCTTTTACTCACCGGATTGATGTTTGTGGTTGCAATACGCTTCATCACTCCGTTAAGTATGGGCGCACTGATGGGAGGCTACCTGATCGTGCAGGTGGTGGTCCCGCTGGTAGTGACCCTGATTCACGACAGAGAGCACGTATAGGTTGCAGAGAACATGGCCGGCGACACACTGACCTCGGGCGAGTACATCAAGCATCACTTGACCAACCTGACTTTCGGGCAGCATCCGGAGCACGGTTGGGGCTTTGCCCATAACATCGAAGAAGCCAAGGAGATGGGTTTCTGGGCGATCAATGTCGATACCATGTTCTGGTCCATTGGTCTCGGGGTCCTGTTCCTCTACTACTTCACCAAGGTCGCCAAGAGCGCCACTTCGGGTGTGCCCAACGGGCTGCAGAACTTCGTCGAGTGGGTTGTCGATTTCATCGACGACAGTGTGCGCGGCTCCTTCTCCGCCCGTAACGATCTGGTCGCGCCCCTGGCCATGACCATCTTCGTCTGGATTTTCCTGCAGAATCTGATGGACCTGGTGCCGGTCGACGTCATTCCCTGGATCACCGGCATGCTCGGCATCCACTTCATGAAAGTGGTGCCCTCCACCGATCCCAACGCCACTTTCGGCATGGCTATCGGCGTCTTCATTCTGATGCTCTTCTACAGTCTTAAGATCAAGGGCATCGGGGGCTTTGTCGGCGAACTGACGTTGCAGCCCTTCTCTTCCAAGAACCCCGTCGTGAATGCGGTCTTCATCCCGATCAACTTCATTCTCGAATTCGTCAGCCTTATCGCCAAGCCCGTCTCGCTGTCACTGCGACTGTTCGGCAACATGTATGCCGGCGAGATGATCTTCATCCTCATCGCCATCATGTACAACGCGGGCATTGTGCTCGGTCTGTTTGGTGGTGTGCTGCAACTGGGCTGGGCCATCTTTCATATCCTGATCATCACGCTGCAGGCGTTCATCTTCATGACCCTGACCATCGTCTATCTGGATATGGCGCATCACGAACACTGATTTTTCTTTTCTTCACTATCTAGTTCATTAAACGGGAGACCAATAATGGAAATGGCACAAGCACTGCTTTACATCGCCGGCGCGCTGATGATGGGCCTGGGTGCCCTGGGCGCCGCGGTAGGCATCGGCGTTCTAGGCGGACGCTTCCTGGAGGGCGCTGCTCGTCAGCCTGAACTCATTCCCATGCTGCGTACCCAGTTCTTCATCGTCATGGGTCTGGTCGACGCCGTGCCCATGATCGCTGTGGGTCTGGCCATGTACGTACTGTTCGCTGTCGCCGCCTGATCCGGGCCCTTGAGCGAACCGACTATCATCTCGTCCAACGAGAGGTAATTCCGGGATGAACATCAATCTGACTCTTATAGGTCAGCTGCTCTCCTTTGCGGTCTTCGTCTGGTTCACGATGAAGTACGTCTGGACCCCGATCATGGGGGCTCTGGAAACCCGCAAGAAAGAGATCGCAGACGGCCTGGCCGCCGCTGAGCGCGGACAGCACGAGCAGGAACTTGCCAAGGAGCGGGCGAAGGACGTGCTGCACGACGCCAAGTCTCAGGCGGCAGAAATCGTAGCCCAGGCCCAGAAGCGGGCGGCTGAAATCGTCGACGAGGCCAAAGGGACCGCACGCACTGAAGGCGAGCGCATCCTGACGGCCGCACAGACGGAGATCGAGCAGGAGACCAATAAGGCGCGGGAGCAGCTGCGCACCAAGGTCGGGGAGCTGGCGCTGGCCGGCGCCGAGAAGATCCTGCGCAAGGAGATCAACGCCGACGCGCACAAGGATATCGTCGAAGCCTTGGCCAAAGAGATCTAGGGTAGCGCCATGGCAGCAGATGCAATCACCATCGCACGCCCCTACGCCGAAGCGGTCTTCGCCCGCGCCGAAGAGAGCGGCAAGCTCGACCAATGGTCCGAGATGCTGAGTTTTCTCTCGCTGGTGGTGGCCGATCCGGCGGTGTCGCCGGTCGTCAGCAATCCGCTGGTCGATCGTCAGGCGCTGACCGATCTTCTGCTCGAAATCGGCGGCGAACACATCAATGACGAGGGCGGTAACCTGGTCCGGCTGCTGGTGCAGAACGGCCGCCTGGCCCTGGTGCCTGAGATCAAAAGCCTGTTCGAGGAACTCAAGGCCGAGAAGCAGCGCATCCTCAGTGTGCACGTGACCTCCGCCTTTGCGCTCAAGCCTGAGCAGGAAAAGACCATTGCCGAAGCCCTGAAGGCGAAGTTGGGTCGCGATGTCACTATCAGCAGCGAAAAGGACACCACCCTGATCGGTGGCGTTCACATCCGCGCGGGTGACCTGGTGATCGACGGCTCCGTCCGCGGAAAACTGCAGCAACTGGCGAACGAATTGGGAATCTAAGCGAGAAGCCATCATGCAACTCAATCCATCCGAGATCAGCGAACTGATCAAAAGCAAGATCGAGAAGTTCGATCTTAAGACCGAAGCCCGCAACGAAGGCACCATCATCAGCCTGACCGACGGTATCGCCCGCATCCACGGCCTCGAGGACGCCATGTCCTACGAGATGCTGGAGTTTCCGGGCAATACCTTCGGCTTGGCCCTCAACCTGGAGCGCGACTCCGTGGGTGCGGTTATCCTGGGTGACTACAAACACCTCAGCGAAGGCGATTCGGTCAAATGTACCGGCCGCGTGCTCGAGGTGCCGGTGGGCGAAGGCCTGCTGGGTCGCGTGGTCGACTCCCTCGGTAACCCGATGGACGGCAAGGGCGACATCAGCTACGAGCAGACCTCAGAGATCGAGAAGGTGGCCCCCGGCGTCATCGAGCGTAAATCGGTCGATCAGCCGGTGCAGACCGGTCTCAAGTCGATCGACGCCATGGTGCCGATCGGCCGCGGCCAGCGTGAGCTGATCATCGGCGACCGCCAGACCGGTAAGTCGGCCATCGCCATCGACACCATCATCAACCAGAAGGGCACCGGCGTTAAGTGTATTTACGTCGCCGTCGGCCAGAAGAACTCCACTATCGCGCAGGTGGTGCGTAAGCTGGAAGAGCACGATGCCATGGATCACACCATCATCGTCGCCGCCCCGGCCGCCTTCTCCGCCGCCATGCAGTTCATTGCCCCTTACTCCGGTTGCACCATGGGCGAGTACTTCCGCGACAAGGGCGAAGACGCGCTGATCATCTACGACGACCTGACCAAGCAGGCCTGGGCCTATCGCCAGGTCTCCCTGCTGCTGCGTCGTCCGCCGGGCCGTGAGGCCTATCCCGGTGACGTCTTCTACCTGCACTCCCGGCTGCTGGAACGCGCCGCGCGCGTCAACGCCGACTATGTTGAGAAGAAGACCGGCGGCAAGGTAAAGGGTCAGACCGGCTCGCTGACCGCGCTGCCGATCATCGAGACCCAGGCAGGTGACGTGTCGGCCTTCGTACCGACCAACGTGATCTCCATCACCGACGGCCAGATCTTCCTCGAGGCGGATCTGTTCAATGCCGGTATCCGTCCCGCCATCAACGCCGGCCTCTCGGTCTCCCGTGTGGGCGGCGCCGCGCAGACCAAGATCATCAAGAAACTGGGCGGCGGCGTGCGACTGGCCCTGGCCCAGTACCGTGAGCTGGCCGCTTTCTCCCAGTTTGCTTCGGATCTCGACGAGGCCACCCGCAAGCAGTTGGAGCGCGGTGAGCGTGTCACCGAGCTGATGAAGCAGGCTCAGTACTCGCCGCTGACGGTGGCCGGCATGGCCGTCTCCCTGTTCGCCGCCAACGAAGGCTATCTGGACGACGTGGATACCACCAAGGTTGTCGACTTCGAGGCCGCCCTGCAGGGTTATATGAAGAGCAGCCAGAAAGAGTTGATGGACAAGATCAACGAGAGTGGCGACTACAACGCCGAGATCGAGCAGGCCCTTCATGATGCGCTGAAGGACTTCAAGGCCAACCACACCTGGTAAGTCGTTCACGCAAGCTAGCGAAAGGTTAGAGATATGGCAGGCGCAAAAGAGATCCGGACACAGATCGGCAGCATCAAGAACACGCGCAAGATCACCAGCGCGATGGAGATGGTGGCTGCGTCCAAGATGCGTAAGGCGCAGCAGCGCATGGCGGCCACCCGGCCCTATGCGGAAAAGATGCGCAACGTGATCGGTCATCTGTTCCACGCTCATCCGGAATACAAGCACACCTTCATGATCGAACGCGAAGTGAAGCGTGTGGGCTACATCATCGTCTCCTCGGACCGCGGCCTCTGCGGCGGTCTCAACAACAACCTGTTCCGCAAGTTGTTCCGCGAGATGAAGCAGTTCCGGGACGATGGCGTGGAGATCGACTTCTGCACCATCGGCAACAAGGCGTTGGGTTTCTTCAGCCGCTTCGGCGGCAACGTCATCAGCCAGGCCACGCACCTGGGCGATACGCCTCATATCGAGGACCTGATCGGTACCGTCAAGGTGATGCTGGACGCCTTCACCGAGGGCAAGATCGACCGTATCTATATCGCCTACAACGACTTCGTCAACACCATGACGCAGAGTCCGACCATCGAGCAGCTGGTGCCCATACCCTCAACCATGGAGGAGGAGTTGAAGCACCACTGGGACTATATCTACGAGCCTGATTCCAAAGAGGTGCTGGACAACCTGCTGGGTCGCTACGTGGAGTCCCTGGTCTACCAGGCGGTGGTCGAGAACGGCGCCTGCGAGCAGTCGGCACGAATGGTCGCGATGAAGGCGGCTTCCGACAACGCCGGCAGCCTGATCGACGAGCTGCAGCTGATCTACAACAAGGCGCGCCAGGCCGCGATCACCCAGGAGATCTCGGAGATCGTGAGCGGCGCCGCCGCCGTCTGATGCGCGTGACGGCCAACAGAATTTGAGTTTTAAACATTTGAGAGTCGCCAGGTGCGGCAAGAGGAACCAGAAATGAGTTCGGGCAAAGTGGTTGAAATCATCGGTGCTGTGGTGGACGTCGAGTTCCCCCGCGGCGAGATGCCGAAGGTCTACGAGGCACTCAAGATCAACGAAACCGGTCTTACCCTGGAAGTCCAGCAGCAGTTGGGTGACGGCGTGGTGCGATCCATCGCCATGGGTTCCACCGACGGTCTGAAGCGCGGCGTCGAGGTCGAGGCCACCGGTGCCCCGATCAGCGTGCCGGTGGGTCAGGGTACCCTGGGGCGCATCATGGACGTGCTGGGCAATCCGGTCGACGAGGCCGGCGAGGTGAAGACCGACAAGCTTATGCCGATCCACCGCCAGCCGCCGACCCTGGAAGAACAGGCTACCGCCACCGAGATTCTCGAGACCGGCATCAAGGTCATCGACCTCATCATGCCCATCGCCAAGGGTGGCAAGATCGGCCTCTTCGGCGGCGCCGGCGTCGGCAAGACCGTGACCCTGATGGAGCTGATCCGTAACATCGCGGTCGAGCACTCCGGTTTCTCCGTATTCGCCGGCGTCGGCGAGCGTACCCGTGAGGGTAACGACTTCTACCACGAGATGCAGGAAGGTGGCGTTCTCGACAAGGTGGCCCTTGTGTACGGTCAGATGAACGAGCCCCCGGGCAACCGTCTGCGCGTGGCCCTGACCGGCCTGACCATCGCCGAGAACTTCCGCGACGAGGGCCGCGACGTGTTGATGTTCGTCGACAACATCTACCGTTACACCCTGGCCGGAACCGAGGTCTCCGCGCTGCTGGGTCGTATGCCCTCCGCGGTGGGTTACCAGCCGACCCTGGCCGAGGAGATGGGTGCCCTGCAGGAGCGCATCACCTCCACCAAGACCGGTTCCATCACCTCCTTCCAGGCCGTTTACGTGCCGGCGGACGATTTGACCGACCCCTCCCCCGCCACCACCTTCGCTCACTTGGACGCGACCCTGGTGCTGTCGCGTCAGATCGCCGAGCTGGGTATCTATCCGGCGGTGGATCCGCTCGACTCCACCTCGCGTATCCTCGATCCCAACGTGGTCGGCGCCGAGCATTACGGTGTGGCCCGCGCGGTGCAGGGTACACTGCAGCGCTACAAGGAGCTGAAGGATATCATCGCCATCCTCGGTATGGACGAGCTCTCGGAAGAGGACAAACTGGTGGTGCAACGCGCACGTAAGATCCAGCGCTTCCTCTCCCAACCCTTCTTCGTAGCCGAGGTCTTCACCGGTACGCCCGGCAAGTATGTCTCCCTGAAGGACACCATCGCCAGCTTCAAGGCGATCGTCGAGGGTGAGTACGACCACCTGCCCGAACAGGCCTTCTACATGGTCGGTGGCATCGAAGAGGCCGTCGAACGTGGCGGCAAGGGCTGATAATCGGGAGTATACTCATGGCCATGACTATCCATGTGGACATCGTCAGCGCGGAAGGCGAGATCTTCAGCGGCCTCGCTGAGATGGTCTACGCCCCGGCGGTGATGGGCGAGGTAGGTATCGCCCCCCGCCACACCCCGCTGGTGACCCAGCTGAAGCCGGGCGAGGTGCGCGTCGATACCGGCGACGGTAAGGAGATGCAGCATTTCTACGTCTCCGGCGGCATCCTCGAGGTCCAGCCTCATATTGTGACCGTGCTCGCCGACACCGCCGTGCGTGCGACGGATCTCGACGAGGCGGCAGCCCAGGAGGCCAAACGCCGCGCCGAGGACGCCATGGCGAACCGCGCCTCCGAGATGGATTACGCCAAGGCTCAGGCGGAACTGGCGGAAGCCGCCGCTCAGCTGCGTGCCATCGAACGTATCCGCAAGGGCAAACGCGGTTAACCCCCTCCACTCCATCAGGGCCCGTCTTTCTTACGGGCCCTGATACGCTTAGATCATCATGTCGAAAGAAATCATCAAGACCGGCAAGTTTGTCACGCTCACCTACTCCATCAGCGATCTGGAGGGTAACGTGCTGGAACAGAGCGATCTTCCCGTAAACTATATCCACGGCGGTGAGACTGAACTGATTGGCGGCATGGACCGCGCCGTCGCCGGCAAGGGACCGGGGGACGAGGTGAGTATCACCGTGCCACCCGAGCAGGGGTTCGGTGACCACGATCCCGACCTCACCTTCACTGACGATCTCGAAAACGTGCCGCCCCAGTTTCGCCAACTGGGCGCCGAGGTGCAGATGCAGAACGAGGCGGGCGAGGTAAAGAGCTTTTTCGTCACCAAGATCGAAAATGGCAAGCTGACTGTGGACGGCAACCATCCGTTGGCCGGCAAGACGCTGAAGGTCAATGTGAAAATCCTCGAGGTGCGCGATGCAACCCAGGAGGATGCCATGACACTCGGTGCCCAGGGGCAGTCCACCACCCTGAACTGATTCGCCCAAGCCGGCTTTTGGTCTGTAAAGGGATCAGACCGGGATTCATTTCACAGCAGTCTGGCGAAAAGAGTTCGCCAACAGCACATTTACATCTCATTTAAATGGCTATCCTCCATCGGGCGTCTTTGGCCTTGCCGAGATTTCTGAAATAATGGCTCATCTGCCCGTAGAGGGTATGGCAGTGTTCATAGGGGAGTCTTGATGCGTCTTGGGGTACTTATTTTGGCGGCGGGCGAAGGCACGCGCATGCAGTCCAGGCAGCCTAAAGTGCTGCACCGTTTGGCCGGCAAACAGCTGCTTCGGCATGTCATAGAGACGGCCCGCTCCATTACGCCGGACGAAATCTCCATTGTCTACGGACATGGCGGCGAACAGGTGCTTCAGGAGCTCGATGCCCCCGATCTGGATTGGGTCGAACAGCAGGAGCGTCTCGGTACCGGCCATGCGGTGATGCAGGCGATACCCTTCCTTCACCGGGTCGATCAGGTGCTGATTCTCTATGGCGATGTACCGCTGATCAGCGGTTCGACCCTGGTCAGCCTGTTGGCCGCACTGCACACCACCAAACTCGCCCTGCTCACGGTCGATCTTCCCGATCCCTCGGGCTACGGGCGCATCGTGCGCGACCGGGATGACCGTGTGGTCCGTATCGTCGAGCAGAAGGACGCCAGCGAACGGGAACTCGAGATCAGCGAGATCAACACCGGCATCATGGCGGTGAATCGGGAGCGCCTGGAATCCTGGCTCGGTCAGCTCGAAAACAACAACGCCCAGAAGGAGTACTACCTCACCGACATCATCGCCATGGCGGTCAGGGACGGCATCAACATCCAGGTCGTCCATCCCATCTGCGAAGAGGAGGTGATGGGGGTCAACGACAGAAAGCAGCTGGCCTACCTGGAGCGCTACTACCAATCCCAAAGGGCCAATGAGTTGATGCAGTCGGGTGTCACCCTTAGTGATCCTGCGCGGATAGATATCCGGGGGTCGCTGAAGACCGGCAAGGATGTGTTTCTCGATTTCAACACCCTGTTCAAGGGCGAAGTGGTGCTGGCGGATGGCGTGAAGATCGGACCGAACGTGATCCTCAAGAACTGTACTGTCGGCGAGAACACGGAGATCCTCGCCAACAGTGTGATCGAAGGCGCCAGTATCGGCGCCAACTGCCGGATTGGCCCCTTTGCCAGGATCCGCCCCGAAACCCGACTGGAGGATGCCGTCCACGTCGGCAATTTCGTCGAGCTGAAAAAGAGTCAGGTGGCGACCAAGAGCAAGATCAACCACCTGAGTTACGTGGGGGATACCACGGTCGGCAGCGAGGTGAATATCGGTGCCGGTACTATCACCTGCAATTACGATGGGGCCAACAAATTCCAGACCGTGATTGGCGACCGTGCCTTCATCGGCTCGGATACGCAGCTGGTCGCGCCCGTCACCGTGGGCGAGGGTGCCACCATCGGCGCCGGATCCACCATCACCAGAGATACGCCGGCGGAGACGCTGACCCTGAGCCGCTCGAAACAGGTGAGCGTCGAGGGCTGGCAGCGCCCGGTCAAACAACCCAAAGAATCCAAATAGGTAAGCATATGTGCGGCATTGTCGGCGGTATCGCGGAACGAGATGTAGTCCCCATCCTGATGGAGGGGCTGAGACGATTGGAGTATCGGGGTTACGATTCGGCCGGCCTGGCCGTGCGGGAACTTTCCGGTCATCTTCAGCGTTTCCGCACCATTGGCAAGGTTTCCAATCTCAGCGACATCGTGAACCAGACCGGCGCGGCAGGTCTGCTGGGAATCGCCCATACTCGCTGGGCGACGCACGGACGCCCCTCCGAGTTGAACGCCCATCCCCACATGAGCGGGGAGCGCGTCGCGGTGGTCCACAACGGGATCATCGAGAACCACAGCGAACTGAGAAGAAAACTCGAAGCCCTCGGCTATGTCTTCACCTCCGAAACCGATACGGAAGTGATCGCCCATCTGCTGGCGAGCAAACTGGAAGCGGGTCTGGATATTTTCGAAGCCGTGAAGCAGGCCTCGAAGGAGATGACAGGGGCCTATGCCATGGCGGTCGCCTGTCCGGAAGAGTCCGATCGCATTATCGTTACCCGTGAGGGCAGCCCGCTGGTGGTCGGCCTCGGCGATGGCGAGAACTTCATCGCCTCCGACGTGGCCGCGCTGTTGCCGGTGACGCAGCGTTTTCTGTTTCTCGAAGAGGGTGACGTGGCGGAGATCACCCGTCAGCAGGTCACTGTCTATGACAGAACCGGCACTCAAGTCACCCGACCCGAGAAGCGTTCGAAACTCAATGCCGACAGTGTCGACAAAGGTCCCTATCGCCACTATATGCTGAAGGAGATCTTCGAGCAGCCGTCGGTCATCGCCGAGACGCTGGAGGGTCGGATCTACAAGGGCCGTCTGATGGAAGAGAGTTTCGGTCACGAGGCCAAGGCCCTATTCGACAAGACGCGACAGATCCAGATCGTGGCCTGTGGCACCAGCTATCACGCGGGGCTGGTGGCCAAGTACTGGCTCGAAGAGATCGGCATCCCCTGCAATGTCGAGGTGGCCAGCGAATACCGCTACCGCAAGGTCGTGGTGGCGCCGGATACCCTATTCCTCACCATCTCCCAGTCGGGCGAGACGGCCGATACCCTGGCGGCTCTGCGGGCGGCCAATGAGAAGGGCTACATCGGCAGCCTCTGCATCTGTAACGTGCCAGAGAGTTCACTGGTGCGCGAGTCGAACGTGGCCCTGATGACCCGCGCCGGGCCCGAGATCGGGGTCGCTTCCACCAAGGCCTTCACCACCCAGCTGGTCGCCCTGCGCCTGTTGACCATTGCGCTGGCCAAGCGTCTGGGCTTAAGTTCCGAGGACGAGCAGCGGCTGGTGAATGAACTCCACGCGGTTCCGAGGCAGGTCGAAGTGGTGCTGGAGTTGAGCGACGCCATTCAATCGATGGCCAACGCCTTTGCCGAGCGTCATCACGCCCTGTTTCTGGGTCGAGGCTGTTTCTACCCGATCGCCATGGAGGGGGCACTCAAGCTCAAGGAGATCTCCTATATTCACGCCGAGGCCTATCCGGCCGGTGAATTGAAGCACGGACCGCTGGCCCTGGTGGACGCGGAGATGCCGGTGGTCTGCGCCCTACCCGACGACCCGCTGCTGGAGAAGGTGCTGTCGAATCTGCAGGAAGTGCGTGCCCGTGGTGGCGAGCTGTTTCTCTTCAGCGACCAACGGGTGAACATCGAGCTGGACAACTATCAGAACCTGACCCTGTCCGATATCTACCCCTCGACGGCGCCAATCGTATACAGCATACCTCTGCAGCTGCTCGCCTATCATGTGGCCGTGTTGAAGGGAACGGATGTAGACCAGCCGCGTAATCTGGCCAAGTCTGTGACGGTTGAGTAAAGCGCTAGATTGATTGTTGTTGTGATCAATGACAATTAACTCTGTCAGGGTTAGGGGCGATTTGGGTAAATCAACACTGTCTCATTTCAAGCAAATCTATTTCTCTATCTAAAGATTCGCTATGTAGCGTGCAGTTACGTGTACGGACATCCAAATCCTTACGACGCCATCTCTCCGATGTACTTCAGCGCCGTCTGGTGCAATCGGCTACCTTTCAAAGCGATCGATTCGATCGCTGATACCGCTCGTATGGCATCGTAGCTCTGAGATTCAGACCCCAGCATTGCTAGTGAATCCTAAACCGAGCAACACCTATGCGGTGCTGCTCCGGCCGGCCTGGCTTGGGACCTCTTTGGATTGGTTGTCGGCGATGTAGCGATTAACCCTCGTACAAACGATCAATAGTGCAGAGGTTCTCAGCCTGATCGAGACAAGGGCTGGTCGCTATCTAAGTCAGATATAGCGTTTTTTGGGACCCGTCCGCCCCAACCTGTTGACAGGCCATTAAGTCCTATTCTGAGATATTATTCCTTTAATAACAGTATGATATGAGAGCATAGTGAGCTCTATCGAGTGAAAACTGTGTTAGATGCAGTGGTATTGTTTTCAATTAAGTTGACGTATACGTCATATATGTTACCTTTTGGATATGCGGGGTTGGCACTCTCGGTGGCTGTTCAATGGGTTGATCTCAGGAATGATCCACAGGTTGCTGTGCCCACGAAGGCTCTGCGTCACGTGAAGTCGTTTGTCTGAAAAACGATGGTCCAGAGTCTGGCGCGCGAAAGACGCGCAATGGTTCGTTGCCGCGGTCAGGCAGGTGTCCTTACCCCCTTGTCCGCATTGAGCGAATGCGACCGGTGAGGATGTTTAGCGAGGTTGAACGCAATGAAGATACTTGTATGTGTGAAGCGGGTAGTCGACGCTGCCGTGAAAATAGGCGTCAAAGCGGATGGCAGTGGCGTCGAAACGGCCAATCTGAAAATGGCCATGAACCCCTTCGATGAGATCGCTGTGGAAGAGGCGGTGCGGCTGAGGGAGTCGGGCAATGCTGACGAGGCTGTCGCGGTATCCCTTGGGGTCAAGGCCTGTCAGGAGACCCTGCGTACCGCACTGGCCATGGGTGCGGACCGGGCGCTTCTGGTGGAGACCGAAACCGAGCTGCAACCGCTGACGGTAGCCAAACTGCTGGCCGAGGTGGTGCGCCGGGAGCAGCCCGACCTGGTGATCATGGGCAAGCAGGCGATCGATGACGACAACAACCAGACCGGGCAGATGCTGGCCGCACTGCTCGGCTGGGGGCAAGGGACCTTCGTCTCCAAGCTGGAAGTTAAAGTTGAGGAGATTGAGGTCACCCGAGAAATCGATGGCGGCCTGGAGGCGCTCACCCTCTCCCTGCCGGCCGTGGTGACCGCAGACCTGCGTCTCAACGAACCACGCTACGTCAAACTACCCAATATCATGAAAGCGAAGAAGAAGCCGCTCGAAGTCGTGACCCCGGAGGAACTGGAAGTCGATATCACACCCCGGTTGGAACTCCTTAAGGTGGAAGAGCCCCCCCGTCGCAGCGGTGGAATCAAGGTGGCCGATGTGGCCGAGTTGGTTGAGAGACTGCGCAACGAAGCGAGGGTGATCTGATGAGCGTTCTGGTAATTGCTGAACACAACAACGTGGAGCTGGCTGCCGCCACGCGTAACACCCTGACAGCAGCGGCGGAGCTGGGTGGCGTGATCATCCTGGTGGCTGGCGAAGACTGTCGCGGGGTAGCCGACGAGGCTGCCGCATTGGCGGGCGTCGAACGGGTGCTCCTGTGCGACGATGCGCGATACGGTCATGGCCTGGCGGAACCACTGGCCGACCTCATTGCCGGTATCGGCAAGGAGTACACTCACCTGCTGGCCCCGGCCACCACCTTCGGCAAGAATCTGATGCCCAGGGTGGCGGCGTTGCTCGATGTGGCTCAGCTGTCGGAGATCATCGAAGTGATCGACGCCGACACCTTCAAGCGCCCCATCTACGCGGGCAATGCCATTGCCACCGTGCGCAGTCTCGATCCGATAAAGGTGATCACGGTGCGCGGCACCGCTTTCGAAGCGGCTGCGCCCTCAGGTGACAGCGCGGCGGTGGAAGTGATGACCTTTGAACCCGGCGCAAGCCTCTCTCGCTTTGTCAGCCGTACGTTGACCCAATCGGATAGACCCGAACTGACCGCAGCGCGCGTGGTGGTCTCCGGCGGACGCGGGGTGGGCAGCAAGGAGAATTTCAGCCTCCTCGAGCAGCTGGCCGACAAGCTGGGCGGTGCCGTCGGCGCCTCGCGTGCCGCGGTCGACGCCGAATTCGTGCCCAACGACTATCAGGTGGGGCAGACCGGCAAGATCGTGGCCCCGGAGATCTACTTCGCCATCGGTATTTCCGGTGCCATACAGCATCTGGCGGGTATGAAGGACAGCAAGGTGATTGTGGCCATTAACAAGGATGAGGATGCACCCATCTTCGAGGTGGCCGACTATGGTCTGGTGGCCGATCTGTTCGAGACGCTGCCGGAACTGACTGCCAGCCTCGATTGATGTGTGAGAGACCGGTGCGGTAAGCCGCGCCGTTGTCGTCGAAAGGGCTGAGTGACGGGAGCAAGCTGATGGAACGGGAAAGCATGGAGTTCGATGTGGTCA
Source organism: Candidatus Thiodiazotropha sp. (assembly GCA_037384425.1). Classification (GTDB taxonomy): domain Bacteria; phylum Pseudomonadota; class Gammaproteobacteria; order Chromatiales; family Chromatiaceae; genus Thiodiazotropha. Next base: position 103,819 of record JARROA010000006.1, on the reverse strand, counting down.
TCGTTGGCGCCGGCCCGGCCGGTCTCTCGGCGGCGATCCGATTGCGACAGTTGGCACAGGAGCGGCAACAGGAGCTCTCCGTCTGTCTGTTGGAGAAGGGCTCTGAAATCGGTGCGCACATCCTCTCCGGCGCGGTGTTCGAAAGCCGCGCGCTGGATGAGTTGCTGCCGGACTGGCGGGAGCGGGGGGCGCCCCTGGATACACCGGTGACTGAGGACCGCGTGCTGCTCTTCACCAGCGCACAGCGTGCGCTGAAGATGCCCTCACCCATGACTCCCCGGACCATGCACAATCGGGGCAACTACGTGGTCAGCCTGGGCAACCTCTGTCGCTGGCTGGGCGAGCAGGCGGAAGCCGTCGGGGTCGATATCTTCCCCGGCTATCCGGCTGCTGACCTGTTGCTCGATGAGTCAGGCCGTATCGAAGGCGTGGTCACCGGCGATATGGGTCGTGACCGGCAGGGTGAGGAGAGACCGGGATTCGAGCCCGGCATGGAACTGCGCGGGCGCTACACCCTCTTCGCCGAAGGCTGCCGAGGTCATCTCGGCAGGGAGCTGATCGAGCGTTTTCGCTTGGATGAGGGCTGCGATCCCCAGCACTACGCACTCGGTATCAAGGAACTGTGGCAGATCGAGCCGGACAGGCACCAGCCCGGCCTGGTGCTGCACGGCGCCGGCTGGCCGCTGTCCGAGGGTGGTGCCAATGGTGGCTCTTTTCTCTACCACGCGGCAGACGGACAGGTGGCGCTCGGTCTCATCGTCGACCTCAACTACGCCAACCCACACCTCTCGCCTTTCGAAGAGTTTCAACGCTTCAAGCACCATCCGGAGATCATGCACTACCTGGAGGGGGGAAAGCGCCTGAGTTACGGCGCCCGGGCCATCACCAAAGGCGGTTTGAACGCCCTGCCCCGTCAGCACTTTCCCGGCGGGCTGCTGCTGGGTTGCGATGCGGGCACCCTAAATTTCGCCAAGATCAAGGGTGCACACACGGCCATGAAATCGGGCATGATCGCAGCGGAGACCGTGTTCGGGGCCCTGCACGGCGAGGCGCCGCAAGCGGACGATCTGAAGGGATACGCGGATGCCTTTCAAGAATCCTGGCTCTTCGATGAACTCCACCGCGGGCGTAACTTCGGTCCCGCCCTGCATCGCTTCGGGTTGACCCTGGGGGGCGGCTTCAACTTCATCGATCAGAATCTCTTCCGTGGCAAGTTGCCCTTCACCCTGCATGACCGCAAGCCGGACTATGAGACCCTGCAACCGGCGGCCGAGTACCGACCGCTCGAGTATCCCAAACCCGACGGGGTGATCAGCTTCGATCGGCTCTCCTCCGTGTTTGTCTCCAACACCGGCCATGAGGAGGATCAGCCCTGCCATCTGACGCTGCGCCTGCCACAGTTGGCCATTGCCGTGAATCTGGTCCGTTTCGATTCTCCCGAGCAGCGTTACTGTCCGGCCGGCGTCTACGAGATCGTACGTGATGGCGCCAACAATGAGCCCAGGTTGCAGATCAACGCGACGAACTGCCTTCACTGCAAGACCTGCGATATCAAAGACCCTTCTCAAAACATCGTCTGGCGTCCTCCGGAGGGCGGCGGCGGTCCCAACTACCCCAACATGTGACTATCCATGAGCGAATCCGAAGCACCCAGAGCGATGCACCGGCGTGCGATCGAACACCAGACCTGGCTCCACCAGGACGGGGCGCTGGAGATTGAAAGCCGACTCATCGACACCAAGGCCTATGACTCCCACGTCGGTTTCGATCGACCCCTGCCGGCGGGAGAACCGGTGCATGACATGACCATCCGCGTCCTGCTCGGACCCGACCTGTTGATCCGGGATATCCACGTACGCATGGACAGTACCCCGTTCGAAATCTGCCCCGAGGTGATGCACCGCTTCGAAGCCCTTCGGGGAACCCGTATGGGCAAAGGGTGGAATGCCCTGTTGAGCGAGCGGTTCGCCGGCACCGGCGGCTGCCGCCACCTGATCGACCTGTTGCGGGGCATGGCGACCGTGGCCTTTCAGAGCATGCCCCGTGGGAACTGGACACCAGAGGGCCTGGCGGCGATGTCGGACAGTTGTTACGCCTTCCGTGTGGACGGTCCGGTGATCCAGCGACTGACCTCGGACCTGACCGATCCCGATGACCAAGATAACTAATAGGGTTTTATGTTGACGTATACGTCAACTAGACCTATAGTGAGTTGCCATGAAACAGACCTCCACTGACCTGTACAGCGTGACCGAACTGGCGCAAGAGCTGGGGATCACACCCCGCGCCATCCGCTTCTACGAGACCAAGGGCTTGATCAAGCCCCGGCGCGCCGGGACCACCCGGGTCTATACCCACCGCGATCGTGCCCGCATGCAGCTGATTCTGCGTGGCAAGCGTCTGGGTTTCACGTTGGCGGACATCAAGGAGTACCTCGACATGTACGAGGTCGATCCCTCCAAGGTGAAGCAGGTCAAGCTGCTGCTGGAGAAGATCGAACGCCGCGTGGGTGAGCTGGAGCAGCAGCGCGATGATCTGGAGACCACGCTGCTGGAGCTGGAAGAGATGCGCCAGGAGTGTCTCGTCAATATCGAGGCGGATGAGAAGCAGTAATCCGCCGGGAACTGAACCCTTAACTAACAGCCAAGACAACCATTCGGAGAGAGGTCATGAAGCGAGTCGTGATAGCGGACTATCTGCGTTCCCCCTTTACCTTCGCCAACAAGGGCGAACTGGTGAAGATGCGGCCGGACGATCTGGCGGCGCAGGTGGTCAAGGCCCTGGTCGATAAGAGCGGCGTGCCGACTGAGGAGATCGAGGATCTGATCCTCGGCTGCGCCTTCCCCGAGGGAGAGCAGGGCTTCAACATGGCGCGCCTGGTCGGTTTCATTGCCGGGCTGCCCCAGTCTGTTGCGGGCACCACGGTGAACCGCTTCTGCGGCTCCTCCATGCAGTCGATCCACATGGCCGCCGGGGCCATCCAGATGGGCGCCGGCGAGGTCTTCATCTGTGCCGGGGTCGAGTCGATGACCCGGGTACCCATGACCGGCTTCAACCCGATGCCGAATCCTGCGCTGTTTCAAACCCTGCCCGCCGCCTACATGGGTATGGGCGAGACCGCCGAGAATGTGGCTAAAAAGTATGAGCTATCCCGCGACGAGCAGGAGGCCTTCGCGGTGCTCAGCCACAAAAAGGCATCCGAGGCGCAGGCCGCCGGCCGCTTGAGCGACGAGATCGTCCCCGTCAATACCGGCAGAGGCGTGGTGGATAGAGACGGCTGTGTCCGCCCCGATACCACAGCGGAGGGGCTGGCCGGACTCAAGCCCGCCTTCGCCCAGGACGGCTCGGTGACCGCCGGCAGCTCATCGCCGCTGACCGACGGCGCCAGCGCCACCCTGGTCTGCAGCGAAGAGTACGCCCAGGCCCACGGGCTGAAACCCCTGGCCGCGATCAAGAGCATCGCCGTGGCCGGCTGTGCCCCCGAGATCATGGGCATAGGTCCGGTGGCGGCGACCCGCAAGGCGCTGCAGCGGGCAGGATTGACCGCAGGCGATCTTGACATCATCGAACTCAATGAGGCCTTCGCCAGCCAGTCCCTCGCCTGTATTCGCGATCTGGAACTGGACCCGGAGAAGATCAATCTCGACGGCGGCGCCATTGCCCTGGGCCACCCCCTGGGCGCCACCGGCGCGCGCATCACCGGCAAGGTATCTGCCCTGCTGCAGCGTGAAGGCAAGCAGTTCGGTCTGGCCACCCAGTGCATCGGTGGAGGTCAGGGCATCGCCACCATCCTGGAGGCGCTGTGATGAAGATCCAAAAGGTTGCCGTCATCGGCGCGGGGGTTATGGGTGCGGGGATCGCCGCCCACATGGCCAATGCCGGGGTGCCGGTGGTACTGCTCGATATCGTGCCCGAGGGGGCCGACAACCGCAGCGTGATCGCGGAGACGGCGGTTAAGAAACTGCTCAAGGCAGAACCCGCCGCCTTTATGCATAAGCGCAATGCGAAGCTGGTGACCACCGGTAACATTGAGGATCATCTGGATCTGCTGGCCGATTGTGACTGGATCATCGAGGCGGTGATCGAGCGTCTCGACATCAAGCACGGCCTCTATCGCCAGATCGACGCCGTGCGCAAGCCCGGCTCGCTGGTCTCCTCCAACACCTCCACCATCCCGCTGGAGCAGTTGGTGGCGGAGATGCCTGCGGGCTTCGCCGAGGATTTCCTCATCACCCACTTCTTCAACCCGCCCCGCTACATGCGCTTGCTAGAGATCGTTAAAGGCGAGCGCACGCGGGCGGACGGCGTGGCCGACCTGCAGGCCTTCTGCGACCGACGTCTTGGTAAGGGCATCGTCGACTGCAAGGACACCCCCGGATTCATCGCCAACCGCATTGGTATCTACTGGATACAGACCGCCATCCTGGAGGCCTTCCGCATGGGGGTTTCGGTGGAGGTCGCCGACGCGGTTATCGGCAAACCGGTGGGCATCCCCAAAACCGGCGTGTTCGGACTCTCCGATCTGGTGGGTCTGGATCTCATGCCCCACCTGATGCAGAGCATGAAGGCCACCCTGCCCTCCGATGACGCTTTCTTCGAGGTGGCAGAGATCCCACCACTGATTGAGCGCATGATCGCCGACGGCTACACCGGGCGAAAGGGCAAGGGCGGTTTCTACCGCATCAACCGCGAGGGTGGCGGTAAGGTCAAAGAGAGCATCGATCTGCAGACGGGTGACTACCGGGTGTCGAAAAAACCGGATCTTTTGAGCGTCGCTGCCGCCAAAAAGGGCCCGCGCGCCCTGCTGGAGCATCCGGATGAAGGTGGCCGCTACGCCTGGAGCGTGCTGTCCAAGGTACTGAGCTATGCCGCCAGCCTGGTACCCCAGATCAACGACCATCTGTATGCAGTGGACGAGGCGATGCGTCTCGGCTACGCCTGGAAATACGGCCCCTTCGAGCTGATCGACCGCATCGGCGGCGCCTGGTTGGCCGAACGCCTGCGTGCGGAGGAGATGCCGGTTCCGGCGTTGCTCGAAGGGGTGGGCGAAGGCAGCTTCTATCGGGTTGAGGACGGTGTGTTGCAGTACTTCACCACCGCCGGAGACTACCGCGATCTGCCGCGCCCCGAGGGCGTGATGCTGTTGGCCGACATCAAGCGCCGCAGCAAGCCGCTGGCGAAGAACGGCTCGGCTGCCCTGTGGGATATCGGCGACGGCGTGGTCTGCCTCGAGTTTACCTCCAAGATGAACACTATGGATCCCCAGATCATGGGCATGATCCGCAAGGCCGTCGAGCTGGTACCGGCCCAAGGCTACAAGGCGCTGGTGATCTACAACGAGGGCAGCAACTTCTCCGCCGGGGCCAACCTGGGCCTGCTGCTGTTCGCCGGCAATCTGGCGATGTGGCCGGAGGCCAAGGCGATGGTCAAAGAGGGCCAGGATACCTACATGGCGCTCAAGTATGCCCCCTTCCCGGTGGTGGGCGCGCCTTCAGGGCTGGCCCTGGGCGGTGGTTGCGAGATCCTGCTTCATTGCGACGCCCTGCAGGCGCACGCCGAGACCTATGTCGGACTGGTAGAGGTGGGTGTCGGCGTGATCCCCGGCTGGGGCGGTTGCAAGGAGCTGCTGACCCGCTGGACGCTCAACAAGCGGCGTCCCGGTGGGCCCATGCCGCCGGTGACCAAGGCCTTCGAAACCATCAGCATGGCAACGGTGGCCAAGAGCGCCGCCGAGGCCGGCGACTATCTGTTTCTGCGCGAGGGCGACGGCATCACCATGAACCGGGACCGTCTGCTGGCCGATGCCAAGGCCAAGGCGCTCTCAATGGCACAGGACTACGCCCCGCCGGAGCCGGTGGAGATCAATCTTCCCGGCAAGACGGCACAGGTCGCCATGAGCATGGCGGTGGACGGCTTCGTCAAGCTGGGCAGGGTGACGCCCCACGACCAGGTGGTGGTCGGCGAGCTGATGGAGGTGCTGAGCGGCGGGGATACCGATGTCACCGAACCGCTCACCGAAGCGGATCTGCTCGACCTGGAGCTGAACCACTTCATGCGCCTGGCCCGGCACCCGGACACCATGGCGCGCATGGAGCATCTGTTGGAAACCGGCAAACCCCTGAGGAACTGAACCATGGCCGAGTATCAACCCCCCCTGAGGGATTACCAATTCATCTACAACGAGTTGCTCGACCCGAAGCGCATCCAGGCCCTGCCCGGATGCGAGGAGTTCGATAGCGAACTGGTCCACTCGGTGTTGGAAGAGGCGGGCCGGCTCTGCTCCGAGGTGTTGTTTCCCCTCAATCGCACAGGGGATGAAGAGGGCTGCCAGTTCAAGGATGGCGAGGTGCTTACCCCAGCCGGCTTCAAGCAGGCCTATACCCAGTTCGCCGAGGACGGTTGGAGCGGTATCGCCTGTGACCCGGAGCACGGGGGGCAGGGTCTGCCCAACGCGGTCACCCTGCTGGTGGAGGAGATGACCTGTGCCGCCAATCTCTCCTTCGCCCTCTACCCGGGGCTCTCGCACGGGGCCTACAACGCCATCGAGGTGCATGGTGAAGATGCGCTGAAGCAGCTCTATCTTCCCAAGCTGGCAGAGGGCACCTGGACAGGGACCATGTGCCTGACCGAGCCCCATTGCGGCACCGACCTGGGGTTGTTGCGCACCAAGGCGGCGCCCCAGGAAGACGGCAGTTACCTGATCACCGGCACCAAGATCTTCATCACCGCCGGCGAGCATGACCTGACCGAGAATATCGTCCACCTGGTGCTGGCGAGAATGCCCGACGCTCCCGCCGGCATCAAGGGCATCAGTCTGTTCGTGGTGCCCAAGTTCCTGCCGGACGGGAACGGCGAGGTGGGCGAGCGCAACGGCGTTGCCTGCGGCGCCATCGAACACAAGATGGGGATCAAGGCCTCCTCCACCTGCGTGCTCAACTTCGACGAGGCCAAAGGCTGGCTTGTCGGACAACCCCACAAAGGCATGCGGGGCATGTTCACCATGATGAACACGGCCCGGCTCGGCGTCGGCTTGCAGGGTGTGGGAATTGCCGATGTCGCCTACCAGAACGCGGTGATTTACGCCCGGGAACGGCTGCAGGGCCGCTCGCTGAAGGGGGCGAAATCTCCCGACAAGCAGGCCGATTCGCTGCTGGTCCATCCCGACGTGCGGCGCATGCTGCTGACCCAGCGCGCCTATGTGGAAGGTAGCCGGGCGCTGGGCGCCTGGATCGCCAGCGAGATTGACATCTACCAGCGCTCCCCGGACAAGGCCGAGGCCCAGGCCGCAGAGGATCTGGTGGCGTTGCTGATCCCGGTGTTCAAGGCCTTCGGTACCGACATCGGTTTCGAGTGCGCCAATCTGGGTATGCAGGTGTTTGGCGGGCACGGATATATCCGCGAACAGGGTATGGAGCAGTTTGTGCGGGATGCCCGCATCGCTCAGATCTACGAGGGCACCAACGGTATCCAGGCCCTCGACCTGGTGGGGCGCAAACTGCCCGCTCATACGGGACGCTATCTGCGCCGCTTCTTCCATCCGGTGGCCGCCTACATCGAGGCCCATCAGCAGGACGCCCAGCTGGCCGAATTCATCCAGCCCCTGGCCAAGGCCTTCGGCCGTTTGCAACGGGCCAGCGCCTGGATCGCCCAGTCGGGACTGTCCGATCCCGATCAAGCCGGCGCTGCGGCGACAGACTATCTGCGCCTGTTCGGCCTCACCGCGCTGGCCTATCTGTGGACACGCATGGCCGAACTCTCCCAGCAGAAGCTGGATGGGGAGGAGCGCCGTTTCTACCAGGCCAAGATCGACACCGCGCGTTTCTTCATGCAGCGGCTGCTGCCGCAAAGCGGTGGCCTCTTCAGCGCGATTCTCGCAGGCAGCGACTCGATGATGGCGTTTGACGACGATGCGTTTTGAGTCACGGGAAGGCGTCCATGCATCTGGAACGGGCGGCTGAAGGGAGGTCATCGGGATGAATCTGATCTTGCGTCTGCTGCGGGTGTTCGTCGCCGCCCTGTTCAAACCGCGCATCGGTCTGTTCGAGATCTCGGAGGTGCCATTCCGGGTTCTACCGACGGATCTGGACATCAACCTGCATATGAACAATGCGCGCTATCTCAGCATCATGGACCTGGGACGTACGGACCTGCTGATCGGTGTCGGCCTGTTGGGGCCGGTGAAGCGGGAGCGCTGGATGCCGGTGGTGGGCAACATCGATATCAAGTACCGCCGTCCGCTACGCCTGTTTCAGCATTATGTCCTCAAAACCCGGCTGCTCTGCTGGGACGACAAGTGGTTCTACATGGAACAGCGGCTGGAGAGCGCCAGAGGTGTGCACTCCATTGCCAACGTTCGAGGATTGTTCGTGACGCGAGAAGGTTCAGTGCCCACGCGCAGCGTGCTCGATCACATGGGGTATGAGGGGGAATCACCCCCCTTTCCCAGGAAACTTCGTCCTCTCCCGGCAAGGGAGGAGGCGGACGCCAGCCTGTGTTCGACAGGTTGATTCAAGCGGAAACCATATCCGTAATCCGGACGGTGCGACCGCCGGGCCCGAACAACAACGACAACCAAGCGGACTGGGCCGCAGAGCCCGTGGTCCCAGCCTGAACCGGTCGTAGACAGGCCGGTTCATCACCTGAGGAGTAGAGAGAGGAGAGAGCCGATGAGTACCCTACAGGGTAGAACCCTCTTCATCACCGGGGCGACCCGTGGCATTGGTCTGGCCATCGCCTTGCGTGCCGCCCGCGATGGTGCGAATATCGCGATTGCGGCCAAAACCGAAAAACCTCACCCCAGTTTGCCCGGCACCATCGGCAGCGCAGCAGCCGAGATCGAAGCAGCAGGGGGACAGGCACTGGCGGTGAAGACCGATATCCGTGACGACCAGCAGATCGCCGATGCGGTTGAGCAGACCCTCTCGCGTTTCGGTGGCATCGACATCCTGGTCAACAACGCCAGTGCCATCAATCTGACCGGTACCCTGCAGACGCCGATGAAACGTTACGATTTGATGCACCAGGTCAATGCCCGCGGCACCTTCGCCGTCTCCCAGGCCTGCCTGCCCCATCTTCTGCAGGCGGAGAATCCGCATATCCTCAACCTGTCGCCACCGCTTTCGCTGGCTCCCAAATGGTTCAAGGACCACTGCGCCTACACCATGGCCAAGTACGGCATGAGCCTCTGCGTGCTGGGCATGGCGGAGGAGTTTCGTGAACAGGGAGTGGCGGTCAACGCCCTCTGGCCGCGGACCGTGATCCAAACTGCGGCCATCGCCATGCTGGAGGGCCTGGTGAAACCGGAGAACTGCCGCACGAGTGAGATTGTCGCCGATGCGGCTCATGCCATCCTGACCCGCGACAGCCGGACCTGCAGCGGTAACTTCTTCATCGACGAAGAGGTGCTGCATGAGGAGGGTGTCACCGATTTCAGTCACTATGCGGTCGACCCGAATGGGCGCTTGCTGCCTGACCTGTTCCTCGATTGATGTGAGTGTGCCTATGCAGAGTCGTGAAGTGATGCGGACGCAGGATGACCGTTCTGTAACAGCTGGCATGACGCCCCGTTTTATTACCACGGATGAGGCCGTCAACCTGGGTGGACTGTTTCGCGAGCGCGTGGCGCGCTCCCCCGACACGGTGGGCTTTCGTCACTACGACACTGGGGCCGAGGTCTGGCGCGATCTCACCTGGTCCCAAATGGCCGACGAGGTGGCGCGCTGGCAGGATGCCATGCTGGAGGAGGGACTGAAGCCGGGCGACCGGGTCGCCGTCATGATGCGCAACTGCTGCGAGTGGGTGATGTTCGATCAGGCGGCACTGGCACTGGGCCTGATCACCGTACCGATCTACGCCGACGATCGGGGCGGCAACGTCTCCTATATCCTGCGCGACTCCGGCAGCCGGTTGTTGGTGATCGGTGGCGAGGAGGAGTGGGAACGCATCGAACCGGTGTTGCACGAGATGCCGGAGGTAGAGCGGATTGTCACCAGCAGGCCGCTGGCAGCTAATGTCTCCGATGTGCGCTTCATGAACCTTGCGGACTGGCTGCCCGAACAGGGCGGCCCGTTGCGGGCTTCCAAGGCCGGCAGTGACGATCTGGCGTCGATCGTCTACACCTCGGGCACCACCGGATTCCCCAAAGGGGTGATGCTGAGCCATCGCAACATGTTGAGCAACGCGGAGGCGGCGGCGCGGCAGGTCGATCTCGGCGAGTCCGACATCCTGCTCTCCTTTCTTCCCCTCTCGCATACCCTGGAGCGCACGGTCGGTTACTACATCTCGGTCATGGTCGGTATGACCATCGCCTATGCCCGTTCCACGGCCCAGCTGGCGGAGGATCTGTTGACCATCCGTCCCACCGTGATGGTCAGCGTGCCGCGCATCTACGAGCGGGTCTACGCCCGGGTCATGGCCGGCCTGGAGCAGAAGGGCGACAAGGCCAAGCGGCTGTTCGACCTGGCCGTGGATGTGGGTTGGAAGCGCTTCAATTACCGCCAGGGGCGTGCCGGCTGGAGCCCCGCCCTGCTGTTGTGGCCGCTGCTCGATCGCCTGGTGGCGAGAAAGATCACCGGCCGTTTGGGAGGCCGTCTGCGTGTGGCGGTCAGCGGCGGCGCGGCATTGGTGGCGCCTGTCTCCCGCGCCTTCATCGGTCTTGGGGTGCCGATCCTGCAGGGGTACGGGCTGACCGAAAGTTCGCCGATCATCTCCTGCAACCGTTTGCACGACAATGTGCCGGAGAGCGTGGGGCGTGTGTTGGATGGCGTCGAGGTGAAGGTCGCCGAGCAGGAAGAGCTGTTGGCCCGGGGACCCAACATCATGCTGGGCTACTGGAACAACCAGGAGGCCAGCGGACGCGTGGTCGACGCCGACGGGTGGCTGCATACCGGCGACAAGGCACGCATCGATACCCGGGGTCATATCTATATCACGGGCCGCATCAAGGAGATCATCGTCCTCAGCAACGGGGAGAAGGTGTCGCCGGCGGATATGGAGATGGCGATCACCCTGGATCCGTTGATTGAACAGGCCATGGTGGTGGGCGAGCAGAAACCCTTTCTTTCCGCCATCTGCATTCTCAATCCCGAGTTATGGCCCGAGTTTGCCTCGTCCATCGGTGTCGATTCGAAGCAACACCGGGTACTGGAGCAGCCACAGGTGGAGAGCGCGGTGCTGGCGAGGATCGCCGAGCAGGTCAGGATGTTTCCCGGTTACGCCCGCATCGTGCGGGTGCATCTGAGCTTCGAACCCTGGTCAGTGGAGAACGGCCTGTTGACGCCGACCCTGAAGCTGAAGCGTACCCAGGTGCTGGAGTGCCTGGCGGAGCCGGTCTCGAAACTCTATGAGGGTCACTGATTCGGATTTTCCCGGTATCTGCGATACCGGGTGAATAGCCGTGCGGCCTGGGTCTGCCAGGCGGCGTGATTCGATCTGTCGGAATGGGCTGTTGCGGTTTTTCGCAATAACCGGAGCAGGCATTCGGGCAGTTTTCCGGCCAAGGGGATCAAGGCCGGATCCAGCCATGGGACGTCAATCGAGAGGGAGCTGAACCTAACGGCGTCCTTTGGCGAAGGGCGGCCGCCCGACAAGCGGGGCGGCTGTTCGAGTCCATTCGCATGAGAGGGTCAAATGAAGCAGAAGAAGTCTATGCAGTACGGGGTGTCACTGGTGGTCGCCGGAGTGACGCTGGGATTGGTCGGTGAGGCCCAGGCCTCGGGTTTTGCCCTGGTCGAACAGAGCGTGAAACAGGTAGGCAGCGCCATCTCCGGAGGTGCGGCAGCGGCCGAGGACGCCTCCACCATCTTTTTCAATCCCGCGGGGATGACGCGTCTGAGAGGGAGTCAGCTGGTGGTCGGTGGTCATCTCATCACCCCCTCCTCGAAGTTCACAGGTAGCGCCACCACCAATCCCCTGTTGGGAGGCGCTCCCATCAGTGGCGGTGACGGGGGTGATGCGGGATCCAGCGCCTTTGTTCCCAGCCTCTACTTCAGCCATGAAATCAACGAGCAGCTGCGGGTCGGTGTGGGCATCGGCGCGCCGTTCGGTCTCTCCACCGAATACGACAGCGGTTGGATGGGAAGGTATCACGCCATCAAGTCGGAGGTGGCGACGGTCAATATCAATCCTTCGCTGGCCTATAAGGTGAACGACCGGCTCTCACTCGGGGCGGGCGTCAATTTCATGCGCGCCACCGCCGAGCTCTCCAACGCAGTGGACTACAGTGCGGTCTGTCTCGGCTCCCTGCCCCCGGCAAGCTGTGCGCTTCTGGGGTTGGTCACGCCGGGAACCGCGGCGACCGATGGCCGGGTGGTGGTCGAAGGCGACGATTGGGGCTACGGTTTCAACCTGGGACTGCTCTATGAAGTGAGCGACAACACGCGCATCGGCGCCGCCTACCGTTCGAAGGTCAAACAGGAGCTGGAGGGTACGGCTGATTTCAGCGGGCCTTCCGGGATCCTCCTGCCCTCGGCCTTCACCGCGGTACTGGCGGATACCGATGCCTCGGCGGCGGTCGATCTGCCGGCCAGCCTCTCGCTGAGCGTGACCACCGCTATCGCGCCCAAGTGGGAGCTGATGGCGGATCTGACCTGGACCCAGTGGAGCAGTTTCGAAGAGCTTCGCATCAAGTTCGCCAACCCGCTGAAGGACGACAGCGTACAGCCCGAAAACTGGGACGATACCTACAAAGCGTCGCTGGGCTTCAACTACCACCACAACGAGACCTGGACCTGGAGAGGCGGTATCGCCTACGACCAGACGCCGGTTCCCAATGCCGAGAGCAGGACACCGAGAATACCCGGTAACGACAGAAAGTGGATCGCCGCCGGATTCTCCTATGCGGCCACACCCGCCATGACACTCGATGTGGCGCTGGCCCACCTCTTCGTCAGCGATACGCCCATCGAGGCGATTGACACCGCATTCGGCCACACCCTGTCGGGCAGTTACGAATCGGATGTGAATATCCTTTCGGCCCAGCTCAACTGGCAGTTCTGATCCGGCTGACAGGGGGTGGTGTTGCCACCCCCTGAGGTTGGAAATCGAGTCGTTTTCGTTGCATATGCACCGTTTTATAGCTATATATAGTATATGTTGCATTCCGGGAAGACGGCATGAATACCCAAACCCTACTCAAGCCGGACGAATCGGCGACCCTGACCAAGGCGCTGCTCAATGCGGGCAAGGCCTTGGGCCTGACTCAGGAGACGCTGGGTCAGGTGATCGGGCGCGACCGCACGGCGTTCCATCGGGCGGGGATCGATCCGCAGAGTAAGGCGGGTGAGCTGGCGTTGCTGGTGATCCGTCTCTACCGCAGCCTCTATGTGCTGGTGGGTGGCAAGCCGGCCGATCTCCGGCACTGGATGCAGACGCCCAACCGACACACCGGTGGGGTGCCGGCCGAGCAGATAAAGTCCATTCCGGGCCTGATGCGCCTGGTCGAATATCTGGATGCGATGCGCGGCAAGGTTTGATGGATATCTGGGCGGCCTGCAGGGAGGCGGTTGTCCCCAGTCGGCACCAGGGCGAACTGCTGCGGATGGTGGAGAGCCAGGAGCAGATCGCCACCCGCGCGCTGGTGGATGACCTGGCCGAGCAGGCATTGCTGGAGCAACTGCTGGAAACTAGCAAGCCGCCCATACCGCCAGCGGCGCGGCATCTGGACTATCTGCTCGCCTCCCCTTTTCGCTATCCGCCACTGTTGTACGGTTCGCGCTTCGGCACCCGCCATGAACCCAGCCTCTTCTATGGCGCACTGGGCCTGGAGCCGGTCCTGGCGGAGACCGCTTTCTACCGCCTGGTGTTCTGGTCGGGTATGAGCGAGCCGCCGCCCGGCGGACGACTCAGCACTGAACACACCCTATTTTCCGCCCGCTATGCCAGCGACCGGGGAATAAGTCTGCATCTGGCCCCTTTCGAAGCCTTTACCGATCGTCTGAGAAATCCGAAAAGCTATGTGGAGACGCAGCAGCTCGGCGGCGAGATGCGTGCGGCCGGTATCGAACTCTTTGTCTACCGCTCGGCCAGGGACCCCGAGGGCGGACTCAACATCGCCCTTTTCGACCCCGCGCCCTTCGTGGAATCGGGACCGCGCTGGAAACAGGCCTGGCTGTGTGATGTGAGTGAAGCGGAGGTGGCCTTCTACAATAAGACAGTCGGTACACGGGTCTTCCGGCGGGAACTGTTTGTGGTGGACGGCAGACTGCCGGCGCCACCGGATTGAAGCCGGCGGTGCCGGCATGAAAAAAGGAGGCGCCAGGCCTCCTTTTTCCCGATGCCTGCGGAAGGATTGGGCTCAGTGCAGGTCGCCCACCAGCGAGCTCCTGACCTCTGCCGGGACCTCATCCACCGTAATGTCGTAATTGGAATGGTCGATACCGGCGGAGAGTCTGGCCCCACCCTTGAGCGCGGTGATCATCGCCTCGCTGAGCTCAAAGCGTAGGAAGTGGACCGAGGATGTCTTCTCCTCCGTCGAACGCTCCAGGTCCTCGTTGGCGATGGGGCGTACCTTGTCGAATCCCTCCACCTGCATCCAGATGTGGGACTCGATACCGACCAGCTGGCTTAGTGCCGCCTTGCGCTCGTCCACCTTGTCGTACTCCATCATGAAGGTGGCCTTCCAGTTCATGCCGTCGGGGATCAGCGGGTTGTAGACATCGAGCTCGTCCTGGATGCCGTCGGGTTCGAAGATCTTCTCGATGCGCAGCATCTCCTGGATCTGGTACTGCATGGTCAACTCGTCCTCGAAATAGAGCGCGGCGTTGGGACCGATCGGCAGGCGACGCTGCTTCTTGTGTTCGATCACCTTGGCGCGGAACTCGGGACGGATGCGCGCATACTCCTCGAGGCTGTAGAGGTCTTCATGGGACAGATGGGTCATGGGTCGCTCCTGCATCATCTCAATCGTGCGCAATGGTTTTGTCGGTGAAGAGGTAGTCTTTGAGTTCGTGGTCGAAGGCCGGATCCCGACGGCGGATCCACTCCAGCACCATCGCGGCATGCTCCTTCTCCTCATCCCTGTTGTGGGCCAGGATGGCGCGCAGCTCGGGATCGCTGCAGGCGTCCACGCGCTGGTTGTACCAGTCGACCGCCTCCAGCTCCTCCATCAGGGAGACGATGGCGCGGTGCATGTCCCGGGTCTCGCTGCTGAGTTGTTCGACCGGCTCGTGATAACCTTCGTTCGACATTGCTGTTCCTCTTGCTGAATTATTTTTTCAAATCAGATCCCGTAGGCCTTTCTGACCATGGTGATGGGGTGCTCCGGGGCACGACCGTCGCGCAGTCCGTTCTCGATATGGTGTCCCGCCATCGGGCAGTCACTGCCGTAGTGGTCGGCCTCGGCCTGCTTGACCCGGTTGACCACCGGCTTGCCGATCTTCATGGCGTGCTCGTGAAACTCACTCTTCACCGCATAGGTGCCGTCATGGCCCGAGCAGCGCTCGATGATGGTGACCTCGGTGTCGGGGATGAGTGAAAGCAGCTCCTTGGTCTTGGCGCCCACGTTCTGCACCCGCTGGTGGCAGGCGGCGTGGTAGGCGACCTTGCCCAGGCCCTGTTTGAAGTCGGTCTTCAGCAGCCCTTCCTTATGCCGCAGCATGAGGTACTCGAAGATGTCGAAGATGGCTTCGGAGACCTTTTTCACCTCGGGTTCGTCGGGGAACATCAGCGGCAGCTCCTGCTTGAACATCAGGGCGCAGGAGGGTACCGGGGCAACGATGTCCCAACCCTCGTCGACCAGCCTGGCCAGCTCGGGGATATTGGCGTTCTTGGCCGCTTCCACCGCCTCCAGGTTGCCCAGTTCCAGCTTGGGCATGCCGCAGCACTGCTCCTTGTCGGCAATGGTGACCGGGATCTCGTTGTGTTCGAACACGGCAACCAGATCCTCGCCGACGATGGGTTCGTTGTAGTTGCCGTAACATGTGGCGAACAGAACCACCTTGCCTTTGGTGCGGCCCGCGGGTGTCCCCTCGGCGCTGCGTTGTTTCTTGTCAGCCAGCCGCTTGCGCAGGGGCTTGCTGTGAAATTCGGGGAGCTTGGCTTCCGGATGCACCCCCAGGGTATGGTCGAGGATCTCGCGGAAGTTCTTCGCTTTGTTGAAGGTGTTGACCACGCCGGAGACCACCGGGATGCCTGCCAGCTTGCCCAGGTTGTCGGTGCTGGTCAGCATGCGGTCGCGCAGTTTCACATCGCCCTTCCTGTACTTGACCGCCTTGGCCCGCAGCATCAGGTGGGGGAAGTCGATGTTCCACTCGTGGGGCGGCACATAAGGGCATTTGGTCATATAGCAGAGGTCGCACAGGTAACAGTGGTCGACCACCTGCCAGTAATCCTTCTTGTCGACACCGTCGACCTCCATGGTTTCCGATTCGTCGACCAGGTCGAACAAGCTGGGAAAGCTCTGGCAGAGACTGACGCAACGGCGACAGCCGTGACACAGGTCGAAGACCCGCTCCATTTCGGCGAACAGCTTCTCTTCGTCGTAGTAGTCGGGGTTTTTCCAGTCGATGGGATGCCGGGTGGGAGCATCCAGGTTGCCTTCACGCTGTCCTGTGGGTCCTGCCATTGTTGTTTGCTCCAGTTGAAGGGGAATCGGGCGGCCCGAAGGCCGCCCGGAAAGATGGATGACCGGGTGATCAGTCCATCTCGTCCAATGCTTTCTGGTAGCGGTTGGCGTGAGAACGCTCAGCCTTGGCCAGGGTCTCGAACCAGTCGGCGATCTCGTCAAAGCCCTCGTCACGTGCGGTCTTGGCCATGCCCGGGTACATGTCGGTGTACTCGTGGGTCTCGCCGGCGACTGCGGTTTTCAGGTTGTCGGAGGTGCCGCCGAAGGGCAAACCGGTGGCGGGATCACCACACTGCTCGAGATATTCCAGATGGCCGTGGGCGTGGCCGGTCTCGCCTTCCGCGGTAGAGCGGAACAGGGCGGCGACATCGTTGTAACCTTCCACGTCGGCCTTGCCGGCGAAGTAGAGGTAACGGCGGTTGGCCTGGGATTCGCCAGCAAATGCGTCTTTCAGGTTCTGTTCGGTCTTACTACCTTTGAGTTCCATGTCTTTGTCTCCGAATGTGGTTGTTCTGTGGATTGAAAAACGTCGAGCCCTGGGCTCTTCGTGGCATTAGAATAGTTCTAAAATTGATCGGAAGCGAATGGTTGTATCAATGGTCTCGATAGACAACGCCTAACATGCATAGGGTTATCTTTTGATCGTTTCTAAAGCCTAACTCCTGATCAGTGTTTTAGGCATTAATTTCCGTCAATAAAACAGCCTATTGTGTCTAAAGGGTCGGGCTTACTATACTTAGTGTATGAGCGACTTTGGCGATAAACTGCAAAATCCTACCTATGAGGCCGATTCGATTTTGGCCGATAAAGGCATTTTCGTTACTAACCAGCGTCGCCTCATCGCAACAATCCTGTTTGCCCGCAACCAGCATGTGACGCCTGAACAGCTCCATGCGCTGGTCAATCAGAGCGGCGCCCGGGTCTCCAAAGCCACCGTCTACAACACCCTCGGACTGTTCGCAGAGAAGGGCCTGGTGCGTGAGATCCACGTCGGCAACGCCAAGACCTTCTATGACTCCAACACCAGTCGCCACCACCACTTCTACAATGTGGACACCGGCGATCTGATCGATATGAAGCAGCGTCTGGTCCCCCTTTTCCTCCACACCGACCTGCCGGAGGGTACCGTCATGGAGACGGCCGATCTGGTGGTCCGGGTCCGCAACAAGGCTTCCTAGCGCCTTTCAAAAGCCGCCCGATACGTACTGTCCGACGCCAAGGTCGGCGTAGTCGGTAATACTCACTGTGTCACCGCACCCCGTACTCAGGCTTCACAAGCAGGCTCCAGGGTCTGTTGATCTGTGTCATTGTTTTAGAATTATTCTAAGTCTAGTTTCTTCCTTGCCGGCGTTAGGGTTTTGTCGGGCTGACGACTTAGCACCACAGAACCTTGAAGTTGATAACGCACACAGCGCTTCTGCGCGCTACGCACAACACAATCCGGACATCGGGGTTCTTACAGAACGACGATGCTGCTTTCTTTTTATCAGGGGATGGTCTAGCCAGGCCAACAGTCGAAAGGTAAGGATATGAAACTGAAATTGATCGCACTTTCTCTCGCATTCCTGGGCACTTCAGCCATCAGTTTGGCGGCCGAGGAGCCCATCCAGCCCATCAAACCGGTGCAGAACATCAATCTGGGTATGGTGGAGCTGGGCAAGAAACTCTATTTTGATCCGCGGCTCTCCAAGTCGGGATTCATCTCGTGCAACTCCTGCCACAACCTGAGCATGGGCGGCACCGACAACCTGCCGACCTCCATCGGGGATCACTGGCAGCAGGGGCCGATCAATGCACCTACCGTACTCAACTCCAGTCTCAACCTGGCCCAGTTCTGGGATGGCCGCGCCGCCGACCTGAAAGCCCAGGCGGGCGGCCCCATCGCTAATCCGGGCGAAATGGGTTTTACCCACAAGCTGGCCGTGGGGGTGATCGAGTCGATCCCTGAGTATGTCGCCGAGTTCAAGCTGGTCTTCGGTAAGGACGAGATCACCATCGATGAAGTCACCACCGCCATCGCCGAATTCGAGAAAACCCTGGTCACTCCGAACTCCCGTTTCGATCAGTGGTTGTTGGGAGACAAGAATGCATTGAGCGCTGATGAGCAGGCCGGTTACAAGCTGTTCAAAGAGAGCGGTTGCGTGGCCTGCCACAACGGTGAAGCCGTGGGAGGCAACTCCTTTCAGAAGATGGGTGTGATCGAACCCTACCAGGCAAACAGCCCGGCCGAAGGTCTGAGTGCGGTTACCGGCAAGGATGCGGATCGCTTCAAATTCAAGGTGCCGACCCTGCGCAACGTGGAGATGACCTATCCCTACTTCCACGATGGCGCGGCCAAGACCTTGTCCGAGGCGGTCAACACCATGGGCCGGATCCAGCTGGGTAAGAAATTTACGGATGAGGAGAATGCCCAGGTCGTGGCATTTCTCAAAACACTGACCGGGGATCAGCCCAACTTCCAGTTGCCGATTCTGCCGCCGTCAACCGATAAGACGCCGGCACCAAAACCGTTCAACTGATCGGTTGACGTTCCCGGCTGGCGGTAAGGGCTCTTCACCGCTAGCCGGGACTATCGGGTCTTGGAGATGAACGCCGCGTTTGGTGCCGGTTAGCGAAAGAATTTTTTCATATAACGCGAGAACACACCCCGTTTCTTTCCCTGTTTATCGAGCCCCGCCAACGATGCCTGCACGGCTGGCACATAAGCGGCATCATCATTCATGATGTGGCTGAAAAGCCAGCGTGACAATAATCCATGCAGCTCTTCGGCGATATCCTCGCCATTATTGAAGCGAGCCTTGTATTCACTCACACGTTTAATGAACAACTCGTGCACGCGTTTGTGGGGACGTGCGTAGGGGTAGCCGGCGTCTTCGATGAGCGCTTCCTCGAAGCCGAAATGAGATACGGTGTACTCGACGGTGTCTTCGATGATCTTGCCGATAACCGTTCGATTCCTGGTCATCCGGACATCGTGAAGTTGATTGATGTAATCGACGATCTGCCGATGCTGGCCATCGATGACATCGATGCCGGTGTTGAGATCTTTAGTCCATTCCAAGTGAGCCATTCCTATCCTCTGGACGCATTGAGCAAAGTGTCGGTTGCTTATGCGGACGGTTGTCCGTGCAAGTCGTTTAGGCGAGATTATGACCAGAAAACAAGGGGTTTATCAACTTGGCCGTTAATGAAACCTTAATGGTTTCAATCGCTTCAGGCGCGCTGGTTGCTATGTGCTGCCATCCAGATCTGGTCAGAGATGAGTGGGCGTGATCGGCTCTGTTCCCTTGCAGGGAGGCGTCATTCGGGTCTCTCGGACATCGGTGGCGACTACTGTAGCAAGGCGTACCGAGCCGAGCCGAGGAGGGCGGCCTTGTCGTTCAGGATGACACAGACCGGCATCGCCTCCATCAACGGGCGCATACGGCCCTTGTCGAAAAAGGCGTGTAGGAAGCCGCCCTGCTTCAAGTGCGTAATGATGCGGGGCGCGATGCCGCCGCCGAGGTAGACCCCGCCGCGGGCCATGATCTTCAGGGCCTGGTTGCCTGCTTCGCGCCCATAGAGCGTAATGAAGAGGTCGAGTGTCTCGACACAGAGCGGATCCCGCCCGCTCAGGGCGGCGCTTGAGATTGCCGGTGCGCCCCCTTTCTCCTGCATCTCGGCGCGCAGCCAGTCAGTCAGGCTGGTCTGATGGTAGCTGGAGAGGAAATGGAACAGGCTCTCCAGGCCGGGACCGGAGACCACGCGCTCCCAGCTGACGTGGCCATGACGTTCGGTCAGCCACTCCAGCAGCTCATACTCCAGCAGATTGGCCGGACTGAAATCGGCATGTCCACCCTCGCTCGAGAAGGGGCGGTAACTGAGGCCGTCCCAAAAGATGCCGGCCTCTCCGAGTCCGGTGCCGGCGGAGATGATGGCGCGGTTGCCTTGGGCTCGGGAGTCGCCGGGATTGAGCAGGAAAAGATCCTTCTCCGGCAGCGCCTCGATGCCCCAAGCGTTGGCCTCGAGGTCATTCAGCAGCCAGCTGGCGTCGAAGCCGAACTCCTGTCTGATGGATTCTGCCGATACCCGCCAGGGGAGATTGGTGGCCTCGCAGGTCTGGTTGACCACCGGCCCGGCGATGCCGAAGCAGGCACGTTCTATGCGCTCCGCTTCGACGCCCTGGAGGAACTGTCGCAGGATTGCCTCAAGCCCGCTGTAATCGTTGCTGGGGTAGGTCGCCTCCCGCAAGGGTTCGAGGTGATTGTGGGAGCGCGCGTGGTAGAGGCTGAGTCGGGTATTGGTGCCACCGATGTCGCCAGCGAGGATCTGCATGGAAAGGTCCTGGTATGTTGGTCGTGGTTAAAGGCAATTCTAGTGTGCCTCGTCATGGATTCTCCACCCTTGAGCGAGTCCGCGGCGGTGATTCTGCGTATAGGGGTGGCGCTGAAGCCTAGAGAATCTCCAACCAGACACACCAGGGACTATGCCTGTTAAAATACTCGGATGGATGTCTCCCTGATACTCGATCCCCTCAACGATGCCCAGCGCGAGGCGGTGACTGCCCCCGTCGGCAGTGTGCTGGTGCTGGCCGGAGCCGGCAGCGGCAAGACGCGGGTGCTGGTGCATCGCATTGCCTGGCTGCTGGCGGTGGAGAACGCCTCGCCCTGGTCGGTGATGGCGGTCACCTTTACCAACAAGGCGGCGCGGGAGATGCGCACGCGTATCGAACAGCTGCTGGGCCAGCCCCTGGGGGGGATGTGGGTCGGCACCTTCCACGGTCTGGCCCATCGCCTGTTGCGGGCGCACTGGAAGGAGGCGGGATTGCCCCAGTCTTTCCAGATCCTTGATTCGGATGATCAGTACCGCCTCATCAGGCGTCTGCTGAAGAGCCTCGAGCTGGACGAGGCGCGCTGGCCGCCGCGCCAGATTCAATGGTTCATCAATGGCAAGAAGGATGAAGGTCTGCGTGCCCAGCACCTGGACGACGGCGGCGATCCCTATCAGCGCCAGATGATCCGGCTCTATGCGGAGTACCAGGCGGCCTGTGAGCGCGGCGGCATGGTCGATTTCGCCGAGCTGTTGCTGCGCGCCCATGAACTCTGGCGTGAGCGGCCCGACGTGCTGCAGCACTACCAGGAGCGTTTCCACCACGTCCTGGTGGACGAGTTTCAGGACACCAACGCAATCCAATACGCCTGGCTGAGGCTACTCTGCGGCAATCGCAACAATCTCTTCGTGGTCGGTGACGACGACCAGTCGATCTACGGCTGGCGCGGCGCCCGGGTGGAGAACATCCAGAGCCTGCAGAGCCACTATCCGTCGACTACCCTGGTGCGGTTGGAGCAGAACTACCGCTCCACCGGTAACATCCTCAGCGCCGCCAACGCACTCATCAACCACAACGCCTCGCGTCTGGGCAAGCAGCTCTGGACCGAGGACGGCGAGGGCGAGCCGATCAATCTCTACGCCGCCTTCAACGAGATCGACGAGGCCCGCTTCGTGGTCGAGCGCATCCGCCAATACATGGAGCAGGGCCATGCCCGGGCCGAGGCGGCGATCCTCTATCGCACCACCGCCCAGTCCCGCCTGTTCGAGGAGGCGCTGATCCAGGCTGGTATCCCCTACCGGGTCTATGGCGGACTGCGCTTCTTCGAAAGGGCCGAGATCAAGGATGCCCTGGCCTATCTGCGACTGCTCAGCAACCGGCATGACGACGGCGCCTTCGAGCGGGCGGTGAACACCCCGCCGCGGGGTATCGGCGCCAAGACCCTGGATGCAGTGCGCGCCCACGCCCGGGATTTCGACTGCGCCCTCTGGCAGGCGACCGAGGCCCTGCTCCAGGGCGGTGGCATGCCCAAGCGGGCTGCCACGGCGCTGCGCGGCTTTCTTGATCTGATCGAGGAGCTGGAGATCGAGACCCGTGATCGGGAGCTGTCGGAGAAGGTGCAGCAGATGCTCAACCTGAGCCGTCTGCCGGAGCACTTCGAGAAGAGTCGAGACGGCAAGGGCATCGACCGCAAGGAGAATCTGGAGGAGCTGGTCAACGCCACCCGCCAGTTCACCTATGAACTGGAGGAGGAAACGGCGGAGATGGACGAACTCTCGGCCTTTCTCTCCCACGCCGCGCTGGAGGCGGGGGAGACCCAGGGCGATCCCTATGAGGACTGTGTGCAACTGATGACCCTGCACTCGGCCAAGGGGCTGGAGTTCCCGCTGGTCTTCCTGGTCGGCGTGGAGGAGGGGCTGTTCCCCCACAGCATGTCCTCCGACGACCCGGCCCGTCTTGAGGAGGAGCGCCGCCTCTGCTACGTGGGTATGACCCGCGCCATGCAGGTGCTCTATATCTCCCACGCCGAGAGCCGACGTCTGCACGGTAGCGAGAACTATCCGCTGCCGTCGCGTTTCATCCGCGAGATCCCCGCCGAGCTGATGCGCGAGGTGCGCGCCGGACCTTCCATCAGCCAGCCCCTCTACGGCGGATCGCCCTATCACGATAGCCAGGAGCTGACTGGTTTCAACCTGGGTCAGCGGGTGCGCCATGCCAAGTTCGGCGAGGGGGTGGTGCTCAACGCCGAGGGACAGGGCCGCAGCGCCCGGGTGCAGGTCAATTTCGAGGAGGTCGGCAGCAAGTGGCTGGTTGTTGCCTATGCCAATCTCTCGCCGGTGTGAGCTGCGATGTGAAAACGGAAAGACCGCAAAGGTGATAATCCATCAAAAGAAAGTCTTTACGAGCTTTGTGCTTCATTGTGCCCATGGCGTTATAAACCAAACCTGATCAAGCCGTGGGGTGGGGCCCTGCCCCACCGCAGTTTATCGATCAACAACGAGAACCACAGTAGTAGTTAAGGAGTGATCCATGAAACGTCGTGATTTCATCAAGCAGGTCGGTAGCGGCGCCATCGCCGCCAGTGCGGGGCTGGCCGGCATAAAGGCCGCCGAAGCGAAGGCCGAGATCAAGTGGAAGATGGTCACTACCTGGCCGAAGAACTTTCCCGGCCTGGGCACCGGCGCTAACCGGCTGGCCGAGGCGATCAACGAGATGAGCGGCGGACGCATGCATGTAAAGGTCTACGGCGCCAAAGAGCTGGTGCCGGCCTTCGAGGTGTTCGATGCGGTGGAGCGTGGCACGGCGGAGATGGGGCATGGCGCGGCCTATTACTGGAAGGGGAAAAGCGAGACCGCCCAGTTCTTCTCCACCGTCCCCTTCGGGCTCACCGCCCAGGAGATGAACGGCTGGCTCTACTACGGCGGCGGCCTGGAGATGTGGCGCGAGCTGTACAAGCCGTTCGGCCTGATTCCGGCCCCGGGCGGTAACACCGGCATGCAGATGGGGGGCTGGTTCAACAAGGAGATCAACAGCGTCGAGGACTTGAAGGGGTTGAAGATGCGCATCCCCGGCCTCGGTGGCGAGGTGCTCAAGCGGGCCGGCGGTACCCCGGTGAATCTGCCGGGGGGCGAACTCTTCACCTCCCTGCAGTCGGGCGCCATCGACGCCACCGAATGGGTCAACCCCTACAACGATCTCGCCTTCGGCCTCTTCAAAGCAGCCAAATACTACTACTATCCGGGCTTCCACGAGCCGGGCACCACCCTGGAAGCGTTGATCAACCAGGAGGCCTTCGAGGCCCTCCCGAAGGATCTGCAGGCGATCGTTCTCAACGCCTGCAAGGTGGCCAATCAGGAGATGCTGGCCGAATACACCGCTCGCAACCCGGCGGCGCTCAAGACCCTGGTCGAGAAATACAAGGTCGACATCCGTAGCTATCCCGACGATGTGCTGGCAACCCTGCGCAAGTATTCCGCCGAAGTGGTGGAGGAGTTGGCGTCCAAGGACGAATTCGCGCGTAAGGTCTATGACTCCTACATGGACTTTCTCAAGGGTTCCCGTCAGTGGGGTTCCATCGCCGATTTCGCCTATCTGCAAGCGCGCGACAAGGTGTGAGATCCGCGCTGGGCAGAGTTCCCGCACATAGGGGCCGGTCTCGAAAGGTACATGTCTTAAGCGAAATGGTGATGATGGCTATAGAAACAAGAGGGTAAGCATACGAAGTTGACGGTGCGGCAAGCCACACCCTACGGTTAAAGTACGGGTAGGGTGCGGCTTGCCGCACCGTAACACGGGTAAAAAACTAGCGTACATAACTTACGCCATTGCCTTGCACAAGGCCATTCGACTCCGCCCCCCTTGGTGCGGAGACGGGCAGCTTACAGACAGGGCAATGGAGGCTGAACGGCATTCCGATGAACCTCCCTCCCCTCTCCCTCTACATCCACATTCCCTGGTGCCTACGCAAGTGTCCCTATTGCGATTTCAACTCCCATGCGGTCAGGGGGGCGCTGGATGAAGCCGGCTATGTCGCTGCGTTGCTGGCTGACCTGAACATCGAGGCCGCGCTGGCCGGCGAACGTGAGCTGCAATCGATCTTTATCGGTGGCGGCACACCCAGCCTGTTCAGCCCAGCGGCCATAGACGACCTGTTGCGCGGCGTGCGCGAACGCCTGCCCTGGGCGCAGGACATCGAGATCACCATGGAGGCCAATCCCGGCGCCGTGGAAGCGGCCCAATTCGCTGAACTGCGGGAGACGGGTGTGAACCGCCTCTCGATCGGGGTGCAGAGTTTTCATGCCGAAAGCCTGCGGGCCCTGGGCAGGATCCATGGCCCCGAGGAGGCGGTCCGCGCGGTGGAGCTGGCGCAGGCGGCCGGCTTCGAACGCATCAACCTGGACCTGATGTTCGGCCTGCCGCAAGCCAGCGAAGCGCAGGCGCTGGAGGATGTGAATATCGCCATCGGCCTGAATACGGAGCACCTCTCCTACTATCAGTTGACCCTGGAGCCCAACACCCTGTTCCACCATCAACCGCCTCAGTTGCCCGACGAGGAGACGCTATGGTCGATTCAGCAGGAGGGGCAGCGACTGCTTGCGCAAGCGGGTTACCAACAGTACGAAGTCTCGGCCTTTGCGCGTCCGGGCGGACGCTGTCGGCATAATCTCAACTATTGGCGCTTTGGCGACTATATCGGGATCGGGGCCGGTGCCCACGGAAAACTGACCCAAGGGGACGGCAACATACAGAGACGCTGGAAGAAGCGGCATCCGGATGACTATCTTTGCGCTGTCGCCGCCGGTAATCCTCTGCAGGGCAGCCGACAGTTGAGCCCGGAAGATCGTGTCGTGGAATTCATGATGAACGCATTGAGGTTGAGCGAGGGGGTGGAGAGCGGTTTATTCCCAGCGACCACCGGCCTTGATTCGGAGCGCTTGGCCGGGATGCTCGACGAGGCCCGTGGGCGGGGATTGTTGAGCAAGGAGACGACAAGACTTTGCGCAACCCCGCTGGGACTTAGATTCCTAACCAATCTGCTAGAAATCTTCGAGGTTGAGAAACAACTTTAAAGTTATTTGGAAATAGTTATTATAAGGCTCTAAAACTAAGCGGATTGCCGCACGAAAACGGCCCTCCGCTCACCAGGGAGCAACTGCATCCTCACGTCACCACTGGAAACGCGAGTTGCCTCGCAGGGACTGCGCTCGGTTTAGGTGTCTGATTCCAGTCCCATTTCGTGGCGCTGTCCTTGAGGGCGTCAAGCGGATGACCGATGCGGCTTAGAAACAGAATCGTCCTCACCCTGGCGGGACTATTCGCCTGCCATTTTCTGGTGCAGGGTTATCTTGACTACCGTGATATCGGCAACGAACTGAAGCTCAAGCTACAGTCGCAGGCAGCATCCATCCGCACCGCCCTGAGCTTGGGCCAAACGGATTCCACGCTTCGACCCTTGCCGCTTCCCGAGGCGATTGACGGCATCGATGTTCAGCTCCAGCGTCCTGGAGTCCGTGACGGCGGTGGACAGGAGGTGGAGACCGAACTCGACTATTTCGTGACCCACCCCTCAACGACTTTCCGCTTGCGGCGTGTGGAGTCGCCAGACGGTAAGGACTACTACCGTTATACCGCCCCTATTGCCGCGGCCACTGCGGGTAATCAAGCGTCGCCCCACTCGCTGCTCGAGATCCGTTTCCCGGCGCAGCAGGCGGAAGCCGATGCGATTGCCGATTTCGAGCATCGGCTGCTGGTGCATGGCGTCGGCATCCTTTTGGTATTCATCATCACGGCCTGGTTGATCGATCGCATACTGCTGATTCCCATCGGCCGCTTGAAGCAGGTGGTCTCACGCCTGGCGGGCGACGACACGCAGTTGAATGCGCGACTGAGGGAAGACCGGGACCTGGAGCAGGTGAGCCGGCGTTTCGAACAGATGGCCGGTATCATCCAGCAGCGCGAACAGGCCCTGAACCGTCAGAAAGGCCTCTTCGCCCTGCTGTCGCAGACCAACAAGATCATCATCCGGGATGTGGAGCCGCGTCAGCTGTTCAAGCGCTTCTGCGAGATTGCCGTCACCTACGGGGAGTTTGTCGCGGCCTGGATCGGCGAGGTGGATTCGGCCAGGCAACAGGTGCGGCCAGTGGCTTCATCGCATGTGAACCGTTTGGACAAGCGATCGTCGATCACATTGCGCTCCGACTCGCCGCCCGGAATGGCCGTGTTCGGAGGTCGCCCCGTGTTCATCGATCAGATCGACTGGGACCAGGGGGAACTGGACTGGTGCCAACCGGTGACGCCCCGCATCGGCCAGTCGGCCGCGGTATTGCCGATTCTGCGCAAAGGGCAGGTGCTTGGTCTGCTGACGGTCTATGCGGAGTCGTCGGACTATTTCGATCAGATCGTACAGGATCTGCTCGACGAGGTGGTCGGCGACATCGCGTTCGCCATCGTCAACCATACCCGCAATCAGGCTCATAAGGCGGCCCACAAACAGTTGGCGCACTCCTCCCGCCGTCTGGCCAAGGTCAATCATCAGATGCGCCTGCTGTTGGAGTCGACCGGCGAGGGCATCTTCGGCGTCGATCAGAAAGGCGACTGCACGTTCATCAATCAGGCTGCGGCCTCGATGTTGGGCTACAAACAGGATGAGGTGCTCTCCCAGCCCATCCATCGCATGATCCGCATGCCGGAACTGGCGCAGCGGGCCTTCAGCGCCGGCATGCAGCAACAGGTGCCGCGCCGGGTCAAAGACGAGTCTTTCCGCCGTTTCGACGGCACCCTGTTTCCGGTCGAGTACTCCACCCACCCGATGATCGAGGAGGGGCGGGTCAAGGGTGCCGTGACCGTGTTCCGTGATGTCACCGAAACCCGCTCCATGCTGCGCGAGATGCGCTTCCTCGCCAGCCACGATCCCCTGACCCATCTCTACAACCGCCACGCCTTCGATCAGCGTCTGCGCCAGGCCTTTGCCGAGGCCAGGGATTACGGGCTGACCCATGTGCTCTTTTACATGGATCTGGATCAGTTCAAGCTGGTCAACGATACCTGCGGCCATGTGGCGGGAGACACCATGCTGCGCCATCTGGCCCACCAGCTGCGCCAGGCGATCGGTGCCGGAGGCGTGCTCGCGCGTCTGGGGGGTGATGAATTCGGTTTGCTGCTGGAGCGCACCAGCCTGGAACAGGGGCAGCAGGTGGCGGGACAGATTTTCGAGACCATCAAGCGTTTTCGATTCTCCTGGGAGGGGCGCAGTTTCTCGTGTGGCGTCAGTATCGGTATCGCCGGGATCGACGCCAATACCGAAAGCACCCACAGTGTGCTCAGTGCGGCCGATACCGCCTGCTATGTGGCCAAGGACATGGGCCGCAACCGGATGCATGTCTATCGGCCCTATGACGAAGAGATCACCCGACAGCAGGGGCAGATGCGCTGGGTCAACCGGATCGAAACGGCGATCCAGCAGGAGAGCTTCTCCCTCATGCAGCAGCCGATACTCTCCATCGGCAGCCATGCCATCGGCGACGAGCATGTGGAGGTGCTGTTGCGGATGCACGACAGCGAGGGCGGGGTGATCGCCCCCGGGGCCTTCATCCCGGCCGCCGAGCGCTACAACCTGATGGGTGGCCTCGACCGCTGGGTGATTCGCAACACCTTCCGTTGGCTGGCCGAGCATCCGGATCGGCTGGAGGAGCTGGGGCTCTGTGCCATCAACCTGTCGGGTCAGTCACTGGGCGAGGGTGCGCTCTATGAATACATCCTGGAACAGCTGCGCGAGTTTCAGCTGCCGGCGCAGAAGATCTCCTTCGAGATCACGGAAACGGCAGTGGTCAGCCGCCTGGATCAGGCGACCCGTTTCATCAGCCTGCTGCGGCGTCGGGGATTCCGTTTCGCCCTCGACGACTTCGGCACCGGCATGTCCTCCTTTGCCTATCTCAAGAGTCTGCCGGTGGATTTTCTCAAAATCGATGGCAGTTTCGTCAGGAATATGCTGAACGATCCGGTCGATCGGGCAATGGTGGAGTCGATCAACCGCATCGGTCACCTGATGGGTCTGAAGACCATTGCGGAGTATGTGGAGTCAGACCAGATCCTCGAGCAGTTGATCGACCTGGGGGTCGATTACGCACAAGGATTCGGCATCATGGAGCCAACGCCGTTGGTGGCTGTGGGTTCCGGGCCATCGGGAGTGGCCTGACCCGGGTCGATCCGCAAACGCGGCGGCTGGCTGAAGCAGGGAGTCGAGATCAGCCATCGAGACGGCACTGCTGCAGAAAGGTCTCGAGTCCGACCTCTTCCGCATAGGCCTTCAGCAGTTTGGGTCGCGGTCCCTTCTCCTTGACCTCGAAGGTCTTGTCCGGAGCCGTGGGCAGGTTGGCGTATTTGCCGGCGGGGATCTTGATGCCGGGTGCGGTCTTGCTGCTGCGGGCACGGCGCTTCTTGGCGACCGCCTTCTTTTTTCCCTTGCGTGCGTCAGTGGTCGATTCGGGTTTGCCTTTCTCGCGTTCGATCTTGGTCACGATGCGGCTGACCTGGGCGAAATTGCTGCGAATATAGGTCTCAAGAGTGAGGCCGTGCTGCTTCAGGAGGGCGTCGATCTGGCTCTGCACCGCGGCAAGCGCCTTCTCCCGCTCTTCGGCTTGTTTCTGTTCCTTTTCGAGACGGGCGATTTTTGCCCGCAGACTCGCGATCTCTTTCGTGATGTTGGCCATAACGCTCCAGCGACCTGTTTTGAATTAGAATCGGGATTCTAAGACGCTTTCTTGATTTGGCCAAATGACCGGAGGTCTGAATTGGGCGACAAAAGTTACAAACCCATTGCCTGTGGGCTACACGAGAATTACCAGTACGCTGTCATAAAGGGCAGGCTGTTGGATCTCAGCTGGCAGGCCGACGACGGTGCGCTGCATCAGGGCCGGTTGCTGCCTGTGGACGTCTACACCCGGGAGGGCGCTGAATACCTGTCCGCAGAGACGCGGGAAGGCGAGGCGCTAGAGATTCGATTGGACAGGATAACCCAGGCACGGTGGGCGGCAGATGGGCGCTTGCTGGATCCATAGGGCTAAATGACGATAAAATGACGCGCTTCAAGAATATTTGGCAAACCTCTGTTATTTATGTGCAATTGCCCTAAAGGAGCGTAATTAACCTCATATTTCAGGAATTTTCATCGGGGACAAGCTGTCCCCTGTTGTGCTAGCTTCAGTATGGAGTAGGCAGTGAGAACAGACCGATGAAATCCGCCAACCTCCCCCGTCTTGACTTCGACTACCTGACCAAGCTGGCGCAGTCGAATCCCTCCGAGTTCGAACGCCTGCGCCTGCACGCCATCGAGAGTTATATCGCCACCCTGCCCGCCGCGCGCCAGCAGCGTATGCGCCGACTGCAGTGGCGT
The DNA here is from genome assembly GCA_037384425.1 of Candidatus Thiodiazotropha sp. Classification (GTDB taxonomy): domain Bacteria; phylum Pseudomonadota; class Gammaproteobacteria; order Chromatiales; family Chromatiaceae; genus Thiodiazotropha. The sequence goes on along the minus strand of JARROA010000006.1, from coordinate 73,558 downwards.
ATCGATCAGGAGCGTCGCAACCATTCCCCGATGGGGGCCTGTCTGAAACTGTCGAAAATGATGTGGGACCATGTGACGAGCCCCGGCGGGCTGATCGGATTCATACAGGGGACCGGCCAGGAAACCCGACGAGAGGGCAAAGTGATCCCCTTCCCCGCACCACAGCGCTCCTGACGGCCTTGCCAACGAACGGTTTTTGGCATAAGATTGCGCGCTTTCCCTCGGCCGTGGGCCGGGAATCCGGATTATCTTAAATCTTACAGTGAGTCTGTCATGAAAGCGGATATTCATCCTCAGTACGAGGATATTAAAGTCGTATGCAGCTGCGGCAACGAGTTCGTCACCCGTTCCACGCTGGGAGAGGAAGAGCTCCACGTGGAGGTTTGCTCCTCCTGCCACCCTTTCTATACCGGCAAGCAGAAAATCGTCGATACGGCGGGTCGCGTCGACAAGTTTCGCAAGAAATACAACCGCTGATCCCTCCCGCTTGCGGGTGTGGTTGACGGATCACCGCCCTCGTCTCGCAGATGTTGGCATACCTGAAAAAGGCTCCGCACCGCGGAGCCTTTTTCATTGTGCTGGCCTGCCTGCTGCAGCCGTTCCCGGCCCGACTCTCTCTCGCCTCCGATTGTGAGGCCCCTTCCGGCAGCGGACTTCACCGCGTGGCCTATGTCATCGACGGGGATACCCTGCGACTCAAGAGCGGAGAGACGGTTCGTCTGATCGGTATCGACGCTCCGGAGCTGGGTCGTGATGGGCATCCCGACAGGCCCTATGCCCGCCAGGCCCGGGATGCCCTGTTGCAGCTTGTCGAACAGTCCGGGTGGCGTATTCGACTGCGGCCGGGGATAGATCCGCGCGACCGCTATCGCCGGACGTTGGCGCATCTCTACACTGCGGGAGGTGACAACCTGACTGCGGCGTTGCTGCGGCAAGGGGTTGGCTATCAGGCCATGGTGGCTCCGAACACCGCTCATCTGGCCTGTTATCAGGAGGCCGAAGGGGTCGCGCGTAGTGCCGGTCGTGGTCTCTGGCGTACGGCGCTGCCTGAGGCATCGACGCTCGATCCCGCAGACACGGGGTTTCACCTGATGCAGGGAGAGGTGAAGCGTGCCCGACGCAGCCGTCACGCCGTCTGGCTCGAACTTGCGGGGGACGTTTCCGTGCGACTTCCCTGGAGCGTCTGGCATCAGCTGACCGCGGACGAACCTGAGGCCTGTGTCGCCAGGCGTCTGGAGCTTCGCGGCTGGTTTTACCGCTCCAAGGGGAGGTTGAGGGTGACCATCTCCCACCCTTCCGCGCTCCGCTGGCGGTGACGAAACACTTCCGTGGCCGGGGGTTATCTGACTGATCGAATTGGGCTAACCTACCTGCTCCGGGAACCGGCTTGGTCCGGTTCCGAGAGTCCTTCGCTGTATCGGGAGCCAACATGACCCTGCATATCGGTATTCTCACCTCGGGCGGCGACAGCCCCGGTCTCAATGCGGCCATCCGCGGTGTCGGCAAGGCCGCGCAGGGCTGGTACGGGATGGAGGTGATCGGCATCCGGGACGGTTTCCGAGGGCTGGTGGAGAACCGCACCACCCACCTCGATCGCGCCATGCTCTCGGGTATCCTTACCCGCGGCGGCACCATTCTCGGCACCAGCCGCGACAAACCCCACCGCATGCTGTTCAACGGCAAAAAGCAGGACATGACCGACGTCATCGTCGAGAACTACCAGGCCAACCACCTGGATGCCCTGGTCTGCCTCGGTGGCGGTGGGACCCAGAAGAATGCTCTGCAGTTGATGGAAAAGGGGCTCAACGTCATTACCCTGCCGAAGACCATCGACAACGACGTGGCACATACCGACACCACCTTCGGTTTCGATACCGCCCTGGGTATCGCCACCGACGCCATCGACCGGCTGCACAGCACGGCCCACAGCCATCACCGCATCATCGTGGTGGAGATCATGGGCCACCGGGCCGGCTGGCTGGCACTGGGCGCCGGTATCGCCGGCGGGGCCGATGTGATCCTGCTGCCGGAGATTCCCTACGATATCGAGCAGGTGGCGGAGGCGATTCGCAGCCGGGCCGCGGGAGGCAAACCCTTCAGTATCGTGGCGGTGGCCGAGGGGGCCATGCCCAAGGGTGAAGCCGAGCGTTATCACGAGCTGAGGGAGCGCCGTCTGAAAACGATCGAGAAGCGGGAGCGCAAGGAGCTGAAGGGCGAAATCGAAGCCATCGAGGCCAGGCATGCCAACCATACCGTGACCTTGTCGCGGCAGCTGGAGGAGCTGACCGGGCTGGAGTCGCGGGTCACCATTCTCGGCTATCTGCAGCGGGGCGGCATCCCGTCGGCGGCGGATCGCCTGCTGGCGACACGCCTGGGCACGGCCTGCGCCGACCTCATCGATGAAGGGCGCTTTGGGGTGATGGTCGCTTCACGGGGTGACCAGGCGGTACCGGTGCCGTTGGTGGACGTGGCGGGCTACAAGAAGCTGGTGCCTGCGGATCATCCCTGGGTCATCAGCGCCAAGCGGTTGGGTACCAGTTTCGGGGATATCTGAAAACGGTGGGCTGCCGGGTATTGGGAACCGGCGATTTGCCTTTTGCGGAGTTCCCTCTCCGCACGGTAGTAACGGGACGCCCTAGAACATCGGCATGAACTTGCGCATGGTGCCCATCACCGGGCTGACCGTATGCGACATGGCGCCCACGTCGTTGGTCATGACGCCAACGCTGCGATTGAGATGGTTCATGTTGCCGTTCATCCCGCTCACGTTGGTGTTGATGTTCTCCATGTTGCCGTTCATATCGCCCATGCGACCGTCGATCTGCTCGATGTTGTCGTTGATCTGCGCCATCTGCTGATTCATCACCACCACCCCGCCGGCCATCTGGTTGGTGTCCTGTCCAATGGAGGCGATGTGGCTCTCGATCTGATGCATGTCGGCCGACATGCTGTTCATGGCGCGCTCCATGACGTGGACCACGTAGAAGAGGTAGATCAGGGCGGCGATTGCGATCACCGTGCCGGGCAGGCTGAACAGCTTGATGCGCTGGATCCGGTAGGTCTGTTCACGTTCGATCGCATCCAGTTTCTCCTGCAGCAGCTTTTCGCGCTCTTTGGCTTCCTGGTGCGTCTGTTCGAAGGCGTGTGTGAGGCGCTCGCTGAACTCCTCGATGACCTTGTCCTGGTGGCCTTCGCGGACCTGGGTGTCCTTGTGGATCTTGTCGAAGACCGACTGCAGGCTCTGCATCAGGCCCGGCAGTATGCGCGACTCCGAACTGGATTCCGATGCCGGCTTGGCGGCTGCCGGAGTTGCCTGCTTCTTGGCAGCTGCCGGAGTTGCCCTTTTCTTGGCTGCCGCCGGAGTTGCCTTTTTCTTGGTAGCCGCCGGAGCGGCCTTCTTTTTCACCGTCTTCTTGGTGGTGGTCGACTTTTTCTTGGTTACTGGTTGATTGGCCATAGCTCTTGTCCGGGTGTGGGCATTCCACGGGTAGTGTAACGCTTATTAGTGTATTACAAAACGCTAATGTTTTTTCCGAAGGGGGTCACGCTTTTTAGCGCTCGACACAGAAACAAAAGCGGGAAGAGCGCTAAAGTGAGCGATGAAGCGGTCGATAGCTGAATTTACCTACTAATTTTAAGGATTCGTAAGGAAACGGTTATGGGATGGTTTAATGCAAAGGAGCGGCTGCGGATCGAACAGCTGGAGGCTGAAAACGGACGCTTACGGGAGACGATCGCAGCCCTGGAGCAGCAACTGAGTGAGCAGTCTCAGACCCTGGAGGCTCACCGGCGGAAGGTCTCCGGCGAAGCGCAATTGAATGACGTGATGAGCTTCGAGAACCAGCAGCTGAAGGCGGGCCTGGGTATGGTTCAAAGCGACCTGGCCGGCTCGGTGGAGTCAGCGAAGCAGACCCTTGGTTGCGCCAAGAGTGTGCGCTCAAACTTTACCGGCCTGACCACTGATATCAACAGGATCACACAGGCGCTGGACGATCTGGCGCAGCTCTCGAGCCATGCCGGGGGCTCGGTCAAGAATATGTCGACACGCGCCACCGAGATCAGCTCGATTCTGGCATTGATCAAGGGCATTGCCGAACAGACCAACCTGCTCGCCCTGAACGCGGCCATCGAGGCGGCCCGGGCTGGTGAACAGGGGCGTGGTTTCGCGGTGGTTGCCGACGAAGTCCGTGGCTTGGCCGACAAGACCCAGTCGGCGATCAGTGAGACTCATGAGGTCATCCAGTCGATGCAGCAGAATGTGGATTCGGTCGGCGGCGACTCTTCGAGGCTGATCGAGCGCATCACCCAGGTGCAGGCCGAGGTCAAGGGTTTCGAGCAGAATCTCAAGCAGATGAATGAGGAGGTGAAGGGCTACTTCGGCGACATCTCAGCCACCACCGACAGTGTCTTCATGGGCCTGGCGAAACTGGACCATCTGCTGTGGAAGGTGAACACCTATCTCTCCGTCAACGAGGGGAGGCCGGTGTTCGACTTTGTCGACCACCACCATTGCCGCCTCGGCAAGTGGTACTACGAGGGTGAGGGCAACGACTTTTTCTCATCCTCGGCGCACTATAAGGAACTGGAACGCCCCCACGAAATCGTGCATGAGACCACCCGCGAAATCTTCGATCTGTTGCAGGGTGAACGGGACTACGGTGCCCTGATGCGAAGCCTGCGGGTGATGGAGGAGCACAGCATGGAGGTCTTTCGCAAGCTGGACACGATCCGGCTGAGTGTGGAGAGTGGCGACTGAGGCCCCTCTACTGCTCCTTGAGTAGTCGATCGACCACCTTCCAGACTTCAGGGCTGTCCCAGTCGATGGCCCGGTTTGCCGAGTAGCGGATACGCCCCTGGCGGTCGATGATGAAGGTGCTGGGAAAGCTGAACACCCGCCAGTTCAGAGCCACCTTGCCGGTGTTGTCCATCAGTACCGGAAAAGCGACCGGGATACGCTCGAGAAAGTCCGCCATCTGTTGCGGCGTTTCACGAAAATCGACGGAAATGATGCGCAGGTCGCTGCCGGTATAGCGCGCCTGCAGGCGGTTCAGTGAGGGCAGCTCCTCGACGCAGGGCGGGCACCAGGTGGCCCAGAAGTTGAGCAGCACCACCTTGTCTCGAAAATTACCGCTGTCATAGGGACTGCCATCGATGGCTTCCAGGCTGAAGGCAGGGGCCTCGCCGGGCCTGTCCAGCTCGACCAGTGTGCGTATCTGCCCGCGCGCTGTGGTCGAACCGTTTACCGGCCCGGCGGTAAGCGGTTTCGGGTGGCTCGCCAACAGATCCGCGAAGCGTCGAATCTGTCCCGGCAGGGCTTCGGTTGCCGTTCGCGCGGCAGGCCCGTGATCCTCCTCTCCCATGAAGAACCAGTCCCTGACACCGGGCACCAGGTAGACATAGGTTGCCGAACCTCCCCGCCACAGGGCGTCAGTCACCGCACCCAACCGCCAGCGCTGGCTGCCGAGCGCCGGTTGGTAGATGACCAGCGGTATATTGGTGGCATGCAGGATCGGATCGATTTGTGGTTCCTCGCCCGCCAGAGGCGGCGGGCCAAACAGATTGGGATAGAACAGCATGGCGCCGATGAGGCGGGAGTCGGCCGCTGTTTGCTGCCACAGCTGCACACCACGCAGCAGCGGCAGTGCCATACGGTCGTAGGAGGCCAGCAGGATCTGCTTAGTGCGCAGCTGGTGTGCGGCGTGGATGACGGCAGCCACCCCTGTGCCTGGTAGGGTACGTACCGTTTCGCTGGTACGGGGCAGGAAATAGGCGGCCAGCAGGTCCACGCGCCAGACTTCCACGTCGAGGCGGTTGAGTGCGGCCAGCATGTCATCGAACGGGGGGCGCGGCTCGTCATGGTCGACGAACCAGATCACCAGCAGATCACTATCGGCGGCTTCTGTGTGGACGGCGAACTCAGTGCCCGCACCGTCGTCGATCCACAGCTCCTCGCCACTGACGGCGGTAGTGAACAGGAGCAACAGGGTGATCGCTAACCAATGCATGGCGCCATGGTACGCGAGGCCCGGCAAGGGGGATAGATTCGTGAAGTGAGCCTGATTTCCACAGGGTTATTACCTATCCCCACACCGGGTGTTTGGCACTAAAGTTGGCTTCACATGAATAACTCAGAGGATGGAGAGGAAGCATGAAAAGCGTTGTGTTGAGCATCTGTTTGCTGGGGCTGGCAGTGGCTGCAGAGGCGGCCCTGGTGGGTGAGCCGGTGGAGTATCGAGCGGGCGATACGGTGATGGAGGGCTATCTCGCCTATGACGACGCTATCGAGGGAAAGCGTCCGGGTATCCTGGTGGTGCATGAATGGTGGGGACATAACGACTATGCCCGCAGCCGCGCCGACCAGCTGGCGGAGATGGGCTATACGGCTCTGGCGGTGGATATGTACGGCGATGGCAAACAGGCGGCCCACCCGGACGACGCCGGCAAGTTTGCCGGTGAGGTGAAAAAGAACATGGCGCAGGCCACCGCCCGTTTCCTGGCCGCGCGCGACCTGCTGGCCGCTCACCCGACGGTGGCGGCAGACGAAATCTCCGCCATCGGCTACTGCTTCGGCGGCGGTATCGTGCTGGAGATGGCGCGTCGTGGTGTCGACCTGGACCTGGTGGGCAGTTTCCACGGCAGCCTGCCGACCGAGCACCCGGCCCAGCCTGGGCAGGTAAAGGCCGAGATCATGGTCTTCAACGGTGCCGACGATCCTTTCGTCAAGCCGGAACAGATAGAAGCCTTCATGGCGGAGATGGAGGCGGCCGGGGTGAAATACAGTTTCACCAACTACGAGGGCGCCAAACACTCCTTTACCAATCCCGGCGCTGACGAGTACGGCAAGAAATTCGGCCTTCCACTGGAGTACGATCCGGAAGCCGACCGGGCTTCTTGGAGCGCCTTCAGCGATGCCTTGAAAGAGACTTACGGACGTTGAGTGCTAACAGGCCCTAGCACTCGTCCTCACGACGGGCGCTGAGGTCGAGCAGCTGGCCGGGGGCGCAGGTCAGCTGCAGGCTGATGGGCCGACAGCAGACCGAACAGTCCTCGATATAGGCCTGTTGGGGCAGGCTGGTATCCAGCGTCAACTCGATCGGTTCGCCACAGTAGGGACAGTCGATGTGAGTCGACAACAGCAGATTCACGCCCGTCCTGCCGGCACGCAGGTTGTTTCCGCTTCAGTGAGTCGGGTCGGGTTTCGACCGAATCCGGGCCAACGGCTGCACGGAAGCGGTCGCAACAGCGCACGGCAAAAAAGCATTCCTTTCAGTGAGTAAGGATGCGGGAGCAAGAGCCGGCTACTCCTTGAGGCAACCGGGCAGGTGTCGGCAGATATTCTCGGCCCGGTTGTTGGCGTGACTCTCCATGTACATGGCGAAGTGGATGCGGTCGGCATCGATCGGTTCGTTCGCAAGCAGGTGTTGATAGACGTCGTCCGGCAGGTGCTCGAACCAGTTGATGACGAAACGTTCACGTCCGCCTTCCTGTTCACAGCGGTTGCCATGAACGATCTGATGCAGCAGGTTGCGGTTGATACGGGGGTGATCGGGGTCCGTCCACAGGGCGATCTGCCCGTTGTCGGCGCAGAAGATACGGTTGCAGTCACTGAAACAGCCCTGGCTCAGGGCCTGGGTGCTCATCAGGGAGAGGCGGTCCAGGGCAAAGCCGGGAAAGTAACCGATGAGGGCGACGCGGAGCGATTCCGGCAGGGGTTTCGGCGGGCCGACCAGGTGCGACTCCAGATGACTGACCAGCAAGTCATACTGAGCCAGCAGTTCATCCCGGGACAATCCGCGCAGATTGGCGACCTGAAAATGTTGCTGCTCGTTCCGGCTGTCCCGGCAGGCGGTGAAGCGATTGCCGGCGGCATCCGAGAAGTCGGCGAGGGCCTCGAATCCTCTAGGGCAATCGCTCCTGGAAATGAAACAGGGCTGGTGCTGGCTGCGGCGATAGTCGTTACAGACCTCGACAGCCTGCTGGCGAAGCGTTTGGCGTGAGGCAAGGCCGGATGCGCAGGCGCACAGTGGCGGGTTGCCGCCTGTCTCTTCGAACCGCTTCAAGGTGACGTTACCCGGATTGCAGGGACAGGGCTGCAGATGACAGGGCGTGGCTGCCTCTGCCTGCTGAGATTGACAATAGGCTAAGGCGTCCTGAAGTGTATCGGCAAGGAGTGGGGATGGTGACATCAGGAAGGTCAGCACCCAGGTCGTTATCCGCCAGTAGTCCATGGTTGTGGTCGAATGTCTTTGCGACAGTTCTGGTTGTCTTATTTCGGTTGCGTGGAACCTGTCAGCCTTCTATGTCGCCGGCAACCTCTTGTCAAAGTTTAGACGAGTTCTCTTGATCTGATAGTGAAATTGGTGCAGGGGAAAAGGTTAATGATCGAAGGTTGTACGCCACCATTGCGGGAGGTCGGCAATTGAGGTCAGCAGAGCGTCGGGCGCAATGTCGCCATCCAGATCCGCGGGCTGAAACTTGCCGCTCTTGACCAGAATGGCACGCAGACCGGCGGCCTGTGCTGCCGCCACATCGCCGCGGATGTCATCCCCAATCATCACGCTCTCCTGTGCAGGGCAGCCGATCATGTCCAGGGCGCTCTGGAAGAAGGCCGCTGCCGGCTTGCCCAGAACCAACGCTTCGACGCCGCTGGCATGCTCCAGAGCCTTGACGAAGGGCGCCACATCCAGGCGCAGGCCGTCGGGTGCCCGCCAGTAGCGGGTCATGCCCAATGCAATCAGGCGCGGCGTCGGTCGCCGCATCAGCAGGCGAAAGGCCTGGTTGAGGGTGGTGAAATCCCAGGCCTGCCCCAGGTCGCCGACGATCACGGCAGCCACCGGTGTTTCGCTGTCACGGTCTGCCAGGGCGAGTTGTCTGAACTCGGTCTCTGTCGCCAGGGGTACGAACAGGGCAACGGGACCCTCGAGGTTGTGTTCGATCCAGCGGCAGGCGGCGACCGGTGGCGTGAGGATATTGGCGCTGTCGGCGACCAGCCCCATCGCGGCTAGTTTTTCGGTCAGGGCCTGCCGGGGTTTGGAAGTGGTGTTGGTGAGGAAGCAGTGAGGGATGCGCTGTTGACGCACCCAGGCAAGCACCTCGGCCCCGCCGGGTATGGCTTCGCCACCTACGTAGAACACACCGTCAAGGTCGAACAGAATGCCGGGCATGCTGCGGTCGTGAATGCTGTTGCCTGCTCTCCAGTATAGGCAAGCCGGGTTAATCGTCCTCGGATGCGGTAACCAGAGTCACATAGATCGCCTTGGGTTGGCTCGAGAACACGGCGGCGACGGCCTCGCGTGCGATGTGCTGCAGGGTTTCTACGCGTTCGTTGGCCACCTCCTCGGCACTCAGGACCAGAGTCACCTGAGTCAGTTCGGCATTGTGGATATTCCAGCCGATGTCGGCGTGCCAGCCGTACTTCTCCATGATGTAGCTCTGCATGCGTGACTGCTTCTCTCCCATGTGGCTGAAATCATTGATCGCGTCGCAGGCGCCGAGCAGGAGGATCAGCCCGAGCGGCAGCAGGAGCTTGAGAATTCCCATTGGCATCGTCTAGCTATCGGAAGGTGCTTCGTGTTTGAGCCGTTGGCGCATGGCAACGAAGTTGTCGACGGCGTCGGCATCGACTTCGGGATACTGGGGATCCATGCGCTCCAGAGTCTTGCGGATCAGCTTGGCCACCTGCCAGCGCATGAAGGGCTTGTTGTCGGCAGGGATGGCGTACCAGGGGGCCCAGGGGCGTGAGGTCTCCGCCAGGGTCTCATGGTAGGCCTGCATGTAGGCGTTCCAGTGTTGCCGCTCTTCCACGTCGCGCAGGGAAAACTTCCAGTGTTTCTCCGGCTCTTCAAGGCGCGAGAGGAAACGTTCGCGCTGCGCCTCCGGACTGACGTTGAGCCAAAATTTCATGATCACGGTGCCGTTCTCGGCAAGATGTTTCTCGTGCTGGCGTATGGCCTCGAAGCGCTGCTGCCAGAGGTCATCCAGATTGTCCGGAATGTCGATGCGCTGGGCCTGCAGGTACTCGGGATGGACCCGGACCACCAGGGTCTCTTCGTAGTAGCTGCGATTGAAAATGCCGATGCGCCCCCGTTCCGGCAGGCGGCGCGCGGTGCGCCAGAGGAAGTCGTGGTCGAGCTCCTCGCTGGAGGGCTGTTTGAAGGCATGCACCTGACAACCGCTCGGATCGACGCCTTTCATCACCGCCCGGATGGTGCTGTCCTTGCCGGCGGCATCCATGGCCTGAAAGATCAGCAGCAGGGAGCGACGGTCCTCCGCGTAGAGGCGGCGCTGCAGTTCGTCCAAGTGTTTGCTCTCTTCTTTCAGCGACTTCTTGCAGGCCTTTTTGCCCGGCGCGTCCTCAGGCGGCTGGGTGGCCAGCGAAGTGGGCAGGTGTTCGCGTTCGAAGGGAACCAGGTAGGGACCGGAGAGAGGGGTGAGCATGATCCATTTCCGTCTGGAGGCTTGTGTGAAGCGTCGATTATGCCACGCCCGGCTCCCGCTTGGGGAGCCGGGCGTGGACTGGGAGCATGGGTTCAGGCGAGCAGTTGAGCCATGCGGCTGCCCATCTCCGCCGGTGAACGCACCACATGGGCGCCGGCTGCCTCCAGGGCCTGGAACTTGGCCTCGGCGGTGCCTTTGCCGCCACTGATGATGGCCCCCGCATGGCCCATGCGCTTGCCGGGAGGCGCGGTGACACCGGCGATATAGGCCACCACCGGCTTATTCACATGGGCCTTGATGTAGTCGGCCGCCTCCTCTTCCGCGGAGCCGCCGATCTCGCCCACCATGATGATGCCCTCGGTTTGTTCATCCTCCTCGAACATCTTCAGGCAGTCGATGAAGCTGGTGCCGTTGATGGGATCGCCGCCGAGGCCGACACAGGTGCTCTGGCCCAGACCGGCCAGGGTGGTCTGGTGCACCGCCTCGTAGGTGAGGGTGCCGGAGCGGGACATGACGCCGACCCGGCCTGGCTGGTGTATGGCGCCGGGCATGATGCCGATCTTACAGGCGCCGGGGGTGATGACGCCGGGGCAGTTGGGCCCGATGAGGCGGGTGTCATAGGACTTGAGTGCCTCTTTCACCTTCAGCATGTCGAGGATCGGGATGCCCTCGGTGATGCAGGCGATGACCTTGATGCCGGCGTCTGCGGCCTCGATGATGGCGTCGGCGGCGAAGGGGGGAGGCACGTAGATCATGCTGGCGTCGGCAGCGGTCTCGGCCACCGCGTCGTGCACAGTGTCGAAGACCGGGCGGTCGAGATGGGTCGAGCCCCCTTTGCCGGGGGTGACGCCACCCACCAGCTGGGTGCCGTAGGCGATGGCCTGTTCGGAGTGGAAGGTGCCCTGCTTGCCGGTGAAGCCCTGGCAGATGACGCGGGTGTTGTTGTCGACGAGAATGCTCATGTTGTTACGCTAGTCCTGTGATCGGTTCTGGCTCAGGCCGCAGCGGCGACCGCTTTCTGGGCGGCTTCGGTGAAACCCTGGGCGGTGATGAAGTCGAGTCCGCTCTCTTCGAGCATCCGCAGCCCCTGCTCCGCGTTGGTGCCTTCCAGTCTGACCACGACCGGGACCTGGATGCCCACATTCCTGGCCGCCGTGATCACCCCTTCGGCGATCAGGTCGCAGCGCACGATGCCGCCGAAGATGTTGACCAGCACAGTCTTCACCTTGTCGTCGGAGAGGATCAGCTTGAAGGCCTCGGTGACCCGCTCGGCGGTGGCGCCGCCGCCTACGTCGAGGAAGTTGGCCGGCTCGCCGCCGTGCAGCTTGACCAGGTCCATGGTGGCCATGGCCAGGCCAGCGCCATTGACCATACAGCCGATAGTGCCGTCGAGGGTGATGTAGTTGAGATCATGCTGGGCTGCGGCGGCCTCCTTTTCGTCCTCCTGGCTGGTGTCGCGCATGGCCAGCAGGGCCTGCTGGCGATACAGTGCGTTACTGTCGAGATTGATCTTGGCATCAAGGGCGACCAGGTTGCCGTCAGCGGTGACGATCAGCGGGTTGATCTCGATCAGGCTCACGTCCTTGTCCATGTAGAGCCGGTAGAGTCCCATCATGATCTTCGAAAACTGCTTGATCTGGTCCCCTTCGAGCCCCAGGCCGAAGGCCAGCTTGCGGCACTGGTAGGGCAGCATGCCGGTGGCGGGGTTGACCAGAGTGGTGAGGATCTTCTCCGGTGTCTCAGCGGCCACCTCCTCGATGTTCATGCCACCAGCGGCCGAAGCCATGAAGACGATGCGGGAGTTGGCCCGGTCGAGCAGGGCGCCGAGATAGAGTTCGCGGGCGATATCGCTGCCCTCCTCCACCAGTACCCGGTGGACCGGCAGCCCCTGGGGTCCGGTCTGCTTGGTGACCAGGGTCATACCGAGGATCTGATGGGCGGCCTCCTCCACTTCGTCGAGGGTGCGGGCCAGTTTGACGCCACCCGCCTTGCCCCGTCCGCCGGTGTGGGCCTGGGCCTTGACCACCCAGACCGAGCCGCCCAGCGCCTGGGCGGCGGCGCGGGCCTCATGGGGACTGGAGACAGCCTGTCCCTGGGGAACGGGCAGTCCATACTCGGCAAATAGGGATTTTGCTTGGTATTCGTGCAGATTCATGGTGTTACCTTTGGTGTACTGTCTGTTTGGCCTTCGAGAATTGTTATGGGGCCATAAAGCGTATTATGTATCGTGCGGCGCACAAATCATAGCCCCACAGATCCCCCCAGCCCGTTCATTCCTCTCCGCTTACATGACTTGGGCGACCTTCATTTTCCCCTATCGAGTCAAGGCGTCGGTGTCTGCTCAAGGCCTCTTCTCTGGCGTGGGTTGGATGAGGGCTAATTTACTTTCGACACAAAACAAATAAATTCCTCCAGGGCTTTGGTGTCGTTCGGGTTTAGGGGTGATAGCTGGGGCATATTTCATATTGGTGCGTTTTAGTGCATATTGCTGGATTTCGCTGTTTTGCTAAGAGCTGGTTTATTTGTTAGGGTACCAACCCTTTTCGGCCCGGTAGGGTTGATACGCCGCTTGACGGCTGCCGAAGAGCAGCCATGCCGCCCCCAACGGGCAAACTCGCGTTTCACCAGTGATAGCGATAGAGAGGGTCAGATGCCAACCACATCGACAGCCAGCCGTATGCCCATCCACGCACTGGATCTCAAGCCGTATCACGAGCGATTCAAGGTCTATACGCAGCGTGATCTGAGAGCCATCCCGCAGGTTGCTCGACTTTCCGAATCCCTGCAGTTCGAAATGCAGGTGGTGGCGTCGGTACTGCCGTTCAGGGTTAACGATTATGTCGTCAACGAGCTGATCGACTGGGAACGGGTGCCGGAAGATCCGATCTTTCAGCTGGTCTTTCCGCAACGTGGGATGCTTAATGAGGTTCACTACAATCGTATGGCCATGGCGGTTCGCTCGGGTATGGACAAGGCCGGACTGCGTGCGCTGGCGAATGAGATCCGCGCCGAGCTCAACCCCCACCCGGCGGGTCAGATGGAGCACAATCTACCGTGCGACAACCAGGGCGAGGTGATACCCGGCCTGCAACACAAGTACCGCGAAACCGTGCTCTTCTTTCCCAGTCAGGGCCAGACCTGCCACTCATACTGCAGCTTCTGTTTTCGCTGGGCTCAATTCATCGGTGACAAGACCCTGCGCATGGCCACCACCGAGGCCGATCGACTTCACGACTATTTGAGAGACCACCGGGAGGTGACCGACCTGCTGGTAACCGGCGGTGATCCTATGGTGATGAAGACAAAGCAGCTCAAGGCCTACCTGGAACCCCTGCTGCATCCCGATTTCAGTCACATCCGTACCATCCGTATCGGGACCAAGGCCCTGACCTTCTGGCCTCAGCGCTTCGTCACCGACGATGACGCGGAGGAGCTGATTGAACTCCTCCATCATCTGGTGATTGCAGGCAAGCATGTGGCGATCATGGCGCACTACAATCACGCCCGTGAGATGCGCACGGCGATTGCCCGCGCAGCCATCGGGCGTCTGCGCGCGACTGGTGCGGAGATCCGCAGCCAGGGTCCACTGTTGGCGCATATCAACGATGACCCCGTCGCCTGGGCCGAGCTATGGCGTGAGCAAGTCAAACTGGGAATCATCCCCTACTACATGTTCGTGGAGCGGGATACCGGTGCCCGACACCATTTCGAGGTGCCGCTCTACCAGGCCTGGCAGATCTACCGTGATGCCATGCGTCGGGTCTCTGGACTGGGGCGGACGGCTCGTGGCCCCAGCATGAGCGCACAACCCGGCAAGGTCGAGATTCAGGGTGTCGCCGACGTGCATGGTGAGCGGGTTTTCGTGCTGCGTTTCATTCAGGCGCGCGATCCCGCTTGGGTGCAGCGGCCCTTCTTCGCCAGATTTGACGAATCCGCGACCTGGCTCGATCAGTTGGAACCCGCATTCGGCGAAGCGAAGTTCTTTTTCGAATAGCACCAGGATCTGTGCAGAGTCCCTCTTTTCTTGGTCTCGTGGATGTGGCACGTTGTCCAATCATAAGAAACCCAATACTGAGCATTTAAAAAAGCCACTTGATCTGTGGGCGGTATTCCTGCCTATACTTAATGGGTAATTAAAAATAATTTATGAGGATGGGTGGTTTGTGGTAGATGGGGTGATTTCCACTTGCCACAATAATTTAGGAGCCTGCAGGCGTCCTGCGACTATTTCCTCCAGCATGACTTTGGCAGAATCGGGCTGCGGTTGCCTCCGGCGACCCGCTTATGCCCGATTGAATCAATGCGTCCGCCAGCCCTGCCCGTTGTGTGGTCGCGCTGATACGAAAATTGACCGCAACAGCCGCCGCAGCGATGTCAGGGTGGCCCCCGGCACTGATGATCCGGTGATATGGTTCGCTGGTGGCTGTGTGCGTATGATTTATGTTGGCCAGTAGCAACTCATGGAGTACACACATGGCAGAGAATCAAAAATATTTCACCCTGACCAATGACGAGACCGGGGTTTCGATCAAGCTTCCCGTTAGGGAGTCGGTACAGGGACCGCCGGCGATTGATGTCTCCTCGCTCTATTCCGAGGCCGGTGTATTCACCTATGACCCCGGTTTCATGTCAACGGCCAGCTGCCAGAGCAAGATCACCTTCATTCAGGGAGAGATCGGCATACTGGAATACCGGGGTTACCCCATCGAGCAACTGGCCCAAGGCGGCGACTTTATCGAGACCGCCTACCTGCTGCTCAACAATGAGTTGCCCAATCAGGGTCAGTTGCAGGATTTCCGCAATCTGATCAATCGCCACACCATGCTGAACGAGACCTTGAAGCACTTTTTCGACGGCTTCCATTACGACGCTCATCCGATGGCGATCATGGTTGGCGTGGTCGGCTCCCTGTCGGCCTTCTATCACGATTCGCTGGATATCAACGATCCCGAGCAGCGGCAGGTGGCGGCGATCCGGCTGATCGCCAAGATGCCGACCATCGCGGCGGCCAGCTACAAGCACAACATCGGCGAGCCGATCATGTATCCGCGCAACGACCTCTCCTATTGCGCCAACCTGCTGCACATGATGTATGCCAATCCATGCGAGGAGTATGAAGTGGATCCGATCGCCGAGAAGGCGCTCAACCTGCTCTTCATCCTGCATGCCGATCACGAGCAGAACGCCAGTACCTCCACCGTGCGTCTGGCCGGCAGTTCACTGGCCAATCCCTTCGCCTGTATTGCCGCGGGTATCGCCTCCCTCTGGGGCCCCGCCCACGGCGGCGCCAACGAGGCGGTGCTCGACATGCTGAAGGAAATCGGCGATGTCTCGCAGATCGACAAGTACATCGCCAAGGCAAAGGACAAGGACGACCCCTTCCGCCTGATGGGTTTTGGTCATCGCGTCTACAAGAAATACGACCCCCGCGCGGGCATCATCCGCGAGGTCTGTCATGAGGTGTTGGCGAAGCTGGCCGATAGCAACAATCCGATGTTCGAGCTGGCCCAGCGGTTGGAGGAGATCGCGCTGAACGACGAATATTTCATCGAACGCAAGCTCTACCCTAATGTCGATTTCTACTCCGGTATCATCTACCGCGCCCTGGGCATACCGAACAACATGTTCACCGTGATGTTCGCCATAGCGAGAACGGTCGGCTGGGTCGCCCACTGGCTGGAGATGATGGACGATCCGCGGCAGAAGATCGGCCGTCCGCGTCAGATCTACAAGGGCTACCCGCGGCGCGATTTCGTGCCCATGGACAAGCGTTAGCGGGCCGCGCGGCTCACTAGGCCAGGGCCGCCATCTGCTTGAGGGTGGCTCCCCGGATCGGCTGATTGTCGAGCGGATCGAGCGGTTTGATGTGAGGATTCTCGCTGGAGAGCACCAGCAGTTCGAAGGCGACGCCGTCGGCGGTGAACTGGAAGCTGGGGACCTCCAGGCGGCGGCCATTGCTGAAACTGAGTGTGCGCTGGCGTTCCTGCCAGGGGATCTTCAGGTCGCTGAGTGCGAACAGCACGTCCTCAGGGGTGTTGGCGTGAAGATGGAGCTGCACCCGGCTGTTGGTGTCGGCGGTTCCCTGATAGACCGAGCCGACCAGTATCGGGTCGAACTGACGTAGAGTCTGCATCGCCTCCAATGCGCTGCGGCGCAGGCGATTCAGCGCCTGCTGCTGCGCTTCGCCGCGCGTCAGCCACTGCTGCTCCCGCAGTGCCTCCTCCACCTCCTCCCGTGTCGGCATCTGCTGGCGGCGGGAAACCCCCAGCTTCGCAGCAGCTTTTTGACAGGCATGGGTGATATTGTCCGAGCGATACTCGGTCATGATCCTGGCGGCTTCGTAGGCGATCCTTCGCTGCAGTTCGCGCTTACCGTTGGCCATTGTTTGAATCAGAAAGGGTCCTCTGCAGGGGCGACATTGCCATTGCCGATAGCTGTGCCCGACCTTCCACCGGGACCTGTTTCGGGCGGTTTCGGGGCATTCTTCTCTTCGAAGACCTCGAAGATGGCATTACCGCTGCCGGCTCCGACCGGTTCGCCGGTATCGACGTCTATGCGCATGGTCACCATGCCGGGCGGCATCTCGGGGACCTCTTCCTGGATCCCGTTGAGCGCTACCCGCATGAAGTCGATCCAGGCAGGCAGGGCGGCGCGTCCGCCCACTTCGCCACGTCCGAGTGGCTCCGTGTCATCGAAGCCTATCCACGTAATCGCCACCATGTGGTGGTTGAAACCATTGAACCAGGCGTCGCGCTGATCGTTGGTGGTGCCGGTCTTGCCTGCAATGTCCCTGCGACCGAGCACCCTAGCGGCGCGTGCTGTTCCATGCTGGACCACGTCGCGCAGCATGGAATTCATGAGATAGGAGTTCTGCTCCGAGATGGCCCTTTTGGCGCAGCGCAGTGGCGGTGGTGGCTGTTCGGTAGTGGTCTCGACGCTGTCGTCCTGCGCTGCCTCCTCTGTCGTTGCCTCCTCCGCTGTTGCCTCCTCCTCCGCCGGTTGCGCGCTGGGCTCGGGTGCCGCATCCTGCTGCGTCTGGTATTCAGCCTGCATCTCTTCGTTACAGACCTGTACCGGGTTGGCCTGGTAGAGCGCTTTACCCTTGCTGTCGTGAATCGAGTCGATGATATAGGGGGGAACATAGTAGCCGCCGTTGGCGAACACCACATACCCCGTTCCCATCTGCAGTGGCGAGACCGCGCCACTGCCGAGTGCCAGAGAGAGGTCTCTGGGCAGATCCCGGGTGTCGAATCCGAAGCGGCTGGCGTATTGGATGGCGAATCCTACGCCCATCTTGCGCAAGAGCCGGATCGAGACCAGGTTGCGCGAATGGGTCAGGGCGTAGCGCAGTCGGGTGGGACCGAAAAATTTGCCGCTGTAGTTCTCCGGGCGCCAGACGGCCTCGAGCGTATCGTCTTCAAACACCACCGGTGCGTCATTGATAATGCTGGCGGGGGTGAATCCGGCCTCCAGGGCGGCGGAATAGATAAATCCCTTGAAACCGGAGCCAGGTTGACGTTTGGCCTGGATCACGCGGTTGAACTTGCTTTGATAGAAGTCATACCCGCCGACCAGGGATTTGATGGCGCCGGTGTCGGGGGAGATGGCCACCAGGGCGCCTGCGACCTCAGGGATTTGGGCCAGTCGCCAAAATGGGTCGCCCGACTCGGGTCGCTCCTGGTAGAGTAGGATCTGGTCGCCGGGCGCAAGGATGTCGGCGGCGGTCTTGGGGGCGGCGCCTTTTCGGTCGTGGTCAATGTAGGGGGCGGCCCACTCGAGTGCGGGCCAATCCAGCGTGATCCGCTCTCCCGATTCCGTGAAGGCCGCCACACTTTTTTCCTCTACCGCCGTCACCAGAGCGCGTTGAAGCTCGGCAGCAGTGGGTTGCTGGTCGAGAAAAGCGATCATCTCAGCTTCGCTGGTCTCTTCGCTCAGCTCGAGATGGCCGTCGGCCCCCCTGTAGCCGTGACGTTTGTCATAGGCCTGGATGGCACTGCGCAGGGCCTCGTTGGCGGCAGTCTGAAGATGACTCTCGATAGTGGTGGTGACCGAGTAGCCGTCGGTATAGGCGCTTGCTCCGTAACGGTCGACTGCCTCGGCGCGGGCCATCTCTGCCACGTAGGGGGCCTCGACCTCACTGGGAGTGGTATGGAGCTCGGCCGTGATCGGCGCCGCCTTGGCCATGTCGTAGTCGGCACGGCTGATCTGTTCCAGCTCGAACATGCGACCGAGGACATAGTCGCGACGGATGAGGGCCCGTTCCGGATCGGTAATCGGATTGTAGCGGGAGGGGGCCTTGGGCAGACCGGCGATCATTGCGATCTCAGGAAGCTCAAGTTTATCCACCGGCCTGCCGTAATAGACTAAGGCAGCGGCACCCACACCGTAGGCACGGTGGCCCAGATAGATTTTGTTGAGGTAGAGCTCCAGGATTTCCTGTTTCGTCAGTAGTCGCTCTATCTTCAAGGCAAGAAATATCTCATTGAGCTTGCGGGTGTAGGTTTTCTTGCTGCTGAGGAAGAAGTTTCTCGCCACCTGCATGGTGATGGTGCTTCCACCCTGCCTTCTCTCTCCAGTGAGAAGCAGTTGTACGGCAGCACGCAGAATGCCTTGGTAGTCAACGCCCGGGTGCTCGAAGAAACGGTCATCCTCGGCGGCCAGAAAGGCCTGGATCATCTGCTGGGGTATTTCGTCGTACTGGAGCGGTTCACGGCGTTTCTCCCCAAACTCGGCGATGAGAAGATTATCGCTGCTGTAGATCCGCAGGGGGACCTGAAGCTGAACGTCCTTGAGGGTATCAATGGAGGGCAGCTTGGGTTCAAGGTACAGGTAGATCCCGTAGAGGCCGCCGGCGCCTATGAGGCCCAGGCCAAATAGGAATAAAACGAGGTACTTTAAGAGTCTGTAGAACGACTTCATGCGCTGGTTCACAGAATTCGGTGTGCCGGTGGGACCAGAATGGCCCCAAGTGGAAAAAGTCATAGTCTAGCAAATATGTGGCGCATATTTTTAACTTAATTCTTAAAAAACAGCTTCACATAAAAATCATTTGCTGCTATATAGTTACTTACTCTAGTTAAAGAGATTCCTCGTTAAGTTCTGCGGCATAAGGATCGTTTGGGTAAAAACCGCATGTCACTGTTCGGAAGAAAGAACCCGCCTTTGCTTGGTATAGACATCAGTTCCACTACTGTTAAGTTGCTGGAGTTGTCAAAAAGTGCCGGGCGCAATGGGGCGATGTATCGGGTAGAGGCTTATGGGGTCGAGCCCCTGCCGGCCAATGCCGTTGTTGAAAAAAATATTGCTGAGGTCGATGCCGTCGGCGAAGCGATCCGGGCGGCGGTCCGGCGTTCCGGCTCGCGGGCCAAGCACGCCGCTGTAGCAGTTTCCGGGTCTGCTGTGATCACCAAGGTGATCTCGATGCCCGCGGCCCTCTCCGATCAGGAATTGGAGAGCCAGATTCAGCTGGAGGCCGATCAGTACATCCCCTACCCCCTGGAAGAGGTCAATCTCGACTTCGAGGTGATCGGGCCGTCGGAAAAGAACCCCGATCTGGTGGATGTGTTGCTGGCGGCCTCCCGCAGCGAAAATGTGGATGACCGGGTGGCGGCGCTCGAATTGGCCGGCTTAACGGCGAGCATCGTCGATGTCGAAGCCTACGCCATGGAGAACGCCTGCACCCAGCTTATGGATCAACTGCCTGAGCATGGTGAGGACCAGACCATCGCGATTGCCGACATCGGTGCCACCACTACCACCCTCAATGTCCTCCACAACAACAAGATCATCTACACCCGCGAGCAGAATTTCGGCGGCCGCCAGCTGACTGAGGAGATTCAGCGGCGCTATGGCCTGTCGCTGGAAGAGGCGGGTATGGCGAAACGCCAGGGCGGACTGCCCGACAACTACGTGCCAGAGGTGCTCGAGCCCTTTAAAGAGGCCATGGCCCAGCAGGTCAGCCGTTCCCTCCAATTCTTCTTTTCTGCCAGTGCCTACAATAGTGTTGACCACATCATCCTGGCAGGTGGCAGCGCATCAATAGTGGGTATCGACGACCTCATTGAAGAGAAGCTGGGCACTCCGGCATCGGTGGCCAATCCCTTTGCAAACATGTCAGTCGCATCCAGGGTCAAGCACCAGGCGCTGAGCGCCGACGCCCCTGCCCTGATGATCGCCTGCGGATTGGCCTTGAGGAGCTTTGACTAATGGCGCGTATCAATCTACTCCCCTGGCGAGAGGCGGCGCGGAAAAAACGCCAACAGGAATTCGGTCTGATGGTGCTGGGTGGCGCACTGCTGACGGGGTTGGCCATTTTGGGCATCCACATGCAGTTTCAGAGCATGATCCAAGCTCAAAACCAGCGCAATGAATATCTCAAAAACGAGATCAAGATCGTAGAACAGCAGATCCGAGAGATCGAGGAGCTGGACAGAACAAAGCAGAACTTGCTGGCCAGGATGAACGTGATTCAGGAGCTCCAGAGCAGTCGTCCACAGATCGTCCACCTTTTCGACGAGGTGGTCACCATTATGCCGGATGGCGTCTACCTGGACGAGCTGGCCCAGAAAGGAAGCAATCTGGCTTTCGAAGGTCAGGCTCAGTCAAATGCTCGAGTCTCCGCGATGATGCGCAATATCGACGACTCAGAGTGGTTGAACAATCCAAAACTGGATTTCATTGAGAGCAAGGAGAAGACCGGCACAGGCTACAGTCACTTTAGACTCACAGCTAGCCAGATCGTAAAGGCTGGGGAGGATGAAAAGTGAACTTGCAAGACCTGAACGAGCTTGATTTCAGCAACATTGGCGTTTGGCCGACACCTGTCAAGTTGATACTGGTTCTGATCGTCTGCGTCATTGTTGCGATCGGCGGGTATCATCTCGATACCAAGAAGCAGCTGAAAAATCTGGAAAATGTAGAAAAGCAGGAAAAACAGCTGCGACAGAAATTCGAATTCAAGCAGGCGAAGGCCTCGAATCTGGCCGCCTATCGCAAACAGCTTGAAGAGATGAAGCAGTCCTTCGGCGCCATGCTGAGACAACTTCCAAACAAGACCGAGGTGGCAGAGCTTCTGGTGGATGTATCACAGACCGGCCTGGCATCCGGCCTCGAATTCGAACTCTTTAAACCGAATGCAGAAGTTCCACGCGAGTTTTATGCCGAGCTGCCGATAGAAATCAAGGTAAAGGGTGATTACCACGAATTCGGTAACTTCATTAGCGGTATTGCGGCACTGCCTCGAATCGTCACTATTCACGACATTAAAATTGTCGCGGGCAAGGCTAAGCAGGCGACTCCACAGATATTGACGCTCACGGCGACCGCTAAAACTTACCGATATCTGGATGAAGAGGAAGGTCAATGATGAACCGGATTATGAAATCAGGGTCTTCCGGATTCATGGGTCTGGTCCTCATGCTGATCTTGAATGGCTGTGCCAATCCGGACATCAATGAACTACGTCAATACGTCGACGCTAAAAAAGCAGAGCCGCCAGGTCGTATCGAGCCCCTGCCGGAGATCAAACAGATCACCACCTTTGTCTATGAGGCGGATTCGCGACGAGATCCCTTCGTCCCGACAGAAGCGGGTGAGGAAACCGGCGGCGCCATTGCGGATAGCGGGATATCTCCAGATTTTAATCGCAGGAAAGAAGAGTTGGAAAGCTACGCTCTTGATTCGATTCGAATGGTGGGGACGCTTGAGCAGCAAGGTGTTACCTGGGGGTTGGTCAAAACCAAGGAAGGTACGATCCATAGAGTCAAGCCGGGTAACTACATGGGGCAGAATCATGGCCGCATCATTCAAATCAGCGAAGACAAGATTGAATTGAGTGAAATAGTCCAGGATGGTACGGGCGGGTATATCGAACGTCAGGCATCATTGGCTTTGGCGGAATAGCAAGGGGAATTCGAGATGAGAGGTTTGCCAATGGCACTCAAATACTTTTTGAAAGAATCGAAAGATGAGCGCGGCACGTTGACACAAAAGGCGCTTGGCATCTTGGTTCTCCTGGCTTTGGTGAGTTGTCCGTTCAACGCCTTCGCAGAGAGCGCCCTGAAGTCGATCGATTTTTCGGCCCTTCCAGGGGATCGCGTGCAGCTTACATTGAGTATGAGCGGAGATGTCGACCAGCCTACAGGTTTCGTTACCGAGAACCCGGCACGTATATCCTTGGATTTTCCCGGTATCAAAAGCGAGCTCGGTTACAAAACAAAACTGATTGGTGTAGGTCCGGTGCACAGCGTCACGGCGCTTGAAGCGGGGTCTCGTACACGTCTGGTCATCAATCTGACCAAGACTGTTCCCTATACCTCGACAGTCAATGGCAGTCAGGTACTGATATCACTTGATGTGAGTGATCAGCCCAAAGTCGCTTCTCAGGTCAAACAGAGTTCAGCGCCGAAACCGGCGCAAGCGGGCGCTGCGCCGGCAGCAACGTCTGCCGTGTCCTCGGATATCCGGGATATCGATTTTCGCAGAGGAGAAGGCGGCGAGGGACGGGTTCTCGTAACCCTGGGTGATACCACGCTTCCGGTCGATGTCCGCGAGGAGGCCGGCAGAATAGTGGTTGAGTTCTATGAGGCGTCAATCTCCCCTGATCTATTGCAGTCGCTGGATGTATTGGATTTTGCTACACCGATCAGCAAGGTAGAGACGAGGGCGAGAGGCGAAAACGTCATCATCGATATCTATCCCACGGGCGAATATGACTATCTGGCATACCAGGCGAACGAGACATTCGCAGTGGAGGTCAGGTCTCTCACCAAAGAGGAAAAGGAAGCGCTCCAGAAAGAGAGAATGATCTACACGGGTGACAGACTGTCGCTCAACTTCCAGGATATCGAGGTGCGTGCGGTCCTTCAGCTGTTGGCTGACTTTACGGAATTGAACCTCGTTACCAGCGATACCGTGGATGGAAGGATCACTCTGAGACTGAAGAATGTGCCCTGGGATCAGGCGCTCGACATCATTCTCAAATCTAAAGGCTTGTCCAAACGTCAGGTCGACAATGTCATCATGGTTGCCCCTACGGAAGAGATCGCGGCCCGTGAGCAACTGGAGCTGGAATCGCAGCAGAAGATCGAAGAGCTCGCCCCGCTGCGTTCCGACTTTATCCAGGTGAACTATGCCAAGGCTGAGGATTTAGCCGTCCTGCTGAAGTCTGAAGAAAATCGACTGTTGTCAGAGCGCGGGAATGTGACGGTCGATACCCGGACCAATACCCTGCTGGTTCAGGACACGACAGCGAAGCTGCAGGATATCCGTCGCTTGCTGCAAAAGCTGGATGTGCCTGTACGACAGGTGCTTATCGAATCTCGTATCGTCGTCGCCAATAACGATTTCGCCAAGGATCTCGGTGTGCGGGTAGGCGCAAGTTTCGGTACAGACGACGTGGTCAATATTGGCGACAACCATTATACTGTTGCCGGTTCTGAACCTGGACACATAGGCGGTACTTTCGGTGTGGCACCGGGCATAGAAAACCCTGCAGGTTCCACCAACGAATCGTTGATGGTGAATCTGCCTGTGACAGCCCCGTCGGGAGGTGTCAACTTCCTGGTCGGAAAACTGGGTTCCTATCTGCTTCAGCTTGAATTGACCGCAATGCAGACGGAAGGTCGGGGTGAGGTCATCTCAAGCCCGCGTGTGATCACATCGGATCAGACCAAAGCCAGCATCAAGCAGGGTGTCGAGATTCCCTACCAGGAGGCGAGTTCAAGTGGTGCTACGACAGTGAGTTTCAAGGAAGCTGTTCTGAAGCTCGATGTCACGCCCCAGATCACGCCGGACGATCGGGTAAGGATGGATCTGGTGGTCAACAAAGACAGCCCTGATTTCTCGAGGTCAGTGCTCGGTGTGCCCCCTCTCGATACGCGCAAGATCGAAACCACCGTTCTGGTGGACAATGGCGAGACTGTCGTGCTTGGCGGCGTGTTCGAGCGCACAAAGACCCACGATGTGGAAAAGATCCCGTTTTTTGGTGATATCCCGTTTGCCGGAGTCTTGTTCCGAAGGAATGAGGTGCGTGACCAGAACAGCGAGCTGCTGATCTTTGTCACACCGAAAATCCTGAAGGAGACGCTGCGCGTCAGATAACCGAATCCAATGGGTTGAAAAAGGCGTGCTTCGCGGCACGCCTTATTTTTGCCACTATGAAAAGCCTGTTACTATTCGTGTAATTGGCATATGTTTTCTAACTGCCAGCACCATCGTTCGTGAAACGAGTCACATACATCTTTCGGCAAAAGCATGTCCATAAACAACCTTTTCCTGGTAGGCCCGATGGGGGCAGGCAAGACGACAGTCGGGAGACAGTTGTCTGAAATACTCAGGATGGAGTTTGTTGATTCCGACCATGAGATCCAGCATCGGACAGGCGTGGATATACCGACAATTTTCGAGTTTGAGGGTGAGGAGGGTTTTAGAAATCGAGAACAGGTCGTAATCGATGAGTTGACGGCAAAGGAGGGTATAATTCTGGCTACGGGCGGAGGTGCAATCCTGCGGGAGGTGAATCGGTTACATCTCTCCTCACGCGGTTTCGTGGTATACCTTCAATGTACGCCAGAACAACAATTCGAGCGCACGCATCGCGACAAAAACCGACCTTTGCTGCAGACAGAGAATCCGCTTGAGAAGCTCCAGTCATTGATGCGGGTCCGGGACCCACTCTACCGCCAGACAGCTGACCTGGTCATCAGCACGGAAGGGAGGAATACACAGTCTGTCGTTCGTGAAATAATCAAGCGACTGGAGTCTTCGGAGTAGATCAGGCATCACGGGGTCATTTTGAGCAAGTGTAACTACACATTGACGGTGGATCTGGGGGATAGAAGCTACCCGATCTACATTGGTGAGCATCTGCATTCGGATGCCGGTTTTTACGCCAAACATGTGCCTGGCAGGCAGGTCATGGTGGTGACCAATGAAACCATCGCTCCACTCTATCTGGAGTCAACGCGTTCGGCTCTGACCGGCTTCGACGTGTCTCATGTCATCCTCCCCGATGGAGAGGAGTACAAGACTCTCGAGGTGTTGAATCAAATCTACACCGCGCTTTTGGAGCGGCGATTCACACGCAAATGCACTCTGATCGCGTTGGGGGGAGGTGTGATCGGGGATATGGCGGGATTTGCCGCTGCGACCTACCAGCGTGGCGTGGATTTCATTCAGGTGCCGACAACCCTGCTGTCCCAGGTCGACTCTTCCGTGGGCGGAAAGACAGGGGTCAATCACCCGCTGGGCAAGAACATGATCGGCGCCTTTCATCAGCCACTTGCTGTTCTGGCGGATACGGCTACGCTGAATACGCTGGATGATCGCCAGTTTGCCTCGGGTTTGGCCGAAATCATCAAATACGGGCTGATCGCAGAACGTGATTTCTTCGACTGGCTCGAGAGGGAAATGGGCGGGCTGGTTGCGCGCGACTCCGCACTGTTGGCTACTGCGATCGAGCGCTCCTGTCGGTGCAAAGCGGCAGTGGTGGCCGCTGATGAGAGAGAGGCCGGTCAGCGTGCTCTGCTCAACCTTGGGCATACCTTCGGGCATGCCATCGAGACAGGTATGGGCTATGGCAGCTGGTTGCATGGTGAGGCGGTAGCCACAGGTATGTGCATGGCAGCGGATCTGTCCAATCGTCTGGGCTGGATTGGATCCGAGGAGTTGGCAAGGGCCTGTCAGTTGATCGAACGGGCAGGGTTACCGACACTGCCCCCCGTATCATTGGGGGTGGAACAGTTTCTTTCGTTGATGGCAGTAGACAAGAAGGTATTGGATGGGAAGTTGAGGTTGGTGTTGCTCAATGGGATTGGGTCCGCCTGTGTTACGGATGAATTCAATCTGGCGAAACTGCATGAAACACTCGAGAATTATGGTCGTTGACACTTTAATATCGGGATATCCGCTTGGCTGAGAACGAAGAAATTTTCTCGACGCCGGAATCTGAAGCGCGGCTGGATCTGATCAGGCATCTGATAGAGAACAGTGAACTGGTGCCTCTGGTTCGTGGCATGTCCGGTATCGGCAAAAGCCTGTTGGCCTCACGCCTGCAGGTTGGGGCGCCGGATAACTGGGCGGTTTGCCATTTCTCGGCGGATTCCATGATGCAGCCCGAACGGCTCCTGGCTCATATTGCCCGCTGCAACGGCCTGCCCGATGCCAAGGAGGACAACATTCGCCGTCTGATCGACCGCTTCGAGACAATGAGGAAGCGTGGCTCGGTTCCGGTGTTGTTGATCGACGATGCCCAGGAGCTGCCGCCTACCAGCTTGATCACCCTGTTGCGTCTCTACGAGCGGCAGGTGGATGGGGCTCCCCTCGTAAGCCTGGTGCTGTTTGCCAACGAACAGATTGACATGCTGCTCTCCACGCCTCAGCTACAGGTGATGTCACCCCAATCGATTCAGGTGATCGATCTCCCGCCGCTGACGCGTGAGGAGGCCGACAGCTATATGCGCTTCCTGCTGAACGTCGAAGGGCTCGACCCACAACTGGCGTTGGACGCAAGTCGTTTGGACCGTCTTTATCGGGACACCAAAGGGGCGCCCGGTGCGCTTGCCAGCGCCATCCTTGAAGCCGTGGGAGAGGCGGATGGCACCCTCGAGCCGATCACCGGTAGAATCCGAAAGTCATGGCTTTGGGGTGCCGTGCCTTTGGGGGCTGTGGTGCTTCTGTTGCTCCTGTTTCAGGGACCGATCAACCGGTTGTTCTCTCCCGAGGTTCAGAAGCCCAATCAGCGGCAAGTGGAGGTCGAGGAGAGTTCGCCTGCAGTAAGCATGCAACCGCAGAATGCGGAACCCAAACTTGCTGCTGTTGGTGAAGCAGAGAGGGCTGCAGCGCGGAAATCGCCCGCACCCGAGTCGAGCAATGAGCCGACATCGATTCAAGTACCGGTTGTCGAGACGAAACGGCCAGTTGCTGCTGAGGCGGTTTCCGAACCGAAAAGTCCAGTTGCAGAGGCGGTGATTTCCGAGCCTGTCAGGCCGCAAACCACGCCGGACCTGGCCGCGAAAGAGACTACAGCCGTGTCCGTCCCCTCTCAAATGCCCTCTGACGGAAACCCTTCGGCAGCGGGTGAAAGCCTGAAGAGTGTTGCTGGTGAAACGGGGGTTGTGCCGGCCACTGATTCGAAGGAGAAGGCCCCCGAAGCTGGGCAAGATGAGCCGGTCACGCAGGCAGCTGAGGCTGCTCCCGCCAAGGAGGTGTCCACGCCGGCAGCACGGGCATCATCGACACTGGTGAAGTCAAAGGAATGGCTCAGGGAGCAGGCGCCAGGTAGCTACACCGTTCAGCTGCTGGCCGTTGAAAATATCGAGTCATTACAAGAAGTTATCGAAAAGTACAAGCTACAGGAACAGGTATTCTCTGTGCGTACGGTACGCAAGGGGCGTACGTGGTATCCCTTGCTTTGGGGCAGGTACCCGAATCGCGCCGCGGCATTGAAAGCGATCAAAAGCTTGGCGGCCGAGCTACAGAAAGGGGGTGCTTGGGCGCGCCCGTTGAGTTCACTGCAGCCATAAATCGCAATTTGAGAAGGGGCTTGGCGGGTTGCCACCGGCGCAGTTCATGGGGTAGTTTCGGCTTGGGTGTTGTCGAATCATTAGGGAAAGTCTTCGATATGCTGGTCTGAGAGCGATTTCTCACGTATCCTACGATGTTCTGCGTCTCGTAAAGATGTATGCGGGCGGCTGTGAATCTCCGCCGATAACTCCTTCTTCAGCAATTGCTTGAGACCTCCGTCGCGGCCACGGCCGGGAAGGTACGGGCAAAATGAGGTTTGCGTAATGAACCAGGGTGCTTTACCGCCTAAACAGGGACTTTACGATCCCGCCAATGAACACGATGCCTGCGGCGTAGGTTTTGTCGCCAACATTAAGGGCGTCAAGAGCCACGAGATCATCCAGCAAGGTTTGGGTATTCTTGAGCGATTGACCCATCGTGGCGCAGTGGGGGCCGACCCCAAAGCGGGTGATGGCGCGGGTATCCTGTTGCAGATCCCGGACGCCTTCTTTCGTGCGGTCACCGAGTTCGGGTTGCCTGCCGAGGGTGAGTACGCCATTGGCATGCTGTTCCTGCCGCGCAACGAGGCCAGCCGCAATGTCTGCGAGGAGACCATCGAGCAGCTGGTGGCGGCCGAGGGACAGATGGTACTCGGCTGGCGCGACGTCCCGGTCAAGAATGACGATCTGGGTTACAGCGTCAAGCCGACGGAACCGGTGGTACGTCAGATCTTTGTCGGACGTGGGGATAACTGCGCCGATCAGGACGTCTTCGAGCGCAAACTGTTCGTTATTCGCAAGCAGATCGAGAACCGGGTCCGGCAGGCGGAACTGGAAGGCGGCAGCGCCTTCTACTTCACTTCGTTGTCCTCCCGCACCCTGGTCTATAAAGGCATGCTGCTGGCCAATCAGGTGGGGGACTATTTTCTCGACCTCAACGATGAGCGCATGGTCACAGCCTTGGCTCTGGTGCATCAACGCTTCTCCACCAACACTTTCCCGACCTGGGATCTGGCCCATCCCTTCCGCATGATCGCGCACAACGGCGAGATCAACACCCTGCGCGGTAACGTAAACTGGATGCGGGCACGCAAGAACTCCATGGCCTCCGATATCCTGGGTGAGGATCTGGACAAGATCTGGCCGCTGATCCCCGAGGGCCAGTCCGATTCCGCCTGTTTCGACAACGCCCTTGAACTGTTGGTCTGCGGCGGCTATTCGCTCGCGCATGCCATGATGATGCTGATCCCCGAGGCCTGGGGCGGCAACAAGTTGATGGACAAGGATCGGCGCGCCTTCTACGAGTACCATGCGGCGCTGATGGAGCCCTGGGACGGTCCTGCCGCGGTGGCCTTCACCGACGGTCGTCAGATCGGCGCCACCCTGGATCGCAACGGCCTGCGGCCGGCCCGTTACCTGATCACCGAGGACGACCTGGTGGTGATGGGCTCGGAGATGGGTGTGCTCGACATACCCGAAGAGAAGATCGTCAAGAAGTGGCGTCTGCAGCCCGGCAAGATGTTCCTCATCGATATGGAACAGGGACGCATCATCGACGATGCCGAGATCAAGTCCCAGCTGGCCACCGCCAAGCCTTACCAGGACTGGCTCGACCAGACCCAGATCCACCTCGACGAGTTGCCTTCCGATGTGGCCCCCATGGCCCCTGACGAGGATGACCTGCTCGACGCCCAGCAGGCCTTCGGCTACAGCCAGGAGGACATCAAGTTCCTGCTCACCCCCATGGTCCTGACCGGCCAGGAGGGAACCGGCTCCATGGGCGCTGACAATCCGCCTTCGGTACTCTCCCTGCGGGCCAAGCACCTGTCGACCTATTTCAAGCAGAATTTCGCCCAGGTCACCAACCCGCCGATCGACCCGATCCGTGAGGAGTTGGTGATGTCGCTGGTGAGTCTGATCGGCCCGCGGCCGAACCTGCTCAATCTGGCGGACGCCGGCGCGCACATGCGCCTGGAAGTCAGCCAGCCGGTGCTGACCAACGAAGATCTGGAGCGCATCCGCCACATCGAGGACAACACCGGGGGTGCCTTCCGCACCAAGACCCTCGACATCACGTATGCAGCTGCCGAGGGCGCAGCCGGTATGAAGCCGGCGCTGGAGGCGCTCTGTGAGCTGGCCGAGCAGAAGGTGCGCGAAGGCTATAACATTCTGATCCTCTCCGATCGGAGGGTGGATGCGGACAACGTCGCCATCCCTGCGCTGCTGGCCACCTCAGCCGTGCACCACCATCTGATCCGCAAGGGTCTGCGCACCGAATCGGGCCTGGTGCTGGAGACCGGCGCCGCCCTCGAGGTGCACCACTTCGCCACCCTGGCCGGCTACGGTGCCGAAGCGGTCAATCCCTATCTCGCCTTCGACACCATCCAGAGTGAACTGCCGAAGCTGCCTGAGCAGCTGGCCTTCGCCGAAGCGCAAAAACGCTACATCAAGGCCATCGGCAAGGGGCTGAAGAAGGTAATGTCGAAGATGGGGATCTCCACCTATCAGTCCTACTGCGGTGCGCAGATTTTCGACGCCGTGGGCCTCTCCAGCGAGTTGGTCGACGCCTATTTCACCGGCACCACCACCACCATCGAGGGCGCCGGTCTCAACGAGATCGCCGCCGAGGCAGTGAAGTGGCATGACAAGGCCTATGGCGACCAGCTGATCTACAAGCGTCACCTCGACGTGGGCGGCGACTATGCCTATCGGCTGCGCGGCGAGGACCACAACTGGACGCCGCAGACCATCGCCAAGCTGCAGCACTCGGTGCGCAGCAACGACTGGAACACCTATCAGGAGTTCGCCCGCTCGATCAACGAGCAGAACGAGATCCTGCTGACCCTGCGTGGCCTGTTCGAGTTCAAGTTCGCCGACAACCCGATCCCTCTGGACGAGGTGGAGCCGGCGGGCGAGATCGTCAAGCGTTTCGCCACCGGCGCCATGTCCTTCGGTTCCATTTCGTACGAGGCCCACTCGACCCTGGCCAAGGCGATGAACACCATCGGCGGCAAGTCCAACACCGGTGAGGGCGGCGAGGAACCTGAGCGTTTCAACCCGCTGCCCGACGGCTCGCGCAATCCGGAACGTTCCGCCATCAAGCAGGTGGCCTCCGGCCGCTTCGGCGTCACCACCGAGTACCTGGTCAACGCCGACGACATCCAGATCAAGATGGCCCAGGGCGCCAAGCCCGGCGAGGGCGGCCAGCTGCCCGGCCACAAGGTCAACCAGCAGATTGCGCGGGTGCGACACTCCACGCCCGGTGTGGGCTTGATCTCGCCGCCGCCGCACCACGACATCTACTCTATCGAGGATCTGGCGCAGCTCATCCACGACCTGAAAAACGCCAATCCGAACGCGCGTATTTCGGTGAAACTGGTCTCCGAGGTGGGTGTGGGCACGGTGGCCGCCGGCGTCTCCAAGGCGCACGCCGACCACGTCACCATCGCTGGATACGACGGCGGTACCGGCGCCAGCCCGCTGACCTCGATCAAGCATGCCGGCTCACCCTGGGAGATCGGCCTCGCCGAGACCCACCAGACCCTGGTGCTGAACCAGCTGCGCGGACGCATCGCGGTGCAGGCCGACGGCGGCATGCGTACCGGCCGCGACGTGGTGGTGGCCGCCCTGCTGGGCGCCGATGAGATCGGCTTCGCCACCGCGCCGCTGATCGCCGAAGGCTGTCTGATGATGCGCAAGTGCCATCTCAACACCTGCCCGGTGGGTATCGCGACCCAGGATCCGGAGCTGCGCAAACGCTTCACCGGCAAGCCGGAGCATGTCATCAACTACTTCTTCTTCGTCGCCGAAGAGGCGCGCCAGCTGATGGCCAAGCTGGGTTTTCGCAGCTTCAACGAGATGATCGGCCAGAGCGACCGCCTCGACATGCGCAAGGCGATCAGCCACTGGAAGGCGAAGGGGCTCGATTACAGCCGCCTGCTGCGCAAGCCCGAGGCTGGCGAGGGTGTCGCTATCTACAACTGCGAGGGTCAGGACCATGGCCTCGACAAGGCTCTGGACAAGAAGCTGATCGAGCTCGCCAAGCCGGCCCTGGAGAGGGGCGAGCCGGTGAAGATCGAGATCGACATCCACAACTACAACCGCACCTTCGGTACCATGCTCTCCGGCCGCCTGGCCGAGAAGTACGGCTATGCCGGACTGCCCGACGACACGGTCTACATCAAGGTCAAGGGCACCGCCGGCCAGTCCTTCGGCGCCTGGGTCACCAAGGGTGTCTCCCTGGAGCTGGCCGGTGAGGGCAACGATTATGTCGGTAAGGGCCTCTCCGGCGGCCGCCTGGTGATCTACCCGCCGGCGGAGTCGAAGATCGGCAAGGCCGAGGAGAACATCATCGTCGGCAACACCGTGCTCTACGGTGCCATCAGTGGTGAGTGCTTCTTCCGTGGCGTGGCCGGCGAGCGCTTCGGCGTACGCAATTCGGGTGCCACCGCAGTGGTCGAAGGCGTGGGCGACCACGGCTGTGAGTACATGACCGGCGGTATCGTAGTCTGTCTCGGCCCTACCGGGCGCAACTTTGCCGCCGGCATGTCGGGCGGTATCGCCTACGTGCTGGACGAGCAGGGAGATTTCTCCGATCGCTGCAATCTGGCTCAGGTGGAGCTGGAGCCGATCGAGGACGAGGACATTGCACTGGAGGAGCTGGATCATCAGGGTGGCGATCTGGAGAGTCATGGCAGGGTCGACCTCAGCCACGACATGACCCGCTTCGATGCCTTGCGCCTGAAGCAGCTGGTGGAGAGGCACCTGCACTACACCAACTCGGAAGTGGCCAAGCGTATTCTCGACAACTGGAGCAGCATACTGCCCAAGTTCGTGAAGGTCATGCCGGTCGAGTACCGCCGCGCGCTGAAAGAGATGCAGGCCCAGCAGATGGTCGCTGAGGTCGAGAGTAAGGGGAGTCACTGATCATGGGGAAGCCAACGGGATTCAAAGAGATCGCACGCCAGGACCGGACATACGCTCCGGTCGCCGATCGCCTCACCCACTACCAGGAGTTCGTGATTCCAATGACCGACGAGGCGGTGAGCCAGCAGGGCGCCCGCTGCATGGACTGCGGTATCCCCTTCTGCCACCAGGGCTGTCCGGTGAACAACATCATTCCTGACTGGAACGACCTGGTCTACAAGACCGATTGGCGGGCCGCCATCGAGGTGCTCCATAGCACCAACAACTTCCCCGAGTTCACAGGCCGGATCTGCCCCGCCCCCTGCGAGGCGGCCTGCACCCTGAACCTGGAAGACGAGCCGGTCACCATCAAGACCATCGAGTACAGCATCATCGAAAAGGCCTGGCAGGAGGGCTGGGTGAAGCCCCAGATCGCCGAGCACAAGAGCGGCAAGCGGGTCGCGGTGGTCGGTTCCGGTCCCGCCGGCATGGCGGCCGCCCAGCAGCTGGCCCGAGCCGGCCATGGCGTGGTGTTGTATGAGAAGCAGAACCGGATCGGTGGTCTGCTGCGCTACGGCATCCCCGATTTCAAGCTCGACAAGAAGGTCATCGACCGCCGTATGGCGCAGATGCGTACCGAGGGTGTCGAGTTCAAGACCAACATCCATATCGGCGTCGATATACAGGTGAAGCAGCTGCTCGACGAGTTCGACGCCGTGGTGCTCGCGGGGGGCGCCGAAAAACCGCGCGATCTGCCGATCCCGGGTCGCGAACTCAATGGTGTTCACTTCGCCATGGATTTCCTGCGTTCCAACAGCCACCGGGTGCAGGGCGACAAGGTGGAGAACTTCATCTCCGCCGAGGGCAAGCGCGTGGTGGTGATCGGCGGTGGTGACACCGGCTCCGACTGTATCGGCACCTCCAACCGCCATGGCGCCGCATCGGTGACCCAACTCGAGATCCTGCCCCGGCCACCGGAGCAAGAGAACAAGGGTACCACCTGGCCCAACTGGCCCAACCGGATGCGTACCTCCAGTTCCCAGGAAGAGGGTTGTGAGCGCATGTGGCAGGTCGCCACCAAGGCCTTCGTCGATGACGGCAACGGCAATCTGGCCGGTGTGACGTGCATCAAGGTGGAGTGGAACAAGGACGAGCAGGGTAGCTGGCAGATGTCTGAAGTCGCCGGCTCGGAGTTCGAGCTGAAGGCGGAACTGGTGACCCTGGCCATGGGCTTTGTCCATCCCGTGCACGAGGGCATGATCGAGGAGCTGGGAGTCGAACTCGACGGTCGTGGGAATGTGAAGGCTGCAACCGAAGGCAGCAACGCCTACAAGACCTCCATCGATGGTGTCTTCAGCGCCGGTGATATGCGTCGTGGCCAGTCACTGGTGGTCTGGGCCATCCGCGAGGGTCGTCAGTGCGCTCGCGCCGTCGACGAATACCTGATGGGAAGTAGCGACCTGCCCATCTGGTAGTGGGCCAGCTGAAACATACCCAACCTATCCCACCGCCATCAGGCGTACTGCCGGTACTGCTACCGGCAGTACACATTCCATGTAATCGGCCGGTACTCCGGCCAGCCCGTGTTCCGCTTACGGGCTATCCCGTGTGACGTCAAGAACTCGCTACCGTGGCCGATAACCTTACTTGATACGGGGTTTCGGGCGCCAGTCACTGGTGTACACGGCCCGATTCCAGGGAAATGCCGGTTGGATTTGCAGGCTTTCCCGGCTCGCGGAATGAAATACTGGGTCCCGTAATCATCGTTTTGTGCCTTTGACAACCTGACAAGTCGGTCGACCGGTCGAGCTGATCGATTTCGAAGACTACAGCGATCTCTTGGAAGCATTTCGCAACGACCAGATCGATCTTGCCTACCTCGGGCCCCTGCCCTATGCATTGCTGGCCAAATCCGATCACGATGTTGAGCCGTTGGCCTGTTTCAGAGAGGCCGATGGCCTGAGCAGCTACACCTGCTCTCTGGTCGTAATGGGTGGGCGCCAGCTCGATCTGGCGCATGCGCAGGGGCTGCATATCGGCCTGACCCAGCCCTTCTCGACCTGCGGCTACCTAGCTGTCTCGCAAATGCTCGCGTCTTCCGGGAGGCGTCTCGATGACCCGGGAATCCGCTTCAGTTATGCCGGCAGCCACACCGAGGCTGCCTTGGGTGTGGTACGGGGAGAGTACGATCTCGCCGGTATCAAGACGTCGATCGCGGAGAGATACCGCCACCTCGATCTGAGGATTCTGACCGTCAGTCCCCCATTCCCCGGCTTTGGGGTGTATGCCAATCGTCGCCAACTGTCGGCGGACGAAATCGAACGCTTGCGTGAGGCGTTGTTGAGACTCGAGCCGGTGACGAGTGAAGCCGGCTGGGAACAGATGAAGGGTTGGGGACACAGCCTCCGAAACGGTGCCGAGGCGCCATCCAACTGTGACTATCAGGGCGTGCTGGACGCGGTTGAGAGCTTGCCGGTGTGGTTGGAGGCAACACCGTGAGAGGCATGCGCTTTTCGCTGGTTGTTTCGGGACTGGTGATTCTGCTGGCCCTGCTGCTGTTGGCGAACTATGGGCGCGAAGTGCAGACGCGACAGTACTTCATAGAGAGTTCTCAGGAGGCGGCAATCGCCAGCCGGTTGAGCAGCTATCAACGCATGCTGGAGGTACTCTACGACAACCTTTTCGACCGCAAGGAAGTGACCGCGGCACTGGCGCTGGCCCAGCAGGCGGACGCACAGGGACAGGCCCGCTTGCGTGGTCGGCTGTACCGGGAGTTTTATTCTACTTTCAGTCAGTTGCAGAGTAACGACTTCCGCGAGCTGCAGTTTGTCCTGGCTGATGGCCGCTCATTTCTGCGCTTCAACCGCCCCGATCTCTACGCTGACCCTATCAGCCTTCAACGACCGCTGCTGAAGAGGGTGCTGCAGGGCGAGGTACATAATGGTGTGCTCGAGAACGGTCGTGTCTATCCGGGGTTTCGTTTCGCCTTCCCCTTGCGTCATCAGGGCGTGGTGGTGGGGGCGGTGGATTTCTGTCTCTCCTTCAAAGCGATCAAGCAGGCCCTGAACACTGTCGAAGACCATGCCGGGAGCGATATTCAGTTTCTGGTGCGCAAAGATCTGTATCAGGCGGTGAGTCATCCAAGTTCGCATGCCCTCTTTCGCGAGTCAGAGATCAGCCCCGATTTTATTGTCGAGCAGGAGGCGGTGGATCGCGACGGGAGACCTGACAGTGTGGCTTGGTTGTACGAACGGTTGCTGGAGGATACACAGTTGCCCCAGGTGCTGAGTGAGGGCAGGCGCTTGAACCGGGTCTTCTGCCGAGGCCTGGGTGACTGCTACGCAAGCATACTGCGTCCTGTCCGGGACAGTCTGGATCGGACTTCCGCCTATATCCTCACCTCGATTCCGATGCGCGATGTCGAGTACCTAAGACGCTCCCACTTGAGCGCCTTTATTGTGGGTACGCTCCTGATCCTGTTGGCGGCGGTGGCCGTGCGCCGTTGGCTCGATTCTAACCGGCGATTGCGAACCATCAGCGATCATATGGCGGAAGGCATGTACGTCATGGACGAGATGGGGAAGATCATCTACGTCAATCCGATGGCCTGCGAGATCCTTCGCTATGACGAGGATGTGCTGATCGGTGCCGAAGCGCATACCCTGTTCCATACCCATTCGGAAAGGCAACCGCCGCTCTCCCAGTTCTGTCCGATTCGGCTGCGGGCCCTATCCGGAGAGATCTACCGCAGTACCGATGAGCATTTTCGCCGTAGCGACGGGGTGACTATCCGGGTCAGCGTGGTCAGCTCCCCCTTCTGGTCGGACGATACCCTGACCGGTTCAGTGGTGTTGTTTCGCGATATCACCGCCGAGTATGAGGACAAGGCACGCCTGCAGCGCAGCGACGTGGCCTTCAGCAGTCTGGCCGAAGCGGTCATGGTGACCGGTCCGAATGGCGAAATTCAGGCGGTGAACCGGGCGTTCACTCAGATCACGGGTTACAGCGAGACGGAAGTCATCGGGCAGACACCCCGACTGCTCAAGTCGGGGCGCCACGATCAAGCCTTCTATGAGCAACTGTGGCAAAGTATCAGCCGGGATGGCGGTTGGGAGGGTGAGGTCTGGAACCGCCGTAAAAGCGGTGAGGTCTATCCCGAGCATCTGCGTATCGCCGCCGTCAGTCGACCCGACGGCGTGATCACCGGCTATGTGGCCACCTTTAGCGATATCACTGAGAAGTTGCGGCAGGAGCAGGTGCTGCGCAAGCTGGCCTACCATGATCCGCTGACCGGGCTGCACAACAGGGCGGCGTTTCTCGAGATGTTCGATCACGCACTGGGTCATGCGGAGCGGTGCAGGCGACGTCTGGCACTGCTCTACCTGGACCTCGATCGCTTCAAGAAGATCAACGATACGTTGGGTCATGTGATCGGCGACAGAGTGCTGGAAACGAGTGCCAGGCGCTTGCGGGATGCGGTGCGCAGCGATGACGAGGTGGCGCGGCTCGGCGGTGATGAGTTCATCATCATGCTGGAGGATTTCGCGCATGAGGACAGCCCGGCTCGGGTGGCACGCAAGGTCATCAGCCTGCTGAGTCAACCGGTCGTGATCGAACACCATACCCTGCATGTGACGACCAGCATCGGCATCGCGATCTATCCGGACGACGGCTTTGATGTGACGCAACTGCTGAAAAACGCGGATTCGGCGATGTATATGGCGAAGCGGGAGGGGCGTAACGGTTTTCAGTACTTTACCCAGGCCATGGCGAAACGGGAGGAGGATCGGTTCAGCCTTGAGATCGACCTGCACAACGCCTTGCTCGACGAGGATTTCCTGCTCCACTATCAGCCAAAAGTCGATCTGCGCACGGGACGGGTGACTGGCCTGGAAGCCCTGCTGCGTTGGCAACATCCGCAACGCGGGCTACTCAATCCTTCGGAGTTCCTTGCCGTTGCACACGAAGGCGGCGTCATGCGTGACATTACGCATTGGGTGATAACCGAATCCTGCCGCCAGCTGCAGGAGTGGCTGGATGCCGGCTTGGAGCCGGGGCGCATCGCCATCAACATCGATTCCCATACCTTCAACAGCGCGGATGCCTACGACCAGATCGGCCGCACCGTCGAGGTTAGTGGTATTTCACCCAACCGGGTCGAGCTGGAGATTCCGGAGAGCGGATTGCTGGAGAAGAGTTTCGACGATGAATTCTGGAAACTGCTGGTGGACATGGGTTTCGAGCTCTCGATCGATGACTTCGGTATTGGCGAGTCGTCCCTGCTGCGGCTCAAGCATCTCCCGGTCACAACACTCAAGATCGACAAATCCTTCATCCGCGACATTGAGAGCGACGAGGGTGACCGGGCGATCATCCGCACTGTGGTGGCCATGGGTCAGAGCCTTGGCGTGCGCGTGCTCGCAGAGGGGGTGGAGCAGGCCAGCCAGCTTGCCTTTCTCTGTCAGATCGGTTGTGACGAGGCCCAGGGGTATCTGTTTTCGAAACCCAGGCCCGCAGAGCAGATTGCGCCGCTGTTGCGGGAGCATGCTTTCCGAAAAACTCTGGACAACGTTCGCTCCTGAGCCTGCCGGATGGGGTTTAACAGGTCCTGGATCAATGAGTCGGAACGGGTTTTCGACTATCATCCAGACAATAACTTGTAGATCCCGCCACAGTCAGGGGATGGAGCGAGCATGAACGATAAGTTGATGATATTGCCAAGCGAGAAGTTCGAACGTATCCGGCTGGTGAAGATTCCCTACGACCTTGAGCAGCATGAAGCCTACCGTTTTGCTACCGGTATCATCGCGCAGGCCGAAGAGTGCACCGAGAACTGCCGTTGGGAGGATATCGCCGAGGCCCTGGAGGCAAGGGGATTCGAGCCGATCGACGTGATTATCGGGCCGGCGCTCGACTGAGCCGGGGCCGTTGCCGCTTGCCTAGGGCCTGTTAACACTAATCCGATACGCCCTGTTGCGCCTGAAAAAGAGCCAATCAATGCGCGAGGAGAGAAGTTTGGTCATTCCAAATGAACGACGAGTGGCGCTTTTTCAGACGCAACCCGAAGGGCTGGGGCTGTTTTTGCACCCAGCGGCGCTATCATTCGCTTATGTAGCCGGGCTACACCACACTCATTTTGCCTTGCTGGGCGCAAAAACAGCTCCAGCAGGGCGTATCGGATTAGTGTTAATAGGCCCTAATTGAAGTCCTCGAACTCGTCCAGGTCCATCTGCAGCAGAATCGCCTTGCGCAGCAGTTTCTGCTCTTTGCGCACCGTCTGGCGCAGGTCGTCGAGTTCCTTCTCCAGCTCCTGAATGCGGTAGATCAACTCGTCCGCATGCGGTACCGGGGACGTGGCCGGTCGTGCAGCGGTGGCTTGATTACCGCCCTTGCCCGAGGGTCTCAGTGGTGAGACGGAAGCCCTCGGCGGTTCGAGTGACTCCTGGCCCTGAGTGTCCGCTTCTCCGGGAGGTGGATCGAAGCTGACCTCCTGCTCCAGCTCCTGCATCACCGAGAGGACGGCATCTTTTTCCAGATGGTGCAGCTCCTCGAGGCAGCCGTACAGCATCAGGCGGTCGCACATGGCGTTGATACGTCGCGGCACACCACCGGTGAATTCAAAAATCATGCGGAAGACACCCTCGTCGAAGGTGGGGTCGTCCTTCCAGCCGACCAGTTGCAGCCGGTGCAGGATATACTTCTCCGTCTCGTCGGCACTCAACGGCTCCAGGTGATAGGAGGCGATGATGCGTTGGCGCACCTGTTCCATACCGGGGCTCTGCAGGGTGCGTTTGAACTCCTCCTGACCGAGCAGGAAGGTCTGCACCAGTGCCCGGTTGTCGACCTGAAAGTTGGAGAGCATGCGCAGCTCCTCGACTGAACGGGCGGGTAGGTTCTGCGCTTCGTCGACCACCAGCAGCATCTGTTTGCCTTCAGCGTGGCGCGCCCGCGCGATGGCTTCCAGGTTGTGCAACAGGGTGGCCTTGTTCTGACCTTCGTGGGCCAGGCCGAAAGAGGCGCAGACCATGCGCAGCATATCGTCCGGATCGACCTGGGTGGTGACCAGCTGAGCGGCCATCACGTTCATACCGTCGAGTTCGTCGAACAGATTGCGGACCAGGGTGGTCTTGCCGGTGCCGATGCCGCCGGTGATGACGATGAAGCCCTCGCCCTGCTCGAGTCCATAGCGCAGATAGGCCATGGCCCGGTTGTGCCCCTTGCTGTTGAAGAAGAACTTGTGGTCGGGGGTCAGCTGAAATGGCTTTCCGCTGAGCTTGTAGAAGTCATCGTACATGGTGATCTGCCTTCGCGTGCTTGCGCAATCTCAGATTTTTTTACGTCGGCTGAGACGATAACCGCCGCAGTTGCGGCGGTGCTCGATGGAGGCGTCCTGCGGTCTCCCTGCGCCTTTCCAATACTCTCTATTATGCATCTTATCGGCCGAACTGCCTACCTTGTGGGCGGCATGTCGGAATTTGCTTCGGAAGGCGCAAATCCACCAGCCGCTGCAGGGTGAAACAGTGGTTGACCCGCTTCGAGGGAGTCAACTATCTTCCACATCACAAACGACCCTGAACGATAACGATAAAGCGAGGAAACGACATGCTGAAGCCTGGTGACAAGGCCCCGCCGTTCGAGCTGCCTGATGCCGACATGCACATCGTGAGTTCCGAACGATTGCTCGGCAACAGCAATCTGGTGCTCTATTTCTACCCCAAGGACGACACCACCGGCTGTACTATCGAGGCCGTGGAGCTGTCGGACCTGATGGACGATTTCAGCACACTCGACACCCAGGTCATTGGGATCAGCCGCGACAACTGCGTCAGCCATGCCTCGTTTCGAGACAAGCATGGCCTTACGGTCACGCTGTTGGCGGATACGGACGGAGAGGTCTGCTTCGCCTACGATGTTTGGCGTGAGAAAGAGAAGAACGGAGAAAAGCGTATGGGCATACTCCGTTCCACCTTCATCATCGACAAGACGGGCGTCATTCGCCAGGCGATCTATGACGTCAAGCCCAAGGGGCATGCGGCGCAGGTCATCGATCTGGTGCGGGACCTGGCCTGAGGCGCCGATACGGGGTACCGCCCCGGCGGGATGTATACTAGAGGGGACCTCTGATCAATTCATGCATCGGCGTATGCGGCTGATAGGCTCCGGCAGTGTATTGAAAAGCGTCGCATAACGGGCAGTTACGTGCGCTTTTCGCCTGGATCCGAAGCCTTTTCATTTCACTACGCGCTCGATCCAGAATTAATCAGAACTCCCTGGGGCAACAGGCTCTAGGCTGAGTTTGCATACCCAGGCGCATGAGCAGGTTCCGTGAAACTCCGTACCCAGATACTCATACTGCTGTTTCTGTTCGGTTTCGCGCCGTTGACCGCCATGGTGGTCAGCAATCTTCCCTTCGTGCTGGAACGGCTCGAGTTTTTCTACCACAAGGCCCATCTGCAGAATCTGCGCGCCGACTTTCGTGATCTGGACGAGCATCTGGCCAGCCGGCACGAGATGCTGCGTCTGCTGGCCAAACTCCCGGAACCCGGCCTGATTGTCGGTCAGGAGGAGGGTGACGAGGAGACGACCCAGGAGATCGACAAGGCCCGTGCGCGTTACACCGATTGGATCAACCGCATTCTGCGGGACCATCTGGACATCTTCCAGATCCTTTTCCTCGACATGCAGGGCAAGCCCCGCTTCTGGCTCGAACTCAATCCGCGCACCCGACAGTGGGAGCCGACACTGAAGAAACCCGACATGCCCGGACGGGATTTTTTTCAGAGCGGCCTGCACCAGGAGTTCGGCCGGGTCGCGGTGAGTAAGATCAGCCTCAATCCCGGCGCCGCGCTGACCGATCCCCGCCGTTTCATGACCCTGCGCATGATCAGCCCCATCATCGGGCCGGACCGGGAGGAGCGTATTCGCCCGCTGGGGGCGGTGATGATCAACATCGATGTGGGCGGCATGGCCAGGGCCTATCGCAACACGCTTTGGGTGACCAATGACGGCGCCTACCTGGAAGAACGGCTGGCCGGGGACAACGAGCCCAGGGCGTTCGAGGATTTCGACGGACTCAGCGAGATCTTCAAGGCGGGCAATCTGGCCTTGTGGGAGGGCCATGGCCAGCAGGTCATCTGGGTGCCCATGTTTGCCACCGAGGGCTCCGGGCCGCTGTGGGTCGGGCGTCAGGTCGATCCCTCACCCCTGGATGAGTTTCGCAACGTGCTGATCAGCCGGGTGATGACCATCGTACTGATTTCACTGCTGATCCTGCTGCTGGTGGCGCGCGTGATCGCGCTGCGGGCGGAGCAGTTCGGCAAGAAACTGCGTGACGGGGTGGGTAAGGTACTGCGGGAAGACGCCCCGGTGCGCTTCGAGTGGCGCGGACCGAAGGAGTTCAAGGCCCTGGGTGAGCAGCTGACCGCCCTGGCGGAGACCCATGCCCATCAGGCCGAGGCGGAGCGCCAGCACGCGCGGCAGCTCGAAGAGTCCAACCGCTACAAGTCGGAATTCCTGGCCAATGTCAGCCACGAGCTGCGCACGCCGCTCAACTCCATCCTGCTGCTGTCGAAGCTACTCAACGAAGGCGGAACCGAGCTGAATCATGAACAGCGGCAGCAACTGCAGGTGATCCATGAAGCCGGCCGTGATCTGCGCACCCTGATCGACAACATCCTCGATCTTTCGCGCATCGAGGCGGGCAAGGCCAGCTTCAGCCTGCAGCCGATCGATCCGCAGCAGCTGGCGAACGACCTGGTCGAGCTGGTCAAGCCCCAGTTCGATGCCAAGGGTCTGACCCTGGTCGTGGAGGGGGAAGCCAAACCCCTGCCGTCGTTCGTCACCGACCAGGACAAGGTGCGGCAGATCCTGAAAAACTTCCTCGCCAACGCCCTCAAGTTCACCCATCAGGGCGGGGTCACCCTGCACCTGCATCACCGCACCCAGGATCGGCGACGTCCGATCTGTTTCAGCGTGCGGGATACCGGTGTCGGTATTCCATCAGACAAACATGAGGTGATCTTCGAGGCCTTCAAGCAGGCCGACGGCTCCACCAGCCGGCGCTACGGCGGTACCGGCCTGGGTCTCAGCATCAGTCGTGAGCTGGCCCATCTGCTGGGCGGTGAGATCACGCTGGTCAGCGAGGAGGGACGGGGATCCGAATTCACTCTCTGTCTGCCATTGGTCTTCGATCATCAGAGTCTGCCGGAGCAACACCAGGTGGAGCTTGCCCAGGTCGAAGAGGAGCCGGCCCTGCTGCGTGAACCCGAAAAACCGGCACAGGAGTCGTCGAACGCCCCGTTCGCCGGCCATCGGGTGCTGCTGGTGGATGACGATCTGCGCAACCTGCTGGCGCTCACCCCCCGGCTCGAGTCCTGGGGACTGCAAGTAGTGGCTGCCGGAGACGGCGAGGAGGCATTGGAGACGCTGAGCGAGGACCAAGCCTTCTCCCTGGTATTGATGGACCTGCAGATGCCCGAGCAGGACGGCTATGATACGATCAAAGCGATTCGTAAGAAGCTGCGGCTGACTGAGCTGCCGATCATCGCCATGGGTACCGGCGAGGCGAGTGATGAGTACGCACGTTGTCGGTCATCCGGTGCGGATGACTGCCTGGCCGACCGCAGCAACGACCAGGCGCTGAGACAGATCATCGAAAAGCACCTCGGCGCGGCATGAGCGCTTGCACAGACGCCATGGCGCCGCTTTGGATTTTAGGGCCCCAGAAACAGACGCATGAAACGATACGCCGGCTTCAAACTGCTGATCGTGGATGACCACGAGCACAATCTCTTCACCCTGCGCAGCCTGATCCAGCGCTATATGGATGTGGAGATCTTCGAGGCCACTTCCGGCCAGCAGGCCCTGGACATCGCGGTCAAGGAGCCCGGCATCGACCTCATCATCCTCGATGTGCAGATGCCGGAGATGGACGGTTTTCAGACCGCTTCGATGCTGAAGATCCGCAAGAAGACCCAGGACATACCGATCATCTTCCTCACCGCCGCCTTCAAGACCGAGGAGTTCCAGCAGAAGGGCTATGAGGTGGGCGGCGCCGATTATCTGCTCAAGCCGATCGACGACAATCAGCTGCTGAACAAGATCAGCACCTATTTCCGCCTGATCGAGAAGGAGCGGGAGCTCAACAAGGTGCTGGAGCAGAAGGTGGCCGAACGCACCGCCGAGTTGGCCGCCGCCAAGCAACATCTGGAGAACATCATCACCCACATGGGCGAGGCGCTGCTGGTGCTCGATCCGGAAGGGCGCATCGAATCGGCCAATCCGGCGGCCTGCAGCATGCTCGACTACAGCGAGCATGACCTGCTCGAACTGTCGATCGGCGACGTCTTCGAGGAGGAGGAGGAAGAGCAGGCCGGCGCCTTTCTCGGCACCTGGCTGGAAGCGCTGATCCGCACCGGGGCGCTGAGCCGTATCGAGGCCCGTTTCATCGCCAAGGACGGACGCCGCATGCCGATACTTTTCGCACGCACCGCAGTCAAAGACAAAGACGGAAATATCAGCCATATTATCTGTATCGCCAAGGATATGACGGGCTATATACGCGAGTTGGAGGAGGCGGACGCCCCTTCCGAAGGAGTCACACAATGAGTCAGTCCAACGAGCCGATCAAACCGCCGGAGGAAGACACTTCACTCACGGCCAATGCACTCAAGGCGATGGCGCATCCACTACGCTGGAAGATCCTCTGTTCCCTCGGCGAGAACGAACTCTCGGTGGGTGAGATCGTTGAGCGGACCGGTACCTCCCAGAGCAATATCTCCCAGCATCTGGAACAGCTGCGCAACAAAAATATCGTGGTTTCGCGCAAGGAGGCCAACCGCATCTACTACCGTATCCGCAATCACCAACTGCTGGATCTGATCGGTATCATGCGCAACGTGCTCTGCCCGGCCAACCTCAACGACCACTACCCGCCCAACTCCTGACGCTATGGAAGAGCGCATCGTCGAACTGGAGACCCGCCTGGCGTTTCAGGAGGACGCCATCCACCACCTCAACCAGACGGTGGCCGATCAGCAGCATCGGATCGATGATCTGAACAAAACCGTGGAACTGCTCAAGCAGCGTCTGCAGAGCCTCTCACCCTCACCGCTGGAGAGCGATCAGCCCGAACCGCCGCCTCCGCACTACTGA
The DNA here is from genome assembly GCA_037384425.1 of Candidatus Thiodiazotropha sp. Taxonomy (GTDB): domain Bacteria; phylum Pseudomonadota; class Gammaproteobacteria; order Chromatiales; family Chromatiaceae; genus Thiodiazotropha. The sequence continues at coordinate 28,562 of JARROA010000006.1, read as the reverse complement.
GTGTGTAACGCTAAGGGTGCAATGAAGTCCAAGTGCGCAAAGATTGTCTTCACTACCCACCCCGGTCAGCCATGTGATGGCAGGTTCGAGTATTGAGTAATCATTGAAGGGTTTTGGATGAATTGAGTGTGCTGTGCGCAGGCTGTCTTTATCCCCCTCTCCCGCGAGGGGAGAGGGGAAGTTCTATTCGAGATCGCTACAAGCTCCCGGTTAGGTTGTGGAAACAAGCTGGCTCTCTACTCTACTCCTGATTCGTGTATTCTCTCCCCCCTCGCGGGAGAGGGCCAGGGAAAGGGGGAACCCATAACCCGTGAGCGTAGCGAACACCCCCCCTAACCCGCCTCCGACGGTTGGAAACAGGGGGGGCTTTTCGCGTCACTGCGCCTTTTGCCAAAACACCGGACTAATCTCCTGCATAGAGATCCACCTGCAGCTTGGGCGGCAACTGCAGGTGAAATCCCTGGCCGCGCAGATTCTCCATCACCTGGTTCACATCCTCCCGGGCGAGGCTGCGCTCCGGGGTGAGCGACAGCGCCATCACCTTCACCGGCGTGCCGAAGCGGCTGAGCAGCGCCTCCGGCACGGCCGAGAAGTCGTCCTCGTCCCGCAGGTAGAGGTACATCTCATCCTTGCGTGGGCTGCGATAGATCCAGCAGGGCAGACCCTCGTTCCCGCTCATCCCCTGGGCCGGACCTTGTCGAGTTGCCAGATGTCGCGGTTGTACTCCTCCATGGTGCGATCGGTGGAGAAGCGGCCGCTCTTGGCGCTGTTGATGATGCTCATACGGATCCAGTGCTGTCGGTCCTGGTAGGCCATGGCGGCTTGCTCCTGGGCGTCGATATAGCTGCGGAAGTCGGCGGCGGTCATCCAGGGGTCGTAGGGGCTGCGGATCGACTCGATGATGGGGTCGAAGATGTTGGGTTCGAACTGGCTGAAGTAGCCGCTCTCCAGCAACTGCATCACATGCTTCAGGGCCTGGTCCTGTTCGATGATGGCGTTGGGCGTGTAGTGGCTGCGCTCCTCCTCCACCTCCTCGGTGGTCAGTCCGAAGAGGAAGAAATTGGCCTCGCCCACCTCTTCCAGGATCTCGATGTTGGCGCCGTCGAGGGTACCGATGGTCACCGCGCCGTTCATCATGAACTTCATGTTGCCTGTACCGGAGGCCTCCTTGCCGGCGGTGGAGATCTGTTCCGAGAGGTCCGTGCCGGGGGCGATCACCTCCATGGCCGAGACCCGGTAGTTGGGGATGAAGGCGACCTTCAACAGGTTGCCGACCTGGCGGTCCCTGTTCACCACCTTGGCCACGTTGTTGATCAGCTTGATGATCAGCTTGGCCATCTGATAGCCGGGTGCCGCCTTGCCGCCGATGAGCACGCAGCGTTTGGTCCAGTTGGCGGTGTCGCCATGTTTGATCCGGTTGTAGAGATGGATCACATGCAGGATGTTGAGCAGCTGGCGCTTGTATTCGTGGATCCGCTTCACCTGCACGTCGAACATGGCGTCGGTGTCGAAATCCACGTTGCACTCGCGTTTGATCATGCGCGCCAGACGCTGCTTGTTCTCCAGCTTGATCAGATCCCAGCGTTTATGGAAGTCGGTGTCGTCGGCCAGTTTTTCCAGTTTGTCGACCGCGGGCAGATCGGAGATCCAGCCATTGCCCACCGTCTCGTCGAGCAGCTTGCGCAGACCGGGGTTGCAGGCGGCGAGCCAGCGCCGGGGGGTGACGCCGTTGGTCTTGTTGTTGAAGCGTTCCGGCCAGAGTTCGTAGAAGTCGTGAAACAGTCCCTTCTTTAGCAATTCGGTGTGCAGTGCCGCCACACCGTTGATGGAGAAGCTGCCGACGATGGCCAGGTAGGCCATACGCACCATCGGCTCCCCGCCCTCTTCGATCAGAGACATGCGCCGCAGCCGGTCGGTGTCCCCGGGCCAGCGCAGGGCCACCTCGCTGAGGAAGCGGGCATTGATCTCGTAGATGATCTCCAGCAGCCGGGGCAGCAGACACTTGAACAGTTTGACCGGCCAGCGCTCGAGCGCCTCAGGCAGCAGTGTGTGGTTGGTGTAGGCCATGGTGCGGCTGGTGATCTCCCAGGCCTCCTCCCAGTTCAGATACTGTTCGTCCATCAGCTGACGCATCAGCTCCGCCACCGAGATGCTGGGGTGGGTGTCGTTGAGCTGGAAGCAGTGCTTGTCGGCGAAGTCGGTGAAATCAGGGTGGCTGTCGGTCCACTCGCGAATCACATCGCGCAGACTGGCGCAGGCGAGAAAATACTGCTGCTTCAGTCGCAGCTCCTTACCGCTCTCGCTGGCGTCGTTGGGGTAGAGCACCATGGTGATGTGCTCGGCATCGTTCTTCGCCTCCACCGACTCGGTGTAACTGCCGGCGTTGAACTCGTCGAGATTGAACTCATCGGTGGCCGCCGCCTTCCACAGCCTCAGGGTGTTCACGGTATGGTTGCGATAACCGGGTACCGGAAGATCATAGGGCACCGCCAGCACGTCCTGGGTGTCGACCCAGCGTACCCGGTCGGGACCGTGTTCGGTATGACCGCCGAACTTGATGCGTTGGGTGTATTCGGGCCGTTCCAGCTCCCAGGGATTGCCGTCTCGCAGCCAGTGATCCGGATCCTCCACCTGGTGACCGTTGGTGATGTGTTGACGGAACATCCCGTACTCGTAACGCAGGCCGTAGCCGCGCACCGGGAGATTGAGGGTGGCGCAGCTGTCGAGGAAGCAGGCGGCGAGGCGGCCGAGACCGCCGTTGCCGAGACCGGCATCGGGTTCGCTCTCACGGATCTCCTCCAGCTCCATGCCCAGGGTCTGGAAGGCCTGGCTGATCGAGTCGTCGAGATCCAGGTTGAGCGCGGCGTTGCTCAATGCCCGACCCATGAGGAATTCGAGAGAGAGATAGAAGGTGCGCTTGCAGTCGGTCTCCTCGTAGACCTCGCGGGTCTCCTTCCAGCGCTCCACCAATCGGTCGCGGACGGCGAAGGCCAGCGCTTTGTAGGGGTAGTGGCTGGAAGTGCACTTGTTGTCGCGTCCTAGGGTATGCGCGAAGTAGCGACGAAAATCGTGTGACAGCGCCTCCGCATCCATGCCGAGGGGCGGCAGTTCAGTCAGCGCGTTGCAACTGATGGAGGAGGGTGTCGTGACCTGTTTCTTGGGCATGGCGGCAGACCGGTGGTGATAGGGTTGAACCTATTATGCCGATGGACTGCCGCCGAATGCCAGATGGAGTTTGCGCCGGAATAACCCAAACAGAGCCGGGTTATTGTCAGCCCGGCTCGCTTTGAATCCCTGCTCAGAAGTCGCTCTCTGCCATCCCCAGGCCGCCGGGGGCTTCCACACCACCGGTATCGGCGAGACGGATCTTGAGCGAGAGGTTGTTGCGCGAGTCGGCGTGCGACAGGGCCTCCTCCATGGTGATTTTGCCCTCCTGGTAGAGCGCATAGAGCGACTGGTCGAAGGTTTGCATGCCGCGTTCCGTGCCCTGCTCCATGACCTCTTTGATGGCGTGGATGTCGCCCTTCTGGATCAGCTCAGAGATGTAGGTGGTGAGCAGCATGATCTCGACCGCCGGAATGCGCTGACCGTTCTTTCCCTTGACCAGACGTTGGGAGATGACCGCCTTCAGGTTCAGCGAGAGATCCATGTAGAGCTGCTGGTGGGCGCTGTCGGGGAAGAAGTTGATGATGCGATCGAGGGCCTGGTTGGCGTTGTTGGCGTGCAGGGTCGAGAGGCAGAGATGACCGGTCTCGGCATAGGCGATGGAGTGCTGCATGGTGTACATCTCACGGATCTCACCGATCTGGATCACGTCAGGTGCCTCGCGCATGGCGTTCTTCAGGGCGTTCTCGTAGGAGAGGGTGTCGATGCCCACCTCGCGCTGATCGACCACCGATTTCTTGTGCGTGTAGAGATACTCGATCGGGTCCTCGATGGTGAGAATGTGCCCCGCACGGTTCTGGTTGCGGTACTCGATCATCGATGCCAGTGTGGTGGACTTACCGGAGCCTGTCGCACCGACCACCAGGATCAGGCCGCGGGGCTCCATGATCAGGTCCTTGAGGATCAGCGGCAGATTGAGCTTCTCCACCGGCGGGATCACGCCCTTGATGTAGCGGATCACCATCGCCGCGTCGCCGCGCTGCTTGAAGACATTGACACGGAAACGGCCCAGGTTGTTGATGGAGATGGCCAGGTTGCACTCGAAGGTGGCCTCGAACTCCTTGATCTGCTCGTCACTCATGATGCCGTAGGCGAGTTTTCTCACCTGGCCCGGTTGCAGTGGCGAAGAGCCGATGGGGCGCGTCTCGCCTTCCGCCTTCAGGTGTGGCGCAGCGCCGGTACTGAAAAAGACGTCCGATCCATTCTTTTGAACCATGAGTTTCAGATATGGCACGATATCCATGCAGCTTCCTCCAAACGTGCTTTATTGGCCAATACGTAGCGGGCCACAGTAAAGTGATCTGTTTCAGGCTATCGGCCGATTCCCGGAAGAATGAAGTGAAAAAAGTGAAAATAATGCCTGTTATGACAATACCGGAGTGGCAGTGAACGATATCCGCCTCTCCGCTCTTTATCGCTACCCGGTGAAGTCACTCGCGGGTGAATTTCTGCAGCAGTCACGGCTCGATGGCTTCGGCCTGGAGCGGGATCGGCGCTGGATGCTGGTGGACCGGGAGGGGCGGTTTCTCAGCCAGCGGGAGCTGCCGCAGATGGCCCTGATCCGCCCCAGTTTGAGTCCCGATGGCCTGGTATTGCGGACGCCGCAGCTGCCCGATCTGGCGATACGCTTGCCCGAGGAGGATGCCGAACGGGTCAGGGTGCGGATCTGGGGCGATGACTGCCTGGCGCAACTCGCCGACAGCTTGGCACACGCCTGGCTCAGCGACTTCCTCGGGCAGGCCTGTCGGCTGGTACATATGCCGGAGCAGACGGTGCGGCCGGTCGATCCGGATTATGCCCGGGCTTCCGATCGTACCGCCTTCTCGGACGGATTCCCCCTGCTGCTGATTTCACAGGCCTCCCTGGACGACCTCAATAGCCGTCTCCATGAACCGCTGCCGATGCTCCGTTTCAGGCCCAACCTGGTGGTCGAGGGCTGCACCGCCTACGCCGAGGACGAATGGCGGCGTATCCGTATCGGCGAACTGACCCTGCGGGTGGTCAAACCCTGCTCCCGCTGCAAGATCACCACCATCGACCCCTATACCGCCGAGCGCGGCAGTGAGCCCCTGAAGACCCTGTCAGGGTACCGGCGTCGGGGCAACCAGGTCTTCTTCGGTCAGAATCTGCTGCACGACGGCCCGGGTGAACTGCGGCTCGGCATGCCGCTGGAGGTACTCGAGTGAGCGTCACCGAACAGGCCCTGGAAGAGACCCGCTGCTGGGTGGAGCGGGTGGTGGTGGGGCTCAACCTCTGCCCCTTCGCCGCGTCGCCCATGAAGGGAGGACGCATCCGCTATGCTCTGTGTGCCGAGACACAGGCGGAGGGGATCTACCGGGCGTTGCTGATGGAGATGGAGACGCTGATCGGACTGCCCGAAGCGGAGGTGGAGACCTCGCTCTTCGTGGTGCCGTCAGGTCTGCAGGCGTTCGACACCTATCTGGATCTGTTCGAGATCGCCGAGTCGGCGATCCCGCAAGCGGGGCTGGAGGGGATACTGCAGTTGGCCAGCTTCCATCCCGACTACTGCTTCGAAGGGGCGGACGCGGATGACCCCGCCAACTACACCAACCGTTCGCCCCATCCCATGTTTCATCTGATTCGGGAGGCCCCGCTAGCGCGGGCCCTGGAAAATCACCCCAATCCGGAGGCTATTCCGGAGCGCAATATCGCGCTGTTGCGGGAGTTGGGTCTGGCCGCCGTGCGCGAGCGTCTGGCCGCCTGTACGCATCGATCCTGAAACTCGAGCCGATACCGGCTCAGGCCACCATTTCCACCATTTCGAAGTCGGCCTTGCTGACGCCGCACTCCGGGCATTCCCAATCGTCGGGGATATCTTCCCAGCGGGTGCCGGCAACGATACCTTCTTCCGGCAGGCCCTCGGCCTCGTCGTAGATGAAGCCGCATACGATGCACTGGTATTTTTTCATGTCCACTCCCGATCTCTGTCTACGCTGTCCAGGGGTTCACAAGCTCAATGTAGCGCCGGCAGGGTATAGGCTCCACCCCGGAAAATTTGGGGAAAGCCCTATCTAACGCATTGAATATTTGTGGTTTATACGGGGAGTCCAAGGTTTTGGACTGATGGCGTTGGCATCAGTCGTACTCCGAGGCGCGGCGGGCGTCGCCGTAGACCCTGTCGACGGGATAGCGGGCTTCGTTGATGGCGATCTTGCGCTCGGCGGCGGCGATCAGGTCGATATCCGTGCGTTCCGCGGTGCGTATCAGGTAGATCAGGATATCGGCCATTTCCAGCGCCACCGCTTCCCGCTTCTCCGGGGGCAGATTCATGCTCTGCTCCTGAGTCAGCCACTGGAAGTGCTCCACCAGTTCGGCGCACTCGGCAATCATCGCCATGGCCAGATTCTTGGGCGAGTGGAACTGCTCCCAGTTGCGGGTCTGGGCGAAGGCCTTGAGGCGGGCGTTGAGGTTGTCGAGGCTGTCCTTGGACATGGTGGTTGCTCCGATGAACGCGGTGATTGATCACAAGGGTAACGTGAAAGAGAGGGATGGGCACAACCCGCAATGGTTGTGGTCTCTGTCCGAGTATCTGCACATGAAGACAAATGGATTCATCTGTGAGTGATCAGCCGGGTAGGGTGGAGCCCTGCCCCACAGATTGCGATATGCGATCGGGTCGGAATGGTGGCACAAGGCCCCATCCTATGACGGAACGGCTTTCGTATCTGAGTGATCGGATGACATGTAGGGTGCGGCTTGCTGCACCAAGACACTATGGGAAGCTGATCAGACAATTAGGGCGCAATCGGTGCGGCAAGCCGCACCCAATCCTGGATTCACGTTCATTTGCGGACATCAACACCTGCCGGCTTCAGTACCACATCCCGTTGCGATGCCAGCGCGGCCGGTAGGGTTCAGGTGCGTGAAGATGGCGTAAATCGAAGGGCGTCACCCAGTGCTCGGTTCTAGCCTGCTGCTCTTCGGCGATCTCCACCAGGCGCCGTACCCGCTCCTCGGTCGGGGGGTGGGTGCGCAGCATCGAAGGGTCGGGGATGCGTGGTATCGGATTGAACAATTGTCCGAACAGGCCCTGATGGCTGGCCTCCAGTTTGCTCAGGGCGGAAGCCAGTCCCAGCGGATCACCGGTCAGCGTCACCGCACCCAGATCGGCCTCGTACTCCCGGCTGCGCGACAGGGCCAGTTGCACCAGGGCGCTCAGTGTGGGTGCGAAGATCAGCAACAGAATCGGCAGCCAGGGCAGGGTCGTCTCGCCGAGTATCAGCAGGGGTAGGTTGATCAGTAGCAGCAGCTGGCCGGTGAGGGAGAGGAACCCGGTGAGGCGGCTGGTGAGGTCGGCAAAGGCCATCAGGCGGGTGTCCCGATTGACAATGTGCATCATCTCGTGGGCCAACACCCCGCTCAGTTCGCGCCAGTCGAGGCGCCGAATCAGGCCGTCCGACAAGGCGATGGCCGCCTCCTTCGGGGTGCCGGCGGTGAAGGCGTTCATCACGTCGGAGGGCAGATAGTAGAGGCGTGGCGGGTGCTGCATGCCGGCGCGACTGGCCAGCTCTGCGATCAGCTGTGTCAGCTCCGGCGCCTCCCCGGCTGCGAGGGGACGGGCGCGGAACAGCCGCATGGCCAGGTCGGGCGATGCGACGGGATTGAGGCGGTAGAGGAAGAGAATGATGGCGGCACTGTAGATCGCCAGCGGCATGCCGCCCAGAAACCAGGCCAGCCAGCCGCAGATTCCACTCATCACTAGGATCATCAGCAGAGATTGCAGGGTATTGCGGGTTTTGTGTTGCAGAAAAGCGCTCATCACTTACTTTATGAGTGGGGACGGCAGGGCATAGTTGCAAGGTTAGCGCCTGGTGACGATAAGTCCTCAGCTGAAAGCGAATAAAAGCAATTGGATGCATCAATACACGATCGTTTACCCGTAGGGTGCGGCTTGCCGCACTGTATATCGAATCATGCAGATAATTTTTCGGCGGGGTTATGGTGCGGCAAGCCGCACCCTACAGGTTAATTGCGCATATTCTCGTTCATTTGCTGATGTTTTTTTATGACCCGATCAGTTCGATGGCGTTGCCGTCCGGGTCGCGGCAGAACAGGGCCTGGCGGCCGGAACGGCTGAGGGTGTAGGCGATGTTGGCTTGGTCGAGGCGGCCGCGTACCGCTTCGAAGTCATCGACCTGCAGCGCGCAGTGGCGATCCCTGCCGCCGTGGTCGGGGCGACCCGTGACGGGATCGGGATTGGGCAGCTCCAGCAGGTGGATCTGGCCGCCGCCGATGTTGAGCCAGGCCCCGGGGAAGCCCAGATCGGGGCGCGCGGGTTCGAACTCCAGGCCCAGTACCCTGCAGTAGAAGTCGAGGGCGCGGGCGGTGTCGGCCACCAGCAGGCTGACGTGGTGGAAGCGGATCACTCCAGTCCCAGTTTCAGCTTGGCCCGCACGATGGCGGCGCGCACCTGTTTCGGCGCGGTGCCGCCGATGTGGTCGCGGGCGGCCACCGAGCCCTCCAGGGTGAGTACTGCGAAGACATCCTCGCCGATGGTATCGGAAAAGCCCTGCAGCTCCTCCAGGCTCATCTCGGAGAGGTCGTGCCCCTCGGCCACGCCGAAGGCGACCGCCTTGCCCACCACCTCGTGAGCGTCGCGAAACGGCATGCCCTTACGCACCAGGTAGTCAGCCAGGTCGGTGGCGGTGGCGAAGCCGCGCATGGCCGCCTCGCGCATGGCCTGCTTGCGGCAGGTGATGGCGGGGACCATGTCGGCGAAGACCTTGAGCGAGCCCTTGAGGTTGTCCACCGTGTCGAACAGAGGCTCCTTGTCCTCCTGGTTGTCCTTGTTATAGGCCAGGGGCTGGCTCTTCATCAGGGTCAGCAGGCCGATCAGGTGGCCGAAGATGCGACCGCTCTTACCGCGGATCAGCTCCGGCACGTCCGGGTTCTTCTTCTGCGGCATGATCGAGGAGCCGGTGCAGAAGCTGTCGGAGAGCTCGATGAAGCCGAACTGGGCCGAGGACCAGACGATCAGCTCTTCGGAGAAACGGGACAGGTGCATCATCAGGATGCTGGCGGCGGCGCTAAACTCGATGGCGAAGTCGCGGTCGGAGACGGCGTCCAGGGAGTTCTCGGCCGGGCGCTCGAAGCCGAGCAGTTCGGCGGTGTAGGCGCGGTCGATGGGGTAGGTGGTGCCGGCCAGGGCGGCGGCCCCCAGCGGCATCACGTTGAGCCGCTTGTTGCAGTCGGCCAGACGCTCGCGATCCCGCTCCAGCATCTCGAACCAGGCCATCAGGTGGTGGCCGAAGGTGACCGGCTGGGCGGTCTGCAGATGGGTAAAGCCGGGCAGTATGGTCTCCGCCTCCTGCTCCGCTTTGGCCAGCAGGGCGCTCTGCAGGCGCAGGATGGCGTCGCGCAGGATCTCGATCTCGTCGCGCAGCCAGAGGCGGATGTCGGTGGCCACCTGGTCATTGCGCGAGCGCCCGGTGTGAAGTTTTTTGCCGGCGTCGCCGATAGCCTCGGTGAGCGCCGACTCGATGTTCATATGGACGTCTTCCAGCGCCACCGACCAGCTGAACTCACCGGCCTCGATGCGGGTGCGAATCCGCTCCAGACCGGAGACAATGGCGTCCCGCTCCGCTTCGGAAAGGATCCCCTGGCGGGCCAGCATGGTGGCATGGGCGATGGAGCCCCGGATGTCATACTGGTAGAGTCGCTGATCGAACTCCACCGAAGCGGTGAAGGCCTCGACAAAGGCGTCGGTGGGCTCGTTGAAGCGGCCGGACCAGAGTTTCGCGGGCGCGGGGATGTCGCTCATGAAGGGTTATCCTGAATCGTAAGGGAAAACAGGCCGGATTATAACAGGCGGGCATGCATTGAAGCAGGGCAGTCGACAATTCGAACAGCAGGCGGCGGAGCCGGTCGGTTTTCTGCCCAACTTCTGCGCCATCCGCAGCGTCTTCGCGGTGGTGGTGACGGGCGAGCTGTTGGCGATCCTGCTGAGTCTGGCGGCGGCTGACGGGCTGCAGAATTTCGTCCGCCAGCTGAGTCTCATCTCCCTTATGGTGCAGTGGATCGCGCTCACCACGGCCGGCCTGCTCTGTCTGTTGCGCAAGCCCTTGCTGCGTCTCAGCAACCCGTTGGCCGCAGGGAGTGCCTTTCTGTTGCTGCTCGGCATGACCGCTATGGTCTGCCTGCTCACCGGTTGGCTCGATCTCAAGTTGGCGCTGCGGCTGTTCACGCCCGACCAGGATCTGCTGCTGCGGGCGCTCGGTATTGGTGCCATCGTCGGACTGGTGGTGCTTCACTACCTCTATCTGCAATACCTCTGGCAGCGCCAGATGGAGGCCGAGAACAGCGCCAGGCTGCAAGCCCTTCACTCCCGCATCCGCCCCCACTTCCTGTTCAACAGCATGAATACCATCGCCAGCCTCACCCGCAGCGATCCGGCGCTGGCGGAGCGGGTGGTGGAGGATCTGGCAGACCTGTTCCGGGTCTCCCTGGGCGATGCGGCCAGACCCTCCACCCTGGCCCGCGAGCTGGAGTTGGCGCGCCAATACCTGGGTATCGAGCAAGTACGGCTGGGGGAGCGTCTGCGGGTCGAATGGGAACTGGAGGAGCTGCCCGAGCAGGCCATGATGCCGCCGATGATTCTGCAGCCGCTGCTGGAAAATGCGGTCTATCACGGCATCGAGCCGGCCGCGGAGGGGGGTAGCATCGTGATCACCGGCTGCTACAGACGCCATCGGGTCAATCTCAGCATCCGCAACACGCTGCCGCCGAAAGGCGAGTCCAGCCATCGGCAGGGCAATCGGTTGGCGATGGAGAACATACGCGAGCGCCTGGCCGGGATCTTCGAGCGGGATGCGAGCCTGACCGAATCGCACGTGGACGGGGAGCACCAGGTCAGGCTGGTCTTCCCTCATCCCTGGAAAGGGTGACGCGCATGAAGATCGTGGTGGTGGATGACGAACTGCTGGCGCGCCAGCGACTGGCTTCACTGATCGAAGAGCTGGGGCCGCCCTATGAGCTGGCGGCTGAGGCGGCCAATGGCCAGCAGGCCCTGGAGCAGTGCCGGCGACACAATGCCGATCTGGTGCTGATGGATATTCGTATGCCGGGCATGGATGGCCTGGAGGCGGCCCGGCGGCTGGCAGAGGGCGAACATCCACCGGCAGTGATCTTCACCACCGCCTATGAGGAACACGCGCTGGAGGCCTTCGACAGTTCGGCACAGGACTATCTGTTGAAGCCGGTGCGGCGGGAGCGCCTGCTGGCCGCCCTGCAGCGCAGTCAGCGGCTGACCCGTAGTCAGCTCAGCGCGGTCAGCGAGGCGCCGGAGCCGACGCCCCACCTCAGCGCCAGCTACCGGGGCGGCGTCAAGACCCTGCCCCTGGACCAGGTGATCTACCTGCGGGCTGAGGCCAAGTATGTGGTGGCGCGCCACGCCGAGGGGGAGCTGCTGCTGGAGGAGAGTCTGAAGAGCCTGCAGGAGCGCTATGCGGCCTGGTTCCAGCGCATCCATCGCAATGCGTTGGTTTCCCGGCAATACCTGGTGGGACTGGAGAAGGATGCCGCAGGCAACGCCAGGGCGGTCTTGCGCGATTGTGATGAGACACTGGAGATCAGTCGCCGCCACCTGGCGGAAGTCCGCCGCCTGCTCAGGGGAGGAGAGGGCTAGGCGGATCGCGTCCGATCAACGCCGTCTACCGGGGCCGTTTGGCCAGGCTCGGGCGGGTGACCTGTCGATACCCCGATTTAAAATCGGCCACCGAGACTTCATAATCGTCCCATGCCACGACCGACTAGGATTTACAGGCTGCTGGGTCTGCCACTGTTGCTGGTGAGCTGGCTGGCCAGTGCGGAGCCCGTCTCCGAAACCACCTTCGAACCCACGCCACCCCCGCTGCTGGCTCAGGCCTGTTTCGGCTGTCATGGAGAGCGGGGCCGCAGCAGTGCGCCGCCGATTCCTTCACTGGCAGGTCTCCCTAGCGGTTATCTGCTCGAGGCGCTGCGGGGCTATCGCCATGGCGGGCGTTTGGCCACGGTCATGGACCGTCTGCTGGAGGACAGCAGCGCCCCCGAACTGCGCCGCTTGGCGGACTATTTTGAGCGGCAGCCCAGGCTCATCCCCAAGCAGCGGGTCGACTGGGATCTGGCGTTCAAAGGGCGTCAGCTACACCGCTTCTATTGTCGCGAGTGCCATGGTGACCTGGAGCGGGATCCGCAGCGCGACACGCCCCGCCTCAACGGACAGTGGATGGACTATCTGCGCTGGACCCTGCAGGACTACCTGCTCGGCATCAATCAGGCCGACGACGAGATGTCCCAGGCCCTGATACGGCTCATCCGACGTCATGGTGACGAGGGGCTGGAGGCGCTGGTGCACTATTACGGCAGTGCCAGAGCCGATCGATAAGGGCTGAAAATTGCCTCATCCCCCTACAGCCATTAGCATAGCCCCCGTTGAATGCGCCGGTGCGGCGATCACTGTGCCGATCCCAATATCCGATGACGCCACTGCGAAGACACCCGCGCGCGACGCCAAATCTCTGAATCGAGGAGCCTCATGACCCAAGTCATCCGCATCGCCACCCGTAAATCCCCTCTCGCCATGTGGCAGGCCGAGCACGTGGCTGCCGAACTCAAACGGGTCCATCCGGGTCTCGAGGTGGAGATCGTCGGCATGACCACCCAGGGCGACAAGATCCTCGACACCCCGCTGGCCAAGATCGGCGGCAAGGGCCTCTTCATCAAGGAGCTTGAACAGGGATTGCTCAGCGACCAGGCGGACATCGCGGTCCACTCCATGAAGGATGTGCCGGTGGAGCTTCCGGAGGGTCTGCACCTGGCGGTGATCATGCAGCGGGAAGACCCGCGCGACGCCTTCGTCTCCGCCCGCTACCAGACCATCGACGAGCTGCCCGAAGGCGCCTGCGTCGGCACCTCCAGCCTGCGGCGCCAGTCACAGCTGGCCGAGCAGCGGCCCGACCTGCAGATCAAGTCCCTGCGCGGCAACGTCAACACCCGTCTGCGCAAGCTCGACGAAGGGGAGTACGACGCCATCATCCTGGCCGCCGCCGGCCTCATCCGCCTCGGCTTCCAGGAGCGCATCACCGCCTTCATCGGCCCGGAGCAGAGCCTGCCCGCCATCGGCCAGGGCGCGGTCGGCATCGAGTGTCGTAGCGACGACGCCCGGGTAAACGCACTGATCGCGCCGTTGCACGACGCGGATACCGCCTGCTGCGTGCGTGCCGAGCGGGCCATGAACCAGCGCCTCAACGGCGGCTGCCAAGTGCCCATCGCCGGCTATGCGATGCTGGAGAATGGCGTGGTCTGGCTGCGCGGGCTGGTGGGCGAGCCCGACGGCAAGACCATCGTGCGCGGTGAGGTGGAGGGCGCGCCGGAGGAGGCCGAGGCGATGGGTGCCGGCCTGGCCGAACATCTGCTGGAGTGGGGCGCGGACCGCATCCTGCAGACGCTCTACGAGAGTCACGCCTGAGTCCAGGCGTCATGGCCTGCGACCTGCAAGGCAGAGGCATTCTCATCACCCGTGCCGCGCATCAGGCCACGGGCCTGATCGGCTTGGTCGAGTCCCACAACGGTCGCGCCATCCCCTTTCCCGCACTGGAGATCGGGTCGAGCCGTGATCCCGAGGCCGCCCGGGCCTTGCTGGCACAGGTCTGGGATCTGGTCATATTCATCAGTCCGAACGCGGTGGCTTTCGCCAGCGAACTGTTGGACGGCGCCGGTCTGCAGTCGCCGCTTATCGCCGCTGTGGGCGCCGCCACGGCCCGTGCCTTGAGGGAATCCGGCAATCCGGCGAATCTGCTCCCACAGGGGCGCTACGACAGCGAGGGACTGCTGACGCTGCCCGAGCTGCGGCAGATGGGGGGGCGCCGGGTGTTGATCGTGCGCGGTGAGGGAGGACGTCCCCTGCTGGGTGACAGCCTGCAGGCGAGGGGGGCCAAAGTAGAGTATGCTGAGGTCTACCGACGGCTGAGGCCGGAGGTCGATCCGGCATCGCTGCTGCAACGCTGGAGCACGCAGGTTGATGTGGTCACCGCCACCAGCGCCGACGTGCTCGACAATCTGCTGGCGATGCTCGGTAGTCAAGGCCGGGAGCTGCTGCTGGGGACACCGCTGCTGGTGATCAGCGAGCGCATGGCGCAACGGGCGAGTGCTCAGGGATTCGGCCAGCTGTTGCAGGCCTCGGGGGCCGACGATTCGGCCGTGTTCGAGGCCCTGTGTGATTGGGTCGCGGGTTCCGGGCATTGAGCGCTATTGAGGGGTTGTGCACTGGGGTAGACTTGAGGCCTGATTGAAGTGGAAAGCAGATTTCTATGAGTGAGAAAGAGAACGAGACCGGACGGGAGTCAACCGGCGACGAGGCGCAGTTCGAGGACGCCATCGAAGGGGAGGTCGAAATCATCCCTAACGACAGCGGTCGGGGCGGCTCCCGTCTGCCGCTGATTCTGGCGGTGCTGGCCCTGGTGATGGTGGCGGCCGGCCTGCTTCTCGGCTACCGCTACTGGTCGCAGATGGAGCAGACGCTGGTCCAGCTCGACAGCGCCCTCAAGCAGGCCAACCAGGAGCAGGCCGGCTTGGCCGAACAGCTGCGTCAGGCCCAGCAGGCGGCCGACAAGCAGCAGCAGGCGATCGCCCAGCAGGAGCAGGCACTGAGCGAGCAGCATCAACGGCTGCTGGCGGCGAAGGAGGAGTCGAAACGCTCGGGAGAGCAGCTCTACCATTCCCTCAATGAGATCCAGACCCGCCTGGGCGGCAAGGAGACCCAGTGGCGGGTGGCCGAGGCCGAATACCTGTTGCGGGTGGCCAACCACCGGCTCAACCTGATGGCCGACCCACTGACGGCCCTGGAGGCCCTGAAGGCGGCCGATGAGCGGCTCAGCGCCACCGGCGATCCCGGCTGGGCGCCGGTACGCGATCTCATCGCGCGCGAGATCACTGCGCTGACCGCGCTGCCGAAGGTCGACCAGGCGGGCATCAGCGCCGAGCTGACGGCGCTGGCCGAACAGGTGGATCGGCTGCCGCTGCAAAACGAGGGCATCCCGATGCTGGCGCAGCAGGCGACAGCCGGTGAGGAGACGGCCCTGGCGGCCAAGGACGGGTTCGACCTGCAGCTGCTGCTCGACGACCTGTGGCAGGGCTTCAAATCGATGATGGTGATCCGTCACCACGACAAGCCGGTGAGCGCCATGCTGCCGCCGGAGCAGCGCTACTTCCTGATCCAGAACCTGCGCCTGAAACTGGAAGCGGCGAAGGCGGCCCTGATGGGGCGCAACCAGAGCCTCTACGCAGACAATCTGCAGGCGGCAGCGAACTGGGCCGCGGCCTATTTCGAAGCCGATGATCCCGGCGTCAGCGGTTTTCATGAGCAGATCGAAGCCCTGGCCCAGCGCAATGTGGCGCCGGCCCTGCCCGACATCTCGGCATCGCTGCGGGAGCTGCAGGCGAGACGCCAGCGGCTCACTCAGGAGGCGACCCGGTGAGGACGCTGATCGCCGCCTTTCTCGCCCTGCTGGCCGCGGTGTTGGTCACCCTCTGGGTCAAGCAGGACAACGGCTATGTGCTGATCGGCTACGGGCAGTGGACGGTAGAGGGCAGTCTGGCCCTGTTCACGCTCGCTGTGCTGGCGCTGTTTCTATTGCTGCATCTCGCCTTGCGCCTGGTCTCCCGCCTCTGGCAGATGCCGGAGCGGGTCGCCGAATGGCGTCGCAAGCGCCGTATCCAGCGTGCCCACCGCTCCCTGACCCGCGGTCTCGTGGAGATGGCGGAGGGGCGCTGGAAGGTGGCCGAACGCCATCTCACCCGCCATGCAGCGCAGTCGGAGACCCCGCTGATCAACTACCTGGCCGCCGCCCGCGCCGCCCAGCTGCAGGGCGAGCACGCCCGCCGCGACGACTACCTGCATCTGGCCCACGAGAGCATGCCCTCGGCCGACGTGGCGGTGGGATTGACCCAGGCGGAGCTGCAGCTGGCCCATCAGCAGTACGAGCAGGCCCTGGCTTCCCTGATGCATGTGCGCTCCCTCTCGCCCAAACACAACTATGTCTTGAAGCTGCTGAAAAAGCTCTACGAAAACCTGGGTGAGTGGAAGAAGCTGGAGGAGATTCTGCCCGACCTGCGCCGGCGCAAGGTAATCGGCGACAAGGAGTACCAGGCCCTGGAGGGCCAGATCTATCGCGAGCGGCTGAAACAGGAGTCGGGCGATGTGGAGCGCCTGGTCCGCTACTGGCAGACCATTCCCAAGGAGCTACGCCAGGATCAGGCCATGCTGAGCGAATACTGCCGCATGATGTTGCCACTCGGCGCCGGGCCCCGGGTGGAGCCGCTGATCGCGAGCGCGCTCGGCCGACAGTGGAACAGCGATCTGGTGGTGATCTACGGCCAGATCGAACTCAATGAACCGTCGCATCAGCTGGCGGTGGCCGAAGGTTGGTTGAAACAGCATTCGGAGGACGCGGTGCTGCTGTTGACCCTGGCCCGGCTCTCATTGAAGAACAAGCTGTGGGGCAAGGCACGCAGTTATCTGGAGGCGAGCATCGCCATCAGCCCCAGTCCCGAGGCCTATCAACAACTGGGCCTGCTGTTGGAGCGCATGGGCGAGTCCGACAAGGCCATGGTCTGTTTCCGTTCCGGCCTCGGCCTGGCTTCACCGGAGCCCGGGGAGTTACCCCTGATCGGACAGCGGCGGGCCTTGGGTCACAACGACTCCGGCATCACGCCGCCGACCCTGGCTGAGGGTGTCTGAGCCTAACGGATTCGTGCTAACAGGCCCTAGTAGCGAATGAAGTAGGGCATGGCCACCAGCGCCACACCGATGCCCAGCATCAGATAGAGGTTGGCGACGAAGTAGGGGAAGAGGATCAGGGCCACCCCGACCGCCAGCGGCACGATCGCCTTCTGGCGCCTGCCGTAGGTCAGATAGCCCAGGCCGATGGCCCCGAACAGCACCGCCCAGAGCAGGCTTGACGTATCATCCATCGCGAACTCCATCTTCTGAATCTGTCGTTGGGCGGAGCGCCGCCCCAATGCACTTGATTCGCTTCCGGACGCGGCCAGGGCGAACCGGCAGCGTTGAGCGCGCGTGCGGAGCGGGGCGCGGCTCAGTCACCGGTGCTGGAGTCCATGGTCAGATACCACAACACAGCATGCAGACCTAAACTGGACCAGGCCAGAGTGAAGAGCAGGCTGGCCACCGGCGACCAGCTGACTCTGGGATCCAGCAGCGGCAGGGTGCGGCTCAGGATCACGATAGGCGCCGCCACGCTCAGGGCGGCGACAGCCGTGGTCTGGGGACGCAGGCGACTGATGTATCGCTTGGCAAAAGCGGTCACCAGCAGCACCCAGACACAGAGCATGGAGGCCAGCAGGCTGGCTGTGGCCAGGGCCAAACGGAAGTTTTCATCGGGCGTATGCTGGAGATCCCTCGCATCCAGGGCATAGATCGCCGCCAAGTCAATGGCGGCGGACAGTAGCAGGTAGAGGGCCGCGATCAGAAAACTGAGGGTGATGGCCCGAAACACATCATGCATCTGTCAGTGTCGTCAGGTTGCCGGGTTCGGCTCCAAGTATAACCCCTGTGCGACGGCTCGGGCCGGGCGAGGGCCTCAGCCGGATTGAGCCTGTTTTTCGCGCCCGGCCGCCGCGCCGTATTCGAAGGAGTCGGAATAGAGGTTCTCCCCCGGCAGACCATGGTCGAGAAAGGCCTGCTTGCCCGCTTCGATCATCGGCGGCGGACCGCTCATGTAGACCTCGTAGGTGCTGAGATCGGGGTAATCGGCGATCACCCGTTCGTGGACCCAGCCGGTCTCGCCCGTCCAGTCGCCGTGGGGTTCCGAGAGGACCGGGGTGTAGCGGAAGTTGTCGTGTTCGGCGGCCCACTCCTCGGGCAGTCGGGGCAGATAGAGATCCTCGCGGGAACGCACTCCCCAATAGAGATGCATGGGACGCTTGATACCGACCTTGAAGGCATGCTCGATGATGCCTTTGATAGGCGCGAATCCGGTGCCGCCGCCCATGAGGATGATCGGGCGCGCGGACTCCTCGCGCAGGAAATAGCTGCCCAGCGGTGCCTCGATGCGCAGGATGGTCTTCTCCTGCATGCCGGCGAAGAGCATGTCGGTGAAGGTGCCGCCGGCCACGTGGCGGATGTGCAGTTCGATCAGTTCGTCGTCGTGGGGGGCGTTGGCGATGGAGAAGGCCCGCTTGCTGCCGTCCGGCAGGATGAAGTTGAGGTACTGTCCAGCCAGGAACTGCAGGCGCTCGCCGTCCGGTAGTTTCAGGTAGAGGCGGATGACATCCTCGTTCAGCCGTTCGATGCGATCGATCTTGGACGGTAGGATGCGCGGGCGCAGATCCTGCGCCTGTTCGATCTCGTGCACGCCGATGATCAGATCGCTCAAGGCGCGGGCCTGACAGGTCAGGCAGGCCTCCTCGGTCTGACCCTGGATGGCCTCGGGGATCTCGTCGGGATAACGAACCTCGCCCTCCAGCAGGGCTGAACGGCAATCGCCGCAAAAGCCGTTGCGGCATCCGTAGGGGAGGTTGATGCCCTGCCGTACTGCGGCCTCGAGAAGAGACTCTTCAGGCTCGACACTGAATTCATGACCACTGGGCTGGATCTGCACTTTAAAACTCATTGGGCACCTTGATGCTGGCGTCTGGTTTCAATACGTCGATGGACGGAAAGGTGTTTCATCGACGCACCTTATTAGTGGGACGGAATTCTCTCCTATTTTACTCAGGAATTAAACCGGGTAGTGCACTGGGTAATGGAGGATGGCCAAGGAGTGCGGGGATCTGCGACACTCGGCGGGTGAGGAATTCCCGGTGTCATCGTAAGGTCCGGGTGCATTCAGGAGAGTCATGGTGGAGCTCTGCCCCACCGCGTAAGCGCCGAAGCCGGGGCAGGAGCTGTGAGAATCGAGATGGCAAACCCAATAACGATCGTTGGCTGTGGCGACATCGGCCGCCGAGTGGCACAGGCCTGTCTGGCGCAGGGGCGGGAGGTGAGCGGCTGGGTGCGCAGCGATGAGAGCGTGATGGCGCTTCGCGAACGGCGCATCCCCGCGCTGAAGGTCGATCTGGATCAGTCGGTGCTGGGATTGCCTTCGGTGGCGGACAACGCACTCTACTACTTCGCGCCGCCCCCGCCCGAGGGGCGGGAGGATAGCCGGGTCGCGCGGCTGATCGCAGGGTTTGAAGAGGCCGGACAGCCGCGCCGGGTGGTCTATCTCGGCACCACCGGGGTCTACGGCGACTGTGGCGGCGAGTGGGTCGACGAGACCCGGCCGCCGGCCCCGGCCGTCGACCGTGCCTGGCGGCGGCTCGATGCGGAGACGCGATGGCGCGCCTGGAGCCGGGAGACGGGTGGGCAGCTGGTGATCCTGCGGGTGGCCGGCATCTACGGTCCCGGCAAACTGCCGCGAGCCCGGCTCGAGAGCGGCAAGCCGATGGTGGCCGAGGCCGACTCACCCATCACCAACCATATCCATACCCTCGATCTGGTGGAAATCTGCCAGACAGCGATGGTGCATGGGATTTCGGGGGAGGTCTACAACGTCTGCGACGGACACCCCGGCAGCATGACCGGCTACTTCAACGCGGTGGCCGACTTTCTCGGCCTGCCGAGACCGCCGGTGATCAGCCTGCAGCAGGCCAAGGCGCAGCTGACGCCGGGGATGCTCTCCTACCTGGGCGAATCGCGCCGCCTCAGCAACCGCAAGTTGATTGAGGAGCTGGGGGTGGTGTTGCGCTATCCGACCCTGGCGCAGGGGCTACCGGCCTGTCTGGAGAGTGTTGAGTGATGAGTTTTTAGTTTTGAGTGGATTTTGTGTGGCTGGCCACACGGATTGCTTAGATACCCTCTCCCTCAGGGAGAGGGAACGCATGTTCAGCGAGCGGAGAAGAACTGCTGACAGAATGCCGGTTTAATCCTCATCCCCATCCAGCATGAACAAGGGTGGGAGAATCGTCCCCTCTCCCTGTGGGAGAGGGACAGGGAGAGGGGGAATCAAGCGGTCGTGAACGCAGTGAACAACAACCCACTCAAAACTAAAAACTCATCACTCAAAACGCTTCAGATATTGAGCCATTCGAAGACCGGATCCCACAGAATCACATCCTTGTAGACCTGGGATGGGGCCAGCTCGAAAATGGCCAGCCCCTGCTCGGCGGAGCGGATGTAGTTCTGGCTCTCGCGCAGATGGGTGAGGAAGGGGATCTTGAGATGTCCGAGGTACGCTTCCAAATCGTGATAGATGCGGGTCTGCTCCTTGACCCGGTTGGCGATGATGCCGATGCGGGTCTGCTGCTTCGAGACTCGTCCGCTCTCCAGCAGCTCGGAGAGGAAGCGGTTGCAGGCGCGCATGTCGATGGGTGAGGGCAGTACCGGCAGCAGCAGGGTGTCGACCCGCTGCAGCATCTTGTTGATCTCCTTGCCGTGGGTGCCGGCAGGGGCGTCCATGATCAGCAGCTCGGTACCGGAGGCCGCCCTCACTGGGCCGCTGGCGGCGTCGATGCCTTCGATAGCGGGGATGCCTTCGTAGTCCTTTCTGGCCTCCAGCCAGTCGAGGGAGGAGCGTTGCGGATCGTAATCGGCCAGCGCGACCTTCATTCCCTCGTCGGCATACCAGGTGGCGAGATTGGTGGCCAGGGTGGTCTTGCCGCAACCCCCTTTGGCGTTCATCAACATGATCGTACGCATGGCTTTATCCCTTTGCTTCTGTGTGATTTTTTCAATTAGTTTAGCCGATCCCCAGCTGATCCCAAATCTCGTCGATGCGTTGCTTGACTTCGGGACTCATGCGGATCGGCCGCCCCCATTCGCGATCGGTTTCGCCGGGCCACTTGTTGGTGGCGTCGAAACCGATCTTGGATCCCAGGCCGGAGACCGGCGAGGCGAAATCGAGATAGTCGATGGGGGTGTTCTCGATCAGGGTGGTGTCGCGAGCCGGGTCCATGCGCGTGGTCATGGCCCAGATCACATCGTTCCAGTCGCGGGTGTTCACGTCGTCGTCCACCACAATGACGAACTTGGTGTACATGAACTGGCGCAGGAAGGACCAGACCCCCATCATCACCCGCTTGGCGTGGCCCGGGTACTGCTTCTTCATGCTGACCACGGCGAGGCGGTAGGAGCAGCCCTCCGGCGGCAGGTAGAAGTCGACGATCTCCGGGAACTGCTTCTGCAGGATCGGCACGAAGACCTCGTTCAGCGCCACCCCGAGGATGGCCGGCTCGTCAGGTGGCCGCCCGGTGTAGGTGCTGTGGTAGATCGGATCCTCCCGGTGGGTGATGCGGTCGATGGTGAAGACGGGGAAGTCGTCCACCTCGTTGTAGTAGCCGGTGTGGTCGCCATAGGGTCCTTCGGGCGCCATGTCGCCGGGGTGGATGTGGCCCTCCAGCACGAACTCGGCGGAGGCGGGCACCTGCAGCTCGGAGTCCCGACACTTGACCACCTCGGTGCGGCTGCCGCGCAGCAGGCCGGCGAAGGCATATTCGGAGAGGGTGTCGGGCACCGGGGTCACCGCGCCGAGGATGGTGGCGGGATCGGCCCCCAGGGCCACCGCCACCGGGAAGGGCTCGCCCGGGTGGGCCGCCTGCCAGTCGCGGAAATCCAGTGCGCCGCCGCGGTGGGCCAGCCAGCGCATGATGACCCGGTTGGGTCCCAGCAGCTGCATGCGGTAGATGCCCAGGTTTTGGCGGGGTTTGCCGGGTCCTTTGGTTACCACCAGGCCCCAGGTGATCAGGGGCGCGGCGTCCTCCGGCCAACAGGTTTGGATCGGCAGCTGGGTCAGGTCGACCGCCTCGCCCTCCTGGGACACCGCCTGGCAGGGGGCGTTACGCAGCTCCTTGGGCGCCATGTCGAGCACCTTGCGGAAGACCGGCAGCTTGTCCCAGGCGTCCTTCATCCCCTTGGGTGGGTCGGGCTCTTTCAGGAAGGCCAGCAATCGGCCCACCTCGCGCAGGGCTTCGACCTGCTCTTCGCCCATGCCCATGGCCACCCGCTCGGGGGTGCCGAAGAGGTTGCCGAGCAGGGGGTAGCTGGAGCCTTTGACCTTTTCGAACAGCAGGGCGGGACCGCCCATTCTCAGAGTACGGTCGCAGATCTCGGTGATTTCCAGATAGGGATCGACCTCGGTGCAAATGCGCTTGAGCTCCCCGCGGGACTCGAGCTGCTGGATGAAATCACGGAGATCTTTGTACTTCATTCTTGACGCTGCCGCTGACGAATTGCTCAGACATTACCAGAGGGGAAGGCAGGGTCAAGCGTGGCAATACGGTGCGGCAAGCCGCACCCTACAGTTAAACCGGCCGTAGGGTGCGGCTTGCCGCACCGTTTTTCTCAAACACTTAGAATGGTTTTGGCGGCTATGTTGTCGCCGTCATCAGACCGATTCGGTGTGGTCCTGCCCCACCGATATCCATGACCGAAGGATTGGAGCAGGTGTTGGTCCGCAAACAGGGATATGCTTCACAAACCCCCCATCGATTGACCGATGTGGTTGAAATATCTTACTGAAAGCCTAATATAAGCGAAATCTAATATTCTTTGCGGAGCAAATTGATGAAACGCCTGATGGGACACCTCATTCTCGGCCTGGCCCTGCTGCCCGGTCTCCTGCCGGCAGCCGATCTGGAGACGGCCGAGGCCAGCAAACGGGAGACCGCCCGCGAGTTCTGGCTAGACGGGGACGTGGAAGCGATCAACCAGACCACCCTCTCTGCCCAGACCCAGGGCCAGGTGGAGGAGATCCTGTTCGACGTGGACGACTTCGTGGAGGCGGGTCAGGTGGTGATCCGACTTAAGGACACCGAGCAGCAGGCCGGACTCAACCAGGCCAAGGCCGACCTCAAGGAGGCCGCGGCACGCCTCACCGAGGCCCAGGACGACTACAAGCGGACCCAGGACCTCTACGCCAAGAAACTGACCTCGAAAGCGGCCCTCGACAAGGCCACCGCGGCCCTCAAATCGGCCCGCGCCCGCAAAGAGGCCGCTGAGGCCGGCCTGGTGAAGGCGACCCAGCAGTTCGACTACACCCGCATCAAGGCCCCCTACAGCGGTATCGTCACTCAGCGTTTCGTCGAGGTGGGTGAGACCGCCTCCCCCGGCCAGAAGCTGATGAGCGGCATCTCCCTGGACCAGTTGCGGGTCACTGTGGACATGCCCCAGAGCCTGATCCCGGTGATCCGCGAACAACGCAAGGCGCGTGTGTTGCTGCCTAGCGGCGAGACCATCGAGGGCACCGATCTGACCATCTTTCCCTTCGCCGACCAGGCCAGCAACACCTTCAAGGTGCGGGTCGAGCTGCCGGAGAGGGTGAAAGGCCTGTTTCCCGGTATGTTCGTCAAGACCGCCTTCGTCACCGGCGCGAAAAAGGAGTTGGTGATCCCCAGCGAGGCTGTGGTCTATCGCTCCGAGGTCACCGCGGTCTATGTGGTTGATCAGGAGGGTGGTGTCCACTTCCGACACATTCGCGCCGGACAGCCGGCCAGCGACGGTATGATCTCGGTCATCGCCGGGCTCTCGCCGGGCGAGCGGGTGGCGCTCGATCCGGTGGCCGCCACCGCGCTTCTGAAACAGCAGCTGGCGGAGTCGCACCATGAGTAGGCTGGGCATTTCCGGCTCTATCGCCAAGCAGTTTCTGGTCACCGAGATCACGCCGCTGCTGGCCCTGGTGGGCCTGCTGCTGGGTGTCTTTGCGGTACTGGTGACGCCGCGCGAGGAGGAGCCGCAGATCAACGTCACCTTCGCCAACGTCTTCATCCCCTTTCCGGGCGCCACCGCGGTGGAGATCGAGAGCTTGGTGGCGACGCCGGCGGAGCAGGTGCTGTCCGAGATCGACGGTATCAAGCACGTCTATTCCACCTCGCGCCCCGGCATGGCGGTGCTCACCGTACAGTTCAAGGTGGGCGAGGACCGGGAGGATGCCATCGTGCGCCTCTTCGGCAAGGTCTACGCGAACCAGGACTGGCTGCCCCAGGGTCTGGGCGTGGGCCAGCCGATCATCAAGCCCAAGGGCATCGACGACGTGCCCATCGTCACCGCCACCCTCTGGTCCGAGGACCCGGAGGTCGGCGGCTTCGAGCTGGGCCAGGTGGCCCACGCCATCGAGTCGGAGCTGAAGCGGGTGCCCGGCACCCGTGACATCTACACCATCGGTAACCCCGACCGGGTGGTCCACGTGCAGCTCGATCCCCAGGCCCTGGCCGGTCACGGCATCGACCTCAGCGACCTGCGCAAGGCCCTGCAGGCGGGCAATCATATCCGCGACGATATCAAGGTCACCTCCGACAACCGGGAGCTGCTGGTGCAGGCTGGCACCTTCCTCACCTCGGCGCAGGAGATCGGTGACCTAGTGGTGGGCGTGAGTGACGGCAAGGCGGTCTATCTGCGCGACGTGGCGCGGGTCACCCAAAAGCCGGATCAGCCCCAGCAATACGTCTGGATGGGGGTCGGACCCGAGGGCGGGATCAAGGACCTGCCCGCCGGCGGCAAGTTCCCGGCGGTGACCATCGCCGTGGCCAAGAAGGCGGGCACCAACGCGGTGGACATCTCCAAGGCGGTGATCGAGCGTTTCGGCCAGCTGGAGGGTATCTTCATCCCCGAGGGGGTGCACGCCACCATCACCCGCAACTACGGCGAGACCGCCGAGGCCAAGGCCAACAAGCTGATCAGCAAGCTCGCCTTCGCCACCCTCTCGGTGGTGGCGCTGGTGCTGCTCACCATCGGCTGGCGCGAGGCCTTCATCGTCGGCGCCGCCGTGGTGGTGACCCTGGCCATCACCCTGTTCGCCTCCTGGGCCTGGGGCTTCACCCTCAACCGGGTCTCCCTGTTTGCGTTGATCTTCTCCATCGGTATCCTGGTGGACGACGCCATCGTGGTGGTGGAGAACATCCATCGCCATTTGCAGATGGGGGCCAAGAGCCTGCGCGAGGCGATCCCGAAAGCGGTGGACGAGGTTGGCGGCCCCACCATCCTGGCCACCTTCACCGTCATCGCCGCGCTGTTGCCGATGGCTTTCGTCACCGGCCTCATGGGGCCCTACATGAGCCCGATCCCGATCAACGCCAGTACCGGCATGCTGATCTCGCTCATCGTCGCCTTCGTCTTCACCCCCTGGCTGACGCACCGCATCCTGGCCAGTCAGGCGGACAAGATCGCCGCCCACGGCCAGCACGCGGAGGGCAGCTCGACCCTCAAGCCCTTCTTCACCAAGGTGATGACACCGTTTCTCGAAGGCCCTCGCGGCAACCGCATGCGCTGGGTGCTGCTGGGCTCCATCATGCTACTGATCGCCGGCTCCATGGCCCTGGTGGTGACCAAGTCGGTGGTGCTGAAGATGCTGCCCTTCGACAACAAGTCGGAGTTCCAGGTGGTGCTCGACATGCCGGAGGGGACCAGCCTGGAGCAGACCGCAAAGGTGCTCGACGCCATGGGCGATTATCTCGGCACGGTCCCCGAAGTGACCGACTACCAGGTCTACGCCGGCAGCGCCTCGCCGATCGGCTTCAACGGCCTGGTGCGCCAGTACTACCTGCGCGAGGGAGCTCACCTGGGCGATATTCAGGTCAACCTGGTGGAGAAGCACCACCGCGATCGCAAGAGCCACGAGATCGCGCTGTCTGTGCGCGAGCCGCTGCAGGCCATCGCCCGCGAGCACAACGGCAATGCGAAGATCGTCGAGGTGCCGCCGGGACCGCCGGTGATGTCGCCCCTGGTGGCGGAGATCTACGGCCTCGACTACGAGGGCCAGACCGAGGCGGCATGGGAGATCCGCAGTGTGTTCGAGAACACCCCGGACATCGTCGACGTGGACGACAGTGTGGAGTACCCCTCGGCGAAATACGTGATCCGGGTCGACCGCGCCAAGGCCGCCAGGCTCGGCGTGGCCCAAAGCAGCGTGGCCGAGGCGCTGGCCACCGTGCTCGGAGGCGAGGACGCCAGCTTCCTGCACGGCGAGAAACTGAAGTACGCGGTACCGATCCGCATCGAGTACGCCGAGGCCGATAAGGCCGACCTGGACCAGGTGCTCTCCCTGCGGGTGCGCGGCCAGAGCGGCGAGCTGGTGCCTCTGTCGGAGATCGTGCAGGTGATCCCGCGGGTGCGCGAGTTCTCCATTCAGCACAAGGACCTGCTGCCGGTGGTCTACGTCACCGGCGACATGGCCGGCGAGACCGACAGCCCGCTCTACGGCCTGTTCGAGATTTCGGACCAGCTGAAGCACGGCGGCATCGAGCAGTGGTTCCTGCAACAGCCGGAGAATCCCTACGCCTACAGCCTGAAGTGGGACGGCGAGTGGCAGATCACCTACGAGACCTTCCGCGATATGGGCATCGCCTACTCGGTAGGCCTGTTGATGATCTACCTGTTGGTGGTGGCCCAGTTCCGTTCCTACCTGGTACCGCTGGTGATCATGGCGCCGATCCCGCTGACCGTGATCGGCATCCTGCCCGGGCACGCCTTGCTCGGCGCTCAGTTCACCGCCACCTCCATGATCGGCATGATCGCCCTGGCCGGCATCATCGTGCGCAACTCCATCCTGCTGGTCGACTTCGTCAACCAGCAGGTGCGCGAGGGTATGGCGTTGGAAAAGGCGGTGATCAACTCGGCGGCAGTGCGCGCCAAGCCCATCGCCCTGACCGCCGTAGCCGCCATGGCCGGCGGCTTCTTCATCCTCGACGACCCGATCTTCAGCGGACTGGCGGTGTCACTGATCTTCGGTCTCTTCGTCTCCACTGTGCTCACCTTGGTGGTGATCCCGGTGGTCTACTATTCGGCGATGCGCAATCGTATTGATTTCATTCGCACGAGTGAGTCGTGAAGACAGCAGGCCAGAGGGATCTGGAAAGGCGTGTGACTGAATGACGGAAAATGTGCAAAATAGCTGCCGGCGTTCATCGGACCGCCTATCGCCGGCAGCCATACGAGATGATTGGCAAGACGTATCGCCGATCAGGCCGTTGGAGTAACTGGAACCGATAGTTTCCTCACAGGGACAAGGAGAGATTCGTGAGACATTCACCACTCGTCATGCTTCTGACATTCACCCTATTGGCGCTACCCGCCCACGCCATGGATTTTGGCGCCATGTTCAAAGACGCGATAGAGGACACCAAGGAGCGTGTCGTTCAGCAGGGTGTGGAGAGCACCAACCAGGCGCTGCAGGAAGCCTTTCCCTCCTTGCCGGACGGCATGGTCAGTATCGACAGTGATCAACTCGGTGTCTCTGATTCGTCGGTGGTGCTCTACGAGACCGACAGCTGCCCCTACTGCATCAAGGCACGTCGTTTCCTGCAATCCAACCATGTCGACTACACGAGCCGCAATGTGGGCAAAAGCAAGTCTGCTCAGAAAGAGTATAAGAAGCTCGGTGGCCGGGGTGTTCCGATGATACTGGTGGATGACAAACGGCTGACGGGTTGGAATCAATCCAAGCTGCGCCGCATGCTCAAAGAGGCCGGGTATCTTTAACTGACTCGGGACGCCTATCACCCTATTGATAACGTTCAGAAGGGAGCGCTTGTTCATTAAAGGGGATCAACGCCAACGCCGAGCAGACTGAAGACACTAGAGAAGCAATCTCTCCAGCCACGTTAACCAGTCCAAGAGAATCAACGCGCACTGGATTAATGTTCCCTTCAAGCATGGTTCATCATGCACGTATCAGCAATGCCCAACGGTATAGATCAGTGGGGTGAGCGATAGCCAGCTTCCACTGATCCCCAAAACTCGATTCAGCTCAATGTAACAAATGTTCCAGACTGTCAAATGAATATCATGAAAGATGTTGGTCGGGTCCGCACACTGGCCGATAGGTAACATTAAGCAGGAGTGAATATGATGACGATTGAACGTATAACATTGGCTGTCGTAGGAATTTTGGTAATGGCGACAGTCGCTGGGTATCTGGCGACACAAAATGTCTATTTTCTCTACGTCACCCTGTTTGTCGGGTTTATGGTATTCCAAGCGCCCGTTACCAAGTTCTGTCCGTTGCCGATGATTTTGAAACGGATGGGCGTGAAAAGTGGTGGTGTGTTTGGTTGATGCCCGAGACTCTTGGGTTAGGCTGACTTAGCTCTGACCCCTGGTTACTTGTTGTATTACGAAGGGGTCCGTACGAAGGGGTCGGTGACAAACGCAAAACGATAGATTGTAATTTGTCACCGACCCCTTTTCTCTGCTTTTTATTATCATCTTGACCAAATCAACTGAAATAATGCCCTAATTTGTATTGATCGAGATCAATCAATCGCGTCTAAGTGATGCAAGTTACCTTGAAAAATTGATTTGTTTATACTAACCACACACTTAATTCATAGGAATTGTCAGCGTTTGATTTTGCCCAGGACGACATGCTCAAGTGTCAGTAATGCATTATAAATATATCTGATTAGAAAATTCG
>JARROA010000005.1:0-109655 GCA_037384425.1 Candidatus Thiodiazotropha sp. | reverse complement strand
CGGCATTGCCGAGCCGGGTCATGAAAGGGCAGGATGAGGGGATCAGAAAATCAAAGCTTGGCTTTTTAAATCCTCTCACCAGCTATTCAAATTCCCTCACCAGCTATTCAAATTCCCTCACCAGCTATTCAAATTCCCTCACCCCAACCCTCTCCCGGAGGGAGAGGGGGCTACGCGGGACAGGAGTGGGGGTGAGCGCTGAGGATCGTTAAACGAACAGGGCCAACAACTGGTTCACCACGGCCTGTACCCGCGCTGGCGAAGGCGTGGCTCCCGCAAGAACGCGTAAACCCCAGATGTTGGCCATCAGGAATGCGGCCAGCGCTACGGGGTCCTTGTCGGGCGCAAGCTCGCCGTTTGCTTGGGCGTCCTCCAGAGCTTGGCGAAACAATCCCTCAATCTTGTCCAGATGGCGGTTCACGCGCGCTTGCACCCTTTCGTTCTGGCGGGACAGTTCCAGTACCGTATTGACCAACAGGCAGCTGCGCCGGCCCCCGGGTTTCGCCGCGTCCTCAGCCAGTTGTCGGAAATAGCTGCGGATGCCCTGGAGTGGTGAGTCGGCCTGGCTCAGAGTCTGCTCGACTCGCGCCACAGAGCGCTCACCATAGTGGTCCAGCACGGCCAAAAACAGCCCTTCCTTGGAGCGGAAGGCGGCGTACAGGCTGCCAGGCTTGAGGTCGGTGACCTCAACTAGGTCGGCCATACTGGTACCGCGGTAGCCCTGATCCCAGAAAGTCTGCATTGCCTTCCCCAGGACCTCTTCGCGCTTGAATTCTGCGGGTCTCGCCATAGTCAATCCCTGTTGATCTTCCTCAGTATAGCTATTCTTGAGCGATCGCTCAAAATAATTCTTGAATATCCATTCAACATCACCTAGTGTTATGGAATGATCATTCAATTAAACCTGGGGGCAAATGCAATGGGTGTTCTGAAAGATAAGATAACCGCATACAACACGGCGAAGAGAGAGCAGGTACCGGCTGCGATCCTGGCTACCATGGCGCAGTGCACGGACGATCTCAGGGCATCGGGGATCGAGAATCGTGCCCTCGGATCCGGTGACAGCGTGCCGGATATCGAGCTCCCAAATCAACATGGTGAACCGCGGCGACTGCGCGACTACCTGGCCGAGTCGCCCCTAGTCCTGAATATCTACCGGGGCGGCTGGTGTCCGTACTGCAACATGGAGATGAAGGCGCTCCACGACGTGCAGCCCGAGATTGAGGCGCGTGGTGCCCGACTCATCGGTATGTCGCCGGAAACGCCTGACCGGGCCATGTCGACGGCTGAGCGCAATGGGATGACCATCGACATCCTGAGCGATGCAGGCAACAAGGTCGCGGAACAGATGGGGTTGGTATTCTCGTTGCCTGAAGCACTGCGTCCAATCTATGAAAAGTTCGGCATCGACCTCCCGGCGTACAACGGCGATGACAGTTTCAGGCTGCCGGTACCGGCCACCTACATCATCGGTCAAAACGGTGTGATTGTTTACGGGTTCGTCAATGCCGACTACACGTTGCGACTCGAACCACGGGACATTCTCGCCAATCTGCCCGCAGATTAGGGGAAAGTCGATGAGTGTCATAGCGAAACAATGCGATGGAATCCTTGGTTGCCTGCTGCGTCATAAGCAACGAATAGTCGCAGATTGAGGAAGTCTTCACGAACGCTTCAGAAACGGCTGAAAAATCGCCAGGCCTCGTCGGCACCGTCGATATCCCGGTTGATCTTGCCGACCAGCAGGCTGGGCAGGTACTGGATGCCCGAGGGCCAGGTGTGGCCGCCGTTGACGATGCGATAGAGCTCCATCGGTGCGCCGCTGCAGTTGCGCCAGACGAGGTGTTCCACTTGGCCGTCGTCGTCGGCACGGTCCAGCACCATGTTGTCGTCCGCTGTCCGCGGACAGCCGTTTCTGGCGCCCCATAGTGCCAGGGTTTCGTTGGTGGACAGCACCCGGTCCCGCATCTGACCCAGGAAGCTGATCATGCCGCCGTCGTAGGGCGCCAGAGGATCGGCCGTGCCGTTGAAGAGCGCGATGGGCACCGGCGCTCCCTGGCGGCAGTCGTCCACCAGGAATTCGGGTAGCGGCATGGCGAAGGGGGCGATGGCGCGTATGCGCCCCGGCAGCTTGCAGGCCAGGAAGTAGCTCGCCTGGCCGCCGCGGGAGATGCCGGTGGCGAAGATGCGTCCGCTGTCGATGGGATAGGCCGTCTCCATCTGCCCGATCACCTGGGAAAAGTAGGCGAGATCGTCTTGGCGGGTCTCGAGCGCGCTGGAGGTGCGGCCCTCGCCGAAGTCCCAATACTTGTCGACAGCCTCCGGATAGACCACATAGAAGCCATACTCGTTGGCCAGATCGTTGAAGCGACGGCGGGTCAGTCGCAGCATGTTGCTGGCCGTACCGGCGCCTCCGTGGATCGCAAGCACCAGCGGCCGCCTGCCTTCGAATCGCGTTGCCGCTTTCGGGGCGTAGCTGAGGTAGCTACGCTCCACCCCCCTGGAGTTCGAAAGTATGTCGTTCGGTGCCCTGGAGCGGCGTCGACGCGCAAGCCGTCAGCTGTAACAAGAGCATGCACAGAGGCAGGTGGACAGCTAGGTTGCGGATGACGCGTGTCATGATCGATCGGGGTTGGTCAGGTCGAGAATCCATACTCGCTCCTTCTCATCCGGTTGATGCGGGAGGACGGTGGGTGATTGGCGCGCCCGACAGGATTTGAACCTGTGACCCCCGCCTTCGGAGGGCGGTACTCTATCCAGCTGAGCTACGGGCGCAGAGTAGGAGGCGTAGTGTAACGACAGGCGCGGGTGGCGTCCAACCTGGCGTAGCGGATCGTGTCGCCTTGTCACGACCTGCAAAGCGGCTCAAAATCCCGCGTCCGATGCTGGTTCGAACTTTTTGCCGCCTGTAGGTATAATCGCCGGGTTTTGCGAATCGCCCAGGTGCTGGGCCCAAAAGATTTACAACGGAGGAAGACCCGTGAAGATCAAAGCTGTAACCCTCATCTCTGTCCTCGCTCTGGCGGGACTCTCCGGTCAGCTTCTGGCGGAGGATCGTGCCGATGTGCTCGAGCGCATCGCCCCCATCGGCAAGGCGAATGTCGAAGGCAAGGCCGCCGCCCAACCGGCCGCCGCGCCTGCACCGGCTGCCGAGACGGCTGCGACCGAAGCCCCCGCGGCTGAGGCACCGGCGGCAGAAGCTCCCGCTGCCGAGGCGCCTGTTGCTGAAGCGCCTGCAGAGGCTGCGGCTCCGGCCGCCGCACCCGCGGCCGGTGGTGACCAGCTGGCCCTGGCAACCTCGTCCGGTTGCATGGCCTGCCATCAGGTTGAAATGAAGGTGGTCGGTCCTGCGTACAAGGATGTCGCCGCCAAATACAAGGGTGATGCCGGGGCGCTGGACAAGCTGGTGGCGAAGGTGAAGGCCGGTGGTTCCGGCACCTGGGGTCAGATCCCGATGCCACCCAACTCCCATGTCTCCGACGAGAACATCCGCGCCATCGTGACCTGGGTGCTCTCCCTCTAAGCACATGCCTTCCGCGCTGTCCCTCATGCCGTTCAATCCCGGCATGAGGGACAAGCGGGCAGTCCGGCTGGAAGGCGATGGACTCCGGCGACCTTGCGATCGTGATTTTCCCGGATTTCGCGTTGCTCCCTCCAGGCTGTTTATCTCCCGGACCGGATTCAGGGGCTGGCTGGCTCAGGTGTCTGATTGTTGAAAGGGGCATGGCTAGGCCATGCCCCTTTTGATTTCACCGTAATCCAGCTTTGTCAGCGCCAGTTCTCGTTGCTTATCTTGGCCAGTTTCGTGCGCTCCTCGCCCTCGGGGCTCTCGCCATTGTGAGCCGACTGCTGTTCGGGATCGGTGGAAAGTATCCACCAGAAGGCAAACCCCACGGCAGCCCCGCCGAGTGCGAATGGGGGAAAGATCAGAGCTTCAACAACTCGATTTGGAATAGTGAAGCCGGTCAGACAGAAGATTGAGAGTACACCGACCATCGCCCATCCTACGATCAATCTCCACTTGCTCAAACCCAGGGTGCTATGTAACAGCAGAAAAAAGGGAAGCCCCAGCAGGAAAGAGAAAATATAGACAAACGGGGTGGCGAACAGATAGAGCAACGGAATGACACCAAACAACAGGAGGAGCTCGCGACTCCCGTCGATAAACGCCGGTATCACCCCGAGGCTTATTAACCCGGCAACTAAATATAGTGCCTTCAGGGCTTCAAGCCTGCCCTTGATCAAGGCGAGGCTCGCAGAGAAGGGTTGTTCCCTTGTCAAGAGCCGCAACGCAGAGCAAGGGCAGGCTTGAAGCCCCTAACAGATTGAATTTAAAAGGACAGGCACGCTTCGGCTGAAGGCACTATATTTAGTTGCCGGGTTAATGATACCCAAAGGGCCAGCCAGCGGGGCCAATAGAAACGCCATCAGCAGCCGCCCCGGGCGGGGTGACAGCAAGGCCGCTTCAGGGTGTGATTCGAAGGTCATGCGCAGGTCATCCCCTTGCTTGTGCTGCGAGGACGAACCTCCCCGCGTAGCCGAAGGTGCGTCCCCAGAGCGGATGGTCGATGGTGAATTCAACCCGAAAGCTCTCGGGTGACTCCGGAATCTCCCGGATCACCGCCTTGCCCAGCAATAGCCAGTCAGGAATCTTCAGAGTCAGTGGTCCCAGGTCCCACTGATAGCCTCTGCTGTCATAGCGCAATGTCTCCCCTTCGGCCGAGAGCCGCATACGGATACCGAGGCCGTACTTCACGTACTCAATGATCTCTTTGCCGCCGGCGTATTCCATGCGCGAACGAAACACGACGGGCGGTTTCTCCGCGTAGCGGAAGGTGCGATGCCAGAACATGGCCTTGCTGTCGGGCTGCGACCAGTTGCGTACGGTGACCGGAACGTTGCTGCCTCTGTGGGGGACCAAGGCCTCGAACAGTCGGCCCGCGGTCACCAACAGCCGGCCGAGCGGGGAGACGCTCACCTCCATGACGCCCTCGACCTCAATCCGGGTATCCGTCAGGGGTGGCAGGTCGTAGTGACGGCGGATCACCTCGCCCAGTGAGGGCCAGTCCGCACCCAGCGCCTGGCGTATGGGGGCGTACGATTGCAGGTTGTGTTGTTGCATGATCAATCCTTCCTAGATCGGTTTGAAGACCATCAGCCAGACCACGGCGACCATGGCGATGAAGGCGGGCACGCCGAGCCAGAACCAGATGCGCGCCATACGCTGGTAACTCATGGGTGGAGTCGCGGTCGGCTTCTGCCCGTCCCCTTGAGCCATGTCCCGCATGCGGATCTGCAGCAGCACCACCGGCAGCCAGCAGACGCCGGCGAGCAGGTAGAGCCCCAGTGAGTACCAGACCCAGCCCGGCAGTGTTTCATAGTGCAGCAGGTAGACCATCCAGAAACCGGTGATCGGCTGGATGATGATGGTGGGCGTGGTGATCAGCCAGTCGGCCATGACCACCAGACGGTTGGTGATGGCCATGGCCCGGACATCGCCGCTGCGGTCGGTGAAGAATTTGTAGAAGGCGCTGCCGAGTCCGGTGCCGAACAGCAGGATGGCGCTGAGGATGTGGATCCATTTCAGGGTCAGGTATTCCATGCGGACCTCCGTTGCATGACCAGCAGTGTCAGGGTGGCCGTGGCGATGGGTAGGTTTTTCACCACCGGCCCGAATGGGTGTGTCCACCAGCCCGGCAGAAAGAGACTGATGATGAGGGTGTAGAGCAGCATCAGGATCAACTGGCCGTAGAGTGCCGGGCGCAGCCAGCGCCCGCTCAGGGTGGCCAGGCCCAGCAGCAGGTCCAGCGCGGCGGCCCCGTAGAGGGCGATGGTGGCGACCCCTCCGCCGAGTCCCGCCTGGGCGAGCAGGGCGAAGCTCTGCGTTTCGGGAAAGACGAAAGCGGAGAAGATGCCGGCCAGGATCCAGGTCAGGGCGAGGCTGATTCGCAACAGCAAGGGTATAAAAAAGAGACCGGCGTGCCACTGATCGGCCTGGCACGCCGGTTCGGCCCAAAGCGCCGCTTGCAGGGAGAGTGGAGTGAAGCCGAAGCAGCGGATGAAGCCGTGAACATGGGCGGTATTGCCCCGTTGCAGCATGCCGACGGTTTCGGGTGTCACCGGGGCCGTGCCGAGAAATCCCCCAAGCTTGGCAGCCGCGAGGGTGAGTCCGTAGGGTATGGCCAAGCTGCGCAGGGGACCGAGACCGAGCCACTGTCGCAACTGCTTCATCAGATCACGGAAGCTGATCGGCTCGGGTCCCACCAGGTCGACACGAACCCCGACCGGTCCTTCAGCGGTCAGGCATTGCAGTACCGCCTTGGTCAGGTCGGACACATGAATGGGCTGGATCTGTTGTTCGCCCCGGTTCACCAGCGGCGTCACAGGCAGTGCCGCCATGGCTTTGAACAAGGCCATGCTACGGGCGCCTGGACCATAGACGATGGAGGGACGCAATACCGTCCAGGTCAGTGCGCTGTTGGCCAGATAGTCGTCCGCCTCACGCTTGGTCAGATGGTATTGGCTCTGGGCTGCTCTGTCGGCACCGAGCGCGGAGATCTGGATCACCCGACTGACCCCGGCGATCTCGCAGGCCTGGAAAAGGGCTATCGGGGCCTGTTCGTGCAGGGCCTTGAAGGTCTGCCTGCCCGATTCGCGGATGATGCCGACCGCGTTGATCACCGCGTCCACGTCATGCAGTAGATGCAGCCAGTCGTCCGCATGTATGGCCCGGGTGAAGTCGATGGGCATGGCCTGGGCTCCGGAGAAGCGGCGGCGGAAGCCGTCGGGGTCCCGAACGGCGCCTGTCACGCGGTGGCCCTGATCGAGCAGCGCCCGGGTCAGATGGGAGCCGATGAAACCGCTGGCGCCGGTGATGAGGATATGCATGCTCACCTCTTTTGTCTGTAATTTCTGTATTAACAGAAATAATGTGCCAAATTTTTTTACCGCTTCAGATTCAGAAGCCCCTGGATCTTGCCGCCCAGCTTCAACAGCTTGAGCAGGGTGGGACGCTCCAGCCGGCGCACCTGTTCGAACCAGCCCGTGGTCTGTTCCACGAATTGCAGGGTCTCTTCGATGCGCCGCTTGGTCTCCTTGGGGGTGTCCGGATCGTTTTCGCCTTCCATGACGCACTCGCGCAGAGTAGTCAGGGTGGGATCGAGTTCGCGCCGCTTGCGGCCCTCGACGATGACGAAAAAGATGTCCCAGACGTCCTTGAGGGATTCGAAGTGATCCCGCCGGTCGCCCATCGCGTGGACCACCTTCACCAGGCCCCAGGACTGCAGCTCCTTGAGACTGGTGCTGACGTTGGAGCGGGCGACGCCGAGGGTTTCGGCGATTTCCTCCGCATGCAGAGGATCGTTGGCCAGGAACAACAGGGCGTGGATCTGCGCCACAGTGCGATTGACTCCCCAGCGGGAGCCCATTTCGCCCCAGTGGAGGATGAATTTCTGCATGGTGGGGGAGAGGCGCATTAAGGAGCTCTTCACTAAGTTCTGTTATGACAGAAATTAGTGAAGAGTCCGGCGATTGTCAAGTGGTGGGGGATGCATTTGCGAGTGGATTGTTTATAACGCCAAGCACGCCAAGGCTTTTATGTGCGTGTTGGCCGCCTTGACGATGGCATAAACCATCTTGGCGTTCATTGCGCCCTTTGCGTTACATCCACTGACCAGCGCTGCCTGACCTACGGCGCTAAGAGAGCAGGGATTTGAGATTGGCCAGATGCGCCGAACCGCGCTGCTGTTTCTCTTCCGGTGTCAGCTGGCTACCGCGGCCCTCCCAGCGCAGGTCCTCCTCCGGCAGCTCCTGCAGGAAGCGGCTCGGCTCGCAGGGGACCAGTTCGCCGAAGCGCTTGCGTCTGGCGGCGTAGGTGAGGGTGAGGCTCTGCCGGGCACGGGTGATGCCGACGTAGGCCAGGCGGCGCTCCTCCTCGATGTTGTCCTCTTCGATGCTGCTCCGGTGAGGCAGCAGCTCCTCCTCCATGCCGACCAGAAAGACGTGGGGGAACTCCAGGCCCTTGGCGGCGTGCAGGGTCATCAGATGGACTTGATCTGGGTCCTCCTCCTCGTTCTGGCGCTCCAGCAGGTCCATCAGGGTCAGGTGGGCGACCATCTCGGTCAGTGTCTTCTCCTGCAGTTCGCCCTTCTGCAGGGCGCCGAGCCAGTCGATCAGGTCGGTGACGTTCTCCATACGGCGATCGGCCACCGCGTCGCTGCTGGCGTTCTCGCGCACCCAGTCGCGGTACTGGATATCCTCCACCAGGCGTTTCACCGCGGTCACCGCGTCGTGCTCGGCCTCGCGGGTAAAGTGATCGATGAGTTCGGCAAAGGCCTGTACCCGCTGCTGGGCGCGGGTGTTGAGCTGCGACTGCAGGCCCAGCTCGGTGCAGGCCGGCAGTAGCCCGATGCCACGCTCCTGGGCGTAGGTCCCCAGCTTTTCCAGGGTGTTGGGTCCGATCTCCCGGCGCGGGGTGTTGACGATACGCAGGAAGGCACTGTCGTCGTCCGGATTGGCCAGCAGGCGCAGGTAGGCCATCACGTCCTTCACCTCGGCGCGGCTGAAGAACGAAGTGCCGCCGCTCAGCAGGTAGGGGATGTTGTGGCTGCGCAGGGCCTTTTCGAAGATGCGCGACTGATGGTTGCCCCGGTAGAGGATGGCGATGTCGCCGTTGCTCACCTTACCGGTGAACTTGAGATGGATGATCTCGGAGACCACCTTCTCCGCCTCCTGCTCCTCGTTGCGGCACTCCAGCACGCGGATCTCGGGGCCGGGACCCAGTTCGCTCCAGAGTCGCTTGTCGAAGATGTGGGGATTGTTGCCGATCAGCCGATTGGCCGCCTTCAGGATGCGGCCGCTGGAACGGTAGTTCTGCTCCAGTTTGATCACCTGCAGACGCGGGAAGTCGTCGCGCAGCCGCGCCAGGTTCTCAGGTCGGGCACCGCGCCAGGCGTAGATCGACTGGTCATCGTCGCCCACCACGGTGAAGGCGGCGCGCACCCCGACCAGTAGTTTCACCAGCTCGTACTGGGCCTGGTTTGTGTCCTGGTACTCGTCCACCAGCAGGTAGCGGACCCGGTTCTGCCACTGCTCCAGGGCCTCGGGGTGCTCCTGCAGCAGCTTCACGGGCAGCAGGATCAGGTCGTCGAAGTCGACTGCGTTGTAGGCCTTGAGACTGCGTTGATAGGCAGCATAGAGCAGGGCGGCCTGTGTCTTCAGGGGGTCTTCGGCCCGGGCCAGGGCCTGCTCCGGATCGATGAGGTCGTTCTTCCAGTCGGAGATCTGCCATTGAGCGGCGTTGACGATCTTCTCGTCACCGCTGTTCTGCTTGCGCAGCAGGTCCTTGAGCAGGGCGGCGGCGTCCTGCTGGTCGAAGATAGAGAAACCCGGTTTGTAGCCGAGCCGCTTGAGCTCCCGGCGCAGGATGTTGAGGCCCAGGTTGTGGAAGGTGGAGATGGACGGCCCCTCGCCCTTGCCTCGTCCCAGCAGGGCGGCCACCCGCGCCTTCATCTCCCGCGCCGCCTTGTTGGTGAAGGTGACCGCGGTGACCTGGCGCGGCTCGATGCCGCAGTTCCTGATCAAGTGGCCGATCTTGGCGGTGATCACCCGGGTCTTGCCGCTGCCCGCGCCGGCCAGCACCAGCAACGGGCCGTCGATGTTGTGCACCGCTTCGCGCTGGCGCGGGTTGAGGTCGGACATACGGGATCGTTTCCAAGGGGGATCGGAGAGGCGCAAGATTACGGGGAGGTGGGTTCTATTTCAACTGGCGATGGCTATGGCAGGTGAAGTTGTTGGTAAGTCCGCAAAGGAGAGAAGAGGGGGATTATGCGGAGGACGCCACCCTGACTCACGATTTATTGCCGTTCGAGAAATCACTCAATTGTAAATCGTGTAGGGTGCGGCTTGCCGCACCAAATATCATGAATCGGGCGGTAGACGGTGCGGCAAGCCGCACCCTACACAATATTCGCGTTCTTTTGTGTCTATTTGTGGACTGAATGGTGAGGTAGGGTGGGGCCCTGCCCCACACGAATCGTGTTTTCCTATGGTCTGGAATGGTGGGGCAGGGCCCTACCCTACACCAAGGCCAAAACTGTGTTCAGTTGCGGATTGCCCTCTCAATAAACAGGGTAATGACCTTGCTGATGAGAAAACGCGTGCGGCTTGCTATGATGCCGTTTTACGTACGAGCAGAGCATCCATGGCAATCACCCGAGACCGGCGTCAGCGGCCCAGGCCAGGCAACGAAAGTCAGCTTTCGCGCGAGTCCTGGCGCGTTTTTCAGATCATGGCGGAGTTCGTCGAGGGCTTCGAACAGCTGGCCCAGATCAGCCCCTCGGTCAGCTTTTTCGGTTCCGCTCGCACCCCGCGCGAACATCCGGAATACGCCCTCGCCGAGGAGATCGCCCGGTTGCTCTCCGACAGCGGTTTCTCGGTGGTCAGCGGTGGTGGCCCCGGCATCATGGAGGCGGCCAACAAGGGGGCCTTCGAGGGCAAGTCGACCAGCATCGGTCTCAACATCCAGCTGCCCATGGAGCAGGCCGGCAATCCCTATCAGGACATCTCTCTCAACTTCCGTCACTTCTTTGCGCGCAAGGTGATGTTCGTCAAGCACGCCTCGGCCTATGTGGTGCTGCCGGGCGGCTTCGGCACCCTCGACGAGCTGGCGGAGATCCTCACCCTGGTGCAGACCGGAAAGACCCGCGAGATCCCCATCGTGCTGGTGGGCAGCAAGTTCTGGGCGGGTTTGCTGGACTGGTTCCGGAATACTCTCTGTCCGGCGGGTACCATCGATCCCGGGGATCTCGAACTGGTACAGGTCTGCGATCAGCCGAAAGAGGTGGTGGACGCTATCTTCGCCCATTACGAGAGCCGCCGCTTCGAGCCCTCGCCCGCCGAGCTGGCCATTCTGCTCGAGCTCTAGTCCGCTGTCCGCCTTGTGGAGTCATCAATGATGTTCAAACGCCTATCCCCACTGCTGTTGCTCTGGTATCTGCTGCCGCCGCTGCTGATGGCCGCCGACGCCGACACCGAAACCGAAGCGGTACCGGAACCGCCTGAGCTGCCGCTGCCGGAGGTGATCGTCGACGGCGAGGTGATCGAGCCCGAGGTCAAGATCATCAAGCAGGAGGAGGGGACCATCTACGAGTACCGCATCAATGGCCAGCTCTACATGGTCAAGGTGCAGCCGATCAAGGGCCCGCCCTACTATCTGGTCGATCGTGACGGGGACGGTGAGTTCGACTCCCGCTCCACCGACCCGACCAACATCTCGGTCCCCCAGTGGATACTGTTGCGCTGGTGAGTTGATGGCGGGTGTGGCTGACAGGGGCCGTGCTTTGTCGGCCGCCGCCGACCTCTTTGACGGCATCAATGAGTTCCTCGGCAGCGCGGTCTCCTGGGTGAGTCTGCTGATGGTGCTGGTCACCTTTGTCATCGTGGTGCTGCGCTACGCCTTCGACCTGGGCTGGATCTGGCTGCAGGAATCTGTCACCTACATGCACGCCGCCCTGTTTCTGATCGGGGCCGCCTACACGCTCAAGCACGAAGGCCATGTGCGGGTCGATATCTTCTATCGCAAATTCACGCCGCGCACCCGGGCCTGGGTCGACCTGGGTGGCGCCCTGTTTCTGCTGCTGCCGGTCTGTCTCTTCATCTTCAGCGTCAGTTGGGACTACGTGGCCCAGTCCTGGGAACTGCGCGAGGGTTCCCGCGAGGCGGGCGGCCTCGATGGCGTCTACCTGCTGAAGAGCCTGATCCTGGTGATGGCCGCGCTGCTGGTGCTGCAGGGGTTGTCGCAGGCTCTGCGGCGTCTGCTGGTCCTGCTTCAGGGTGGCGAGTTGGAGGCTGGCCGCTGATGGCGGAGATTCTGCCGCTGCTGCTTTTCCTGGCGGTCTGTCTGGTGCTGCTGTTGGGCTACCCGGTGGCCTTCTCTCTCGGCGGCACCGCCCTGGCCTTCGCCTGGATCGGCGGCATGGCCGGCACTTTCGACGACGCCTTTCTGCAGGCCCTGCCCAACCGGCTCTACGGCATCATGACCAACGAGACCCTGATCGCCGTGCCCCTGTTCGTCTTCATGGGAGTGATGCTGGAGCGCTCGCGGGTGGCGGAGAATCTGCTCGACACCATGGCCAGCCTGTTCGGTCCCCTGCGCGGCGGACTGGGCATCTCGGTGACCCTGGTCGGCATGCTGCTGGCGGCCAGCACCGGCATCGTCGGCGCCACTGTGGTCACCATGGGGCTGCTGTCGCTGCCGACCATGCTCAAACGCAACTATGACCCCGCCTTCTCCACCGGCGTCATCTGCGCCTCCGGTACTCTGGGACAGATCATCCCCCCCTCGATCATCCTGGTATTGCTGGGCGACGTGCTCTCCGCCGCCTACCAGCAGGCCCAACTCGACATGGGGATCTTCTCGCCCGACACGGTCTCGGTGGGCGATCTTTTCGTCGGCGCACTGATTCCGGGGCTGATGCTGGTACTGCTCTATCTGGTCTACCAGCTGCTGATCGCCTGGCTGCGCCCCGCATCGGTGCCGGCGATCCCGGAGCAGGACCGGGAGAGCGACCGCCGCCAGCTGCTGTTGCGGGTGGTCAAGGTGCTGTTGCCGCCGCTGTTGCTGATCGTCGCCGTGCTCGGCTCCATCCTGGGCGGACTCGCCACTCCCACGGAAGCGGCCTCTGTGGGCGCCATCGGCGCCATGCTGCTGGCTCTGTTCCAGCGCCAGCTCAACCTCTCGACCCTGAAGGCGGTGGTCACCGGCACCACCAAGGTCACCAGCATGGTTTTCCTGATCTTTATCGGCGCCGCGCTCTTTTCCCTGGTGTTCCGCGGCTTCGGCGGCGACGAGGTGGTGACCGATCTGCTCACCGACCTGCCCGGCGGTACCGTCGGCGCCATGCTGGTGGTGATGCTGGTGATGTTCCTGCTCGGCTTCATTCTCGACTTCATCGAGATCACCTTCGTGGTGGTGCCTATCGTCGGTCCGGTACTGCTGGCCATGGGGCTCGATCCGGTCTGGCTCGGCGTCATGATCGCCATCAACCTGCAGACCTCCTTCCTCACCCCGCCCTTCGGTTTCGCCCTTTTCTACCTGCGTGGGGTGGCCCCGCGCGAGGTCACCACCGGCGCCATCTATCGTGGCGTGGCGCCTTTCATCGTGATCCAGCTGCTGATGCTGGGACTGCTCGCCTTCTGGCCGCAACTGGCCACATGGCTGCCGACGATGCTCTACGGCTGATTTCGTTTTTTCCTGTTTCGGTTTGAAACTATCCATGCCTCTGCCTGGTCCGAGGTATTGGTCGCGTTCTCGCTGTGACTCAGGTCCCGGGGAGCGTGGATAATGTCGGTTTTGATTAAGCTAGCCTTAAGTCTGCCGATGGAGAATATCGAGGCTTTCGATACGCGCGCATTACGCCCACTCCAGCCGGAGCGCGGAAATCCCGTCTTACGATCAACCACTATGCCGATGGGGAGTCTGTTGTCACGATGCCGAAGCTTGGCATGACCTATTCAAAACTGATACTCGGTGTCGCGCTGTTTCTGCTGGTGGTGGGGAATTTCTCGTTCTT
This sequence comes from Candidatus Thiodiazotropha sp., assembly GCA_037384425.1. Taxonomy (GTDB): domain Bacteria; phylum Pseudomonadota; class Gammaproteobacteria; order Chromatiales; family Chromatiaceae; genus Thiodiazotropha. The sequence goes on along the minus strand of JARROA010000005.1, from coordinate 96,084 downwards.
CTCGCATCTGCTGGGAGCCTATCCGCTCAATCTCGGTAATCTTCCCTACCTGCTGTCGCTGGCGGTGCTGTTCGGATGTGTCAACGTGATCCTGCTGTCGTTGTTGAGTTACGGCCGGGCGACCAAGCCCGTGCTCATCGTCATCCTGCTGGCTTCTGCCGCTGCCGCCTATTTCATGGATGCCTATCAGGTGATCATCGATGACGACATGATCGACAATGTACTGAAGACCGACATGGCGGAGTCGCTCGACCTGATCAGTCTCAAACTGGTGCTCTATCTGCTCCTGATCGGCATCGTGCCTGCCTTCCTGGTCTATCGGGTCCCCGTGGTGCAGCAATCCTTGCGCCAGGCGATCTTCTCGCGGGCCAAGCTGGCGGGAGGCGCCCTGGTGCTGGCGGTGGCCACGGTGCTGCTGTTCGGCAGTTTCTATGCATCGTTCGCCCGTGAGCACAAAGCCCTGCGCTACTACGCCAATCCCTCCTACTACCTCTATGCCATCGGCAAGACCATCGGCAAGGCCTTCAAACAGGAGCAGCAGGGTCTGCGAACGGTGGGTGAAGACGCCAAGATCCCCGAGTCCGACGAGGACCGGGAGCTGGTGATCCTGGTGGTGGGCGAGACGGCGCGGGCCGACCACTTCTCGCTCAACGGCTATGCCCGCGAGACCAATCCGCTGCTGGCGAACGAGAAGATCGCCAGCTTCACCAACACCTGGGCCTGCGGCACCTCCACCGCCGTCTCGGTACCCTGCATGTTCTCGATCTACGATCAGGAGGACTACAGCAAGGAGAAGGCGAGCCATACGGAAAACCTGCTCGATGTGCTGCAGCGGGCCGGGGTCAACGTGGTCTGGCTCGACAACAACTCCGACTCCAAAGGGGTGGCGGATCGGGTACCCTACCAGAGCTTCAAGTCACCGGACGTGAATCCGGATTGCGACAGCGAGTGCCGGGATGTGGGTATGCTGGAGAACCTGCAGACCTACATCGATGAACATCCGAGCGGGGATATCTTTATCGTGCTGCACCAGATGGGTAACCACGGTCCCGCCTACTACAAGCGTTACCCTGCGGCCTACGAGCGCTTCACGCCGGTATGCCAGACCAATGAGCTGGCCGACTGCGAGCGGCAGGCCATCGACAACACCTACGACAACGCCATTCTCTATACCGACTATTTCCTGAGCCGGGTGATCGAACTGTTGAAACAGAACAGCGAGAGCTTTGAAGCGGCCATGTTCTACATCAGCGACCACGGCGAGTCGCTGGGTGAGAACAACCTCTATCTGCACGGCCTGCCCGACCTGCTGGCGCCGGATGTACAGAAGCGCGTGCCGATGATCTTCTGGTTCAGCGACAGCTTTCTGGAGGATGGCATCAGCATAGATCAGTTGCTGCCCCAACTGGACGAGAGCTACTCACACGACAACGTGTTTCATACTGTTCTGGGATTGTTCGAAGTGGAGACCGGTGTCTACGATCCACTAAAGGATCTGGTGAAAGAGAAGACGAAGGAGTGAGCGGCCGCCAAGTTGCCGGCCGCCCCCTGCGGATTTACTTGGGCGTGTAGCTGAACTTCTGTCCGCCGATGGAGGCTTCGTACATGAGGCCGCCCTTGGCCACGGTGAAGACTGCCATGCCCTTGTGGTAATCGCCTACGGTGGTGGCATCGTGCTTGCCGCCGCTGGCGCCCGCGGAGCTGCCCGTGGTGGTGGCCGCGGCGGAGGCGCCGGCGGTGATGGCGACCGCGGTGGCCTGGGCGCCGAACTCGAAATTGCCGCCGGTGAACTCCTTAAAGGCCCGCTCGTCCTGGAAAAAGATGATCTGGCTGTAGGCCTGGCCGCCGAGCTGGAAACCCAGCGTCACCTGGGTCATCTTGACGTCGCCGGTATATGTTCCCTGGGCATAGACCCGTCCCTTGCCGTAAGCGCCGCCCAGGACGGCGCCCCCCTTGCCGATGGTGGGAAAGATCGCATAACCGTAGGCGGTATCGAAAAAGCGGCCGCTCTCTCCCGCCTGCTTGAAGACATCGACAGTCTCCTGGAACTCGTCCGCCCAAGCCTGAGCCAGGGGCAACAGGGTAGCCAATAGCAGAATGGCCATGCGCTGCAGTCTGATCATGAGAGCCTCCTCATCATTGTTTTTAGGCGGCGTCGACGGATACTTGTCGTGGTGGGCCGTGTGCCTGTTGTGACAGGCGCGTGGGGGAGTGGTTCCGTGCGGGGGCGGCGGGATGTGATGAAGCCCCCGGCCCGTGATGGAGCGGGCCGGGGGGACTCGGCGTTATTGCGAGAGTGCCTGCAGCAGCTTCTGCAGCGCCTGGCCGCGGTGACTGAGGCTGTTCTTGACCTCGGCAGACAACTCCGCCGAGCTGCAGTCGTGGCTCGGCACGTAGAAGATGGGGTCGTAGCCGAAACCGTTTTCACCTCTCGGTTCGTACAGAATACGCCCCTCCCAGGTGCCCTGGCAGATCAGGGGTGTCGGGTCTTCGGCATGGCGCATGTAGACCATCAGGCACTGGAAACGGGCGCTCCGTTTCGCCTCCGGTACGTCGGCCATCCGCTCCAGTAGTTTTTGCAGATTCTCCGCGTCGCTGGCATCGGCGCCGGCGAAACGGGCCGAGTAGATCCCTGGCGCGCCGTTGAGCGCGTCGACTTCGATGCCCGAGTCGTCGGCGATGGCCGGCAGGCCGCTGAGGCTGCTGGCATGACGCGCCTTTTTGATGGCGTTTTCGACGAAGCTGAGGCCATCCTCGATGGCGTCGGGAATGTTGAAATCCCGCTGCGGGACCACCTCGATGTGCTCGCTGGCCAGTAGCTGATTGATCTCTCTCACCTTGCCGGCGTTGTTGCTGGCCAAGACGATCTTCTCGCCTGTGTGATGTCCTGTCATAGTGCATGTTTCCTTTTCATGGATGGGTTGACGCTACTTCCGATTCGATTCCGCAGGTCCTGGGACTCACGGGCGGTCGTTCAACCAGGCAGGGCCGAGTGGTCGCCGAGCCGCGCAACGGATCGATCTTTTCCCTGTAGCGCTTTGATGAAGGGATCGCCTCAAGCCCCCAGCGCGTCGCGCTGAAGCTGCACGATCTGACCAATGCCGCGATGGGCCAGGTCGAGCATGGCGTTGAGTTCGTCCCGGGTATAGGCCGCTGCCTCAGCGGTGCCCTGCACCTCGATGAAGCCGCCCTGTTCGTTCATGACCACGTTCATGTCGGTCTCGGCGTTGGAGTCTTCCGCATAGTCCAGGTCGAGCACCGGTGCGCCCTCGAACATGCCAACGGAGACCGAGGCGACCATGCCGAGCATCGGATCAGCCTCGAGCAGGCCCAGTTCGCGGGTGCGGGAGAGCGCATCGGCGAGGGCTACGCAGGCGCCGGTGATGGAGGCGGTGCGGGTACCGCCGTCGGCCTGGATCACGTCGCAGTCGAGGGTGATGGTGCGTTCGCCCAGTGCTTTGAGGTCCACCGCAGCACGCAGGGAGCGGCCGATCAGGCGCTGGATCTCCAGGGTGCGTCCGCCCTGCTTGCCGCGTGCCGCCTCACGGCCCATGCGATCGGTGGTGGAGCGGGGCAGCATACCGTACTCCGCCGTGACCCAACCCTGGCCGGCCCCCTTGAGGAAGCGCGGGACGTTTTCGTCCACTGACGCGGTGCAGATCACCTTGGTGTCGCCGAAGCAGACCAGCACCGAGCCTTCTGCGTGTTTGGTGTAGTTGCGGGTGATGGTGATGGGGCGCAGTTGGTCTGGCTGGCGTCCGGAAGGTCTCATCGAGTTCTCCTTTTGGTTGGAAATTGGGGCCGGCTTCCTGCCAGCCTCGTGTCGATCATGGGGGCGATATTATGGGTGAAGCGAAGAGTGATGTCAGCCGTCGGTGGCAGAAGCGGGTGAGGAAGCCGGAACCTCCTCCCGCCAACCCTGTCAGCTTACAAAATAGGGATGCTGGGAGCGGACAGATGACGCGATTCGATGACAGAGACCCCGACATGCGGACAATGGCCAGACTGGCCTTCGTCCTGCTCACGCTGGGCTTGTCCGGTGACCTGATCGCCGATGACCGCGCGACTCGGCAGGCACAGCTCGACCAGGCCTGTGAGGCGGCGCGTCAGGCGCATCTGGCGCCTTTGCGGGAGGCGATGATTCGGAAGTGTATGCGGGACTCGGGCAAGCCGCGGTCGGCCTGCGAGCCGCGCCATGGCAATTACGGTGAACGGGCCGGAAACCGGCCCGCCCTGTTCTACGATCTACCGGAGTGCGAGCGGGCCTTCGACTACCAGCGCAGCTACCGCCGCGCCGAATAGGGATGTCCGGGCGGTCTCACCAGCCGCGCAGTGTGATTACTGCCAACCCAGCAGGACGAAGACCAGCGCCATCTGCGCCGAGACGCCGACGGCAAAGGCAGGAATCCGCAACCCAGGGATACCGAAGCTGAAGACCAGGTAGTGCGCCAGCCGGGCGAAGAAATAGACCATACAGGCGCCGGCCGTGAGCGGGGTGCTGATCTGCGCCAGCTGCAGCGCCAGCACCAGGGGAGCGAAGATCACCAGGTTCTCGATGGCGTTCTGATGCGCGCGCATCATCCTGCTGGCCCAGCCCACCCGGGTCGCGGTTGTGCCTTCCGGATCCCAAAAGGCTGGCCCCGGCCGCTGTTCGACGATGCGGTTGATGATGTAGGGCACCCACATCAGGCCGGTCATGAGCACGGTCAGGGTGAGCCAGTAGAGTTCGCTGCTGATGTGTGTCGCGGGCATGGCTGGTCTCCCTGGATCAGAGAAGGTGATTGAGGGTCAGGAGCGCTGGCTGCGCTGGTAGGCGGGACGGTCTTTGAGGCGTTTCACATAGGCCTTGAGGCTCGGCATGGCCGTCACTTGGCGGGGGAACCACATCAGAATGTAGCCGGCCAGGATGTCGGCGGCGCTGAATGATTCGCCCAACAGGTAGTCGCGCCCACTCAGGTGGCTCCCCAACAGCTCGAGGACCTCCCCCAATCGTCCTTCCGCAAAGGGGATGATCGCCTTCACCGCGAGCTTCTCCGGCAGGATGTCGCGATGGAGCACGATCTCCCAGGCCGGCCCTTCCAGATTGGTGACGGCGAAGTACATCCACTGTGCGTAGTCGGCGCGGTTCGGGGAATCGATAGGCGGCGCCAACAGGCCGGGGGCGAAACGATCGGCCAGCCAATGCACGATGGCGCCGCTCTCCAGGATCACCTTGTCGTCGACCTTCAGTGCGGGCAGCTGTCCGAGCGGATTGATAGCCCGGTATTCGGGGCTGTTGCCCTGGCCATGATAGAGATCGATCGGTTCCAGATCGTAGTCCAGGTCGAGTTCCTCGAGGGCCCAGCGCACCCGTTGTGAACGGGTTCCTGGGCAGTGATAGAGGGTGAGTTGCATCGGTTGGTAGCCTCCTTTTAGTGGCTTTTATTTTGCAAGTAACCAAAGCGTAGACGGGTAACTTTCAAAATACAAGTCAGTTGGCTAGACTGGGGACATGGCGCAAACCCCCCAGTCTTCAAACTCCGCATGCCATCGCTCGCGCTGCCCGGTGGCCTGTGTGCTCGACATCATCGGTGACAAGTGGACCCTGCTGGTGGTACGCGATCTCTTCTTCGGCCGCCACACTTTCAAGGAGCTGCAGAACTCGCTGGAGAGGATTCCCACCAACATCCTGGCCGACCGCCTGAAGCGGTTGGAGCAGCAGCAGATCATCCGGCGTGAACTCTACCAGTCGCGGCCCAAGCGCTATCGTTACCATCTGACCGAAAAGGGCCGGGACCTGGGGCCGGTGATGCAGTCCCTGATCGGCTGGTCGAAAAAGTACATTGCGGACACTTTGGAGGTGCCCGGGGTCAGGGTTGATCCAGGTGCGTGATGCCGGGGTGCCGGGTCTGGCCCTAGGTCGGTATCCCGGCCACGGAAGGCTGTGTTTTTTTCGCTAATCTATCGCGAAACCACATCGGTCACGGTCGGCGGTATGAGCCGGGGGGCTCATATACCGCGTAAAAGGTGCGTCTATCGCTGTCCTTCCCCGTCTACACTCGATCTACAGGCTGGACCCAAGGGGTATCCTCGAGCAGCATCATGCAAAGGGCTCTCTGATATACCATCATCCCCGTCCGTAAGGGTCCTCAACAACAATGACACCAATTGAGAAAGGGGATGATCATGGCCGAGAAATGGCATGTAAAGGGTACTTACTTTGAAGCCTGCAATTGCACCGTCGTATGTCCCTGCAACTTCCTGGGCGCACCCTCCGAAGGCGAGTGCAAGGTCGTTGTCGCCTGGCACGTGGACGAGGGCAGCTACGGCGCGCTCGATCTGGCCGGTTTGAACGTGGCCCTGTTCGCCTATGCGCCCGGACACATGATGCAGGAGAAGTGGAAGGTGGCTCTCTACACGGATGATCGGGCCGATGCGTCACAGGCCGAAGCCCTGGCCAAGATCTTCTCCGGTCAGGAAGGCGGTCATCTCTCCGCGCTGGGGCCGCTGATCGGCGAGGTGTTGGGGGTAAGCGCGGCGCCAATCGACTATCAGGCCGACGGCAGCAAACGCAGCGTGCGTGTCGGCACTGTCGCCGATGTCGAGATCGAGGGCATCGAAGGCCAGGAGGGCCGTCCGGTCGAGGTTCGCAACGTGCCTTTCACCGTGGTGCCCGACGTGCCGTTGATCTCCTCCAAGTCGACACGCTGCCACTACGACGACCACGGTTTTTCGGTGAATTTCAGCGAACGCAACGCCTACTACTCGCCTTTCGCCTATCAGGCCTGAGCCGATGGAGGGGATCCTGCGCGTCCGCCTCGGCCTGGCGGCCCTGGCCGGGCTGGGATGGCTATACCTTGTCTACATGGCCTGGGGCATGATGCATATGGATCTGCCGGCCGCCCAGTGGCTGATGCCCGCCATGATGAACTGGGGCAGCGGCGATCTGGTTCTGGTATGGCTGATGTGGGCGGTCATGATGGTGGCCATGATGCTGCCCTCGGCACTGCCGATGGTGCAGATGTACGCGCGCGTGGCGAACAACCAGGCCGCTCAGGATGGGGGATCACTCCTCAGCGCCTTCGTCGGCGGCTATCTCCTGGTGTGGGCCGGTTTCAGCCTGGCGGTCACCTTGGCCCAATGGGGTCTGCTGGAGTTGCGACTGGTGACGCCGATGATGGAGAGCGCCAGCCAATGGCTCAGCGGCCTGCTCTTGCTGGGAGCCGGAGTCTATCAATTCACTTCGTTCAAACAGCTGTGTCTGAACAAGTGCCGCACGCCCCTGGGCTTCCTGCTCGGCGAGTGGCGTCCCGGTACGCGAGGCGCCTTTCTCATGGGGCTGCATCACGGCGCCTACTGTGTCGGCTGCTGCGCCATGCTGATGCTGCTGCTATTCGTGCTCGGCGTGATGAATTTGATCTGGATCGCCGTGCTGACCCTGGTGGTGCTGGTGGAGAAGGTCCTGCCCGCGGAACAGGAATGGCCGTCACGCCTGTTGGGGATCGGTTTGATCGCCTGGGGCGGATTTCTGATGATCGGCATCCAGGTGTGAATCTGCCGGCGTCGATTCCCGATTTATCAGCTTAATGGATCAGCGCATCGGCCGGGTCAGCGTTTGCCGGTGATCGAACCCAAAATCCCGCGAATGATCTGTCTTCCCAGGTTGGAACCCACGGCGCGCGCCACGGACTTGAAAAAGGCCTCGCTCGCGCTCTCGCGTCGCGAACCGCCGCGACTGCGGCTGGCCTTCTGCTCCGCTTTCTCGGCTGCTTCCTGGCGCGCCTGCTCCTCGCGCCGCTCGATCAGCTCCTGTTCGCGCTTTTTCAGCAGTTCATAGGCCGATTCCCGATCGATCGTCTGGTCATAGGCGGCCTTGACCGGCGAACGGCTGACGATGCGGGTACGCTCCTCCTCGCTGATCGGTCCGAACTGGGAGCGGGGCGGGGACATCAGGGTGCGTTCGACCACGCTGGGCACGCCCTTCTTGTCCAGGGTCGAGATCAGCGCCTCGCCGACGCCCAGATTGCCGATCACCTCCACGGTGTCGAAGGCGGGGTTGGCGCGGAAGGTCTCGGCGGCGGCCTTGACCGCCTTGCGGTCCTTCGGTGTGAAGGCGCGCAGGGCGTGTTGTATGCGATTGCCGAGCTGGCCGATGACCTCGTCGGGTACGTCGTTCGGGTACTGGGTGATGAAGAAGACACCGACGCCTTTTGAGCGGATCAGACGCACCACCTGGGTGATCTTCTCCAGCAGGGCCTTGGGTGCGTTGCTGAACAGCAGGTGGGCCTCGTCGAAGAAGAAGACCAGCTTCGGCAGGTCGGCGTCGCCTCGCTCCGGCAGCTCCTCCATCAGTTCCGAGAGCAGCCACAGCAGGAAGGTGGCGTAGATGCGGGGCGAGTGGTAGAGGGTGGTGGCGTCGAGGATGCTGATCACGCCGCGGCCGGAGAAGTCGTTTTGCATCAGGTGTTCGATGTGGATCGCCGGCTCGCCGAAGAAGGTCTCGCCGCCCGCCTCTTCCAACACCAGCAGCCGACGCAGGATGGCGGTGACGCTCTGTTTGGAGACCCGCCCGTACTCCCGCTCCAGTTCGCCGGCGTTGTCAGCCACCCAGTTGAGCATGGATCGAAGGTCCTTCAGGTCGAGCAGCAGCAGGCCATCGTCGTCGGCCAGACTGAAGGCGATCTGCAGCACACCCTCCTGGGTCTCGTTGAGTTCCAGCAGGTTGGCCAGCAGGGTGGGGCCCATCTCGGAGACGGTGGTGCGTACCGGGTGCCCCTGTTTGCCGTAGACGTCCCAGAACAGAACCGGCGAGGCCTCGAACGGATGCTCCGGGATCCGGATGTATTCCAGTCGCTCGGTGATCTTCGGATGGGCCTTGCCGGGGCCGGCGAGGCCGGACAGGTCACCTTTGACATCCGCAGTGAAGACCGGGACCCCGAGGCGGGAGAAGGATTCCGCCAGCACCTGCAGGGTGACGGTCTTGCCGGTGCCGGTGGCGCCGGTGATCAGGCCGTGGCGGTTGGCCATGCCCGCGTTGAGGAGTATCTGCCGATCGCCGTTACCGCCCAGCAGGATGTTGTTCTCTGTCATCTCCCCTCTCCTTAATCACGCAGCCAACCTATCGGCATTGTGACAATGATTTACGTTTTCCGCTGGAGCTGACCGGAGCTTGGGTTAGACTCAGCGGGGTCGACCGTTGGTTTTTTCGATGGACGACCGAAAAAACAGGACAGTGCGTCCGTATTGCAGCGATGAACGCGGCCCAAATCGGCGGAATGCTGGATACCCGCCTCCACTTCGAGGGTTTTAACATGATGGAACTGGTTCAACAATTGGCGGCCGGCGCAGGCGTGAGCAGCTCGCAGGCCGAGGGTGGCGCCGGGCTGTTGTTCGGTCTGGTGAAGGATCAGCTTTCGGCTGGCGACTTCGCGCGCGTGGCCGATGCGGTACCGGGTGTCGAGGGCCTGATCGATGCCGCACCGGAGACCGGCGGCGGTCTGGGCGGCCTCCTGGGGGGTGTCGCATCCGCTCTGGGCGGTAATGAACTTGGCAATCTTGCCTCGTTAGCGGCCGGTTTCGGCAAACTCGACCTGGATGCGGGGATGGTCGGCAAGTTCATACCCATCGTGTTGAGCTATCTGCAGTCGAAGGGAGGCGGTGATCTGGCCTCGCTGGTGCAGAAGGTATTGCAGGGAGAGTAGTGAAGCGATGCGTTGGAGGGGGCGAAGAGGCAGCGACAACATCGAGGACCGCCGGGGGAGTTCCGCACCCAGCGGCATGGGTGGCTTTGGTGGCGGCGGTATGCTCAATCTGCTGCCCATGGTGTTCAAGCTGTTTGGCCTCAAGGGGGGCATAGTCGCGGTGCTGGCCATCGGCGCCTATGGCCTGCTGAGCGGCAATCTGGACAGTCTGCTCGGTGGGAGCGGCGGCGGTGACCGGCTCACCGATCAGTCGGTGGAACCTGTGAGACAGACCGCGGCCGAGAAGGAGCTGGTCGACTTCGTCTCCGTGGTATTGGCCGACACCGAGGAGACCTGGCAGACGATCTTCGCCAAAGAGGGCGGTCGCTACAAGGAACCCAAGCTGGTGCTCTTCCGTGGCGCGGTGCGCTCGGCCTGTGGCCTGGGGCAGGCCGCCATGGGGCCCTTTTACTGCCCGGGGGATCAGAAGGTCTATATCGATCTCTCCTTCTACGACGATCTCAAGAGCCGCTTCAAGGCGCCCGGCGATTTCGCCCAGGCCTATGTGATCGCCCATGAGGTGGGTCACCATGTACAGACACTGCTCGGTATCTCGCAAAAGGTGCAGGAGGCGAAGCAGGGGCTTTCCCAGGTGCAGCAGAACAGGCTGACCGTGCGTCAGGAGCTGCAGGCCGACTGCCTGGCCGGTGTCTGGGCCTTTCACGCCAACCGTTCCCGTCAGCTGCTGGAGAGCGGTGACGTCGAGGAGGGACTCACCGCAGCCAGCGCCATCGGCGATGATCGCCTGCAGAAGCAGTCCCAGGGTTATGTCACCCCCGACGCCTTCACCCATGGCAGCTCCGCGCAGCGGGTGAAGTGGTTCAAGGTCGGTTTCGAGCGGGGCAATCTCAACAGCTGCGATACCTTCGCTGCCGCAGCGCTGTAGACACAATTGATGTAAGGAGAGAATGTCGTGGGTTTTATTTCCTGGATCGTACTCGGCCTCATCGCGGGGATTTTCGCCAAGTGGATCATGCCCGGCCCGGACGGTGGCGGCATGCTCATGACCATACTGCTGGGCGTGGCCGGCGCCTTCGTCGGTGGTTATCTGGGTTCCCTACTCGGGGTTGGAGGTATTGGCGGAATCGACATTACCAGTATTCTGACGGCGACGGCGGGTGCGTTGCTGTTGCTGTTTCTCTACCGGCAGTTCAACAAGTCGGGTTGAGGTCTCCCGGTCTTCCATGACCGGTTTCTCGGCACTTTCACTACAACACAAGGAAACCAGATGAAAACAACAGTCACATCGATGTTGGCCTGCGGGTTGTTTGCGGGTCTTCTGATCGGCCACAGCGCCTTCGCCGACGATCGGGAGGATTATGGGAAGCGGATTGAGCAGGAGCACAAGCAACGCATGGTAGTCGAGAATGAGCGCTCGGAGGCGTGGAAGCAGGAGCGTGATGCGGCGTTCGAAAATCGGAAACGCGAGCACGAGGCCGAACGCGAGACGATGAAGCGCGAGCACGAGTCGGAGCGCGAGACCTACAAGACGGAGTTGGAGAAGCGCAAGACCGAGTCGGAAGCCGGCCATGAAGCGATGCAGAACTCCTCCGAACACGAAAAGGAGAAGGACAGCAAGTACCAGGAGCAGATCAAAAAGAAGTTGAAGAAAGCGAAAGAGTAAGTCTGCGATCAGCCTTCACCCTCTCTTTCGAGAGAGGGTTGGATAACGTCGCAATCAGGTGATCTACTTTGAAATCTGCACTTCATTGATTTGGATTACCGGCTCGATATTTGTGTAGTTCGCAATATCACTCTGCAACTCCTCGGCATGAGGCGCAAAAGCTGCCATAAAGTCCTCGAGAGAGTCGAAATAGTAGTGGCACATGGCTACATACGATGATTCGAGCTTAGGTTCATCGATATCCATACCGCGCTCGACAGACACACCTTTGAAACCTTTCGCCGCAGACAGAAGCGCTATCGACCTGGGCATGTGCCTGTTCAGGTAGTAATCAAAATCGAATTCGAATCCCTTTATCTTTGGGTAGATGCTGGAAATATTAAACATGCTTTCTCCTATGTGTGGAATTGCCACTCAACTCGTATTCTAGCGGTCAGGGATCGAGTGCTGAACGGATGCCGTGCAGGGACGTCATGGACCTGCATCCGACACCGCGCTAGCCGCGACTCACTCGATGGGGCAATCCTCCACCACCGCCACCACTGCATCGGTGAGCCGCTTCAGATCCTCCGCCGAGATGATGAAGGGGGGCATCAGATAGACCAGCTTGCCGAAGGGTCTGACCCAGACCCCGGCGTCCACGAAGCAGTGGGGCACGGTTTTCATGTCCACCGGTTTTTTCATCTCCACCACGCCGATGGCACCCAGCACCCGCACCTCCTCCACCTGGGGCATCTCCCGGCAAGGCGCCAGTCCGTCTTTCAGCCCCGCCTCGATGGCCGCCACCCGCTCCTGCCAGGGGGAGTCGAGCAACAGCTGCAGGCTGGCCAGCGCCACACTGCAGGCCAGGGGGTTGGCCATGAAGGTGGGACCGTGCATGAAGAGCCCCGGTTCGCCCCGGCTGATGGTGCCGCTGACCTCTTCGGTGGTGAGGGTGGCGGCCAGGCTCATGTAGCCGCCGGTCAGGGCCTTGCCGACACACATGATGTCGGGCACTACCTCGGCGTGATCGCAACCGAACAGGCGACCGGTGCGGCCGAAGCCGGTGGCGATCTCGTCCAGGATCAGCAGTACGCCATACTGATCGCACAGACGTCGCACCTCCTGCAGATACTCCAGGGAGTAGAAGCGCATGCCGCCGGCGCCCTGCACGATGGGCTCCAGGATGACGGCGGCGATGTTCGCGTGGTGTTCGCGCAGTTTGAGCTCCATGGATACGGCGCCCTCCCGGTTGCAGGGGTGGCCGTAGAAGCAGGTGGGGGCATCGGCGAAGTATTGCAGGGTGAGGGCATCGGCAAACAGGCTGTGCATGCCGGTGACCGGATCACACACCGACATGGCGCCGAAGGTGTCGCCGTGGTAACCGCGTCGGATGGTGAGAAGTCGCTGCTTGCCGGGCAACCCCTTGTCGTGCCAGTACTGGATCGCCATCTTCATGGCGACTTCCACCGCAACCGAACCCGAGTCGCAGAAGAAAACCGATTGCAGGGGCTCCGGGGTGATCTCCACCAGTTTGCGCGCCAGCTCGACGGCGGGCTCATGGGTCAGGCCGCCGAACATGACGTGGGCCATGCGGCCGAGTTGCTCCTGGATCGCCCGGTTCAGCTGCGGGTGGTTGTAACCGTGGATGGCGCACCACCAGGAGGACATGCCGTCGATCAGCTCGCGGCCGTCGGCCAGACGCAGGCGCACCCCGTCGGCGGAGACCACCGGGAACACCGGCAGGTCGGCGCCGATGGCGCTGTAGGGGTGCCAGACATGGGCTCTGTCGAAGGCGATCCAGTCGTCTTGCTCGCTCATCAAGTGTGCCTCGTCAGTGATTCTCGACCATTCAGTGGACCGGTAAGGGACCGGCCGCGCCCCGAATGAAGTGCGCTTGGGGTGCAAGACAGGCCTTGGGGAGAATGGTCAGCCCTATCCAAGCGGCTGCATCAGCCCCTCTGGATGGTTTCGGGAAGCAGAGGTTAGCAGATATTAACCGACGATGTTGTTGAGTTTTTTTAGCCGGATTTCTGTGCTACCAATGGGGCAGAACTATAACATCCTGCTTCCACTGCCTCTCCGGCAGTGCCAATTTCGAGGAGAAGACGATGGAAAAACCTGTGGTGGCGGCCAAACAACCCATTGCTGTCGATCTGATGGCGGGCAGAGAGTATTGGTGGTGTGCCTGTGGCCGTTCCTCCAACCAGCCCTTCTGCGACGGTTCCCATCGGGGTACCGGTATCGAACCCATCGGCTTCAAGCCGGAGAAGAGCGGGGAACACTGGCTCTGTCGCTGCAAGCAGACTAAGACCCCGCCCTACTGTGACGGCAGCCACAAGCAGGTCGGGGATGACTGACCTCTAGCCCTACGGCGTGCCGGCGGAGCCGAGAATGCGCTCCGCCTCTCCGCTCAGCGGGATCAGGTCGTCCCTCTTCAGGTGGTGGATATAGGCCAGTCCCATGATCCGCAGATAGGTCTCCAGCGCCGTTCGCGTACCGTTGAAGAAGTTGGCCACACGCTCGGCCCCCTGGTCCGGGTCGAGGCGTCGCCGCAGCTCCGGCTCCTGGGTGGCGATCCCCACCGGGCACTCGTTGGAGCCGCATGCCCGGTAGTATTCGCAGCCCAGAGCGAAGAGGGCGGCGGTGCCCAGGGCGCAGGCATCCGCACCCAGGGCCACAGCCTTGAGAATGTCGGCCGGTGTGCGAATGCCGCCGGTGGCGATGAGGCTGACCGGGCGCTCGGGGTGGCGAGTGTTGTGGTCGTCGATGAGACGGCGGGCGATCGGCAGGGCTGCGGCCAGGGGCATACCGTAGGCGCCGCGCACGTCGGTCGGCGCCGAACCGGTACCGCCACCGAAGCCGTCCAGGGTGATGAAATCCGGCATCAGGCTGAGAGCGGCTGCAGTATCCCCGGCCACATCGTTGGCGACGAACTTGATGCCGACCGGGCTCTGTCCGTTGGTCAACAGCCGGATCTCTTCGATGCGGGCGGCCAGTTCATCACTCTGACTGATATCGGGAAAGCGAGCCGGTGAGTGGGCCGGGGTGCCGGGCTTGATGCCGCGCACCCGGGCGATCGCTTCGGTCACCTTGTCGCCCGGCAGTTCGCCTCCCAACCCCGGTTTTGCCGACTGCCCAAGCTTGATCTCGATGGCATCGGCCAGGCGTATGTTGTCGGGTGTCCAGCCGAAGTAGCCGCTGGCCATTTCGAAAATGAATTGTTCGGCAGCCTGGCGCTCCTGTGGCAGCAGACCGCCTTCGCCGGAACAGGTCAGGGTATCGGCCCGGCGGGCGCCCCGGGCCAGCGCCACCTTGGCCTCCAGCGAGAGGGCGCCGAAGGACATGTGGGAGACGTAGGCGGGCAGGGCGATGCGCAGCGGTTTGCCCGCTCCGTGTCCGATCACCACCGAGGTGTCGGCGATCTCCTCCGGCAACCGCGGCAGGCGTTTCAACTGGGCCGCCTTGAGATGGAAGTGGTCGAAATCGACCAGGCTGTTGAGTTGAGGGCTAGGCTCGCCCATCGCCTCCACCCAGGGTTTCCCCCCTTTCGCCAGTCGCCGGATCAGGGCGTGCCCCCGCGCCTCCTGATCCCAGCGTCGCCAGTCGCCTTGGTAGCCCTGATAACTGGCTTCCGGTATGACCTCCACACAGGCGGCATCGACATAGATCCTGTCGTCGCGTATTTCGCAGGGGTAGGTGGCGATGCGGTCGCGTGGATTGTAGGGCGAGACACCGGTTTCGAGATCGAAATTCCATCCATGCAGGGGGCAGATCGCTTCGCCCTGCTCTACTCGTCCGCGCGAGAGCTGACCCTCCCGATGGGGACAACGATCTTCCAGGGCATAGACCTCGCCCTCGTGCAGGAACAGGGCGAGGCGGCGTCCGTTGACGGTAACAGGATGTCCCTGGTCGGGAGTGAGTTCGGCCAAGGCACATACGGCGACGGGATGTTTCATCCAGGGCTCCAGATCTGTTGCCACTGCAATTCAATGCATACGGGAAACCGGAATGTCCGATCATTCAGAGACTGACAACAGGAATCCGACAGGGTCCATCGGATTCCTCAAGACAGGTTCAAGGGTAGTGCAAAGGCCGTGGGTCAGGAAGCGGTTTTGCCCCGGATCGGGCGAGGCCCTGATTTTTCCGCTGTTTCAGTGGCCGGGTGGACCAGCGATTCGATACGGTTTCGGCCATTGGCCTTGGCCTGATAGAGGGCTTGATCGGCGCTGGCCAGGAGATGTTCACCCACCTCCTGGTGTCGTGATTTGCCCAGCATCGGCAGGGTTTCGCTGACACCGATGGAGACGGTCAGCTCGAGCATCTGGCCGTCATCCAGCCGAATCGGTTGCTGAGCCACTTCCTGTCGGATACGTTCGGCCAGCAGCATGGCCTCGTTGAGGTTGGTCTGGGGCAGTAGCAGGGCGAACTCTTCGCCGCCATAGCGGGTCGCCACGTCACTGGCACGCAGCTGGGAACGGATGCGGCTGGCCAGCTCCCGCAATACGCTGTCACCGGCCTGGTGGCCATGGGTGTCGTTGATGCGCTTGAAGTGATCGGCGTCGATGAAGAGGCAGCTCAGAGGTTGATGGTAGCGGCTGGCCCGGGAGAGCTCCTCACTCAGGCGCCGGTCGAGATAACGGCGGTTGTGCAGCTCGGTCAGCGGATCGGTCAGCCCGCTCACCAGCAACCGTTCCCGGTTGACGGAGTTTTCCAGGCAGACCCCGCAGATCTTGCCCAGGCGGGCGAGGAAGTCGGTCGCGTGATGGCGGGTGAAGCGTGCGGCATCGCAACTGCCCAGGTTGATGCTGCCCATCAGCCGATTGCGGCAGAAGAGGGGGAGGATGGCGATGCTCTTCAGCTCCTGGCCGTGATCGAACAGGCTGTCGTACTCGGGGGCCAGGTAGGGGCCCAGCCAGGGGCTGTGAAGTCGGCTGTAACGGGGATTGATCGAGTCGAGTTCGTCGACGAAGCGCAGATAGGCATAGGCGGCTTCGCTCACGCCGTTGCTGCTCAGCAGGTGACGGATTTCGTGATCGGGATCGGACAGCAGGACCTGAAGGGTATCGACCTTGAACGAGGCCAGCAGGCCTTCGGTCATGACGTGCAGGAGTTCGGCAAGGGTGTCCGCGCTCATGAGTTCCAGCTCACGGGCGTGGTAGCGCTCCAAGGTTACCTGACTGCGTTGCGCCTCTCTGTGGAGGTCGATCAACTGTTGGCGGAGCTTGAGATTCTCTTGTTCCAGGTCCATTGACTTTTTCCTGCCCAACAGTAGTCGTGGTTATCGGCCTCACACGTCCAATCTTGAGTCGGCTGTGCCGACCCTTCTATAATCCTGTCATCAACCTGAAAAGGAGTTTGGGTGATGATTCACAGAATGGCCGTGCCCGTTCACACTTTCCTGTTCCTGCTGCTCTTCCTGATCAACTGTCGCGATGCGACGGCACAAGGGGTGACCCTCTATCGTTGCGAGGTCGACGGCAAGGTCGAGTTTCGTCAGACCGCCTGCGAGGCGGGTGATGAAACCCTACATCACGTGATCAATAGTAGCAGTGGGATGACACCTTCTGAACCCGGTGTGCGTCTGAAAAAGCCGTCAGAAACAACTGACATTGTAACTGGGAAGAAAATTCCGCAGGGGACCGATAAAGCGTGCTGGACCAAACGCCAGCGGCTGGAGCGGGTCGAGCGCAGGTTACGTGCCGGTTACCGGGCTTCCGAATACCAGCGGTTGCACGACCGGCAACGGGAATATGAGGACTATATTCGGCGTTTCTGCCGTTGATGAGGCGGCGGGTTCAGATGCAGTCGATGAGTAGTGGTGATCTCTTCGTGATGGGCTCTTCGGTGGGGCAGGGCCTCACCCTCCCCCTGATATTAGAACGCCATGCGGTGCGGCAAATCTCACCCTACCCTTCAATCCCCGTAGGGTGCGGCTTGCCGCACCGCATACGCGGAGAGCGTGAAAAGGATTGCCGATCCGCAGCGATTTTCGTTGTCCCTGCCCCACCGCAAGCCTGGAGCCAAAGTTTCAGAAATCGCTGTTGACCCGCCATCGCTGGTAGTTCGGTTCCGTCTGATAGCCGCGGCTGGTGATGTAGTTGAATACCTTGCGCAGGCGGTAGAAACGTACCACCGAATCGACGCGGATGATCTCCTTGCCCTGTTCGTCGAAGAAGAGCAGAGAAGGGGTGTAGAAGATTCCCAGTTCCCTGGCCCATTGCTTCGCCGTGGTGCGTTCGCCCGAGGGGGTGATCACCGGCGTATCGCTGTGGATGTCGAGCTGTACATTGTCGAACTCGCGGATCAGCCTGTTGATCGCAGGGTCACGCAGGGGCTGGCCATGCAGCACGTCGCAGGCGTGGCAGTTGCCCTGCTCGAAGAAAACCACCAGCGGGCGCTGGCCGGGAAAGCGGCTGCGGTCCAGATTTTGGGGCGGCGGGATGAAGTAATCCTCCTCGTTGAGGTCGCCCGGCTCGAACACGGTGCGGTCCTCGCCGCGGGCCAGGTAGTCCGGGAAGGATTCCTTGAGGTAGAAGCCGTCGGCGACATATTCCAGGGCGGCACGAAACTGATAGGGAGGGTAGTAGCCGCGCAGACGCAGCGCCTCTCGACCCTCGGCGTCGTAGAAGATCAGTGACGGGGTGAAGTTGGTCTTTTCCTGCAGGGCGAACTCGCGCTGGGTTATCACCGCCCCTGCCAGGTTGGTTACCTCCTCGGTGCTCCAGATATCGATCGGGATGACGTCGAAATGCTCACGCGTGTAGCTGACGATGTCGCTGAGGCCGAAATTGGTCTCCAGCAGCATCTTACAGTAGGCGCAGCGTTTCTGGCCGAAGTAGACGATGATTCCCTGCTTGCCCTGAGCGACCGCGTCTCGCAGGTCGTCGGGGAGCTCCAGAAAGCTCTTCTTGAACCAGTCCGGATATTGCAGCAGCTCCTCCAGCGGAAAGTCGTCGAAAGCGAAGACGTCCTCTTCGGCGGCAATAGCGCCGCTGGCAGGTACGATCGATGTCAGCAGCAGGGCACAGAGGGCCGACAGCCCCCGCTTGAACAGGTTGGTCATGTTGAATGGCTCGCCGTTGTCTGTGGTTGGAGCCCGGAGCAGCGGCCACCACCGGCTGTCTCTGGCGGCAGCACGGGATGGCGGGTATTTTCGTTTTTGTAGGGGGCAAGCATAGAACACTTGCGCGCAAAGCTGAACACCCCGGGCGTTTCCGGTACCGGCTGGTGAGCCCTCGGCGTGAAAATCAAGATGCAGAGTGCGGCTCGCCGCACCGGGTATGCGGGATGGCATGTCCGAAAACAGAAGCGTTGCCGATTCGCTGGTCCATGCGCAGGAGATGGCGCCATCCAATGCTTGGGGAGTTCCCATGCAGGTCTGATGTCTTTCGGTGCGGCGAGCTGCACCCTACGTTTTCCGTATAGGATTGGGATGGCTGAACCTCGGTGTTCAGAGATAGGCCGACCAATCCACCGACTGATCGCCGAAGACCAGAAACTGGGGATTCAACAGTGAATCCTTGGTGTTGTAGCGCAGGGGCTGCATGTCGAGGGTGGTGACCCGGCCGCCGGCCGCCTCCACCACCGCCTGGGCGGCGGCGGTGTCCCATTCGGAGGTGGGGCCGAGTCGGGGATAGAGGTCCGCCTCGCCCTCCGCCACCAGGCAGAGCTTGAGGGAGCTGCCCATACTGACCAGTTCGTGAGCTCCCAGGTTGTCGAGATAGCGTTGCAGCGACGCACCGGCGTGGGAGCGGCTGCCGGCGACCCTGGCCGGCTGGCGACGTCGGGCCACGACCTGGATCGGCCGCGCGGCGCCGTCACCGTCCTGACGCCAGGCCCCGTCATCGAGAGTCCCGTAGTAGAGCCGGTCGAGCACCGGGGCGTAGACCACACCGACTGTCGGCCGATCCGCCTCGATGAGGGCGATGTTGACAGTGAACTCCCCATTGCGCTTGACGAACTCCTTGGTGCCGTCGAGCGGATCGATGAGCCAATAGCGCGACCAGCCGCTGCGGGTTTCGAAGGGGATGCTGGCCGACTCTTCCGACAGCAGGGGGATCTCCGGGGTGAGCCGCTCCAGGGCACTGACGATGGTGCGGTGGGAGGCCAGGTCGGCCTCGGTCAGCGGGGAGTTGTCCTGTTTGCGTTCGACTTCGAAGTCGGTGTTGTAGATCTCGAGGATAGCGTCGCCGGCCTCGCGGGCCAGCTGTAGCAGATCATCCAGGGGCAGGGGTAGCGTCATGTAGAAATTCCCGTGTCATATAGAGCGCGGCGATGGAACGGGCCTCGGTCAGGTCCGGTTGCGCCATCAGCGAGGGCCAGTCGGAGAGGCGCCAGGGTACCACCTCGATCGGTTCCGGTTCATCCCCCGGGCGCTTGTCCGGAAACAGGTCCCGCGCCAGCACGATGTGGGTGTGGTGCTGGATATAGGCGGGGGCGATGGTCATCGTTCTCAGCAGGCGCAGGTCCCGCGCGCCGTAGCCCACCTCCTCGCGCAGCTCACGGTCGGCGGCTTGCAGCGGATCCTCGTCCTCCGGTTCCATACGGCCCTTGGGCAGTCCCAGCTGATAGTCGTGGCTGCCGGCGGCGTATTCGCGGATCAGCAGCACCGTGTCGTCGTCCAGCATCGGCACCACCAGCACCGAGCCCCGTTTACCGCCCAGCAGGCGTTCGTAACGCCGCTGCTCGCCGTTGGAGAACTGCAGATCCACCGCCTCCACGCGGAAGATGCGCGATTGGGCGACCAGTTCGCGAGTGAGGGCTTTGGGACGTTGTGCCATGTTCAGGGTCGTCGCTTGCTGCTGAAGGTGAATTCGGTGTAAAGCCGGCCCCGGAACCAGGCATCCCAACGGATACTGCCGGGCTCCAGGGTGTAGGCCGGCGCTTGCGGCGTGTTCGGACTGGCCGACTGTAACGCGAGCAGGTGGGCAGGGTAGTCGATCTGCACGCTCAGATGCAAAGGGTAATAGCCGTCGAGAAAGCGGCGCATATAGGGACCGTTGCGCAGGCGGTATAGGTCCGGTGCCAGTTGCTGCAGGGCCCGGCTCTCCGCGCTCAGGCAGAGTGAGGCGTCGGCATGGATGCCGCGCAGCTCCACCCCGTTGTCGATGACCCGGCTCTGATCGATGTTGCGGGCGGAGAGGATGCGGATTTTGCGGATGCGCTGGGGGTGGTAGACGATCTCCAGCAGGGGCACCCGATCCAGATGCCGGTGACATTGCTCCAGCTGCACCCAGCCACCGTGCAGGCTCTCGGGCAGGATGCGGATACGGTTCAGGTGGTGATGCACGGGGCTCTCGGGTGGTTCGGCGAGGAAGCTCAGCGTGCCGTCGCTGACCTCGGCGATGCGTGCTTCCAGATCGGCCTCGGGAAAGTCGGGCCACTCCTCCTCTTGCGCGGTCGCCAGCGAAGTGAGCAGACACAGCAACACCCGGCAGAGGTATCGTGTCGGTTTGCTCCATACGTCAGCGTAAGGTTTTATTGCGGATTTTCCGTGTAACATGGCGGTCTGACCACATCGATGGCGCTGCGTGCGCCCCTTCTCTGTTTTGAGGTAGGTTTAGACCATGATCGACTGGAACCAAATCGACAGTGTGTTGCTCGACATGGACGGCACGCTACTCGATCTCCACTTCGACAACCACTTCTGGCTCCAGTATGTGCCGGAGCAGTTCGCCCTGACCCAGGGCATCGGCCTGGAACAGGCCAAGCAGGACCTCTATGCCCGCTACAAGAGCCGGGAGGGCACCCTGGAGT
Source organism: Candidatus Thiodiazotropha sp. (assembly GCA_037384425.1). Classification (GTDB taxonomy): domain Bacteria; phylum Pseudomonadota; class Gammaproteobacteria; order Chromatiales; family Chromatiaceae; genus Thiodiazotropha. The sequence continues at coordinate 75,003 of JARROA010000005.1, read as the reverse complement.
GGTACTGCGTCGATCACTGGAGTCGGGAACTGGGGCTCGATATCGCCCTGCTCAAGGAGGAGGTGGAGCACCTGATCGCGGTGCATCCCCATGTCATCGATTTTCTCGATCAGTTGATGTGTGCCGGCAAGATGCGGGTGCTGGTGACCAACGCGCATCAGAAGACCCTGGCCCTGAAGATGGAGAAGACGCGCCTGGCCGGCTTCTTCGACCAGGTCATCTCATCCCACCAGCTGGGTCTGCCCAAGGAGCATCCCGAGTTCTGGCCCCGGTTGCAGAACCTCTGCCCTTTCGACAAGGAGCGCACACTCTTCGTGGATGACAGTCCCACGGTGCTCGACTCGGCGAGGGACTACGGCATCCGCTGGCTGCTGGCGGTGCTGCGGCCCGATTCAAAGGGCCCGCTGCGCGAGGCCGGTGAGTATCCCGCCGTCCACGACTTCTCCGAACTCATGCACGGACTGCGTTGCACGATCTGACATCGGTGTGTCCGATACCTGAGAGCGTGCTGGAATCACCGGATAGATGGCCGCGAGCGAGCGACCTTTTTCGGAACTTGTCGAACCTGTTGGAACACCGCCTCCCTTTGATCGAACCCTGTGAGGTTTGGAAAAGGGGTTGCGGAAAAGAAGGAAAAGGGGTCGGTGACAAATGATTATCCATCGTATTCTTAGTTGTCACCGACCCCCTTTTATTCCCTTTTATTTTGACCCCCTTTTATTTTAATTTCGATGGTGATAGACAGAAAAGCACATTGGCAATCCATTTACCGGGAGAAATCCCCTCTCGAGGTGAGCTGGTATCAAGGGGAGCCGAGGCTCTCGCTGGAGTTGGTCCGGCACTGTGGACTGCGGCACGACGAGGCGATCATCGATGTGGGGGGTGGCGCTTCGGTGCTGGTCGATTTTCTTTTCAGAGAGGGTTATACGGATCTGTCGGTGCTGGACATATCCGCTGTTGCGCTGGACAGTGCAAGAGACAGGATGGGCGAAGCGGCAAAGCATGTGAAATGGATTGAAGCGGACATAACGGACTTCGAGCCCTTGCGGCGATACGCGCTTTGGCATGACAGAGCGGTGTTTCACTTCCTCACGGAAGCCTCGGACCGGGACAAGTATATCGCTTGTTTGAAGGCGGGATTGAGACCGGGAGGCCATCTCGTTCTTGCCTCTTTTGCCATTGGCGGTCCTGAGCGATGCAGCGGTCTGCCGATCGTGCAGTACGATGCATCGAAATTGAAGGCCGAGCTGGGCGACGAGTTCGTGCTCGTGGAGGAGCGTGCCGAGGTGCATGTCACGCCCGCCGAAAAGTCGCAGAAGTTTGTCTACTTTCGTTTTGTTAGAACGGATCGCAGGGTTTGATCCGATGGCAAAAGGGCTCTCTATGACAAGGTTCTCGCATTGACCGAACCGGTTCGTGTCATCGATCAATTTCTTTCATTGTTACGATGAAATAATATCCATTTACAATCGCTCGAGGCCGACTCCAGAATCTCCTGCCCTCCACCCTTTCGGTGGTCCCTGGGGCGTTCCGAATAATTATTCTTTGGAGATCGAGACCATGCGTCGCAAAGTCCAGTCGGTTGTGTTGAGTCTGTTCGCCAGCACCATCCTGTGCGCTCCTCTGCAGGCCGAGGAGGCCGACGAGATCCAGGCCCGTTGCGAGGCCGAGGCGAAGGAAGCCGGTATCACGGATACGGATGAGAAGGCGGAATACATCGCGGAGTGTGTCGCCGAGCTGTCACAGTCCGATTCGGGCAGCAGTTCCAACAACTGATGCCCTGACTCCCGGTATGCCGTGATGCTCACGGTGTGCCGGGAATTCGGGATGCTTGGTGCGTCCCCGCTACCTGCCGCCGGCCGGGCCTGCCGTGCCGGCTTCACTCTCCCGCTTCGATGACAGCTGCGCCTGCAGCATCGCCTCCATGCGGATCAAGCGCTGTTCTATCTCCCGGGTCCTGGTATCGATGCGATGCACCTCACCCGCCTCGCCCTCGCCGCTGTCGCGGGAGAACTGTTCGTGTTCACGCTGCAGGGTCTCCAGCACGATACCGATCATCATGTTGAGAAAGACGAAGGCGACGATGAAGATGAAGGAGAGGTAGAAGGCCCAGCTCAGCGGGTGCACGGTCATGGTCTCGTACATGACGTCGGTCCAGTCCTCGAAGGTGGCGATGCGGAACAGGGTCAGCATGGCCACCGTGATGTTGCCCCACAGCTCCGAATTGATGGCGCTGAAGAACATACTGCCCATGGCGGCGTAGATGTAGAAGATGATGAACATCAGCAGGGAGACATAACCCATGCGCGGGATCGCGGTGACGAAGGCGTTCATCAGGATACGCAGCTCGGGGATGATGGAGACCAGTCGCAGCACCCGAAACACCCGCAGCAGCCGCCCCAGCAGGGCCGCCTCACTGTCGTCCACCGGGATCAGGCTGGCGGTGACGATGAGGAAGTCGAAAATGTTCCAGCCCTTGCGGAAAAAGCTTTTCAGACTGCGCTCCGCCAGCATGCGGATGATGATCTCGGCCAGGAAGAAGAGGGTGATGCCCATATCGAGAATGCGCAGTACCTGCGCCGCGCCGGCCGGGATGGGATAGGTCTTGGCCCCGATCAGCAGGGCCGAAACGATAATGACAAAGATGACAAAAGCCTCGAAGAGCTTGTTCGAACGCAGTTGTTCGAAACGGTCGCGCAGGGTGATCGATGTGATGGCCATGTATTGGTGACAGCAGGGTGGATGACGAGGGTGTGAACGATCAGCCAAAGGGGTGGAGTCGGGAAATAACCGGCTCGGGCCACGAAAGGCATGTTCAGTTCGTAGCGGTTAGTCCGGTTTCAGAACTCGGAAGTTCCCGTTGTGCTTGTCGGGTTATACTCGTTGAGTACGAGGTTGGTGTGATTGCTGGAGACGAGGATGCAAACAGTGGTTCGAGTGATTGGCTGGCTCTTGCTGGGGCTGGTCGCGGGGCTTTCCGGGTGTACCAGCCTGTGGCAGGGCACGGGCATGAGCGGGGCGAGGCAGGGGGTGTCGAGCAGCCTGGTGGATTATCTCTATCCCAAAGGTGAGCAACCGCCGCCGCAGGATCAGCAACTGCCTCACCTGAAGCTGCCACTCAACGTGGGTCTGGCCTTCGTTCCCTCCAGCAATCCCCGGGGGCTCTCCGCCGAGAGCAAGGCCCGACTGCTCGATCAGGTGAAGCAGGCCTTCACCGACAGGGATTTCATCGGCCATATCGAGGTGATCCCGGAGACCTACCTGGCCGCTGGCCGCGGCTTCGAGACCGTGGAGCAGGTGGCGCGCCTCTACTCCCTGGATGTCATCGCTCTGGTCTCCTACGACCAGGTCTCCTACTCGGAGGACACCACCGCTTCGCTGCTCTACTGGACCATCATCGGTGCTTATGTCATCAAGGGGAGCCAGAACGACGTGCAGACATTCGTCGATACCGCGGTTTTCGATGTCGCGACCCACAAGCTGCTCTTCCGCGCCCCCGGTGTGGATCGGTTCGAGAACACCTCGACCCTGGTGAAGAGCGGCGAGGCGCTACGCGAAGCGAGAGAGGCAGGATTCCAAAGGGCCATGCAGGATATGACCGCTAACCTGCAGACGGCACTCGATGAGTTCGTGGTGCGGGTGAAGGAGGAGAAGGTGGTCCAGGTCAGCTATCGCAGTAGCAGCGGAGGGGGCGGCAGTCTGGATCTGATGCTGTTACTGGTCCTGGCGGGTCTTTGGGCGAGAGGGCTCAGACCGAAATCAATCGAAGACTGAGGTATCCGGCGCGGCGTTCTGCAAAGTCGACGCAGACCCCTGGACCTGAATATTCAAGCCCCTCACCGCCCCCAGGTCTTGAACCGCTTTTTGCAGTATTTCAGCAGCTCGGCGTAGTTGCGGAAGTGGCGCTTGAAACCCGCCTCGGCCGGGGCGTCGAACTCGCACCAGTCGTTGTCGTAGTCGCGGCAGATCTGCGGCCGCTGCGCGTAGATGCCGCAGGCGCCGCCCGGGCCCAGGTGTTCGCAGCGGCCCTGGATGAGCAGGAACCAGCCGTCCTCGTCCTGGTAAATCTCCACGTTTTCATGCGAGACCTGCCACAGCAGATGCTCGAAGTCGGATTTTGAGCGTGGCGCCTCGCCGATCGCCTCGGTGGTGTAGGTACAGCACTTGGAGTTGATGCAGCGGCTGCACTTGCCGTCCATCGCCTACTCCTGACCGCTGCTCTGGGGCGGCTTGGGACCGTGCCGGCGTCGTCGCCGCTTCTTTGGCGCCTCGCCCTCCTTGGGCTTGTGATGGGACGTATGGTGCCCCTTGCCGTGGCCCTTGCGTCCCTCCTTGCCGCGATGGGGCTGGCGCGATCCCTTCTCCGGATAGATCCGGCTCTTGGGATCGACCTCGGCCAACAGGGCCGGATCGACGGTCTGGGTCGGCACCGCATGGCCCACATAGGCTTCGATGTCGGGCAGTGAGAAGGCGTAGGTCTCGCAGGCGAAGCTGATGGCATCGCCGCTGGCGCCGGCGCGGGCGGTGCGTCCGATGCGGTGGACATAGTCCTCCGCGTCTTCCGGCAGGTCGTAGTTGACGACATGGGTGACGTCGGGAATGTGCAGGCCGCGGGCCGCCACGTCGGTGGCTACCAGCACCGCGAGATCACCCTCCACGAAACGTTTCAGCAGGCTGAGCCGCTTCTTTTGCGGTACGTCGCCCGAGAGTACGGCGGTATCGATGCCGTTGCCCTGCAGATAGCCCCAGACCCGGTCGGCGGTGCGCTTGGTGTTGACGAAGACGATGATGCGCGCCTCTACGAGTCCTCTGACCAGGCCGATGAGCAGCGGGATCTTCTCCTCGTTGGCGGTCATGTAGCAGGTCTCGGTGATCTTCTCCGCGGTGACCTGCTCCGGCGCCACTTCGACGCTCTCGGGATTGTTCATGTGCTCGTAGGCGAGCTCCTTGACCCGGTAGGAGAGGGTGGCGGAGAAGAGCATGCCGAGCCGCTCCTGAGGCGGTGGACAGCGCCGCATCATGTAGCGGATGTCCTTGATGAAGCCGAGGTCGAACATGCGGTCGGCCTCGTCCAGCACCAGCACCTGGATCGCCTTCAGGTCGTAGACGTGCTGCCTGTGGTAGTCAATCAGACGGCCGGGCGTACCGATCAGGATGTCGACCCCTTCCTCGAGCTGCTTACGCTGCTTGTCGTAACCGGTGCCGCCGAAGACCACCGCAGTGGTGAATTCGGTGTGCTGGGTTAGGGCCTGGGCGTCGTTGTGGATCTGCACTGCCAGCTCGCGGGTCGGCGCCAGGATCAGCGCGCGGGGCTGGTTGGGGCGGCGCTTATCGCTGGCCGGGTGGCGCAGCAGATGGTGCAGGGTGGCGATCAGGAAGGCCGCGGTCTTGCCGGTGCCGGTCTGGGCCTGGCCCGCCAGGTCACGGCCTGCCAGCGCGATGGGCAGGGTCTCGGCCTGGATCGGGGTGCAGTATTCGAATCCGGCCTCTTGGATCCCCTTCAGTACGGGTTCATCGAGATCGAAGCTGTCGAAACGGGTGTCAGTTAAGTGTTTGTCGCTCATGGCGGGCAAGGATACAGGATATTGGGCTTGGCGACGATGCCACGCAGGGCTTGTGGCAGTTTTGCGTGTTGAGTTTTTAGTTTTGAGTTGATGTGTGCGGTGAAACCGCACGGTTTTTCACTTCCTCTCTCCCTGTCCCTCTTCCGGGGGGAGAGGGAACTTTCTTTTCAAGAGCCGATGGATTCGGCCGGTTGTGAGCGCTCCGAACCAAGTGTTGTCTGACCAGATTGGATAAATACGTCCCCCTCTCCCCCCGTGAGAGGGACAGGGTGAGGGCGATAAAACAAGTGTGAGCAAAGCGAACTCATCAACTCAAAACTAAAAACTCAACACTCAGAACTACCACAGGCAGTGTGCGGCGCCCCCAGGTCATCGAAGCCGCCCATGCCCACGACATTTCCCGTACAATCCCCCGCATGAATGTCTATCTGATCTCGGTGGGAAACCGCATGCCGCGCTGGGTGGTGGAGGGTTACGAGGAGTATGCCAAGCGCTTGCCCGGCGAGTGTGCTCTGAACCTGATCGAGATCGCTCCCGGTCATCGGGGCAAGAACGCGGACACCGTGCGCACCCTGCGGGACGAGGGCCAGCGTATGCTCAAGGCGGTGCCCAAGGGCTGCCGAATCGTCGCTCTCGACGTGCTGGGGAGGACCTGGAATACGGAGCAGTTGTCCGGCAAGCTGGCCCAGTGGATGGCCGACGGCCCCGATCTGGCGCTGCTGGTAGGCGGCCCCGAAGGGCTGGATCCCGCCTGCCTGGCGGCGGCGGAGTTACGCTGGTCGCTCTCGCCCCTGACCCTGCCGCATCCGCTGGTGCGGGTGGTGGTGGCGGAGCAGCTCTACCGGGCCTGGAGCCTGATGCGCAACCATCCCTACCATCGGGCCGGTTGATGGATCCGATGGTCTACCTGGCCTCCCGCTCGCCGCGACGGCGCGAGCTGCTGGAGCAGATCGGTGTGGCCTACCGGCTGCTCGATATCGAGGTGGACGAAGGGGTGCGCGAGGGGGAATCTCCATCCGACTATGTGCTACGGGTGTCACAGGACAAGGCCATGGCCGGCCTGGAAACCTGCCGGGAGGCTGAAAGCCTGCCGGTCCTGGCCGCTGATACCTGCGTGGTGGTGGCTGGGCGTATGCTCGGCAAGCCGAGCGACCGGGAGGAGGGTCTCTGGATGCTGCGCCAACTCTCCGATGCCACCCACCGGGTCTATACCGCGGTGGCTCTCGACGACGGTCGCCTGACGACCCGGCTCAGCGTCAGCGAGGTGAGCTTGCGTCCCCTGAGCGAGGCGGAGATGGCCGCTTACTGGGCCAGCGGGGAGCCGGCCGACAAGGCGGGCGGCTACGCCATACAAGGGCTGGCGGCCCAGTTCATCCGCGAGCTGCGGGGCAGCTACTCGGGGGTCATGGGGCTGCCGCTGTACGAGACGGCCGAACTCCTCAAGGGCGCTGGCATCGAACTATTGAGACCCTGGTCGAAGAATAAAAACCGAACTGACGCGAAGGAAGTATGAGCGAAGAGATTCTGATTAATGTGACACCGCCGGAGACCCGTGTGGCCGTGATCGAAAACGGCGTGGTGCAGGAGATCATCATCGAGCGCTCCGGCAAACGGGGCCTGGTGGGCAATATCTATCGCGGCCGGGTCTGCCGGGTGCTGCCGGGGATGCAGGCGGCCTTTGTCGACGTGGGGCTGGAGCGGGCCGCCTTTCTCCACGTCTCCGATATCAGTCCCAGCGGGGATGCGCCGAAGACCGACAATATCTACGAGCTGCTGCGCGAGGGGCAGCATGTGATCGTGCAGGTGCTGAAGGATCCGATCGGCACCAAGGGGGCTCGGCTCACCACCAACATCTCCATTCCCTCGCGCCATCTGGTCTTCATGCCTTCACTCGGCAACATGGGCATCTCCCAGCGCATCGAGGCGGAGGACGAGCGCCAGCGCCTGCGCGAGCTGCTCAACCAGGTGGCGGAGACCGGCGAGATCACCGGCGGCTATATCGCCCGCACCGCCGCCGAGGGGGTCGACGAGGCCTCGCTCAAGGCCGACATGCGCTTTCTGGCCCGGCTTTGGGCCTCGATCCAGGAGCGCAGCAAGGTGGCTGAGGGGATCGAACTGATCCACGAGGATCTCTCCCTGCCCCTGCGCTCCCTGCGCGATCTGGTGGGACCCGACGTAGAGCGGGTGCGCCTCGACTCCAAGGAGACCCACCAGAAGGCGATCTCGTTCGCGCAGAAGTTCATCCCCGACATCAAGCACCGCATCGAGTACTACCCGGGCGAGCGCCCCCTGTTCGACCTCTACGGGGTGGAGGACGAGATCCAGAAGGCCCTGGAGCGTAAGGTGTCGCTGAAATCGGGCGGCCATCTGGTGATCGACCAGACCGAGGCGATGACCACCATCGACGTCAACACCGGCGCCTTCGTCGGCCACCGCAACCTGGAAGAGACCATCTTCAAGACCAACCTGGAGGCGGCGCAGGCGATCTGTCGCCAGCTGCGCCTGCGCAACCTGGGCGGCATCATCATCATCGATTTCATCGACATGCTCGACCCCGAGCACCGGCGTCAGGTGCTGCGTGCGCTGGAGAAGTGCCTGGCGCACGATCACGCTCGCACCCATATCACCGAGGTCTCCTCCCTGGGGCTGGTGGAGATGACCCGCAAGCGCATCCGCGAATCCCTCGAGCACGTGCTCTGCGAACCCTGCCCCTGCTGCGGCGGACGCGGCTCGATCAAGACCGCCGAGACCACCTGTTACGAGATCTTCCGCGAGATCCTGCGCGAATCGCGTCAGTTCGACGTGGAGTCCCTGCTGGTGCTCGCCTCCCAGGAGGTGATCGACCGCCTGCTCGACGAGGAGTCGACCCACCTGGCCGAGCTGGAGCAGTTCATCGGCCACCCGATCAAGCTGCAGGCCGAGCTGCTCTACAGCCAGGAGCACTACGACGTGGTGCTGGTGTGAGCTGAGCATGAGTCATTGATGCTGCATATCGCCCGCTACCTGCACGGCAAGTTCTGGTTGGTCATGTCCTGGCTGACCATCGCCTTGGCCGTCGTGCTGACGGCGGTACGGCTGCTGCTGCCGCTGGTCGACCTGGGGCCCTACAAGCAGGATATCGAGCGCATCGTCGAGGCGGAGGTGGGCAAGCCACTGTCCATCGGCCGCATGCAGGCGGAGTTGCACGGTTTCCGCCTGGCCCTGAAGTTCAGCGACGTGACCTTGCACGAGGCGGAGAACGCCGCTCCACTGTTGCAGGCACGGGAGGTGAGGATCGACGTCCAACTGCTCGACACCCTGCTCAGCGGTGAGCTCAAGCTGGGTGGGGGACTGGTGGTCGGCACCCGGCTGTTGATCGAGCGCCACGCGGACGGTTCGTTCTCGCTGCAGGGCATCACCACCGGTGGAGGGAGTGACTCCGACGCCCTGGCGGGGCTGTTGCTGGGACGCAGCCATCTGCGACTCTACGACAGCGAACTGCTGCTCATTGGTGCCCATGCCGGAACCGCTCCGCTGCAGCTCTCCGGCGTTGCGGTCGACCTGATCAATGACGATGACTATCACTCCCTCTCGGTCAAGGCCAAGGTCGGGCCCCGGGGTGAGGAGACCCTGAGGTTCATTGCCGAGTTGACGGAGGGCGAGGTGCACCCACTGGCGGTGGATGGGCGTTTCTACCTCAAATGCGACAATCTGCGTATGGGTGATCGGCTGGCGGAGTGGCTGCCTGAAGGCTACAGCATCGACCAGGGCAGCCTGGGACTGGAGGTCTGGGGGGGCGTGGAGCAGGGGCAGTTGCGACGGCTGCACGGCAACACCGAACTCAACCGTTTTCAGATCACCGGCCCCGCCATCGAGACACCCTTCAAGCTCGAACGGCTCGCCAGCGAGATCGACTGGCGGAGAGAGTCTCACGGCTGGCGGGTCGATCTCGATCGACTGGTATTGGTGCGCGGCGGTCAGCTGTGGCCTCCGGGTCGGCTGAGCCTCGCCTGGCAGTCGGATGAGCAGAGCGGCCGGTTGCTGCGGATCGGCGCCGACTACCTCTCCCTGAAGGAGCTCAACGATCTGCTGGCCATCATCAAGCTGCCCAACGAGGAGATCGGAGACGCCCTGCGTGGGCTCTCTGCCGATGGCCATCTGACCAGGTTCGGGTTTGCCTTGCTGCAGTCACCGGAAGGGGAGACGCGCTGGCGCGTGGGCGGCGTGGTGGCGCGCTACAGTAGCAAGCCCTGGCAGAGCGTGCCGGGCCTGGCCGGCCTGCGCCTGAGCTTCGCCGGCAACCAGTCGGGCGGCTGGCTGCGCATCGACTCCTCCGATTTCAGCATCGACTTTCCTCGCCTGTTCCGCCAGCCGCTCACCGCCAAGCGCCTGGCCGGCGATTTTCAGTGGCGTTTCGACACCCGCAACGGCCTGCATCTCAGTACCGATCGCCTGGAGATGCGCAACGACGATGTGCAGACCCTCTCCCGCATCGAACTCGATGTCCCGCTCAGCGGCACCGATCTGTTTATCGATATGCAGTCCGATTTCTGGAACGGCGACGGCTCGCGCAAGAGCGCCTATCTACCGGTGGGCATCATGCCTGAACCGCTGGTGAAATGGCTCGACCGTTCGGTGGTCAGCGGTCAAGTCAATGCCGGCTCTTTCCTGCTCTATGGGCCGCTGAAGAAGTTTCCCTTTCGCGAACAGGAGGGACGCTTCGAGGTCTGGTTCGGGGTCGAGGACCTGGTACTCGACTACATGCCGGGGTGGCCGCGCATCGAACAGGGCATGGCCGAGGCCTTGTTCGTCAACAACAGCCTGAAGGTCTCGCTGCGGGACGGCCAGTTGCTGGGTAACCGGGTGCGACGGGCGGAGGCCCAGATCCGTGCCTTGAAAGGGGCTGCACCGGTCGAGATCCAGGGTGAGCTGAGCGGGTCGGTCGGTGAGTTGCTGGCACTGCTGAGCGAGACGCCGCTCAAATCGCGCTTCGCGCCTTTTGTCGAGGCCGTGGATGTGAGCGGAGAGGCCAAGGGTGAAATCAGCCTGTCGATTCCGCTGAAGTCGAAGGACCGTTTGAAGGTGGATGGCAAGGTCGCCCTGCAGGGGGCGGAGATGTTGATCAAACCCGCCAATCTGAAGCTCAAGGAGATCAGCGGCGAGGTGAGCTTCGACGAGAAGCAGGTCAGCGCCAGTGGTCTGCAGGCGGATCTTATGGGGCGTCGGATCTCGGTCGACATCACGCCCAAATTGACCAAGCACGGCCGCTGGACCCGCATCACGACCCAACTTGGGATGACTCCGCAGGAGATCACACAGCAGTTTCCCCAATGGTGGCTGCCACCGATGCGGGGTGAGGCCAAGGGGAGAGTTACGCTCGAGATCGCCCATCAGCCCAGCCGGGTACCGGTGCGGTTGCGGGTGACCTCTACGTTACGGGGGGTGGCGGTGGAGCTGCCGGCACCGATGGGCAAGCGTGCCGGGATCGGCAAGAGCATGGACCTTTCGGTCGATTTCCGCAGCGATCACCTGACCGATCTGCGTCTGCTCTACGGCAAGGGGGTGCATCTACTGGTCCGGATACCGCCCGGCGAGGGCGATGAATTGCTGGTGGGGGTGGGCTTCTCGCAGCAACCCGAGCTACCCAAATCCAAGCGCGGATACCGTATCCAGGGCACCCTGGGCAGGCTCAACGGCGATCAGTGGATTGCCTGGCTGGAGAACAACGTCAGTGGTGAGGACGGTGCACCGACCCCGATCGAGATCGACCTGCAGGTCGAGCGCCTGAGGATCGCAGGTCTCGATTCACTGGAGACCCATTTCACGATGCGTAACTATGCCGACGGCTACCGGGTGGAACTGGAGTCCCAGACCGCCCAGGGCATGATCCAGGTGCCCGGCGATCTACAGCGATTACCGTTGCTGGGGCGTTTCGACTACCTCAAACTCAACCTCAACGAGTTGGCGGGCGCGATCAGTGGCATGGAGGAGGAAGCGGAGACCGCCGTCGATTTCGATCCCCGTCATCTGCCGGCGCTCGATATGACAGTGGATGCGCTCTATCTCAACGACCGGGAACTGGGCAAGTCGCGACTGGCCTGGCAGAAGGAGCGTGACGGCATCACCCTCTCCCAACTCAGTCTGGTAGGCGATAAACTCGACCTCAGCGGGCAGGGGTATTGGCGCCTTACCAAGAAGGGGCATCTCACCTCGCTGAATCTGAAGGCGCATTTCGCCAGCCTGGGTGAGTTGCAGCAGGAGTTGGGTATTTCGAGCGGCATCAAGGACGCCCCCACCGATATCAAGGCGGAACTCTACTGGCCCAGCTCGCCCCTGGAGATGGGGCCCGAGAAACTCTATGGCAGCATCTGGCTCAAAGTGGGCAAGGGACAGGTGAAGGATGTGGACCCGGGAGTCGGACGTCTGATCGGTCTCTTCAGTCTCAACGCCCTGGGCAAACGGCTGGCCCTCGACTTTCGGGACTTCTTCTCCGAGGGGTTCTCTTTCGATGCTATCGAGGGCAACTTCACCGTCCACGACGGGGTCGCCACGACCCACGACCTGGTCATGCAGAGCGCTTCGGCCAAGATCGATTTCAGTGGTGACACCGGTTTGGTCAGCAGGACCTACAACCAGAAGGTGGTGGTGACCCCGCATCTGAGTGCGACCCTGCCGGTGGTAGGGGCGCTGGCGGTCAATCCCACCGTGGGCGTGGCACTGGCGGTGACCCAGAAACTGCTGGGCAAGAAGTTCGACAAGATCGTACAGCGGACCTACGAGGTCACGGGAAGCTGGGATGAGCCGGAATTCAAGCAGATCGGCAAGAAGCCACTGATTGATGAGGCGCCTGAGAGCGATATGGGGGTGGAACTGCCCGGTCGTCCCTGAGCCTGCCTGGCCGGCGCGGCTTGGGTGAAAGGGGTCAGGAGGCAATGGCACTTACGTAGGCGAAATCGTACAGGGATAGTCAAAGAATTGCGGTGCGGCTTAAGTAAGTGCCATTCGGGTCAGGAAGCTTCCAGCTCCTTAATGGTGGGGCCCTGTACTACCCTTCAGCGTTTATCTTCAGCCAGCTTCCAGGTCAGGCCCCTGTTAGGGCCGTTTTCGCCTAGTGCTAACTGGCACTGGTTGATGCTATCCTGATGAATCACTTGTTTTTTTACCTGCCGCGTTATGCGGAAATGCGGAAAACGACCTGACATGAGCGCTAAAAATACCAAAGTCGCGGCTATTCAGATGGCCACCAGTCCCAATGTCAGCGCCAACCTCCTGGAGGCGGAGCGGTTGATCGGCGAAGCCGCAGAAGGTGGCGCCGGTCTGGTGGTCCTGCCGGAAAACTTCGCCTTCATGGGCGAACACGACCGCGAGATGCTGACCCTCTGCGAGGAGGCCTATGGCGGTCCCCTGCAAGGCTTCCTCAGCCAGATGGCCAAGCGCTACGCCGTCTGGCTGGTCGGTGGCACCATCCCCCTGCGTGCCTCCAAGGGCGGCAAGGTGCGGGCGGCCTGCCTGGTCTTCGACGACCAGGGCAAGCAGGTGGCGCGCTACGACAAGATCCACCTCTTCGACGTTCACCTGGTGGAGACCGACGAGCGCTACGTGGAGTCGAGCACCATCGAACCCGGCAACGAGATAGTGGTGGTCGACAGCCCGTTCGGGCGGCTTGGGGTGGCGGTCTGTTACGACCTGCGCTTCCCCGAGCTGTTCCGCAAACTGCTGGAGAAAGGGGCGGAGATCTTCGTCGTGCCCTCCGCCTTCACCGCCATGACCGGCAAGGCCCATTGGGAGACCCTGGTACGTGCCCGTGCCATCGAAAACCTGGCCTTCGTGGTGGCGGCGGCTCAAGGGGGGTATCACGTCAACGGCCGGGAGACCCACGGTCACAGCATGATCGTCGACCCCTGGGGCACAGTGCTGGCGCAGGTGCCGCGCGGTACCGGCCACGTCAGCGTGGACCTTGACCGGGACTATCAGAAGACTATCCGCCGTACCTTCCCAACCATTGATCATCGGCGGTTATAGACTTTTTCCCGAACGGTATCCTCAAACTCATACCTTAAACATTCAGCCCCGGTGGCTGGAGAGACCATGTCCGATCTGATTCAAATCGCAAGCGAAACCATCCTGGCCCCCGTGGGGCTGGGCGAGAACGACCTCGACCGCATGCTCGGAGAGCTTACCGGCAGCGCGGTGGATGCCGCCGATCTCTATTTCCAGTCCAGCCGCCTGGAGTCCTGGGTGCTGGAGGACGGCATCATCAAGGAGGGATCCCACAACATCGAGCAGGGGGCCGGTATCCGTGTCATCAGCGGTGACAAGACCGGCTTTGCCTACTCCGACGAGTTGCAACTGCCGACCCTGCTGGAAGCGGCCCAGGCGGCCCGCGCCATCGTGCGCAGCGGGGCCGACCGTGCGGTGCAGATCACCGGCCGCGCCGGTGGGCAGCAACTCTACGCGCCGATCAATCCGCTGCCGAGCCTGAGCGAGATCGACAAGGTGGAGCTGCTGCGCCGGGTCGATGCCGAGGCCCGCAAGCAGGACCCGCGGGTCAAGCAGGTGATCGTCAGCCTGGTCGGAGCCCAGGACGTGGTCCTGGTGGCCGCCATCGACGGCACCCTGAACGCCGACGTGCGTCCCCTGGTGCGCCTCAACGTGCATGTGATCGCCGAACAGAACGGCCGTCGCGAGCAGGGCAGTAGCGGCGGCGGCGCGCGTGACGCCTTCGATTTCTTCCTGCAGGAAGAGCGGGCCCTGGGCTACGCCCGCGAGGCGGTGCGCCAGGCGCTGGTCAACCTGGAGGCGGTGGAGGCCCCCGCCGGCAGCATGCCGGTGGTGCTGGGTCCCGGTTGGCCCGGGGTGCTGCTGCACGAGGCGGTGGGACACGGCCTGGAGGGCGATTTCAACCGCAAGGGCACCTCCGCCTTCAGCGGCCGCATCGGCGAGCAGGTTGCCTCCTCTGTCTGCACGGTGGTGGACGACGGCACCCTGCCGGGTCGCCGCGGCTCACTCAACGTTGACGACGAGGGCACCCCCTCCCAGTGCACGGTGCTGATCGAGAACGGCATCCTCAAGGGCTACATGCAGGACAAGCACAACGCGCGCCTGATGAAGGTCGACTCCACCGGCAACGGCCGACGGGAGTCCTACGCCCACCTGCCGATGCCGCGCATGACCAACACGTACATGCTGGCCGGCGAGTCCGATCCGCAGGAGATCATCGCCTCGGTGGAGCGGGGGGTCTACGCGGTCAACTTCGGCGGCGGTCAGGTCGACATCACCTCGGGCCAGTTCGTGTTCTCCGCCAGCGAGGCCTACCTGATCGAAAACGGCAAGGTGACCGCACCGGTCAAGGGGGCTACCCTGATCGGTAACGGGCCGGAGACCATGACCAAGGTGAGCATGGTCGGCAACGATCTGAAACTGGACGCCGGCATCGGCGTCTGCGGCAAGGAGGGGCAGAGCGTGCCGGTGGGGGTCGGCCAGCCGACCCTGAAAGTGGATGAATTGACGGTGGGAGGTACCGGCCGATGATCGACATGCAGGAGCGTCAGAAACGGCTGGAACAACTGGTCGACGATCTGCTCAGCGAGGCCCGGCGCCAGGGCGCCAGCGCCGCTGAAGCGGGCGTCAGCAGCGACGCCGGGCTCTCATTGACAGTGCGCCTGGGGGCCCCCGAGACCATCGAACACACCCGCGACAACGGTCTCGGCGTGACCGTCTACTTCGGCCATCGCAAGGGTTCCGCCAGCACCTCCGACCTCAGTCCGCAGGCGGTGAAGGAGACGGTGGAAGCGGCCTGCAACTTCGCCAAATACACCTCGGAGGATCCCTGCGCCGGCTTGGCCGATGCCGAGCTGATGGCCAGGGACCTGCCCGATCTGGATCTCTACCATCCCTGGGAGCTGCCGGTGGATGAGGCGATCGAACTGGCTACCCGCTGCGAAGCGGCGGCGCGCGAGGCGGATACCCGCATCTTCAACTCCGAAGGGGCCACCCTCAACTCCCACAGCGGCGTCCATGTCTACGGCAACAGTCATGGCTTTATCGGCGGCTATCCCTCCTCGCGCCACAGTCTCAGCTGTGCCGTGGTCGGCCGTGAGGGGGAGAGCATGCAGCGGGACTACTGGTATACCCTGTCGCGGCTCAACGGCGAGCTGGAGTCACCGGAGTCGGTGGGGCAGACTGCGGCCCGCCGCACGGTCTCGCGTCTCGGCGCTCGACGCATCCCTACCCAGCAGGCTCCGGTGCTGTTCCAGGCCGACGTAGCGGTGGGACTGCTGCGCAGCTTCACCGGCGCCATCCGCGGCTCCGCCCTCTACCGCAAGGCGAGCTTTCTGCTCGATCGTCTGGGAGAGCAGGTGTTCCCCGACTTCGTTCAGATCCATGAAGAGCCGCACCTGCCCCGGGGACTGGCCAGCGCCGCCTACGACAACGAGGGGGTGGCCACCGTCGATCGCAGCTTCATCAGCGACGGGGTGCTGCAGAGCTACGTGCTGGACAGTTACGCTGCCCGCAAACTGGGAATGCAGACCACCGGCAACGCCGGCGGGGTGCGCAACCTGCGCATCAACAGCGGCGAGCTGGATCGGCAGGGCCTGTTGCGCAAGATGGAGCGCGGTCTGCTGGTCACCGAGCTGATGGGGCAGGGCGTCAACATGGTCACCGGCGACTACTCCCGTGGCGCCGCCGGCTACTGGGTGGAGCACGGCGAGATCCAGTTTCCGGTGGAGGAGATCACCATCGCCGGCAACATGAAAGAGATGTTTCTGGGGCTGCAGGAAGTGGGTACCGACGTGGAGACCCGCAGCAGCGTGCAGACCGGTTCCTGGTTGATCGACCGCATGACCATCGCCGGGGGTTGATTTCTTGATCAGCTGAGTAGCCTGGATGGAGCGAAGCGTAAACCGGGGGAGCGGGTACATCGAATTCCCGCTTTACGCTTCGTTGCATCCAGGCTACATGCCGCGCAAATGGGCGTGATGGTGGGGCTGGGCCCCACCCTACCGGTTATTCGCAGTGGGGTACCGATTCGGTGATCTAATGTCGCCGCGCCGCCATCTCAGCCGCCACCTTCACCGCGTATTGCAGACTGCCCAGGTTGACCTGGCCGGTGCCGGCCAGGGGCAGGGCGGTGCCGTGATCGACGGAGGTGCGGATGATCGGCAGGCCGAGGGTGACGTTGACCGCCTGGCCGAAGCCGAGATGTTTCAGCACCGGCAGGCCCTGGTCGTGATACATGGCGAGCACGGCGTCGGCCTGCTGCAGCATCACCGGGGTGAACAGCGTGTCGGCCGGCATGGGTCCGATCAGCTGCATGCCGGCGGTATTCAGGTCGGCCAGCGTCGGTTCGATGATCTCGATCTCTTCGCGTCCCATATGACCTTGTTCGCCGGCATGGGGGTTGAGGCCGCAGACCAGAATGCGGGGCTGCTTGAGGCCGAAGCGCTGCTGCAGGTCGTGGTGCAGGATACTGGCTACTCGATGCAGACGTTCGGCAGTGATGGCCCGACTGACCTCAGAGATGGGAAGATGGGTGGTGACCAGCGCCACGCGCAGGCCCGGAGTGGCCAACAGCATTACCGGGTGGGCCTGGCAGAGATCGGCCAAGAACTCGGTGTGGCCGGTGAAGGGCAGACCGGCGTCGTTGATGACCCCCTTGTGCACCGGACCGGTCACCAGGCCGGCATAGTCGCCGGCGAGACAGCCCTCGGCGGCTTTGGTCAGGCTCTCCAGCACGTAGCCGGCGTTGCGCGGGTCGAGTTTGCCGCAAATCGCCTCTTGCCGCAGGCTCACCGGCGATACGCGCAACTGGCCGGGCTGTACCGGGCCGGGCATCGAACCCGCCTCGGGTGGGAGTAGCTCGATCTCCAGGCCCAGACGCTCAGCTCGCCGCAACAACAGTTCCGGATCGGCGAAGGCGACCAGATCGACATCGGGATGGGGCCGCTGCGCCAGCATGAGGCAGAGGTCGGGACCGATGCCGGCAGGTTCGCCGGGTGTCAGTGCGAGTCGGGGAATCAAGGCGTGTCCAGTTCGTCCAGCATCACTTCCACATAGGCTTCGTCGCGCAGGCGGCGCAGCCAGAGCTCGATCGCCTCCTCCGACTTCTGCTTCTGGATCGCCTGGCGGGCGTTGTTGCGCAGCGCTTCTTCGGTGTTGTCGTGCTGACGTCGCTCCAGGGGCTGTACGATGTGCCAGCCGAAGGGGGTCTTGAAGGGTTCGCTGACATCGCCCAGGGGCAGGGCGTCCATCTGCTCCTCGAACTGGGGCACCAGGTCACCGGGACTGGTCCAGCCCAGATCGCCACCACGGATGGCGGAGGCTTTGTCGTCCGAGTGGGCGCGGGCCAGGGCTTCGAAGGATTCGCCGTTGACGATGCGTTCGCGCAGGGTCTCGAGACGCTGACGCGCTTCGCGGTCGGAGACGATCTCATTGGTGTTGATCAGAATGTGGCGTGCATGGGTCTGCTTGACGATCAGCTTTTGTCCGCCCTTGACCTCGATCAGCTTCACGATATGGAAGCCGGAGGCATTTCGGATCGGCTCGCTGATGGCTCCGGGTTCCAGTTCATCCACCAGCTGGGTGAAGAGGCTCGGGATGCGGGAGGTCTCGATCCAGCCAAGGTCACCGCCCTCCAGAGCCTGGCGGCTGTCGGAGACGCGTATCGCCGTTTCACCGAAATCCGCCCCCTGTTGCAGCTCCTCGTAGACCGACTGGGCCTTCGTCCTGGCGGCCTGCACATCCTCCGGAGAGGCCCCTTCGGGGGTGGCGATGAGGATGTGCTGCAGATGCACGGCCGCCCGCTGGCGCTGGGTGCCGATCTCACGGGCGAGGAAGTTGTCGATGTCCTGGTCGGTGATGACGATGCGGTTGATCACCTCTTTCTGTTTCAAGCGGTTGATCAGAATGTCCTCGCGCAGCTGTTCCCGAAACTGTGGGAACCTGATGCCGTCCCGTTCCAATACCTCACGCAACTGCAGCAGGGTGATGTTGTTGGTCTCGGCGATGTTGGCGATGGCCTTGGTGACGGTGTCGTCATCCACACTGAGGCCGAGCCGGTCAGCGGTCTGCAGCTGCAGGCGTTTGGAGATCATGCGATCGAGCACCTGCTCGCGCAGGACCTCGATGGGCGGCAGGTTGGTGCTCTTTTGTTGCAGCTGCACCAGCATCTCATTCATGCGGCTCTCGAGCTCGCTGCGGGTGATGACGTCGTCGTTGACCACGGCGACGATCTGGTCCAGGGATTTGACTGCCGCCTGGGCGATGCCGGCCGCCGACAGGCAGGCGAACAGCGCGATGCGGAGCCAGCGTTTAGCGATTTGCGTCATTCTTTAGCTCGATAACCATAGATTTCCTCCTCGAGGACATCGTTGACAGACGTTCCCGCTCCACCCAGTCCGGTGAACACCAGTTGCAGCATCAGCCGCCGGTTCTCCTCGGCGTTCTCGTCCTTGATATCCGTATCGGATAGATAGCTCTGGTAGAGCGCGCGCAGCTTCCAGCAACAGCGTCCGCCGTATTCGAAGCCGAGTATTCTATTCGTATTTCTTTCGTAAAGATAAGAGTATTTCCATTTGCCAGTGAGGCTGAATTTGTGGCTGAGGGGCCAGTTGAAGGAGAGGTCCAGGTCTTCAATGGTGTTGCGGTTGAAGTTGTAGTCCAGGTTCAGCAGACGGTTTTCCGGGGCCCGATAGTGGATGCCGAGACGTCCACGGTCGATGTTCTTTTCCTCGACGTGGGGATCCCTTCTGACCGTCAAGATGCCGCGCCAATAGTCTCCTACACGGGTGGAGAGTTCGGCCACCACGGAGGAAGAAGGGGTCTCTTCCACCGCTCCTGTCAGCTGTACCTCGCGATCCTCTCGGTAGTAGATCTGACCGATGCTGGCGCGAAATCGTTCCACCCCGCTTTCGGCTTCCAGCCAGCGGGTGGTGAGGCCGAAGGCGATCTGGTTGGCGTCGCCGAAGCGGTCGCTGCCGGTGAAACGGTTCTCTTTGAAGAGATTGGAGAAACTCAGCTGCAGGTCGGCGGTATCGAAGTCGGGGATCTCGGACTGATCGTCGAACGGGGCGTAGAGATAGTAGAGCCGCGGTTCCAGGGTCTGGAAGGCAGCGCTGCCGAACCAGCTGCTTTCACGTTCGAAAACCAGCCCGCTGTCGAGGCTGAATGCGGGTACGAAGTAGTCCGGGTTGGCATCCCCCGTGGCCGCGTTCTCATCCAGCTGGTAACTGGCGTAGTTCAGGCTTAGGCGTGGCACCAGAAAGCCCCAGCTGCGCCGCAGGGGCAACGTCATTGACGGGCGCAGGATCGTGCGCTTGCCGTCGATCAGAGTGTCGTGGCGGAAGTCGGTGTATTCGGCGGTGAGGTCGAGATCGATGTCCATGTCGCCGAGCAGTCGGCCGTAGGTGGCCAGCAACTGGGGCATTCTTCGATAGGGGTAGAGTCTGGGGTTGAGGTTCGCATCGACGGTCTGGAACTCCTGCAGCCGTCCCACCAGCCGCAGACCGTCGCGGCGATAGACCATCTCGCCGACCCGTTCCAGATGGCGCGTGCTGGTGACGGCGAGACCGCTGCCGAAATCGTCGAGGTAGGCGTTGTCGCTGACGGCATTGGTGTTGATGCGGGTCGTCAGGCCGGCGGCCAGCCGGCTGCTGTGCTGGAAGTGGAAGGCTCTGCGCTCATCGCCATAATCGGGGCTGTCGACCCGGTCGTCTGGCAGGATCTCTCCCCTGATTTCCGCCCGCTGGTAGTCATCCAGGTAGCGGAACTCGCCGCCCATCATCAGGCCGCGATCACTCATATAACGCGGGCTGAGGGTGGCGTCGTAGTTGGGTGCCAGGTTGAGGTAGTAGGGGGTCTCCAGTTCGGTGCCGAGCCGGTTCGACGAGCCCAGGCTGGGGTTCAGGAAGCCGGTCATGCGGCGGTCATCCACCGGAAAGGTGAAATAGGGGAAGTAGAAGATGGGCACCGGACCGAGCCTGACCCGGGCATGCGTCGCGCTGCCCCAACCCGAGGCCCTGTCGATCTCCATCTCGGAGGCCTTCAGGCTCCAGTCGTGACGACCGGGCGGGCAGGTGGTGTAGGTGACCTGTTGGTAACGGGAGAGATCCCGGCTCAGCATCTCCACGCGCTCGGCGCCGCCGCGAGCATGGCGTTCGGTGAGACGGAACTCCCCCTGTGTCAGCCAGCCGCGATTGTCGTCCAGTTCGAGGTGACCGCGCTCGGCGGTGAGCCGCAGCCCGTCCTGCTGCAGAAACAGGTTGCCGAAGAGGTCGGCGCTGCGCTCGTTCTGGTGGTAGACCATGCGATCGGCTTCGGCGTAGCCGTCGAGGCGCCAGAACTGAACCCCGCCTGTCAACTGAGTCTCACCCGTCGCCTGATCGTAAAACATCTGGTCGGCTTCGATCTGGGGCTTGTCGAGGGGTGCGGGCGGAGGGGGGGCGGTCAGTGCCTGTGGGCGCCTCTCCGGGTTGCAGTAGTCCCAGTCAATACCCTCGTCGATGCGTATCGAATCGGCCAGGGTCGCCGATGCCGGTAGCAGCGCCAGGGCGCAGGCGCACAGCAGTCGGCGGCGGTTGTCGATGGCTTGCTGAATGGTGTTCAAGGGTGCTGCTCGGGAACCTATTGATAAGCAAGGGTCTCTATTGCTGTGCGATGCCATCGGAGCGACGTCGGCAACAGAGCCTTTCGGATCAGTGTCAACAGGCCTCCTACAGGGTCAGCATTGACGAATCGTCACGCGGGCCGCCACAAAATCGCATAGAATCTGCCAATCTTCAAATTCAAGGAACCTCAGCTCATCGTGTCATCCACCCTGTCACGCGCTCTGCTCACCCTGGCGATACTGGTCGCCACCCTTCTGGTCGTGTTTCTGCTGGTCCTCACCCGGCCGGAGGCGAACACGGAGATGAAAGCTTCCCCCCGCACCCGTGTCGAAGTGACTCGGGTGCGGGTGCAGGACATGCAGCCTCGGGTCGAACTGACCGGCGTGCTGCGGCCGCGGCAGGTGGCCTCGCTGCGCTTCGAGGTTTCGGGTGAGGTGCTGCGGCGCGCAGTGGAGCCCGGCGCCCTGGTGGCGAAGGGCGACCTGCTGTTGCAGTTGGACGACGCGGACTACCGCGACGCGCTGGTGGAGGCGGAGTCGCAGCTCACCGAGACCCGGGCCGCCATCGCGCAGGACAAAACGCTGCTCAAGCTGGCGCGGGAGAACCGGGACCTGGCGCAAAAGGAGTTCGAACGACTGGAAAAGCTGGGTCAGGGCTCCCTCGCCTCGGCCTCTACCCGTGACGGCGCGCGCCAGAAGCTGCTCGGTCTGGAGAGCGAGCTGGCGCGGCTCGCATACGGTATCGAAGGGGGACAGGCCCGACTGGCTCGTCAGGAGGCGGCGCTCAACCGCGCCCGGCGCAATCTGCAGCGGACTCGTCTCGAGGCCCCCTTCGACGGCCGCGTCAACCGGGTGCTGGTGGAAGTGGGCGATTCCTTGCAGGCCAACACCGCGGCCGTGGAGCTGATCGACAGCGACGCGCTGGAGCTGCATCTGGAGGTCAGCAACGATGTGGCGGGGGCGCTCAGTCTGGGACAGCGGCTGAAGGTGGCTGTGGACGGCCGTCAGATTCCGGGTGAGCTGATCGCCCTGCAGTTCGATCCCGATCCCGAGACCCATACCCATCCCATCCGTATCCGCGTCGCGGGGGGCGATCTGCTGCCCGGCGAGCTTGGTCAGGTGGCACTGCCGCTGAGGCTGCGCAAGGATGCCCTGGTGGTGCCGGCGTCGGCCCTGCTGCGGGAGGAGGGCGGTCACTATCTATTCCTGGTGGACGCTGGCCGGCTGCAGCGGCGGCCGGTGGTGGCCGGCGTGCGCATCGGCGATCTGCAGGTGATCCGTGAAGGAATCGCTGCCGGAGATCGGGTGGTGGCGCGCGACGTCGAGGTCCTCAACGACGGTCTGGAGGTCGAGATCGAGGGGGCGACGCCTTGATCGATTTCTCCATCCGCAACCCGCTGGTCGTCAACCTGCTGCTGGTGATCGTGCTGCTGGCCGGTGTGCTCTCCTGGTACGCCATGCCGCAGGAGATGTTCCCGGTGGTGGAGCAGGACAAGGTCAGCATCAAGACCGTATTCGAGGGGGCTTCGCCGGAAGAGGTGGAGCGCCAGGTGAGCCTGCCCATCGAGCAGGAGCTGGACGGTCTGGCCGACATCGATGTCATCAGCTCCACCAGCAACGAAGGGCTTTCCAGCATCCTCATCGAGCTCAAGAGCGGCGCCGACGTGGACGACTTCATGCGCAAGGTGCGCACCGCCCTCGATCAGGTCGACGACCTGCCGCAGGAGGCGGAGGAGCCGGAATTGGCGCGGCTGGAGACCCGTTTCCCGGTAATCTCGGTAAGCCTCTTCGGTGCCATCGCCCGGGGTGAGCTCTATGCCATTGCAGAGCGCATCGAGGACGAGTTGATCCAGCTCCCGGGCGTTGCCTCGGTGGGGGTGGCCGGCGATCGTGAGTGGGAGGTCTGGGTGGAGGTCGACCCCCAGGTGCTGGCGGCGCGCCAGGTCTCGCTCAACCAGGTCGCCCGCGCCCTGCGGCAGAACCTGCGCGACCTGCCCGGCGGCACCCTGAAATCGAGCGGAGGGGATATCCGTCTGCGCGGTATGGGGGTGCCGCCCGATCCGGAGCAGATGGCCGATATCGTGCTGCGCAGCAACGACAATGGAGGGCAGTTGCGGCTGGGCGATCTGGCCCGGGTCGACTTGCGCCTGGAGGAGGCGCTGACCCTAGGCCGCTTCAACGGCAAGCCCTCGGTCAACCTCACCATCAACAAGACCGGCCAGGCCTCCACCATCGAGGTGGCGCGGCTGGTGCGTGACTATGTGGCCGAGCGCCAGCAGAACCTGCCGGCGGGGGTCAGACTGGGGCTGTTCAGCGACCTCTCGGTCTATGTGAAGAACCGCCTGGAGACGGTCAAGTCCTCCGGCATCGTCGGTCTCACCCTGGTGCTGCTGTCGCTCTACCTGATGCTCAACTTCCGGGTCGCCTTCATCACGGCCCTGGGGATTCCGGTCTCCTTCCTGGTGGCCGTAATCACGCTCTACATGCTGGGCTACAGCATCAACATGGTCTCCCTGTTCGCCTTCCTCATCGCGCTCGGCCTGATCGTCGACGACGCCATCATCGTCAACGAGAACATCTATCGTCATCTGGAACTGGGGGAGCAACCCCATGGGGCGGCCCTGCTCGGCACCAAAGAGGTCTACTGGCCGGTGGTGGCGTCGACCACCACCACCATCGCCGCCTTTATGCCCATGTTTGCCATCGGCGGCACCATGGGGGCCTTCATCTCGGTGATCCCGGTGGTGGTCAGCGCCTCGTTGATGGGCTCGCTGCTGGAGGCCTTCGGCGTATTGCCCTCCCACGCAAAGGAGTTCCTGCGTGCGGCGCGGCAGCGCAAGCCCGGGCGCATCGACTGGTCGGCGCTCAACCGCCGCTATACGCAGCTGCTGCGCAAGAGTCTCGACTACCGCTATCCGGTGGCGATGTTGAGCGTCGGCATTCTAATGATCGCCATCGCTTTCGCCATCACCCGCATTCCCTTTCTGCTCTTCGGGCATGTGGACGTGGGCCAGTTCTTCGTCAACGTGGAGGCCCCCAGCACCTACAGCATCGAGGACGCCTCGCGGCTGGCCGACAAGCTGGAGCAGACCCTGCTGGAGACCCTGAGCGAGGATGAACTCGACACCCTGCTCACCAACGTGGGGGTGATGTTCATCGACTTCCATCGGGTCAAGCTCGGCAGCCGTTATATCCAGCTGATCGTCGACCTCAAGAAGCAGAAGCCCAAGGGCTTCATCGAACGCTGGATCTCGCCGCTGGTGAGCCTGCAGTTCCGCTGGGAAGGGACCAGGGAACGCAATTCCAAAGCGGTGATCGACGAGGTGCGGGAGAAGCTGCAACAGATTCCCGGCATCCAGCGGATGTCGATTCTGCGTCCACAGGGCGGGCCTGCGGGTGCCGACGTGGAGATCGGGCTGGTCGGTGAGTCGGTGGACCG
The DNA here is from genome assembly GCA_037384425.1 of Candidatus Thiodiazotropha sp. GTDB lineage: Bacteria > Pseudomonadota > Gammaproteobacteria > Chromatiales > Chromatiaceae > Thiodiazotropha. Next base: position 50,417 of record JARROA010000005.1, on the reverse strand, counting down.
CCTGAGCAATCAGGCGGAGGAGATACGCGCCTTCATCGCCCGCATGCCGGGGGTCTCCGATGTGCGCCAGGACATGGATGCGGGCAAGCTGGAGTATCGCTATGAGCTCAACGAACGGGGGCGTCAGCTCGGCTTGAGCCAAAACGATCTGGCCGATGCGGTGCGTACCGGTTTTCTCGGCCTCAAGATCTCCTATGTGAGCTGGCGAGACAAGCGTATTCCGGTGAGGCTGATCTATGACGATCAGCTGCGCCGCGATGCCGATGCCCTCGAACGCCTGCCGATCACCCTCGACGACGGGCGTACAGTCTATCTCGGTGATGTGGCGGAGATCCGCGAGGCGCGCGGTTACAACAGCATCAACCGCCGCAACCTGGATCGGCTAGCGACGATCACGGCGGAGGTGGATTCCAATATCGTCACTCCCAACGAAGTGCTGGAGCGGGTCAAGCAGAAGTTCACGACCCTGCCGCAGGGGCAGAAGCTGATCTTCCTCGGCGAGAAGAAGAAGGCGGAGGAGTCGATGGCCGGCATGAAGCGGGCGATGGTCATCGCCCTGGCGATCATCTTTTTTATTCTCGCCGCCCTGTTCAAATCGCTGCTCGATCCGTTGGTGGTGATGTTCGCCATTCCGTTTGGCGCCATCGGTGTGATCATCGGCCATGTGCTGTTCGGCTACCATTTGCAGTTTCTGTCACTGATCGGTTTTCTCGCCCTCACCGGTATCGTGGTCAATGACTCCCTGATCCTGATCGACTTCGCCAAACGCCTGCGTCGCGAGGGCTGGGAGCGCAAGGACGCCCTGGTGGAGGCCGGGCGGGTGCGTATCCGGCCGATCCTGCTGACCAGCGCCACCACCTTTCTCGGCATCTCGCCACTGATCTTCTTCGCCACTGGACAGACCGCCTTTCTCTCCCCCATGGCGGTGAGTCTGGGTTTCGGTCTGCTGTTCGCGACCCTGCTGATACTGCTGGCCTTGCCCTGCTTCTATCTGATCGCGGACGATCTGCGGGAGTGGGTGCGTTCGCAGTTGTCGACACAACGCGGTCAACCGGTGAAGGAGACGGGGTGAAGGCCTGGGAGGCTCGCTACTCTAGGTTACCGATGAGCTTGGTGGTCGACTCATCATTAAGAATGATGAATTTGGTGGGGCCCTGTCCTGCTGCATGCGCTTGAATGATAGTAACGGTTTGAATGATAATAACGGTGCGGCAAGCCGCACCATGAATCACTTTTCAGACTTACCCGGCAGCCTGATGGGCTGTTTTTATACTGTCTCAGGCGCTGCCAAATAAAAAGGATGGGGTATACTAATCCGCCGTTCAGCGGAACCCAGGCCATAAGGTAACGTCCATGCCCCAACGAATCGAGGCGCTGAAAAGTTGGCTCGCCTCTTTGCCCATGATCGGTGAATACCAGATCGAACCCGCTTCAGGCGATGCCAGCTTTCGACGCTACTTCCGCGTCACCACCGGTGACTGTAGCTACATAGCCATGGATGCCCCGCCCGAGAAGGAGGCGCTGGAGCCGTTTCTGAAAGTGGCGCGAAGCTTCGAAGCCATCGGGCTGAACGTCCCGCATATCCACGCCGAGGAGCACGCCAAGGGCTTTCTTCTGCTCGGGGACCTGGGCTCTGTGCTCTATCTCGATCGACTCGATGCCGATACGGTGGAGCGCCTCTACGGCGACGCCCTTGGCGCGCTGGTGACGATTCAGGCCTGTGGTCCGAGAGAGGGATTGCCCGCCTATGACCGCGCACTGCTGATGCGGGAGATGGAGCTGTTCCGCGAATGGCTTGTCGGGCGTGAACTCTCCCTGAGCCTGAGCCCGGACGAGCACGGGATGCTGGATACCACCTTCACCGCCCTGGCGGACAATGCGCTGCAACAGCCCCAGGTCTGCGTGCACCGGGACTTCCATTCACGCAACCTGATGGTCACTCCGAGTCACAATCCCGGTATTCTCGATTTTCAGGACGCCGTCATCGGGCCGGTCACCTACGATCTGGTCTCTCTGCTGCGTGACTGTTACATCAGCTGGCCGGATCAGCAGGTCGAGGCCTGGGTGCAAGGCTATTTCGAACTCGCCGTCCAGTCGGGAGTGCTGCACGACGAGCACGAACATCAGTTCCAGTCCTGGTTCGACCTCATGGGGGTGCAACGCCATCTCAAGGCGAGTGGAATCTTCGCCCGCTTGAACCGGCGAGACGGCAAGCCGGGCTACCTGAAGGATATTCCCAGAACCCTGGGCTACATCTCGCCTTTGAATCAGCGCTATCCGCTGCTGGATGGGCTGGTGCGACTGATCCGGTCAAAGGTTCTGCCGGCGTTGGCACGCCGAAATCTCTGAATCGATTTTCTCGCCCGCATCATAACCGGGGCCTGCCCGAAGCGTGCTCTTCTGTGCGTACATGAAAGAGTGAAACACCCAAGCTGACGGAATAGTTCAGCAAGAGAGCTTATGCATAAGTCAAAAAGGTTGGCGTAACCGACTGTATGCTAGATGAAATTTTTCTAAATGATCTCCGCTGTTGTTTGAAAAAATATATGAGAGAAATGTGCAACAGTAATGACTGAAATAAGTTGCGCTGTAGCTAAGTTATTAATTGGTTTCGAGGTTATTCTTGTAACCTACTGATATTCAGTGATCGCGTTGTGGTTTTTTGCTGTGTTGTTTTTTTGTCACACAAGAAAAAATGTATCTTTTTTACAAAATTTTTGCTTGCAAAGGGGTATTGTGTTGTCTAGTATTTGCAACGTAGTCAAATTCTACTCAACCACTCATTGGAGCTCACTCAATGAAAAAAGTACTCTCTCTGGCAATCGCCGCTGCTCTGGTCGCACCTGTTGCCGCCATGGCTGACGCTACCCTGTACGGCAAGGCTCACTTTGCTGTTGTCAACACCGACATCGACGACGGAAATCCCGCCACTGATGATCAGGACGTCTGGTCCACCGACAGCGTCTTCTCACGTTTCGGTATCAAGGGCAGCGAAGATCTGGGCGGCGGTCTGACCGCTGTCTACCAGTTCGAGTTCCAGGTGAACCCGGATGCAGGCAGCACCCTGAACAATCGTAACCAGTTCATCGGTCTGGCCGGTGGCTTCGGTACCTTCCTCGCGGGCCGTCACGACACCCCGATGAAAATGTCCCAGGGCAAGTTCGACGTCTTCCCCGATCAGAACTACACCGGTGTGAAGGGTGGTGATATCGCCGGCCTGATCCCTGGCGACGACCGCGTCGGTAACGTGCTGGCCTACGTCTCTCCCTCCATGGGTGGCCTGACCTTCGTTGGTGCCGCCGTTGCTGGTGAGCAGCCTGGTCTCGATCTGACCGGTATCGCCGATCACTACTCCATCGCAGGTATGTATTCGAACGGCCCGATCTATGCTGCTCTGGCCTACAACGGCTATGACCTGGGCACCGCTGTGGACGCATCTCCGAAAGAGATCCGCGGTACTTTCGTCTGGATGGGTAACGGCTGGCAGGCTGGCGTGATGTACAACAGCTTCGATCCGGATATCACCGGTCTCGACAACTCCGATGCTATCGGTGTGAGCGGCTCCTTCAACTTCACCCCCAACGACAAGATCAAGGCTCAGTACGTCATGGCTGATGCGCCTGTCCTGAGAATTGGCGACCTGATCGCTGGCTTCAACCCCAACATCACTCTGAGTGCCACTGTGCCCAGTGTCGACACCGATACCGATCAGATGACCGTTGGCTATGAGCACAGCTTCAGCAAGCGTACCAGTGCCTATGCTTCCTACAGCGCCTACGAGGAAGATTTCACCGGCGGTATGTCTTCTGACGTCATGATGTTCGGTCTGGTGCACAACTTCTAATTGTCGCTTGACAATGACTGAAGTGAAAACGGGGCCTTCGGGCCCCGTTTTTTGTGCCTGCAGTACCTCTGAGAGGCGTAACCATCTGTTAAGACGGCTCATTGGTGCATCAGGTCCAAGGTTGCCTTGGAGCCTATTTTCAGCAAAGAACACTGAGGCGTTAGCTGGTGTTCAAACGGAAAGCTAAACCGCACAACTTGGTGAGGCCGACCGAAGCCATCTGTGAGACAGCTTCGGTTGCCGTGGGGTGGGATTTACTTGGGATAGACCGTTTCGGCCCGGTCTCGGTGCCCAGTAAGTAGCCCGGATGCAACGAAGTGAAATCCGGGATGGTGTGACTGCGGCTAATCCTGGATTTCGCGTTGCTCCATCCAGGCTACACTCGATATACCGTCCGATTTGGACGGACTATTTCGGCAATACCGTCTTTGGCCCCGATTCGGTGCCCAGAATCAGCACGTCGGCCCCGCGCAGGGCAAAGATGCCGGTGGTGACCACGCCGGCGATGGCGTTGATCTTCTGCTCCATCTCCATCGGTTTCATGATCTCCATGTTGTGCACATCGAGTATCAGGTTGCCGTTGTCGGTGACGAAGTTCTCGCGCCAAACGGGGGTTCCGCCCAGCTTGACCAGCTGACGCGCCACATGGCTGCGGGCCATGGGGATGACCTCCACCGGCAGGGGAAAGTTGCCGAGAATATCCACCAGCTTGCTCTCGTCGGCGATGCAGACGAACTGCTTGCTGGCGCCGGCGATGATCTTCTCGCGGGTCAGCGCGCCGCCGCCGCCCTTGATCAGGTTGAGGTAGTGGTCCGATTCGTCGGCGCCATCGATGTAGACCTCCAGCTCGCCGGTGGCGTTGAGATCGAGCACGGGGATGCCATGGCCTTTCAGGCGCTCGGTAGAGGCATCCGAGCTGGAGACCGTACCTTCGATACGGCCCTTGATGGTGGCCAGGTAGTCGATGAAATGGTTGACCGTCGAGCCGGTGCCGACGCCGATGACGCCGCCTTTGACATAGTCCAGGGCCGCCTTTGCCGCCTGTTGTTTGAGTTCGTCTGCCGTGCGGCAAGCCGCACCCTACGGTTTAATTCCGGGTAGGGTGCGGCTTGCCGCACCGATAAACAGACTTAAGTAATTGCCGCTCGGTCATGAATGAATGGTACTTTGGCTGATAAGACAAAGTCGTAAATGAATGCCACCCAGCGCAGATGAATGCAACAGTGGCCCATCACGCTGAAGGTCAGTCGCAATGATTCGTAGTCATTTGCGGCTTTTTCTTATGAATCTATTCGGTTTCATCCAAGTGTGCGTAATAATACCCAGGCGGTGGGATGTTGTCAGTCACTACCGTGTAAATGCTATCGGGATGGTTTCATGCCTCAACGCTACATAGAAAAGATCCTCCGTGCCCGCGTCTACGACGTGGCCCGTGAGACGCCGCTGGATCATGCTGCGGTTTTGTCAAAACGCCTTGAAAACCAGGTCTATCTGAAGCGGGAGGATCTGCAACCGGTCTTCTCTTTCAAATTGCGCGGTGCCTACAACAAGATCGTCAATCTGTCTGATGAGGCCCGGGAGAGGGGGGTCATCGCGGCTTCGGCGGGAAACCATGCGCAGGGTGTCGCCCTGGCCGCCCACAAGTTGAAGATTCAGGCTCTGATCGTAATGCCCAAGACCACGCCGCCGATCAAGGTCCAGTCCGTGCGTAATCTGGGTGCAAGGATCGTGTTGGTGGGTGATTCCTATGACGATGCCTACGCCCGTTCACAGGAGCTGGCGAGCGAGCAGGGGCTGACCTATATCCATCCGTTTGACGACCCGGATGTCATCGCGGGCCAGGGCACGATCGGTATGGAACTGGTGCGGCAGCACCGCGCTGCTCCCGATGCGGTATTCGTGCCGGTGGGTGGCGGTGGCTTGATCGCCGGGGTCGGTGCCTATTTGAAGTATGTCTACCCCTCCGTGAAGGTGATCGGCGTGGAACCGGTCGATGCGCCTTCCCTCTATAGCGCACTGCAAGCGAAGCGTCGTGTGAAACTGAAGCAGGTGGGCATCTTCGCCGATGGTGTCGCGGTCAGACAGGTCGGCAAGGAGACCTTCCGTCTTGCGCGCAAGGTGGTTGATGAGGTGGTTTTGGTCAGCACAGACGAGATCTGTGCCGCGATCAAGGATATATTCGACGATACCCGAGCCACCGCCGAGCCGGCGGGCGCGCTGTCGGTGGCGGGCATGAAACGCTATATCAAGCAGCATAAGCTGCAGGACAAGTCGCTGATCGCCATCAACAGTGGTGCGAATATCAACTTCGATCGCCTGCGGCACGTGGCGGAGCGGGCTGAGTTCGGCGAGCGCCGTGAAGCGCTGTTTGCGGTACAGATTCCGGAGCGCCCGGGCAGTTTTCTGCAATTCTGCCGTCTGATTGGCAAGCGCAGCATTACCGAGTTCAACTATCGCTACAGCGACTCCTCGGTGGCGCAGATTTTCGTCGGTGTCGAGTTGTCCGGTGGAGACGATGAGCGTCTGGCGTTGCTGTCGCGGTTTCGGGACAAGGATTATTCCATCGTGGATATGACCGACAATGAGACCGCAAAGCTGCATATCCGCTACATGGTGGGTGGGCACGCACGTGGAGTGGAGGATGAGAATCTGGTCCGTTTTGAATTTCCAGAGCGCCCGGGGGCCTTGCTCTACTTTTTAACTCAGCTTGGGAAATCCTGGAATATAAGTCTCTTCCACTACCGCAATCACGGTGCGGCCTATGGCAGGGTGTTGATGGGGATCCAGGTGCCGCCTGATCAGAAGGGGCATTTCACCCGGGTCCTGAAGCAGCTGGACTATCCCTTTTGGGACTTTTTGTCTGTGTTTAAGCGGTTTTCTTCTTCCGCGGAGTTACCTTGCGCGGCCTGGCCGGGCTCTTCTTGGCAACTTTCTTCTTGGGAGCGGCCTTTTTCTTGGCTACCTTCTTCTTGGGGGCGGCCTTTTTCTTGGCTACCTTCTTCTTGGGGGCGGCCTTTTTCTTGGCTGCCTTCTTCTTGGGGGCGGCCTTTTTCTTGGCTGCCTTCTTCTTGGGAGCAGCCTTTTTCTTGGCTGCCTTCTTCTTGGGAGCAGCCTTTTTCTTGGCTACCTTCTTCTTGGGAGCAGCCTTTTTCTTGGCTACCTTCTTCTTAGCAACCTTCTTCTTGGCGACTTTCTTTTTCGGTGCAGCTTTCTTCTTGGTGACTGCTTTCTTTTTGCTTGCAACCTTTTTCTTTGCTGCGGCTTTCTTCTTGGGAGCAGCCTTTTTCTTGGCTACTACTTTCTTTGTGCTGGTTGCGGCTTTAACTGCTGCTGACTTCTTTTTGGCTGCCTTTTTCTTAGCCATTGTGAGTGTCCTCCCGAGACATCTACCCATTGAATGATCAGAGTATAATTCAGCTTACAAAAAAATCCAGAAATACAGGTGCTCTTTTGTTAATTAATTCAATTTGTTGCTTGATGGAGTTATACGCTAAGTGTGAATTAGCACCATGTAGCTGCTGAGCCATGTTGTGATGCGTTGTGAATGTTTTGAAAGCGATAGATGGATTGCTCGGTAATCACCCCATCAAGCGGTATGTCCCAAGCTTGATGCGTGAGTTTTTGGACATGCTGCAGTTCATGCGCGAGTCCAATCAGCTTGGGACCGCGCCAATGACTACGCGTGCGCCTATAGGCGAAGGTTCTGTCATAGTATCCGCCTCCCATACCCAGACGGTTTCCTGAGCCGTCAAAGGCGACCAACGGTACGAAAACCAAGTCGAGAGACCCGGGCATAACGATGCGACGGCTGTGTAGAGGGGGTTCGGGTATGCCAAAACAGTTGTCAACCAGCGGGTCTCCGGGACGATAGGGGGCAAACCACAAGCTGTTCGACGGTCGTCTGCGCAATATGGGTAGATAGACCTGCTTGCCGGCCCTGATTGCGCTCAGCAGTAAAGGATAGGGGTCGATTTCTCCACGGGAGGCCAGATAGAAGGCGATCCGGTGGCTGTGTCTGAAGGGTTTGAAGTTGTTGGCCAGCCGCTGCAACTGCCGGCTGTGCTGGAATTGAGTCTGAGCGGAGAGTTGTCGACGTTGACTGCGGATCTCTCGGCGAAGTTGCGAAGCTTGCATGGGCGGGGAGTCGTGGATAATGGAGTGACATCCCCCACCTGTGCCGTCGCCGACCTTTGTTCTTGAACCAGTCGGTTCAAGTGGGGACAACAGAGGTGCTTCAGGCTTTCCGCTTGGGAGCGGACATGCACACCGGCACGTTCATCATGACCCCAGGGTAGAAATTAGGCTCAAGAAAATACCCGGGTGGCTAACAAACACCGCAGGGGATGTCATGACTCTAGGCTAAACCGATTTGGATCAAAGTTCCAGCTGGTTTGTCGTATTCAGGGCAATTTCTATCTTTTCCTGAAGACTCTTGATGCGGCGGGTGATGGTCTGGTTGCTGTCATCCTTGTTCTTCTGGATATTCAGCAGGTCGTTGGCGATATTGAGAGCCGCCATGACTGCGATGCGCTCGGTGCCGATGACGCGTCCGCTTTGCCGGATTTCGCGCATCTGGCCATCCACATAGGCGGCCGATTGTAAAAGGGATTCCCGTTCCTCTGGTTGGCAGGAGATGCGGTACTCCTTGTCGAGGATATAGACGGTGACGGGTAGCGAATTGCTGCTCACTGGGTCGATTCCATCGATTTGAGGCGGGTGATCATGGCCTCGACACGGGTTCTGGCCAGTTCGGTCTTCTCGATCAGTGCCGCACGCTCGGCAACCAGACTATCCTGTCGCGCGCGCAGCGACTTGTTCTCGTCCTTCAGGTAGGAACAGGCGTGGATCAGCTCTTCGACCCGCTGTTCAAGCTTGCGCAGGTCGAGATCGCCGTCGTCCACTTTCGCTTTTTCGTTCATGGGCTTCAATATAGAGGGCTGATTGTGGTGGGTCAATCACTACAGCGGCGTGTTATGATTCGCGTCTAATCATAGGAGATCTGGTAGAAAAGTTCATGATCGAGAGCAACGCCTTGCCGAATTATTCACGCTTTGATCAGGCGTTGGAATCGATCGGTCTCGATCAGGGGGCCAGTGAGACCCATGGCGTGATCTGCGGTTTGATCTGTGCGGGCACCTCGCAGGCCCATGTGGAGTGGATCGAGAATCTATTTCATGACAGGCCTTCGGACGATCTGTTGGTGCGCGAGGCAAGGCAGATGTTGGGTCAGCTCTATATCGCGAGTCGCGATCAGATGGTCGATGAGGGATTGGAGTTCGCGCTGTTGCTGCCCGAAGACGCCGCCACCTTGGGTGAACGTGCGCAGGCGCTGGTCAACTGGTGCGAGGGCTTTCTCTATGGTCTCGGTATGGCGGGCGTGACGGAACAGCAGCTGATGGGTGATGCCAGAGAGGCATTGAGCGACATCTCGGAGATTACCCGTCTTGATATGGAGGCCCTGGATGAGGGTGAGAGCAACGAGTCCGCTTTCATGGAGCTGCAGGAATTCCTGCGCGTGGCGGCGCTGTTGATTCGCGAGGAACTGGGTACGGCGCGCGAGAGTCGATAACCCCATAATCCTGTGTGACATGTCAGGCCGCTCCAGTCCGTTATCGAAAGTGCCGCTGTAGTATAATTGCTGCAAGTTTTGGTAACGTAGTCTGCAGGCAGGCACACAGCAGCCTGTCATTTTTGAATCAATCGGTTAGGGGCTCCAGGCCTGCCCATTCTCTAGGTTAAAGCTCTTGCCGAGGGGGGGAGCCCTTGGCGCCGAGCCGCGCCATGATCAAAGGCAGCCTTAAGCTCAAAAAACGACATGAAGGGTGCCAGATAACAATTATGGTGGCGAGTGAGTATAAGCGCCGTCGGCGGGAGCTGATGCGCATGATGGGTCCGGACAGTATCGCCATTGTGCCGGCCGCACCGCAGTTGATACGCAACCGGGATGTCCATTTCCCGTACCGTCCCGACAGTGATTTCTACTATCTGACCGGTTTTCCCGAGCCGGAAGCGGTTTGCGTGCTCATCCCCGGGCGCAAGCATGGCGAGTATGTGCTGTTCAATCGTGAGCGCGATCCGCTGAAGGAGCAGTGGGACGGTTCGCGTGCAGGGCAGGAGGGCGCCTGTGAGATCTATGGCACCGACGACTCCTTTCCCATCGGCGACATGGACGATATCCTGCCCGGTATGTTGGAACGCTGTGAGCGGGTGTTCTACGCTATGGGTTGCAGCCCTGAACTCGACAAGCGTCTTCCCGAATGGATCAACCGCATCCGCTGCGAATCGCGCAGCGGTCTGCAGGGACCGATGGAGATCATCGCCCTCGACCACTACCTGCACGAGATGCGGTTGTTCAAGAGCCGTTCCGAACTCAAGCTCATGCGCAAGGCCGCGCGTATCTCCGCCGCCGCGCACAAGCGAGTGATGCAGGCCTGCAAACCCGGTGTCTGGGAGTATCAGCTCGAAGCGGTGTTTATACAGGAGTGTACCCACAAGGGCGCCAGGGCCCAGGCCTATCCGCCCATTGTCGGCGCCGGTGAGAACGGGTGCACCCTGCACTATATCGATAACAAGGATCAGCTGCAGGATAAACAGATGCTGCTGATCGACGCCGGCTGCGAACTCGATTGCTACGCTTCCGACATCACCCGCAGCTATCCGGTCAACGGCCGTTTCAGCGACGCCCAACGCCAACTCTACGAGTTGGTGCTGACGGCGCAGGATGCGGCAATCGGCAAGGTGAAACCGGGTAACCACTGGAACGATCCCCATGATGCGGCGGTGCGTGCCATCACCAAAGGCCTGATCAAGCTCGGTATCATCAAGGGTACGTTGGCAAAGGCGATCAAGGATGAGAAGTACAAGCCCTTCTTTCCTCACCGCACCGGTCACTGGTTGGGTATGGATGTGCACGATGTGGGTGACTACAAGGTGGACGGTGAATGGCGACTGCTGGAACCGGGCATGGTGCTGACCATCGAGCCGGGACTCTACATTCCCACCGGCAGCAAGGGGGTGGCCAAGAAGTGGTGGGGCATCGGTATCCGTATCGAGGATGACGTGCTGGTCACCAAGGAGGGCAACGAGGTGCTGACCAAGGATGCGCCCAAGACCGTCGATGAGATCGAAGTCATCATGGCGGGATCACATGCAGCCTGATTTCGATCTGCTGATCGTCGGTGGCGGGATGGTGGGGGCGAGCCTGGCGCGCGCCGTCAGCGGATCGGGTCTACGTGTCGGGGTGATCGAGGCCTTCGCCCTGGAGACCGATTCACAGCCCAGCTTCGACGACCGGGTGATCGCGCTGTCCTGGGGCAGTCGCCTGATTCTGCAGGGGATCGGTGTCTGGCCTGCCATGGCCAGAGCGGCAGAGCCGATACAACGCATCCATATCTCCGATCGCGGCCACTTCGGATTCACCCACCTCGATCGTATTGAGGAGGGGGTGGAGGCCCTGGGTTATGTGGTGACGGCCCATGCCATGGGTGAAGTCCTGCAGCAGGACCTGGCCGATCAGCCCGGGGTCGAGTTCATCTGTCCCGCCAAGCTGACCGCCTTCACCATTGAACCCGACCGGGTGAAGGTTGTACTCGAGCAGGGCGGTTCCACCAAGGTGTACACTGCTCGCCTGTTGGTGGCGGCGGATGGAGGCGATTCCCAGGTGCGCCAGCTGTTGTCCATTCCGCTGCGCGAGCGAGAGTATGGGCAGACCGCCATCATCGCCAACCTGACCGCTTCACAACCCCATGACGGTGTTGCCTATGAGCGCTTCACCGACAGCGGTCCGCTGGCCATGCTACCGATGACCGAGGGACGCATCTCAATGGTCTGGACCGCCAGGGACGATGAGGTGGAGTCCCTGATGACGCTCGATGACAAGGCGTTTCTGCAACGGCTTCAAACTCGTTTCGGCTATCGTCTCGGACGCATGGAGACGATCGGTAAGCGCCTTGCCTATCCCTTGCGTCTGCGTCAGGCCACCGAGCAGGTGCGGTCCCGTGTGGCCCTGATCGGCAATGCGGCGCATACCATCCATCCGGTGACGGGACAGGGATTCAATCTGGGATTACGCGACGTGGCGGTGCTGGCGGATCTGTTGCAGGATGCGGCACATGCACAGCAGGATGTCGGTGACATGACGTTATTGAAGCGTTATGCCGAGTGGCGCCGACGCGATCAGCAGGCGGTGGCCTGGATCACCGATTCACTGGCAAGGCTGTTTGCCAATCCACTGGGTCCGTTGCGCCTGGCGCGCAATCTGGGGCTGCTGGGTCTGGACGGCCTGCCGAGTCTGAAACATCTGGTGGCGAGGCAGTTCATGGGTATCAACGGTCGCCTGCCGCGACTCGGCCGGGGGGTGTCACTTGACTGAATCGAGATCCAATCAAACAAGCGATCTGCTCATCGTCGGCGGCGGTATGGTCGGTAGCGCCTTGGGCTGCGCCGCCGCAGAGGCCGGTTTTTCGGTCACGCTGCTGGAGCGCAAGGCGCCGCAGCGGGAGTGGCCGCAGGACGAAGTCGACCTGCGGGTCTCCGCCCTGACGCGGGCTTCGCAGCGTATTCTTGAAAACCTGGGTGTCTGGCGGCGCATGAGCGAGCTGCGTATCAGTCCCTACACCGATATGGCGGTGTGGGATGCGGCCGGTTCCGGGCGTATTCACTTCAGTGCAGCGGAGATCGGCGAAGCCAATCTGGGCCATATCGTGGAGAACCGGGTCACCCAGCTGGCGCTGTGGGAGTGCTTGGAACAGCTGCCCAATGTCACCCTGCGTTATCCCGCCAACGTGAGCGAGCTGTTATTGGAAGAGGGGCCCGCGTTGCGGTTGAGTGACGGTGGGCGTCTGCAGGCCGAACTGATCGTTGCGGCCGACGGACGTGATTCCCAGATACGCGCCATGGCCGGTATCGGTACCAAGGGATGGGATTACGATCAGCATGCCATCGTCGCCACCGTCACACCGAGCAGGCATCACGGCCATACTGCCCGCCAACGCTTCATGAAGACCGGTCCTCTGGCCTTCCTGCCCATCGATGACGGGCGCTGTTCCATCGTCTGGTCCACCTCGCCGCAACAGGCAGCCGAGTTGATGGCGTTGGATGACGCGGCGTTCTGTTCAGCCCTGACCGAAGCCAGTGAACGCATGCTGGGCGAGGTGGAGGCGGTGGGTCCGCGCGGGGTGTTTCCCTTGCGTCTCGGGCATGCCGAGACCTATATCCGGCCGGGGCTCGCCCTGGTCGGCGATGCGGCCCATGCCATCCATCCTTTGGCAGGACAGGGGGTCAATCTCGGTTTTCTCGATGCCGCGGCTTTGGCTGAAACCGTGATTCAGGCCAGGAGAGGGAAGCGGCCAATTGGCAGTTTGTCGACCTTGAGGCGCTACGAGCGCGCGCGCAAGGGCGGTAATATGGCCATGCTGGCGGCCATGGATGCCTTCAAGCGCACCTTCAGCAACGAGATTCCGCCGCTTCGTCTGCTGCGAAATCTGGGGCTGTCCCTGGCGGATCGTTCCGGACCGCTGAAACATCTGCTGGTGCGTCGCGCCATGGGCTTGAGCGGTGAACTGCCCGAGCTTGCCCGTTATCATCCCGGCGCGAATTAAAGTCATCAGATTTTCAGTCAGGGTTTCTTAATTGTCACCACCCGCCTGGTGTAGAAGTTGCTGATTGCACACCTCATAAGAATAAAAACCCCAAACTTGACGCAGTGAAAAATTGTGACCTCTGTTGCATTGGTTCACAATCATCAAGGTGATTGACGAGCGCTGCCTGTCTTATATTGATTGTATTCATATAAGAAAGATCTCTGAGGAGAATCGTCATGTCGAAACGACCCACCCTGTTGGGGCTTGTGCCCCTGTTGCTGCTTGTCGTCAGCCTGCTTTCCGCCTGTGGCGGAGGCGGTTCATCCTCCTCGCCCGCCACTGCGGGCAGAACCGGCGCCGTGGCTCTCATGCTGACCGATGCGCCGGCTGATCCATCACTGTTTTCCGAGATCAACGCCACCATCGAACGGGTAGAGCTGATCGGTGGTGACGGCGGCCGCGTCTCCCTGTTCGAAGGGCCGGCCGAAACGGTCGACCTGCTGAAGCTGCGCAACGAGTCGGTACCCTTCACCTTCAGGGACGACGTGCCGGTCGGGACCTACTGCAAGGTCAGGCTCACGCTGACCAATCCGCGGGGTTTGGAACTGGTGCTGGCAGCCGATAGTTCCAGCTACTATCCGAAACTGCCGGGCAACGGCAAGCTCGATCTGCTGGCCCGTGACTGTTTCACCGTGGCCCCGGGCGCTGCCGTCACCCTGCAGCTCGATATGGACGCCGGCAACTCGATCCATATCGTGAAGACGGGTAACAAGACCGATTACAACTTCCGTCCCGTAGTCTTCATCGACGTCATCAATCGGAGCTACACCGGCAAGCTGGTGCGGTTGGAAGGCGTGATCGCCGACTATGATGCGGTAGCGCAGAATGTGTTGCTGTGTGACGCCCTGCCGACCCATCAGGCCAGCGATGCCGACTGCGCGCTGATCGAGCTGGGTGCGGATTCGGCCTACTTCGACAACCTGGCTGAGCAGGGTGACGCGCTACCCCTGGATGATCTGTTCATGCAAGCGAACCTGGACCAGCCTGCGGCAGCCGTGGGTCTGGTCAACATGCTGGCGATCGACTTGGAGGCGCCGTCAATACCCAGCGGATCAGAGCCGGGTGCCGGTTTCTGTCTTATCTGGGATCCGGCGGCGGCAGCGCCTGTTTCGGACGATGTGGCTTGTGACGATCCCCTGCTGATCGTGCCCACCGGCACGGTGTTGATCGATGAGACCGGTTCGGTAGTGGTCGACCATCGCCCACGGTTGGCGCTCGATGGCCTGGCGGTGGAGACCGGGGCCTTCACCCAGGCTTACGGGTCGGCCAACGGCGATGCCACGATGGATGAGTTCCTGCTCGAAGCCGGCAGTTCCATAACGGTCGCGTTGCAGAATCCGAGCGGTTACAACGGCACCCGCATCCTCACCAAGGAGGGCGGACTGCTCGACTACACGGCTATTCTGTCCGGGCGCATGCTGAAGCTGGACGGTGTCATGACCTCCGCTACCAATCTCAAGGCGGCCGTGGTCATCGTGGATACCGACATGCAGGGATTGACGGCCGCGAGCGGCACCATCGGTTCGACCTCGACGGGTGGCTTTATCCTGATCCCCGAAACAGGCACCACTCCGTGCGGTGTGAGCGGTGACCTTGCGGTGCAATTGGCGACCGATGCCTCGCTGACCACGGTCGTTATCACCGATACCCTGGTGGATGTCTCGCCCGGCGGGATCCTTGAAACAGGGCAATCCGTCTCGGTCAGCGGAGTCTGCGGCACCGACAGCCTGACTGCCAGCACCGTGGTCATCGTGGATGACCAGAGATAGTAGGGCCTATTGGATTAGTGCCAACAGGCCAAAGGTTTTTCCGCATTGGCTTTCCCCCGGGGGCGGGTTATAGTTTTGACTCGACCCGCCCCTCGTGGGAGAGATCGGCGACTCACCTGTCTGCGGGTGGGAAGGCCGACGCCGAAGGCGCAATCCCGCCCGGAATCGCTCAGGCAAAAGGACCGTGAGGGCAAGTTCGTGATGACGGACTAGGTCGACTCTGGAGAGCGGCGTACCCGTCCGATGGGACGCCCACCGACGGGGCAGGCGCCGGCAGGTGCCAAACTCTCAGGTTTTGGACAGAGGGGCGGCGCAGGGGATGATCCCCCGCGCCGCCTTTTTTGTTGGAGGCGGTTGACGCGCGAACGCTGATCGGCGTCAGTTGCCCATATTCCCGGAGTTCATGATGAAACAGACCGTCCTCTTCGAGACCCACAAGGCCATGGGTGGCAAGATGGTGCCCTTCGGCGGTTGGGAGATGCCCCTGCACTACGGCTCCCAGCTGGAGGAGCACCATCAGGTACGGCGTGACGCCGGTATGTTCGACGTCTCTCACATGACGGTGGTCGATCTCAAGGGTGACGGGGTCAGGCCCTTTCTGCGCCGTCTGCTGGCGAACGATGTGGATAAGCTCAAGCTCAGCGGCAAGGCGCTCTACTCCTGCATGCTCAACGAGCGCGGCGGGGTGGTGGACGACCTGATCGTCTACTATCTGAACGATGCCTGGTACCGCATGGTGGTCAACGCCGGCACCACCGACAAGGACCTGGCCTGGCTGAAGCGGCAGTCGACCGGTTTCGATCTCAGCATCACACCCCGACGCGATCTGGCGATGATCGCTGTGCAGGGCCCGCACGCCCGCGAGAAGGCGCTGCCCCTGCTTTCGGCTACCCTGCAACAGGCCGCTACCGACCTCAAACCCTTCAGCGCAGCTGCCGATGGCGAGTGGTTCCTGGCCCGCACCGGGTACACCGGCGAGGACGGTTTCGAGATCATGCTGCCCGCCGACCAGGCGGCCGACTTCTGGCAGCGACTCCATGCGGCCGGTGTCGCTCCCTGCGGTCTGGGCGCCCGCGACACCCTGCGCCTGGAGGCCGGTATGAATCTCTATGGCTCGGACATGGACGAGGAGACCTCGCCCCTGGAGTCGGGCCTCGGCTGGACCATTGCCTGGGAACCGACCGATCGCGACTTTATCGGCCGTGACGTGCTCGAAGCCCAGCGCGGGGATGCCGGACTGAAACGCTTTGTCGGTCTGGTATTGACCGGTCGTGGCGTACTGCGTAACCATTTAAAGCTGTTCGATGGCGACCGCCCGCTTGGCGAGGTCACCTCCGGCGGCTTCGCGCCGACCCTGGAGCGCTCCATCGCCTTCGCCCGCGTTGAACCCGATATCGGCGACACCTGCGAGGTGGATATCCGCGGCAAACGGGTGGCGGCGCGCGTGGTGAAGCCGCCTTTTGTACGTAACGGTCAAGCACAGATCGAACTCTAGGGCCTCGAGTCCCTGCGGTTCTCGGCACAACCTTATTCAACTCCAGACAGGACAGGATCATGAGCAACACACCCAGCGAACTTCGCTATACCAAATCCCACGAATGGCTGCGGGACGAGGGCGACGGCACCGTCACCATCGGTATCACCGAGCACGCCCAGGAGCTGTTGGGCGATCTGGTCTTTGTCGACCTTCCGGAGGTGGGCGCTTCGGTGGAGGCCGGAAACGACTGCGCGGTGGTCGAGTCGGTGAAGGCGGCTTCCGACGTCTACAGTCCCGTGAGCGGCGAGGTGGTGGAGGTGAACGAGGCGCTCGACGGCGCCCCTGAAACCATCAACGAGGACGCCTTCGGCAATGGCTGGATGTTCAAGCTCAAGCTCAGCGATGCCGGTGAGCTGGAGGGCCTGCTCGATGCCGCAGCCTACGAGGCCCTGGTCGCAGAGGAAGAGCACTGACAGCGCGAGACGAGCATGCCATTCATCCCTCATACCGAAGACGACATCCGTGACATGCTCGGCGCCATCGGCGTCGACAGCATCGATGACCTGTTCGACGAGATTCCCGCTGAGCTGCGCTGTGGCGAACTCGAAGTCATCCCGAGCGGCCTGCCGGAGATGGAGGTCGCCCGCCTGATGCAGACACGCGCCCGTGAGGACGGACAGCCGCTCTGTTTCATCGGCGCCGGTGCCTACGATCACCATATCCCGGCGGCGGTCTGGCAGCTCACCACGCGCGGCGAGTTCTACACCGCCTACACCCCTTATCAGGCGGAGGCGAGCCAGGGCACCCTGCAGTTGCTCTATGAATTCCAGTCGATGATGACGGCATTGACCGCCATGGACGTCTCCAACGCCTCGCTCTACGACGGCGCCTCGGCGCTGGCGGAAGCGGTGTTGATGGCGGTGCGCGCCAACCGCAAGTCGAAGTCGAAGCGCATCCTGGTGCCGCGTACCCTGCATCCGCTCTACCGACGGGTGGTGCACAGCATCGTACGCAATCAGGGGATCGAGCAGGTGGAAGTGGCCTACGATCCCGCCACGGGACAGCTCGACCGGCAGGCCCTGGAGGCTTTCGCGGGAGAGGATTTCGCCGCCCTGGTGATCCCCCAGCCCAATTTCTTCGGCGTGCTGGAGGCGGTCGATGACCTGACCGATTGGGCGCAGGCCAACGGCATGCTCGCCATTGCGGTGGTGAATCCATTGGCGATGGCGATCCTCAAGCCGGCCGGCGAGTGGGGGTCCCGGGGCGCCGATATCTGTTGTGGCGAGGGGCAGCCGCTGGGCGCGCCACTCTCGTCCGGCGGTCCCTATTTCGGCTTCCTCTGCTGTCGCGAGATTCTGGTGCGGCAGATGCCGGGCCGCATCATCGGCAAGACCGTCGACCTCGACGGCAAGCCGGGCTATACCCTGACCCTGCAGGCCCGTGAGCAGCACATCCGCCGCTCCAAGGCGACGTCCAACATCTGCACCAACCAGGGTCTGATGGTCACTGCCGCCACCATCCACATGGCGATCATGGGTGGCGATGGGCTGCAACGCATGGCGGCGGCCAGCCATGCCAATACCATCAAACTGACCGAGGCCCTGTGCAGCCTTGCGGGCGTCGAATCGGTGTTCGACGGCCCGGTGTTTCACGAGCGGGTGCTGAAGCTGCCGATACCGGCCAGGGACGCGCTCAAGATGCTGGCTGCGCACAACGTGCTGGGCGGTTTGGATCTGAGTGACGACTATCCTGAGCTGGAGAATGCCGTGCTGGTCTGCGCCACCGAGCTGCGCAGCGATGAGGAGATCGAGCAGTACCGCAACAAGCTGGAGCGGGTCATCGCCTCCCAGGTGCAGACTCCCTGTCAGTTGAAACCGGACTGGTGATGAGCGCCAGCCTGCATGCGAACACATAGCTGAGGGCCGGCAGCCGACCCGATCGAGACCTGAGCAAGATGATCTACGAACAATCCAGAAGCGGGCGCCACGCAACCGCCCAGTCCAGCATCGAGATGGCTGAGCTTTCCGAGATTCCGTCCGCACAGCTGAGACAGCGCCCGGCGGCCCTGCCGGAGGTGTCGGAGATGCAGGCGGTGCGCCACTACACTCGTCTGTCGCAGAAGAACTTCTCCATCGACACCCATTTCTACCCGCTGGGCTCCTGCACCATGAAGTACAACCCGCGGGCCTGTAACTCCCTGGCCATGCTGCCGGGATTTCTGGCCCGTCATCCGTTGGCCCCGGACACTCACAGTCAGGGCTTCATGGCCTGTCTGCACGAACTGCAGGAGATCCTCAAACATGTCACCGGCATGGCGGCGGTCTCCCTGTCGCCGGCCGCCGGTGCTCAGGGCGAGTTCGCCGGCGTGGCCATGATCCGTGCCTATCACGACGCACGGGGCGACAGCGGTCGAACCGAAATACTGGTTCCCGACGCGGCCCACGGCACCAATCCGGCCTCGGCGGTGATGTGTGGCTACAAGACCCGCGAGATCCCCACCGGCCCTGACGGCGATATCGACGTGGAGGCGCTGAAGCAGGCGCTGGGTCCGCAGACCGCCGGCATCATGCTGACAAATCCCTCCACTGTCGGCGTCTTCGAGCGCCGCATCAATGAGATCGCCGGACTGGTGCACGACGCGGGCGGCCTGCTCTACTACGACGGCGCCAACCTCAACGCCATCCTCGGCAAGGTACGCCCAGGCGACATGGGCTTCGACGTCATCCACATGAACCTGCACAAGACCTTCTCCACGCCCCACGGTGGTGGTGGTCCCGGCGCGGGACCGGTGGGTGTCAGCCAGCGACTGGAACCCTATCTTCCCGTACCGATGGTCGACTATGACGGCAGCGACTATCTCTGGCTCACCGAACATGAGCGTCCCGACACTATCGGTCGGCTGTCCGCCTTCGCCGGCAATGCCGGGGTGCTGCTACGCGCCTACGTCTACGCCCGGCTGTTGGGCCGGGAAGGCATGCAACGGGTCGCCGAGTACTCCACCCTGAATGCCAATTATCTGCTGAAACGGTTGATGGAGGCGGGCTTCGACGCCGCCTATCCGGAACGTCGCGCCAGTCACGAATTCATCCTGACCCTGAAGCGCCAGGCCAAGGAGCTGGGAGTCAACACCATGGACTTCGCCAAGCGCATGCTCGACTATGGGGTGCATGCGCCGACCACCTACTTTCCCCTGCTGGTGCCCGAGTGCCTGCTGATCGAGCCGACCGAGACCGAGGCGAAGGAGGATCTCGATCGTTTCGTGGAGATCATGCAGAACATCCAGCGAGAGGCCGAGACACAACCCGAGATGGTCAAGCAGGCGCCACACAGCATGCCGGTGCGACGGCTCGACGATGTGCGCGCCGCGCGTGAACTCGACCTGGCGTATCGGGCGGAACGGGATTGAGGCCGAATACGTCGGAACCGCTTTCTTGCTAGGATTGGCAGGCTTGCCGCACCGCAACTTCATTCGTGGAAGCGGGGCTGTGCCGGGATTGTCGAGACCGGCCCCCGATGACAAGCCCTGCTTGCATCGGCGTCGCCATCCACCGGCACCCAACAACCTTTAGCTGAAATAGAGGGTCTTGGTTATGTTGGCCCTGGTTTGCGGATCCCTCGCCCACGACACTGATAAATTTACCCTTACCCAACAATACAAATCAGAAACAGAGAGGCTTGTTTTATGTCGGCCCTGATCTGCGGCTCCCTCGCTTTTGACACCATCATGGTCTTTCACGACCGTTTCAAGAACCATATCCTGCCCGAGCAGGTGCATATCCTGAACGTCTCCTTCCTGGTGCCCGATCTGCGCCGCGAGTTCGGCGGCTGTGCCGGCAATATCGCCTACAATCTCAACATGCTGGGTGGCGTGGGCAGGCCGGTCGGAACCATCGGTGTGGATTTCGAGCCCTACGCCCGTTGGATGGACGAGTGCGGGGTGAGCCGCGAGCACTTGCTTGTGATCCCCGGCAGCTACACGGCGCAGGCCTACATCACCACGGACAAGGACGACAACCAGATCACCGCCTTTCACCCGGGGGCCATGAACCAGGCCCATCAGATCGATGTCTCACGCATCGCCGGCTGTACCCTGGGAATGGTCTCGCCGGACGGCCGTCAGGGCATGATCGAGCATGCGGCCCAGTTCGCCGAGGCGGGGGTGCCATTCATCTTTGATCCCGGTCAAGGCATGCCGATGTTCGATGGCGATAGCCTGCTGCAGTTCGCCGAGCAGGCCGACTGGCTGGCCTTCAACGACTATGAGGCTCAGTTGATGATGGAGCGTACCGGCAAGAACCTGGAACAGTTGGCGCAGATGGTCGAGGCGGTGATCGTCACCCGGGGTGGCGAGGGTTCACTCATCGTCACACGCGAGAAGCGCTATGAAATTCCGGTGGCTCCCGCCAAGGCACTGGTCGATCCCACTGGTTGTGGCGACGCCTATCGGGCCGGGCTGCTCTATGGTCTGATGAACGATATGGACTGGGAAACCACCGGCCGCATCGCCGCCCTGATGGGAGCGATCAAGATCGAACATGCCGGAACGCAGAACCATTTCGTGTCGAAGGATGTCTTCGCGCATCGCTTCGAGCAGGCCTTCGATTACCGTTTTTAACAGGCAGAGCCATGTCCGGACACTACACAGAAAGCGATTTCATTCCCCTTAACCTGGCCATTCTGACGGTCTCCGACAGCCGGACGGAAGCGACCGACAAATCGGGCCATACGCTCAGGGATCGGGCGTCGGAGGCCGGCCACAAGGTGGTGGACAAGTGCATCGTGCCCGACGATATCTATCAGTTGCGTGCCGTGGTCTCGCGCTGGATCGCCGACAGCGAGGTGCATGTAATAATCGCCACGGGCGGTACCGGCATCACCGGCCGCGACAGCACTCCGGAGGCGATGCTGCCCCTGTTCGACAAACAGATCGAGGGCTTCGGCGAACTCTACAGGACCATCTCCCTGGAGGAGATTGGTACCAGCGCCATCCAGTCGCGGGCCATTGCCGGGCTGGCCAACGGCACCCTGATCTTCTGTCTGCCGGGCTCCACCGGCGCCTGCCGGACAGGTTGGGACAAGATCCTCAAGGCCCAGCTCGACATCCGGACCCGACCCTGTAACTTTGCCCAGATGTTTCCCCGGCTGCTGGAGAAATAGGAGCCTGTATGACGGACTGCGGCTGCGACTCTCATCAATCGACGCTCAAGCCTTTCGACGAGGCCCTCGACTTCCTCCTGTCCCGGGCCCGCACCCAGACCGAGACCGAGCGACTGCCGTTGGCCCAGGCCCTGGGTCGGGCATTGGCCGAGCCGGTGCGCAGCCGGGTCGATGTGCCGCCCTGGGACAACAGCGCCATGGACGGATATGCCGTCAACCTGAAATCGTTGAAGGAGGAGGGAGCGCTGCGGGTGGCGCAACGGATTCCGGCCGGCACTGCCGGGACTGACCTGGAGCCGGGCACGGCGGCGCGAATCTTTACCGGCGCGCCGATACCTCCGGGTGCCGATGCGGTGGTGATGCAGGAGTTGTGCGAGGTTGAAGGCGACCGGGTGAGGATCGCCGAGCTACCCGCGCCCGGCGCCAACATCCGTCGCGCCGGAGAAGATATCCTGCAGGGTGAAGAGGTGCTGCCCCGCGGTATCCGTCTGCAGCCACAGCATCTCGGGCTGGCGGCCTCGGTCGGTCTGGCGGAGGTGACCATCTATCGTCGCCTCAAGGTGGCGATTTTCTCCAGCGGCGACGAGTTGGTGATGCCCGGTGAAGCGCTGGGTCCCGGACAGATCTACAATTCCAACACCTTTACCCTGGGAGGCTTGGTGGAACGCCTGGGTTGTGACGTGATCCAACTGGGCATGGTGGAAGATACCCTGCAGGCCACTTGCGACGCCTTGAGCCGCGGCGCCGCGGAGGCCGATCTCATCATCGCTTCAGGCGGTGTCTCGGTGGGCGAGGAGGATCACGTCAAGCCGGCCGTGGAGCGGCTTGGTTCGCTCGACCTCTGGAAGGTGGCGATCCGGCCCGGCAAGCCGCTCGCCTTCGGCCAGGTGGCCGAGACCCCGTTTCTGGGGGCACCCGGCAATCCGGTCTCCCTGTTCGCGACCTTCACCCTTTTCATGCGGCCCTTCATCCTGCGCATGCAGGGGGTGGAGAAGGGTCTGCTGCAGACGCCCTACCGTGCGATCGCCGCCTTTGAGAAAGCTGCTGACGACAAACGTCGCGAGTATGCCCGAGGCCGGCTGGAGATCGATGAACAGGGACGCGCGGTGGTGAGACTCTATCCGAACCGATCATCCGGGGTGCTGAGTTCCGTGGCCTGGGCCAACGGTTTTGCCGTGTTACCCGCCATGACAGCCATCGCACCGGGAGATACCATCGACTTTATTCCTTTCAGTGAGCTGATGGCATGATTGATGTGAAATATTTTGCCCGTTTCCGCGAAGAACTGGGCACGGAGGGGGAGCGTATCGACACCGGTCGGGTGGACACCCTCGACGCCCTGTTGCACGAACTGCGGGGTCGGGGCGGAGCCTGGTCGCGTCTGTTCGCCGAGGATCAGCGGGTGATGATGGCGGTGAACCAGGAGGTGGCCGATCGCTCCACACGCCTCGCCGACGGGGACGAGGTGGCCCTGTTTCCACCGGTGACCGGAGGCTGACGCATGATCCATGTCCGTGTGCAGTCCGAACCGCTGGATCCGCATCGGGAGGTCGATCTGGTAAGGGCCGACAATCCGGAGATCGGCGCTGTGGTCAGCTTCATCGGTCTGATGCGGGATATCAACGACGGCGACCGGGTCGAGAGCCTCTATCTGGAACACTACCCGGGCATGACCGAGAAGGCTCTGCAGAAGATCGCCGAGGAGGCGATGGCACGCTGGCATCTCGACGCCTGCCGGGTGGTGCACCGGGTGGGTGAGATGCGGCCCACGGACACGATCGTAGTGGTGGCGGTGGCGGGGCGACATCGCAAAGAGGCCTTCCTCGGTTGTGAATTTGTTATAGACTATTTAAAGACACAGGCACCTTTTTGGAAAAAAGAGACGACCGACCAAGGCGAGCGCTGGGTGGATGCCCGGGTCAGCGACGATGAGGCGGAGAAGCGATGGCGCACTTAGCCCGCCGACCCTAGCTGATCGCACCTGAGCAGGGATGCCGCGAACATGCGGGATCGCCGGGTGTACATAGCGAGTTTTGAGAAGGAATCTAAAGAAACCCGCCGTGCTGCCGTACTAAAGTTAAAGGTGGTCTGTGGCGAATACGGCTAGGCGAGGCAATTCAATGAATACGCGGTTTCAAGCAGTTTTGGGGGCGGCCTGTTTGGGTTTGGTGTCGGCCAATGCCGGGGCTGTGGATTCGGCGATAACCGCCAAACTGGGGACCCTGGGTCTCGGTGTCGAAGGTACCTTCGGCCTCACCGAGCATTTCAATGCCCGTCTGGGCCTCAACAAGTTCGACTACGACCGCACCGAGTCCATCTCCGACATTGAGTACGACCTGAATCTGGAGTGGCAATCGATCTCCCTGCTGGCCGACTGGCACCCCTTCGGCAACGCTTTCCGCTTCACCGCCGGTCTGATGAACAACGGCAATGAGTTGAGTGGTTCATCCACGTCCACCGGCATCACGGTTGGCGATACCTTCTATCCCGGTATCGGACTCGATGCCAAACTCGATTTCGACAGCACGGCGCCCTATCTGGGTGTGGGTTGGGGCAACGCCCTGTCCGCCGACAGGGGCTGGGGTTTCAATGTGGACCTGGGCATCATGTACCAGGGCTCAGGAAACGTGACCCTCACGCCCACAGGCGTCAATGCCGGGCTGGTTGATCCCGCCGATATCGCCCTGGAAGAGCAGCGTTTCGAGGATGACATCAAGAATTACAAATACTATCCCGTCCTCTCCTTCGGAGTCTCCTACAGGTTTTGACGTCATAGGTTGTTGGACTGTCCGAAAACCCGGCATTCATGCCGGGTTTTTTTGTGGGCTGGACGACGACCGGTCGTTCACCGCGGGATGCCGGACCAGGGTGGCCGGGGGGGAAATAAAAACAGCCACTCGAGGTGGCTGTTTTGCAGAGGGAGGTGCCTGCGGCGCCCGGATGACGCACCGCGTCCGGGGCCTGTAATGGGTTATTTCTTGCTCGAGTGGAGCAGGACCTGCTCGAAAATATTCCGCTTGATACGGCTTCTGATCGGCTCGGGCAGGTGATTCCATGCCTTGGCCACTTCGGTCGCCTCTTCGTCGAGCACCGTCGGCGAGGCTTCGTCGCCGAACATCAGCCAAGCCGGATTGACGTCGAGCACCTGGGCGATCTCATCGATCTTGCGCGGGCGCAGACTCTTTCCGTTCTCGATTTTCTGGATTACCGCCTGGTTGGTGCCGGCGCGCAGTGCCAGCTCTTCCTGGGTCCATCCACGTTCCCGTCTTTTACGTCTCAGCCGAGAGCCTAATGTATCCATTTTACGCGGAATGTAAGTTTCAAATTTCTGTGCGTGTGCGTAGCTCATAGTCCTTCCCTATTCCGGATGCTGTTGGGTGGTGCATCGTCTGTACGAGGTAGCGGCGCTGGTTCCAAAAACTTGACACCCGGCAGATACCCGTCACATTGTTTGCGAAATTAATTCCGTAATCGGGAAGAAATGTGATCGGTTTCACAACATACTACCATCCCTTAATGACGTGATTCTGCATGTTTACGATTTTTTGGCAGATTCGTGAATGCCGTTCCTGTGCTACCATGCGCCCCCATGATCACCTACCCTGAAATCGATCCGGTGCTGCTGGCGGTCGGGCCGCTGAAGATCCATTGGTACGGGGTGATGTATCTGATCGGCTTCCTCGGCGGTTGGTGGCTCGGGCGAGTCAGGGCCGCCAGGCCCGGCGCCCTCTGGAGTCCCCAGCAGGTCGACGATATGGTCTTCTATATCGTTCTGGGCGTGGTTCTGGGCGGACGTTTCGGCTACATCCTCTTCTATGGCCTCGACAAGCTGTTGGCCGATCCGCTCTATCTGTTCCGGGTCTGGGAGGGCGGTATGTCCTTCCATGGCGGTCTGCTCGGCGTATTGTTGGCGATGTGGCTGTTCGCCCGGCGTCACGGCCGAACCTTTTTTCAGGCCACCGATTTCGTGGCCCCCCTGGTCACCGTGGGACTGGGCGCCGGGCGTCTGGGCAATTTCATCAATGCGGAGCTCTGGGGCGGTCCCACCAGTCTGCCCTGGGGCATGCAGGTGCCTTGTGATATCGCGGCAGGCCTCTGCAGCCGTCTCGGTCTGCCGCCGGGTACGCTCTACTCCACGCCCGTGCACCCCAATCAGCTCTATGAGTTTTTGCTAGAGGGGGTGGTTCTGTTCCTGATCCTCTGGCTCTTCTCCGCCAGGCAGCCGCCGCGCATGGCGGTATCGGGATTGTTCCTGCTCTGCTACGGCGTGTTCCGATTCCTCATCGAGCTGGTGCGCCTGCCCGATGCCCATATCGGTTATCTCGCCTTCGGCTGGGTGACCATGGGTCAGGTGTTGAGTACACCGATGATCTTGTTTGGTATGCTGCTGCTGTTTCTGGCTTATCGGCGAAAAGGGGCTTCGGAAGCAACGGCATGAAACAGTATTTGGACCTGATGCGGCATGTCCGCGATCAAGGCGTGGTGAAAGAGGATCGTACCGGTACCGGCACACGCAGTGTCTTCGGTTACCAGATGCGCTTCGATCTGGCCCGGGGTTTCCCGGTACTGACCACCAAGAAGCTCCACCTGCGCTCGATCATTCATGAGTTGCTCTGGTTTCTCCAGGGGGATACCAATATTGCCTATCTGAAGCAGAACGGCGTCAGTATCTGGGATGAGTGGGCCGATGAGAACGGCGACCTGGGGCCCGTCTACGGTCACCAGTGGCGCTCCTGGCCGACGTCAGGCGGTGGGCATATCGATCAGATCAGTGAGCTGGTGAAACAGATTCGCCAAAATCCCGATTCCCGCCGCCTGATCGTCTCCGCCTGGAATCCGGCCGATATCGAGCATATGGCGCTGCCGCCCTGCCACTGTCTGTTCCAGTTCTACGTGGCCGAGGGGCGTCTCTCCTGCCAGCTCTATCAGCGCAGTGCCGATATCTTTCTTGGCGTGCCGTTCAACATCGCCTCCTATTCACTGCTGACCCTGATGCTGGCTCAGGTGACCAAACTGCAGCCGGGTGAGTTCGTGCACACCTTCGGCGACGCCCACCTCTACGCCAACCATCTGGAGCAGTGCGATCTGCAACTGAGCCGGGAACCCCGAGCGCTGCCCAGCATGCGCATCAATCCGGAGGTGGACGATATCTTCGGCTTTCGTTTCGAGGACTTCGAACTGGTCGACTACGATCCACATCCACACATCAAGGCGCCGGTGGCGGTCTGATGGGTCAGACGCGACCCCTGATTTCGCTCATCGTGGCGATGGCGAAGAACGGCGTGATCGGTCGCGACAACCAGCTGCCCTGGCGCCTGCCTGCCGATCTTGCCCATTTCAAAGCCGTCACCATGGGCAAGCCGATGGTGATGGGGCGCAAGACCTGGGAGTCGCTGCCAGGCCTGTTGCCCGGGCGTCGCCATATCGTGGTCACTCGGGATCCCGACTACCGGGCCGAGGGGTGCGAGTTGGTCCACTCCCTGGAGCAGGCACTGGAGGCGGCCGGTGAGGTTTCGGAGGTGATGATCGTGGGTGGGGGCTCTATATATAAGGAGATGTTGCCGCGGGCGGACCGGCTCTACCTGACCCTGGTAGATGCCGAAGTGGAGGGTGAGACCCGCTTTCCCGAGATCGACTTTACCGAATGGCGCGAGCAGGGGAGGGAGACCCATCCGGCCGACGCGCGCAATGCCTACGCCTACACCTTTCTCGAGCTGGAGAGAATCGAGACCTGAGCGCTGCCGACTCAGTCCTCACCCCGCTCCTTACCGCCGCCCTGGGGCGCGTGCTGCAGAATGCGATCGGCCATGCGGGAAAAGGGCAGACTCTGGATCCAGACCTTGCCGCTGCCGCTGAGGGTCGCCAGGAAGACACCCTCGCCACCGAACAGCATCGACTTCAATCCGCCCGACATGCCGATGTCGTACTCGATTCCCTCGGTGAATCCGACCAGGCAACCGGTATCGACCCGCAGGGTCTCGTTGTTGAGGGTCTTCTCGATCACCGTGCCCCCCGCCTGAATGAAGGCGAGACCGTCACCCTCCAGCTTTTGCAGGATGAAGCCCTCGCCGCCGAACAGGCCGCTACCGAGCCGTTTGTTGAAAGCGATGCCGAGCTTGGTGCCGCGGGCGGCGCAGAGGAAGGCGTCCTTCTGACAGATTACCTTGCCGCCGAGTTGACTCAGAGCCAGCGGCATCACAGTACCGGGGTAGGGGGCGGAGAAGGCGACACGCGACTTGCCCGCCGAGGCGCCGTTGGTGAAATGGGTGGTGAAGAGTGACTCGCCGGTGAGCATGCGCTTGCCGGCGCTGAAGAGCTTGCCGAACATCCCCTCTTCGGGATCGGCGCCGTCGCCCATGCGGGTTTCGAAGCTGATGGCCGCCTCCATATAGGTCATGGCCCCGGCCTCGGCGATGACGGTTTCGCCGGGATCGAGGACGATTTCGACCAGCTGCATGTCATGGCCAATGATCCGATATTCGATGTCATGTGCACGCATCATATCCTCCCTCGGTGCAATGTCTTTGCGCTTCTGTGGCGCTGCTCAGGGTAACACGCCGATTTCAGGTTTACCGGCTGAGTTGTGATCGCGGCATGCTGTTCACGCTCAGGGTTGTGGGCGTCAGCCGTAGGCGATCCGGCGAGGTGTCGGTCGGGTGTCTATTTCTTACCCGGTTTCAGCGCACCCGGGCAGCTGTACTGCAGGGGCCTGGGTTTTTGTGTCTTGCGCAGTCTCAGCGCAGTGAGTTTTCCGCCCCAGAGGCAGCCGCTGTCCAGACACCATACATTGTCGATCCGGCGATAGCCGAGGGTTGACCAATGGCCGAACAGAATACGGTCGTTGCGGGTGGCGCGGTCCGGCATTTCATACCAGGGCCGGGAGCCGTTTGACTGGGTGCCCGGCGCCCCCTTGTCACGCATCGAGAGGCGGCCGTCGGGTGTGCAGAAACGCAGACGCGTGAAGGCGTTGGTGATGAATCGCAGGCGCTCGATGCCGCCGAGGTCGTGTTGCCAGAGGTCGGGCTGGTTGCCGTACATCTGATGGCAGAAATCGTGAAAGCCCGGTCCGCGCAGCACGGTTTCCAGTTCATGGGCACAGGCCCGCGCCGTGGGGAGATCCCATTGTGGCGGCAGACCGGCATGGATCAGGCTGTAGCCGCGTTTTTCGTGGTGGTACATCACCGGCCGGTGGCGCAGCCATTCGATCAGCTCATCGCGGTCGGGCGCCTTCAGCACCTCATCCAGGGTGCCGTGCTTGTAATGGTTGCGGTTACCTTGACTGAGCGCCAGCAGATGCAGGTCGTGATTGCCCAGCACCGTCACTGCCCGGTCGCCGAGGGATCTGACGAAGCGCAGCACTTCCAGGGACTTGGGGCCGCGGTTGACCAGGTCACCGGCGAACCAGAGGCGGTCATTGTCGGGATTGAATTCAATCTGCTTGAGCAGCTTCATCAGCTCGTCGTAGCACCCCTGGAGGTCGCCGATGGCGTAGATGGCCATCAGACGATCTCCAGCTGCCGGTCGTGCATGCGCGAGAGCAGCAGTTGCGAAAGCACAGCACCGATCATTGCCAGGAACATATCGTTCTGGGTATCCCAATGATCGCCCTGAGTGCCGAGAAAGGCGTCGGCGGCCTGCTCGCTGAGCAGAGCCACCCACCACTCGATCAGCTCGTAGAAGGCGCTGAAGGCGAGGCAGATGGAAACCACGATGAAAAACAGCCAGCGTCCGGTCTCGAGCGGAGAGCGGCGCAACAGGATCTCGCGTGCCAATATGGCGGGAATGAAGCCCTGGGCGAGGTGGCCGATGCGGTCGTAGTGGTTGCGGGAGAGGTCGAGTGCGTCCCGCAGCCAGTTGAACAGCGGCACCTCCGCGTAGGTGTAGTAGCCGCCGACGATGAGGATCAGAGCGTGCAGCGCCAACAGGCGGCAGAGCAGCGGGGTCAAGGGGAAACGGCGCCAGGTCAGGCTCAACAGCACCAGGCCGATCATGACCGGTGCGGTCTCGAGAAACCAGGTGTAACGGTCCGCCACCGGGTCGATGCCGCTGAGGATCAATATCAGAAGCACTCCTCCAGCGAGCCAGAGCGGTTCGGTGAGGCGCTGGGCCTGGGGCATAGACTCTCGGTCTAGGGTCTTAATGCAGGCTGCCGGGCCGGGCCAGCGAAAAGGCCGGGATCATGGCGTCGAAATGGTTGCCCAGGCTGTCGACCATGTCATAGCTGCCCTGCATACTGCCGACCGGCGTGTCGAGCACGGTGCCGCTGGTATAGCGGAAGGTCTCGCCCGGCTTCAGGTGGGGCTGCTCGCCGACCACCCCCTCGCCGCGCACCTCCTGCACCTTGCCGTTGGCGTCGGTAATGATCCAGTGACGATTCATCAGGCGGGCCGGGATATTGCCCTCGTTGCGTATGGTCACCGTGTAGGAGAAGACAAAACGCTGCTCGTCAGGTTGTGACTGCGACTCCATGTAGTTGGTCTCAACCTGAACATCGATGTGATTGAGTTGCTCTGGTTCCATGGATGGTCTGTCTCGGGTCGTTTATTCGGATACCTCAAGATTACTGAGCAGGCGGGTCGAGTGCAACGGTTAGGGAATATCAAGAATTAAAGGTATCTGCCGACAACAGGATTACCGACAAGGAACAGAATCGGATTGTCATGATGAAAATGGTGACGACTGTAATCCTGCTGATGCTCTCGACAGGCATGCTCCAGGCGGCCGATGAGATCCCGGGCAATCAGGCCCTGGTGGCCGCGGTCTCGCTGGGTGAAGTGCAGCGGGTCGGAGATCTGCTGGCACAGGGTGGTGATGTCAATGGCACCAACCGGGCGGGCCGTTCGCTGCTCCATCTGGCGGCTTTCAACGGCAACAGCAGGACGGTCAGGATACTCCTTGCCGCCGGCGCGGATCCCAATGTCACCGGTCCCGGGGGTAATACCCCGTTGATGGACGCGGCGGCCTACGGCCATCTGGAGGTGGTGCGGTTGCTGGTGCAGCGTGGTGCCGAGCTGAACAAGGCGGATACGTCGGGTGCCACTGCTCTGGCGCTGGCCAAACGGGGCGGACATGACGCGGTTGAGGGCTTTCTTAAGGAACGAGGTGCCTCGGAAACCGCATCGGATTCACAATCCAACCCCTGACTGTGCAAAAACTGTACAGCAACGTGAACAGGTTCAAGGTTGAGTTGATGAGTAAGATTAATAGTTTGAGTTAACTGATTGAATGGATTGGTAGGCAATGAACAGACATCATCCCCATCGCGCACCCGACTTCTTTGCGGTTCTGCTGGTCCTGGTGGTGATCGGACTCGGTATGACCCTGGCGGTTCAGGTCGGCGCCACAGACAGAGACCAGGTGGTCGAGACCGAGTACAGCGCCACGGTCGCGTGGTGAACCTAATCCTCGTTCATCTGCTCCAGTACTGCCCGGCTCTTCTGGTCCTGGGAGGGGAGTCGTTGCAGGTGACTCTCCAGGTGGTCCTCCACCTGGTGCTCGGTCTCCGCCACGAAACCCAGGCTCCATTTGTCGCCTGCCAGGCCGGCGGCTGCACCGATCAGAAATGAGCCTGCGTACCAGAAGGGGTTGAGCAGGCTTTTGCGGTTATCGAGCGCTTTCAGACGCGATTCGCACCACTCCAGATGGTCGTTCTCCTCCTGTGCCGCCCGCTCCATGCTCGACCTGACTTCCGGCAGCTTGGCGGTCAGTGCCTGTCCCTGATACAGCGCCTGGGCGCAGACTTCGCCTGTATGGTTGATGCGCATCAGACGGCCGGTCACATCCCGTTCATGCTCGCTCAGGTCGGCTTCCGGGTAGTCGTTGGCGGGGTCGCTGCGCTCGGTGACCAGGGGGCGTCCGAAGAGGGTGCGCAGGGCTTGGTCGAAACCCATCAGCAGGTGATCAGTGGGGGTGAAATCTCTCTGTGTCATGGCCAAACCTTAGCGCTGGCAGGGCACGGCTTCAAGCCTTCATCTGCCGCAAGAGGAGTTGGATGGGATGCAGCACCTCGACCCTCAGCCCGGTCTCCTGTATCAGCTGGCGGAACTGGAGGGCGCAACCGGTATTGCTGGTGACGAGAACTTCCGCGCCGCTGGTGCGCAGATGCTCGATTTTGGCGCTGCCCAGGCTGATAGAGGCCTCTGGTTGGGTCAGCAGATAGGTGCCTGCCGCACCGCAGCAGAGGCCGTTTTCCGGCAGTTCGATGAGGTCTATACCCGGGATCTGTTCGAGCAGCTGGCGACTGCGATCGTCATGGCAGGTGCAGGGCGTGTGCAGTGCCACCCGCTGCTGTAGTGGCTGCAGGGGTGCCAGCGAGCCGGCTGGCAGGTCGAGCAGGAAGTCGGCCAGGGCCGTCACCGGCAGCGGGCTGTCCAGATGGGTGGAGAGCTCCAGCTGACAGGCGCTGGCCAGAGTGATCAATGTCTCGGCGCGACTGCCCTGCAGCAGGCGACGGTTCTCGCTGCAGAGTCTATCGGCCTGCTCGGGAAAGCCGTTGTGCCGGTGGATGGCGCCGCAGCAGGCCTGTGCCTCGGGTATCTCCACCGCGAAACCGAGACGCGACAGCAAGGCGGTCGCCTCCCGGATCAGTGGCTGTTCGGTCTGACTGCTTACACAGCCGACGAAGAGCTGCACCAGCCTGCCGGTGGGCAGCGCGGCCGGGTGCAGCCCGCTCAGGAGTTGTGATTCGTCGGACAGTTGCTCGCCCATTTTGGCCATGCGGCGCATGTTCGGCGATGGCATCAGGGCCGCCAGTCGGGTCAAGCGCAGACGGCGCAGCAAACGGTACCAGGAGCGCCAACGGTCGAGCCGATGACGGTCGCTGAGCAGGTCGAAGACCCGCCGCCAACGTTGTCGTGAGGGACGCTGTTGATTGAGCAGAGCGCGGCCGCCATCGATGAGTTGGCCGTAACGGACCCCCGATGGGCACGCGGTCTCACAGGCCAGACAGCCGAGACAGCGGTCGATATGACGTTCCATCCCAGGACTGTTGCGCAGTTCGCCGGCGGCCAGCGCCTGGAGCAGGCTGATGCGTCCGCGCGGGGAGTCGGCCTCGCTCTGCCATTTCAGGTAGGTCGGACAATGGGGCAGACAGAGACCGCACTTTACACAGCGGTCCGCCTCTTTCAGCAGATGTTCGGGGGTCACGTTACGATGGACGAGGTGGTATGGCTGAATCAGCCCCTATAATAGCGGTTAACGGTTCAGCGATCACCGCGGGAAGTGCGCCAACATGTCATATTATCGATACCACCTCTTCTTCTGCGTCAATGAAAGGGATGACGGTCGCCCCTTCTGCGCCCAGCACGGGGCGAAACGCATGCGCGACTATTTGAAGAAGCGGGTCAAGGAGGCGGGGCTGGCGGGTCCCGGCGGTATCCGGGTCAATACCGCGGGTTGCCTCGACCGCTGTTCTCTGGGACCGGTGATGGTGGTCTACCCGGATGATGTCTGGTACACCTACGTGGACCGGGAGGACATGGACGAGATCTTCGAAAAACACCTGGTCGCTGGCGAGGTGGTCGAACGCTTGCGTATCTGAATCAGTCGGCGCTGGTGCGTAGCTTACCGCAGCGCCGGCAGCGGTAACGGGTCACCAGCCGGCCTTGTTTGACGTCGAAGACCGACTGTTTGTCGACCTCCCACTTGTGGAAACCCTCACGGCAGAGCCCCTTGCCTTTGTGCCGTTCGGCGGCCTTGGGCCGTTTGAATGTAAGTATGTCCGCCATGCCCCGTCCCCGTTTTCGCTAGGGTGATTATGCCTGAGACAAGGCCAGGGGTTCACCTCCACTGCCGAGAGAGGGTAGCCGGAAACCGGAAGACCTGCCGAGCAATGCGTGGTCGAACATTTGCGCAGGAGATTTCCGGGATTGCCGCGCCCCCGCACCAGTTACTCAATTTACCGGCATTGGCTTGACGCCCCCAGGCCTCGCCGACACAATGGCCGGGTTTCCGGGACAAGACGCCCGCCATTCCACATCAGGCCGCTGTGAACAACGACCAAACGCTGATCAAAATCCGTGATCTTCACTTCGCTCGTGGCAATCGCGTCATATTCGATGGCGTGGATATCGATATCCCCCGTGGCAGGGTGACGGCCATCATGGGCCCCAGCGGTACCGGAAAGACCACGCTGTTGAAGTTGATCGGCGGACAGCTGCAGCCCGCTCGCGGCACCATCGAGGTGGACGGACTGAATGTGCACAAGCTGTCGCGCTCGGCCCTCTACAAGCTGCGCATGCGCATGGGCATGCTGTTTCAAACCGGCGCGTTGCTGACCGATCTCTCGGTCTACGACAACGTGGCCTATCCCCTGCGCGAACACACCGACCTGCCGGAGACGATGATACGTCGACTGGTGTTGATGAAACTGGAGGCGGTGGGCCTTCGCGGCGCACGTGACCTGATGCCATCCGCGCTCTCCGGGGGTATGGCACGACGCGTCGCCCTGGCGCGCGCCATCGCGCTCGATCCCATGATGGTGATGTACGACGAGCCCTTCACCGGTCAGGACCCCATCTCCATGGGGGTGTTGGCGCAGCTGGTGCGCCGGCTCAACGACGCGGTGGGCCTGACCAGCATTCTGGTCTCGCACGATGTCGAGGAGACCGCCGGCATATCCGACTACATCTATGTGATCAATGGCGGCAAGGTGCTCGAGCAGGGTACCCCGGATCAGATCGATACCTCCTCGTCGGAGGCGGTGCGTCAGTTCATGAGCGGTCTGCCCGACGGGCCGGTCGGTTTTCACTACGAGGCGCCGCCGCTGCAGGAAGACCTGCTGAGCATGCGGGGGGGCAGGTGATGCTCGATACCCTCGCCCTGTTCGGACGCAAAGGCATCCAGGCCCTGGAGCGGCTGGGGCGCGGCCATCTGCTGCTGTTGCAGATCCTGGCCGGTATCACCAGCCTGCTGCCGCGCCTCGGTCTGCTGGTGGCGCAGATTCAGAGTATCGGCGTGCGCACGGTTGTGATCGTCGCCGTCTCGGGGCTCTTCGTGGGCATGGTGCTGGGCCTGCAGGGTTACTACGTGCTCTCCCAGTTCGCCGCCGAGGACAGCCTGGGCGTGATGGTCGCCGCCTCCCTGGTACGCGAACTCGGGCCGGTGGTGACTGCGCTGCTGTTCGCCGGCCGCGCCGGGTCCGCGCTGACGGCGGAGATCGGACTGATGAAGGCCACTGAGCAGCTGTCGGGGCTCGAGATGATGGCGGTGGACCCGATCCGCCGCATTCTCACCCCCCGCTTTTTCGCCGGTTTCATCTCCATGCCCTTGCTGGCGGCCATGTTCAGCGCCGTGGGTGTGCTCGGTGGCTACTTCGTCAGCGTAGGCCTGCTGGGGGTGGACGACGGCGCCTTCTGGAGCCAGATGCAGGCCAAGATCGATTGGAACGAAGATGTGGTGAACGGGGTCATCAAGAGCCTGGTGTTCGGCGTGGTCTGCACCTGGATTGCGCTGTTTCAGGGCTATGACACGGTACCCACCTCGACCGGGGTGAGCCGTTCCACCACGCAGACGGTGGTCCACTCCGCGCTGGCGGTGCTGGTGCTCGACTTTGTGCTGACCGCGTTGATGTTTGGAGAATGAGATGAACAATAGACTGGTGGAAATTGCCGTCGGTGCCTTCATGGCGGCTGGCCTGGTGGCGCTCTTTTTCCTCGCCATGCAGGTGAGCAACCTGGCCAGCATCACGACCAGCGACGGTTATGAGGTGACGGCGCGCTTCGACAATATCGGCGGCCTCAAGGTGCGGTCTCCAGTCTCGATGGCGGGCGTGCGCATCGGTCGGGTGGTCGACATCGGCTACGATCAGAAAACCTTTGAGGCCGTGGTCACCATGCAGATCGAGCCGGCGTACGACAAGATTCCCGAGGATACCATCGCCAAGATCTATACCTCGGGTCTGCTGGGTGAACAGTATGTCGGGTTTGATCCCGGCGGGAGCCTGGAGAATCTGCAGCAAGGCAGCGAGATCATGATCACCCAGTCGGCTCTGGTACTGGAAGAGATCATCGGTCAGTTCCTCTTCAGCAAGGCGGAAGAGAACGCCGCCGCATCGGAGTAACCCCGGCGTGGCCGATGCGCAAATCGTGAGAGACGGGGCCTTCCGCTTCCATGTCGAGGGTGAGATGACCTTTGCCACGGCGAAGCAGCTGTTGCGCCAATCGGAGACCTATTTCAACAAGCCCCAGGATCTGGAGATCGATCTCTCCCGGGTCACGGCCGCTGACAGCGCCGGGCTGGCCCTGCTGCTCGAGTGGAAGGCGCGTGCGGCCGTCGCCGGGTCCGAGGTGGCCGTGGAGGGGCTGCCGGAGGCCATGCGCTCGATCGCCCATCTGTGCCGGATCGAACCGCTTTTGAACGGGATTGATAGCGGCACATCCGATTAACTGGCAAAAAACGGATGAAATTGCTCTGAGGTCTTGAAATACGGAATGTTTTAGGCTTGAATATCCATTCTCGTCCAGACGCCCGTCCCATATTTTCAATTGCATTGACTCATGGAATCGTTCTGGATTCATGTTAAGGCGTGCGGATGGCGTCCGCATCTGCCTCAGTTAACTCCCAAAAATGGTCGGAGATACTCAATCAATGAGTGAGCAGATTGTTCATGTTACCGATGATTCCTTCGAATCGGACGTCCTCAAATCCAGTGAGCCCGTGCTGATAGACTACTGGGCGGAGTGGTGCGGTCCCTGTAAGATGATCGCGCCGGTGCTGGACGAAATCGCCACGGAGTATTCCGGCCGTTTGAAAGTCGCCAAGCTGAATATCGACGACAATCCCGATACGCCTCCCCGCTATGGCATTCGTGGCATTCCCACGCTGATGCTGTTCAAGAATGGCGAGGTCGAGGCCACCAAGGTGGGTGCCGTCTCCAAATCGCAACTGGTCGCCTTTATCGATAGTAACCTGTAACGACAAACGCAGGCGCGGAGCCGCCATCGCCGCCCGCCGTCTGCGGGCGCCAAGCCATCCTGAACCGCTTCACGTCTGCCCGGAACACAAAACATTTTAATCCGGCCACACCCTTCTGAGGTGTGCATCCTTCCCCGAGAACCTCTGAAAAAACCACAATTCCTACACCACTATGAATCTGACTGAACTGAAGAAGATGCCGGTTGCCGAACTGACCGAGCTGGCCCAGCAAATGAACATCGAGGGCATGGCCCGGACCCGTAAACAGGATCTGATCTTTGCCATTCTCAAGGCCCACGCCAAGAAAGGTGAAAGTATCTACGGCGACGGCGTATTGGAGATCCTGCAGGACGGCTTCGGCTTTCTGCGTTCTGCTGACAGCTCCTATCTTGCGGGGCCAGACGACATCTATGTCTCGCCCAGTCAGATCCGCCGCTTCGCACTGCGTACCGGCGACACCATCTCCGGCAAGATCCGCCCACCGAAAGACGGCGAACGCTACTTCGCCCTGCTCAAGGTGGACGAGATCAACTACGACAAGCCGGAGAATGCCAAGAGCAAGATCCTGTTCGAGAACTTCACGCCGCTGTTCGCCAACAAGCGTTTCCACCTGGAGATCGGCAACGGCAGTACCGAGGACATCACGGCCCGCACCATCGATCTCTGCGCCCCCATCGGCAAGGGGCAGCGTGGCCTCATCGTCTCCCCGCCGAAGGCCGGCAAGACCATGATGCTGCAGAACATCGCCCAGTCGATCACCCACAACCATCCCGAGTGCTATGTCATCGTGCTGCTGATCGACGAGCGGCCCGAGGAGGTGACCGAGATGGCCCGTTCGGTGCGCGGCGAGGTCATCTCCAGTACCTTCGACGAGCCGGCCACGCGTCACGTGCAGGTGGCCGAGATGGTGATCGAGAAGGCCAAGCGCCTGGTCGAGCACAAGCGCGACGTGGTGATCCTGCTCGACTCCATCACCCGTCTGGCCCGCGCCTACAACACCGTGGTGCCCTCCTCGGGCAAGGTGCTGACCGGTGGTGTCGACGCCAACGCCCTGCAGCGGCCGAAGCGTTTCTTCGGCGCCGCCCGCAACGTGGAGGAGGGGGGCTCCCTGACCATCCTCGCCACCGCCCTGGTCGATACCGGCTCGCGCATGGACGACGTCATCTACGAGGAGTTCAAGGGCACCGGCAACATGGAGGTCCACCTGGACCGCCGCATCGCCGAGAAGCGTATTTTCCCCGCCATCAACATCAACCGCTCCGGCACCCGCCGTGAGGAGCTGCTGATGAAACCGGACGAGCTGCAGAAAATGTGGATCCTGCGCAAGATCCTGCATCCGATGGACGAACTCGCGGCCATGGAGTTCCTGTTCGACAAGCTGAAGATCTCGAAGACCAATGACGAGTTCTTCGAGGCCATGAAGGGCTGACGCAGGTTTCGTTGCCGATATCTCATACGAAGGGGCCGACCGGCCCCTTTCTTTTGCCTGGGCGGCATGGCACCCGACAGGGATTCATTGCTAGCATGAGGGCTGCATAAACGCACGGGCGACTGAGCGCAGGAACAAGAATGAGATGAAGGCCATGATACTGGCGGCCGGACGTGGCGAACGTATGCGGCCATTGACCGACAGACTGCCCAAGCCTCTCCTGCCTGTGGCCGGCAAGCCGTTGATCGTCCACCACATCGAACGTCTCGCCGCCTCGGGTATCCGACAGCTGGTGATCAACCATGCCCATCTGGGGCAGATGATCGAAGCGGAACTGGGCGATGGATCGGCCTGGGGAGTAAACATCCACTATTCGCCCGAAGGCAGTGCACTGGAGACCGGCGGAGGCATTTTTCGTGCGCTACCCTTATTAGGAGAGGCCCCGTTTCTGGTGGTGAACGGAGACATCTGGTGCGATATCGATTTCAGCCGACTCGGACTGCCGCAGGGCATGTTGGCTCATCTGGTCCTGGTGCCCAATCCGTCTCACCATCCGCGGGGGGATTTCGTGTTGCAGGGTGGACGCGTGTCCGATAGCGAGGGAGAGCGCCTCACATTCAGTGGCATCGGTGTTTACCATCCGAGGCTGTTTGCGGGCTGTCAGCCGGGTGCTTTTCCATTGGCACCTATATTGAGAAAGGCCATGGCCGAATCCAAAGTGAGCGGTATCCAGCATCCGGGCCTCTGGGTCGATGTGGGTACTGCGGAGCGTTTGCAGACCCTGGACAGGCAACTTCGAGGCGTTTGAAACGATGGGACAGGAGATATCCTCCAGCCGTTTTACCGAAGCGGATTTCGCAGAGTTCGTGCGACGTCTCGAGGACGAAACACGGCTGCTTTCGCAGTGGTTCGAGGAGGGGCGTTTTTCTCACCGTGAGAGTCTGGCCGGTATGGAACTGGAGGCCTGTTTGCTGCAGGAAAACGGTGATCCGGCACCTGAGAACCAGGTCTTCATGGAAGGTTTCGATGAGCCGTTGGTGGTGCCCGAACTGGCCACCTTCAATCTGGAGCTCAATAGCCGTGCCCGGCCGCTGCAGGGCGATGTCTTCGCTCGCATGGCGCGAGAGTTGGAGGCGCTCTGGGGGAAGTGCAACCTGCGTGCCGGTGAGCTGGGTTTGCGGATGGGCATGATCGGCGTGCTGCCGACCCTGCAACAATCGGCGCTCAGCCTGTCTAATATGTCACCGCTCAATCGCTATCGGGCGCTCAACGAGCAGATATTTCGATTGCGCAATGGCCAGCCGGTCCGGCTCGACATCGAGGGGCGGGAGGCGCTGCACCTGATCCACGAGGATGTGATGCTGGAATCGGCCGCCACCTCGTTTCAGATCCATATGCAGGCGGACGACGCCAAGCAGGCGGTCGCGCTCTACAACCTGTCGAAGATCGTCTCCGCGCCGATGGTGGCGGTCAGCGCCAATTCACCCTACCTCTTCGGCTGTGATCTGTGGGACGAAACGCGCATCCCCTTGTTCGAGCAGTCGATCTCCGTCGGCAGTTCGGACCTGACTAAGCGGGTCAGCTTCGGTATCCGCTATGTCTACGAATCGATGATGGAGAATTTCACCGCCAATCTGCTGCGCTATCCCGTACTGCTGCCTCTGCTGATGGATGAGCCCACCGGGCGACTGCCGCATCTGCGCTTGCACAACGGTACCATCTGGCGCTGGAATCGCCCGTTGATCGGCTTCGATGAAGAGGGGGAGCCGCACCTGCGGATCGAGCATCGGGTGGTGCCGGCGGGTCCGAGCATCGTCGATTCGATCGCCAACGCGGCTTTCTATTTCGGTCTGGTGGTCGGTCTGCTGGAACGGGAGTCACAGCCGACCGAGCGTTTGAAATTCGACCGTGCCCGCAGCAATTTTTACGCCGCCGCTCGTGCCGGATTGTCAGCGGAGGTGGCCTGGTTCGACATCGAGCGGGTGGAGATGGGGCAGCTGATCGCCGATAAGCTGCTGCCAGTGGCCAGGGCCGGCCTCGGGCGTCTGCAGGTGGACACGCAAGAGATCGAGCATTGGCTCGGTATTATCGAACGCCGGGTGGCGAAACGTCAGACCGGCGCCGCCTGGCAGCGTGCCTGGGTGGCCCGCCATGGACGGGAGTTTCATGGCCTGATGCAGGACTATCTGAATCATCAGGAGAGTGGTCGTGCCGTGCACGATTGGTCGCTGTAAGCTGGGAATGTGACAATGTTGCATGAGATCGAATATCTGCCCGAGGGTCTGCTCCAGGTCCAAGCGGAGCACCTGTCCGAGTGGCTGCAGGGGCCGACCCTGATCCATCTGCCCGGACAGCGTCCGGCGCCGCTGTTCGTCTCCGTCTTGATGCACGGCAACGAGACGGTCGGCTGGGAGGCGGTACGGCGTCTGCTGGCGCGCTATGAGGGGGGACGGGCACTGCCGCGGGCGATCAGCCTCTTTATCGGCAACGTGAAGGCGGCGGCCTTTCGTGTGCGCCGGTTACCTGGACAGCCCGATTTCAACCGGGTCTGGCCGGGCGGCGAGGAGGATCAGCTGAGCCCTGAAGCAGGCATGATGGCCCGGGTGGTGGAGATCATGCGTGAGCGCGAGCCTTTCGCCAGCAT
This sequence comes from Candidatus Thiodiazotropha sp., assembly GCA_037384425.1. Lineage (GTDB taxonomy): Bacteria > Pseudomonadota > Gammaproteobacteria > Chromatiales > Chromatiaceae > Thiodiazotropha. The sequence continues at coordinate 9,543 of JARROA010000005.1, read as the reverse complement.
CGACGTGCACAACAACACCGGCCTCAATCCCCACTATGCCTGCGTCAACCGGCTGGATACGCCCTTTCTGCATCTGGCACTGCTGTTCGGTCGCACCGTGGTCTATTTCCTGCGGCCCAGGGGGGTGCAGTCGATGGCCTTTGCCGAACTCTGTCCGGCGGTGACCCTGGAGTGCGGCAAGGTTGGCCAGGCGCACGGGGTCGAGCATGCGGAGCAATACCTGGAGGCCAGTCTGCACCTGGCCGAACATCCGCAGCATCCTGTGACTCATCAGGACATCGATCTGTTTCATACCGTGGCCCGGGTCACCGTATCGCCGCAGGCGGACATCGGCTTTGCACCGGCGGCCGGGGATATCGTCTTCGAACCCGATCTCGATCGACTCAACTTCCAGGAGTTACTTCCGGGTACGCCTCTTGGCCGGATCAACGGCAGCGGACTCTCTCTGTTGGATGTTCGTGACGAACAGGGGCGGGATGTGCTACAGAACTATCTGGCGCTCAGGGACGGAAGGCTCTTTCTGCAGCGCACGGTGATGCCCTCCATGCTGACCAAGGACATCGAGGTGATCCGACAGGATTGCCTCTGTTATCTGATGGAGCGATACGGCAGCCATCTCTGATACTTGGATAGCGTCCAGGCATGGCATCGGAATTTTTTACACTTTCTTAATATCCGCTTACACGGAAGTAACCCCCAGCGATGAGAGGCGGGTACGGGATCACGGCAATGCAAAAAGGCAAGCGCGTTACCTTCGAATCATGGTGGAGCTGCCTGAGGTGGTTGTTTAACTTATTGTATCCAAGTGAATAACTGGGAGTTGTTCACTATGTCGGCAAGTTTTGTGGGGTTTGGGTATGCCACTGTCCATAGGCAGATCTCGAAAGGGTTCCAAACCCTTGACAGCCGATGTTGCGTGTTGAAATCAAGCCTAAACTGCTTCTGCGAATGTCGAAATGTTTGACAGACGAAACCTGTATACCCCTGTCGAGTAGCGCATAACTTATTGTTTGTAATATCTGTTTCAAGATTGGCATCATGATTGCGCATATAGATTTATATAACTATAAATCCTGCCTCCGATCATGAAAACGACACAAGTCCTCTTCACATGGCTGTTGCCGGCATTGTCGTTGCTCCTGGCCAGCTCTCAGGTTCTGGCCATGGCACTGTTGCAGTCCGATGTGGCAGAGTCCGCTGACCATAACTCCAATCTCGCCACACTGGGCGAGATCAATGCGGTCTTCAATATCTCGTACCAAGACTTGGCGTTGCGCTGGAAAATTCAGGCGGACAAGGACCTGGGTGACGAGCTGGAAGAGAGCTATCTTTGGAATTTCGATCCCTCAGTCAACACCAGTATCAACCATAGCGTACTCCGGGTGGCAGCCGATTGTTTCCACTGCATAGCCATTTTCAATCACGCTGAAGGGGTGTTTGCGGAGTATCTCCACGATCTTGGGAGTTGGCATGGTACGCAGCAGATTGCACCGAATGGCTTGCGTTCCGACAAAGAGAACGATATTGCCAGTCTGGCGAACTGGAACGGTTTGACGCGCACGACCGAACCCGGTGCACTGGTGTTGATGAGCTTGGGTATTCTCGGGTTGGTTTTCAGCGGTAAGCGTAAGGGCGTCTAATCAGAGAGAGGGACGTCGCAAGCGCAGTTCAAGCCCCGGCTTCGGCCGGGGTTTTTTTATCCAGGGCTACGATCCCATAGTCTGCGGGCTGGGGAGTGAAGGGGCGAATCTATTTGAGCCGATACCACAAGAGGCCAATGAATTCGTGCAGGGCATCGCTGCTCTGGTTGAGGGCCCTGGCGCTGGGCAGGTAGCGTTCGATGGGTGAGATTTCCTGGGTGACGACGGAGAGAAAGTTGGTCGGCGCCGGTGTGGGCTTTATGCCGTTACGCCTGAAGGCGTAGAGGGAGCGAGTCATATGGCCTGCATCGGTGACCAGAATGATGCGCTCGATGTCGTGTTGCTTCATCAACTGCGCGGTATAGCGGGCGTTCTCCCAGGTGGTGTTGCTGCGGCGCTCGATAGCGAGAACGGGTACGTGGTATTCATTTTGCAGCAAATCCCGGGCGATAACGGCTCCGGCCTCGCCAATGGCGCCCGGATTGCCAGCGCTGGGAATGATTGGCAGACCTGTCTCGCGAGAGAGTTTGGCCGCATAGCGCAGGCGCACCAGGGATCGCATACTTACGGTGTCGCCGCTATATTCCGGCGCATTGAGATCGCGACCACCGCCCAGCACCACGATCGCCTGAGGTCGGTCTGAGACGATTCGCTCGGACGTAAGTACCGGTTCGCTTTCGAGAGAACGGTAGAGTAGATCGGCGGTGACCGGCAGACACAGGATGAAGAGAAGAATAATGCTCAGCGCCAGCAAGCGACGACCCCAGCTGATCCGTACCATCAACAGCCCGACGAGACCCAGCAATAAGGGGCCACCAGGAGGCAGTATCAGTGCTTCGATCAGGCGGGTGGTGGAGACATCCATGGGTTATTTGCCGAGCAGCGGATTGGCCTGCAGGTCGGCGTGGTAGGAGGAGCGGACCATGGGGCCGCTGGCGACGCTGGTGAATCCCATCGCCTCCGCCTCCCGTCCCAGGGCATCGAACTCCTCGGGGCTGACGAAGCGGTGCACCGGAAGGTGGTCGCGACTGGGTTGCAGGTACTGTCCCAGGGTCAGCATCTCGCAGCCATGGTTGCGCAGGTCCCGCAGGACCTCGAGCACTTCCTGGTCGGTCTCGCCCAGTCCCAGCATCAGGCCTGATTTGGTCGGTATACCGGCCTGATGCGCCTTGAAATGCTGCAGTAGTTCGAGCGAGCCATGATAGTCCGCGCCGGGACGGGCTTGCCGGTAGAGCCGTGGCACCGTCTCCAGATTGTGATTGAAAACATCGGGGGGGTGTCTGTCAAGGGCCGCCAGGGCGGTTTCGATCCGGCCCCGGAAGTCGGGAACCAGCACCTCCACCCTGGTTTGCGGCATCTGCTCGCGCACGGCGGCGATACAGTCGGCGAAATGGCCGGCACCGCCGTCACGCAGGTCGTCCCGATCGACCGAGGTGATGACGACGTAGCGCAGCCGCATATCGGCGATAGCCTGGGCCAACTGGAGCGGTTCGTCCGCACCGAGCGGTTGCGGCTTGCCGTGGGCCACGTCGCAGAAGGGGCAGCGGCGGGTACAGATGTCACCCATGATCATGAAAGTGGCGGTACCGTGATGGAAGCACTCGCCGAGGTTGGGACAGGCGGCCTCCTCGCAGACCGAACTGAGCCCTTTTTCGCGCAGGATGCGGCGGATGCGGGTGACTTCCTTGCCCATTGGCGCCTTGGCGCGAATCCATTTAGGTTTGCGTGGCAAGGTCTCCTGCGGTTCCACTTTGACGGGGATGCGGGCGAGCTTGTCTTTTCCCCGTTGATGGCTCTCTGGGGTGGAGCGGGATGGGGGCAGGTGGTCGTTGGCGCTGCTCATGTGACGACTGTTTCAGACCTCTGTCGGGATTCGAATTCGAGAGTGTAGCCCAAACCGCGCGCCAGGTGTCGCGGGAATTCCCGCTCAGCCCTGGGTAAATCGGCGCCCTTGACCCAATCTGCGAGTTGAGTGACATGCAGACCCGGGTAGCCGCAGGGATTGATACGTTCGAACGGGGAGAGGTCCATGGCGATATTGAGACTGAGTCCGTGGAAACTGCAGCCATGGCGTACGCGCAGGCCGACGGAGGCGATTTTCGCGTCCCCGACATAGACCCCGGGAGCATCCCGACGGGCGGCAGCCTCGATGCCTTCGGCCGCGAGCATGTCAATGACGGCCTGTTCCAGCAATGTCACCAGACCACGTACGCCGAGTCCTGCGCGGCGCAGGTCAAGCAGCAGATAGGCAACCAGCTGTCCGGGACCGTGGTAGGTCACCTGTCCGCCGCGGTCGGTACGGATGACGGGGATGGTGCCGGGTGCTATCAGATGTTCGGGTTTGCCGGCCTGGCCGAGGGTGAAGACCGGTGGGTGCTGCAGCAGCCAAAGCTGGTCGTCACTCGATGCGTCGCGGCGGTCGGTGTAGTCCCGCATGGCATGCCAGGTTTCAGCGTAGGGCCTGAGGCCCAGCTGTTTGACATGGAGGGTGCCTGTGAGGGGCATACTTAAATTCAGAGCGCCATCACGACCTTTTCATGGGCCGTCAGGTCGAGATAGATGGCATCCAGCTGAGCTTTGCTCTCGGCTCTCAGGGTCACGCTGACCGAAACCCATTTGCCCCCCTTGCTGGGCCGGCTGGTGACGGCGCCCTCGCGAAGATCGGGTACGTGTCTGCGCACCAGTTCCACCACCAGGCTGTCGAAGCCCGGCTCCGCCCGGCCCATCACCTTGAGCAGGTAGTCGCAGGGGAATTCGAGCAGGGTATCTTGCGCATCGGTCATGGGATCACTCGAGCCAGAGCAGGGCGCTGTCCTTGATCTGTTGCCACAGGTTGCCGTCCCCCACGCCCTTGAGGGCGATCAGATCGGCGGTTGCGACCGGTTCGCCTTGCAGGGTCACATGGACCTGTCCAAGCACATCACCCTCGGAGACAGGCGCCATGATCTTGGGCGAGACCTCCAACTGTGCCTCCAGGTTCTGGTACTGGTGGCGGGGAATGGTGACGTTCAGGTCCTGGGCCAGACCGAGAGGCAGTTTCTCGTCGCTACCCTTCCAGATACGGGCGCGGTTGAGCACCTCACCGGCGGCGTAGAGCTGATGGGTCTCGTAGAAGCGAAAGCCGTAGTTGAGCAGGCTCTGGCTCGCCTTGGCGCGGGCCTCTTCGCTGTCGGTGCCCATGACCACCGAGACCAGCCGCATGCCGTCGCGCAGGGCCGATGACACCAGGCAGTAGCCGGCGGCTTCGGTATGACCGGTCTTCATGCCGTCGACGCTGTCGTCACGCCACAACAGCCTGTTTCGGTTGTGTTGCTTTATATCGTTGAATACAAAGGATTTTTCACTGTACCAGTGATAGTACTCCGGAAACTCCCGGATCGTGGCGATGGCGGCCTTGGCGATGTCGGCAGGCGTGGTGTAGTGGTCTTCGTGAGGCAGGCCGGTGCTGTTGACGAAGTGGGTATGGGTCATGCCGAGGCGTTGTGCATGGTTGTTCATCAGGTCGGCAAAGGTGGCTTCACTGCCGGCGATATGCTCGGCCAGGGCGACACAGGCGTCGTTGCCGGATTGAATGATCATGCCCTTGATCAGATCCTTCACCTTGACCCGTTTTCCAACCTCGACAAACATGCGTGAACCGCCGGTGCGCCAGGCCTTCTCGCTGATCAGTACGTCGTCTTCCAGGTTGATATTGCCCTGTTTCAGCTCCCGGAAAATGGTGTAGGCGGTCATGATCTTGGTCAGGCTGGCCGGTTCCAGGCGTTGATCGGGGTCTTTCTCCGCCAGTACCTTGCCGCTGTGGAAGTCGACCAGGATGTAGCCGCTGGCGGCCACTTCCGGTGGTGCCGGAATGGGGACGGCGGCCTGCAGAGGCGCGGCAATCAGGATCAGGGTAAGGATGAACAGGCTTTTCAACAGGTAATTCAAAAAGGTCATGACTCTCGGGATCGTCTTTTGGGTGCAGGAGTTATTGTATTGAAGCGGCTCGGCGCAAGGCAATCCGTGCGCTGTCTAGCGAATCACAACATGGGGATCTCTGATGCCCAGCTGATCCAACCGTTGTGTCAGGTGATCCGCCAGTTCGACACTGGCGATGGGACCGACCTGCACCCGATAGACCGGGGCGGTGGATACCGTGCTCTCCTCTATGAGTACGTTGACCTGCAATTGTTCCTCGATTCGCTGTTTGAGCCGATCGGCGTTACCGGCGTTGCCGAAGGCGCCGATCTGAAGGAAGAGCTCTGGCAGGCCGCGGATCGGCTTGGGTGCCGGCACCTCGGGTTCGCTGGTGGCCGGCGGCGCTAGCGGATCGATGGCCGTGACTTCCACCAAGCCGGTGCCCTCACCGACGATGCCCAGCTTCCAGGCGGCGGTGTAGGAGAGATCGATCAGGCGGTTGTCGTGAAACGGGCCGCGGTCATTGACGCGCACGATCACGCTGCGGTTGTTGCGCAGATTGGTGACCCGGGCATAGCAGGGCAGGGGCAGGCTCTTGTGGGCTGCGGTCATGGCATACATGTCGTAGGGCTCGCCACTGCTGGTGCGGCGGCCGTGAAATTTGCTGCCGTACCAGGAGGCGATGCCTTTTTCGCTGTAGCCGTGACCGTCCTTGAGGGTTTGATAACGGCGTCCGAAGACCACATAACTGTCGGGATTGCCGTAGCTGCTGAGCGGTTCCACCCTGGGCGTCGGATCGGGGATGCTGGCGATATCCACCGGAGGTGGCAGATGCCGGCTGATGCCGTCCTGGGTGCCGATCCTGGGGGCGCTGCTACAGGCCGCCAGCAACAGACTCAGGGCCAGCGCCATGCCTGGCGGCGGGAGTGATCTTCGGCGACGTGCAGCGTTGGGCATGGATCAGGGTTGTTTCTCAGCGGCCTGCTTGGCGTTCAGGATCTCCTGGCTCAGCTGATAGGCCGCCATGGCGTAGAGGTTGCTGTGATTATAGCGGGTGATGACGTAGAAATTGTGTAGCCCGAACCAGTATTCGTCCGTGTTGCCCGCATCCAGTTTGATCAGACTGCTCAGGGTCTCCGGGTCCGGCAGGGCCAGGTCGTCCACAGGGCTCAGGCCTGACCGCAGCAGCTTTTCCAGGGGGATGCTCGGTTTCATACCGGCATCCACGTAAGGCTGCAGATCGCTTTGTCCGTTGGTCGTCGCCTGCAGGGTGATCTGCTCTCCGGGGCGCCAGCCGTGGGTTTTGAAATAGTTGGCCACGCTGGCGATGACATCGGCATTGCTCTGCCACAGATCGCGCTTGCCGTCGCCGTCTCCATCGACGGCATAGCGCCGGTAGCTGCTGGCGATGAACTGTGGCTTGCCCATGGCCCCGGCATAGGAGCCTTTGGTGTTGCGCGGATCGACCGACTCCTCCCGGCTCAGCAGCAGAAACTGCTCCAGTTCGCTGCGGAAGAACTCGGCCCGCTTGGGATAGCCGAAGGCGAGGGTGGTGAGGGAATCGAGAATACGGTAGCGACCGGTGAATTTTCCGTAGCGGGTCTCCACGCCGATGATGGCGACGATGATCTCGGGCGGGATGCCGTACTCCCGGCTGATGCGCTCCAGCAGGGCCGCGTTCTGTTGCCAGAACTCGACGCCGCCCTGGATGCGGTCCGGTTTGAGAAAGATCGGCCGGTACTCGTACCAGGGTTTGGCCTCGGCGGGGCGGGTGATGGCGGCGATGATATCGTCGCGGAATTCGGTGCCAGCCAGCAGGGCTTCGATCTCGTCGGCCGGGAACTGGTGTTTTCTCTCCATCTCGACGGCGAAGGATTTGAACTCGGAGCGGAAGTCCGGCGTGGTGGCACAGGCCGAGGTGGTCAGGATCAGGCCCGCCAGGGTCAGGGTCGTTATCAACTGTCTCATGTTGGCAGCAGTTTTCTATGGGTGTGAATGGACATCAGGATACCGAAGCCGATCAGGATGGTCACCAGCGAGGTGCCGCCGAAGCTGATCAGTGGCAACGGGACTCCGACCACCGGCAGCAGTCCGCTGACCATGCCGGCGTTTACGAAAAGATAGACGAAGAAGACCATGGAGAGCGAGCCGGCCAGGATACGACTGTAGGTATCCTGGGCCTGGGTCGCGATATAGAGGCCGCGTAGGATGATGAACAGGTAGAGGCAGAGCAGGGCCGAGACGCCGACCAGGCCGAACTCCTCCGAGATCACGGCGAAGATGAAGTCGGTATGGCGTTCCGGCAGAAACTCCAGGTGTGACTGGGTGCCGTTGAGCCACCCCTTGCCGCCGATGCCACCCGAGCCGATGGCAATCTTCGACTGTATGATATGGTAGCCGGTGCCCAGCGGATCGCTCTCCGGGTTGAGAAAGGTCAGTACCCGCTGGCGCTGATAGTCGTGCATCAGATACCAGGCCAGCGGGCCGAGGGCCGCCATGGCGAGTCCGACTGCGCCGATCAGATACCAGGAGATGCCGGCCAGGAAGAGGGCGAAGGCGCCGGCTGAAGCGACCAGCAGGGCGGTCCCCAGGTCGGGCTGCTTGGCGATCAGCAGCACCGGCACCAGGGTCAGCAGACCGGACACCAGCAGCCGGGGCAGGGTCGGCGGCAGGCGCTTGTCGGCCAGGAACCAGGCGATCGTCATCGGCAGCGTGATTTTGAACATCTCCGAGGGCTGAAAGCGCACCAGTCCCAGATCGAGCCAGCGTTGCGCCCCCTTGCCCGCCTCGCCGAAGAGGATCACCGCCAGCAGCATCAGGATGCCGATCAGGTAGAGCAGGGGCGACCAGCGACGCAGATGATCGGGGTGGATCTGAGCCAGCAGGATCATGGCCAGGAAGCCGACTCCGAGACGGATCATTTGCTTTTGTACCAGCATCATCTCCCGATCCCCAGCGCTGTAGAGTACCGCCAATCCGAGCGCGGCGAGCAGCACCAGGCTGGTCAGCAGGGGCAGATCAATATGCAGCCAGGCGAGCAGGCCGCTGGGCCGCGCAGGCTGCGACTCCTGAAAGGAGAGAGCCGATTTGGGTATCTCGCTCATGTGCCGTCCTGATGCAGATAGTGATCCATGATCCTGCGCGCGATGGGCGCCGCCACCGAGCCGCCGTGACCGCCGTTCTCCACCACCACGGCGATAGCGATCTGGGGGTCATCCGCCGGGGCGAAGGCGATGAAGAGGGCGTGATCTCGCTTGCGCTTGGCCACGGTCTCCTCATCATACTCCTCATCCTGCTTGACGCTGAAGACCTGGGCGGTACCTGTCTTGCCGGCAATGCGATAGTGGTCACTGCGGATTGCCCGGGCGGTGCCGTGAGCCCCTTCCACCACCAGGGTCATGGCGTCGATCACCTGATTCCAGTGTACCGGGTCGAGTTGCTGCAGGTCGTCGATGATCTTGGGACTCTCCTGCACACTGCCGTCGGGTTTTTCGATGCTCGCCACCACCCGCGGGCGGATGTGGTGCCCCTGGTTGGCCAGGGTGGCGGTGGCCGCCGCCAGTTGCAGCGGGGTGGCGAGGAAATAGCCCTGGCCGATGCCGACGATCAGGGTTTCGCCGGGATACCAGGGCTCGTTTCGCTTACTTCGTTTCCACTCGCGGCTCGGCATCAGGCCGCTGAGTTCGCCGGTGAGATCGACCCGCGTCGGCTGTCCGAATCCGAATCCGGTGAGGAACTCGTGCAGGCGGTCGATACCCAGGGTCCGAGACAGTTCGTAATAGTAGACATCGCAGGATTCGACGATGGCCTTCTCCATGTCGACCTTGCCGTGGCCCCACTTCTTCCAGTCGCGGTATTTATGCTCCTGGCCCGGTAGTTGGTAGTAACCGGGGCAGTAGGTCTCCTGATGGTAGCCGACCACGCCGTACTCCAGTCCGGCCAGGCCGATGAACGGCTTGACCGTGGAACCCGGCGGGTATTGGCCGCGAATGGCGCGGTTGAACAG
>JARROA010000004.1:82372-170347 GCA_037384425.1 Candidatus Thiodiazotropha sp. | reverse complement strand
GGGCCATCCGCTGCGTTATGCCTCTTGGAAAGGGCCCGCCATTCCCTGCGAGGCATGTCTTGCACCCCAAGGGCACTTCCTGCGGGGCGCGGCTAGCCCCTTCCAGGCTCGCTGAATGGTACAGAATCTATCACGGGGCACACTAGTAATGCGGCTGAGCATTATCATCCCGGTGCTGAACGAAGGTGAGCAGGCGCTGGCCTGCCTGAAGCGACTCGCGCCCCTGCGTGCGGCGGGACATGAACTGATCATGGTGGATGGCGGCAGCACCGATCTGCAGAGCGATCGGCTCGCGCCCTGGCTCGATCACCTGCTCAGTAGCAGTCCAGGCCGTGCCCGCCAGATGAATCTCGGTGCCGGCAAGGCCCTGGGTGACGTGTTGTGGTTCCTGCATGCCGATACCCAGCCGACGGGGGATGCCGCTGCCGCCATCCGGGCGGCCATCGACGACGGCTGTGGCTGGGGGCGGTTCGATGTCCGTCTCGATGGCCGCCATCCCCTGTTGCGTCTGGTCGAGAGGCTGATGAACCTGCGTTCCCGCTGGAGTGGTATCGCCACCGGTGATCAAGGCATCTTCGTGCGGCGCGAGCTGTTCGAGCAGGTGGGTGGTTTTCCGCAACAGGAGCTGATGGAGGACATCGAGCTCTGCGCGGCATTGAAGCGACTGCAGGGTCCCTGTTGCCTGTATCAGCGGCTCATCACCTCCAGCCGCCGATGGGAACAGCGAGGTATCCTGCGAACCATTCTGCTGATGTGGGGCTTGCGTCTGGCCTACCGCATGGGAGTGAGTCCGCGCCGTCTGGCGACTTTCTACAAACCGTGTCCGACAACGCCATCCTGATCTTCGCCAAAGCCCCGCTGCCGGGAGCGGTCAAGACGCGGCTGATACCGCGTCTCGGCAGCGAGGGTGCGGCGCAACTCTATACCGGACTGCTCAAACGGGAAGTCGGCTGGATTGCCGAGCAGACGCCCTATGAGATCGAACTCTGGACCACACCGGCGCTCGATCATCCGGTCTTTCTCGAGCTGGCCGATCGTTATCGGCTGAAACGCTTTTCCCAGTCCGGCGCGGACCTCGGCATGCGCATGGAGCGCGCCGCAAGGGAGGCCCTGGCACGCCATGCGCGCGTGGTCCTGGTCGGTGTCGACTGTCCGGCGCTGGGTGCTTCCCATCTGCAGCAGGCGTTCCACTGGTTGGAGCAGGATGTGGATGCGGTGTTGGGTCCGGCGGTTGACGGGGGCTACGTGCTGCTGGGTCTGAAACGCTGCCATCCGCGTCTGTTCCGGGGACACGCCTGGGGCGAGAGCACGGTGGCGGCAACCACCCGTGAAGCCCTGCGGGAGATCGGATGGCGATGGCGCGAGCTGCCGCAACTGTGGGATCTCGACCGCCCTGAAGATCTGACGCAATTTCTGCAGCTCGGAATTGAGCTGCCCACCGACTGAGTTCACAGCCCGATGGTAGTGACTTACTGATCCGAAAGTTCCGTGCGCTGTATTGTCCGTCATTCGGTGCGGCAAGCCGCACCCTACCCGTCATCAAACCGTAGGCTGCGGCTTGCCGCACCGATCACAGCCCGCTTTCAGATCTATGTCGACAGAAGGACAAGCATCGGGTTGGGACGTTCACGGATGAGACGGTCTGATCGCGATTGACTCACCCCGCGGTGTCGAAGAGCGGTCAGGCCTTGCCGAGGGTCTTGGAGGGACGCGACGGGCGGGACTCGCCGCTGCGGCCATAGGTCTTGTTGATGTCGCCGAGATCCAGCAGCAGGTTGAGTGCCTGATTGACCTGCCGTTGATTCGCCGCCACCGCGCCGCCATTGATCTCGTTCTGCTCCTGACACGCCTGCAGCAGCTCCAGGTAGCGCTGCCAGGTCTGTTGCAGAGACGAGCTGTCGGAACAGGCCTCCAGGTAGCTTTCGGTGCCCTGGCGATCGTTGGACAGGCCCTGTTGCCGGAGGAACTGCCGGTGTGCCGCAACACTCTGCTCGACGTTCTTGAGTTGCTGTTTTTTACGCGCCAGGAGGGCTTCCAGGGCATCGCCCGGTGACGATTTGAGCAGCTCGAATTCCTGCTTGAGCAGTTCGAGCAGAATCCCGACCTGTTCACTCTCATGGTTCAGGACACGAAGAAAATGGGTTTGAGCTTCGGGGCGGGTGTCCATGGGAATCAAGGCAGTGATATCTCCATTGCCAGCATTTTGTCGGCAGCGCTCTGCGGGTCGATGGTGAAGCTGCCGGTGGCGAGCGCACGTCGCACCGCTTCCACCTGTTGTGCGTCGACTACCGACATATTGGCGATCAGGCTCTCCAATTCCAGCAGTTTGGATGCCGAGCCGGTGATGTCCACGGTATCGTCCTTGCCCCGGGTCTTGCCCGCCAGGGCACGGCTGATGGCCGGGTTGACCTGGGTGCGTTGCACGCCGCTATTATCACCGATATTCTGCAGACTCTTGCTGGTGAGGCTGTTGATTTCAATGGCCATTACTAAACCTCGGAAGCGTGCTATCGACATGCCGTTATAGCGACCCTGACCGGAGTTACTTTAACAGTTCCACTGCCGCTTGAGGAGATGTATTCCACTGCTTCAATCGATCGCGACCAGTCCCGACGACACGACTCTGGCCTGCAGCCGCTTCTTCGATGACAGGTTTTCCACCGGGATCAGGTCACCGGGATTGCCGTCCCTCAAGGCCTTGCCCCGGCTGCGGACCTCGATTGTGCCGATCGCCGAGACGATGGTGATCTGCTCCCCGCGTTGTACGGTCTTTTCCACCACCAGCATGCTGGGGGTGACCACCTGTCCTCGGCGCAGGGTGCGTTTCAGTTGGTTGCCGACCAGTTCCTCGACGGCTGTGAAGTGGCCGCGCAGGAGGTGGGTGGTGTCCATGACCTCCAATTTGAGGTCCGTCGATGCGAGTGGATCGCCACGACCGATGTCACGGGTGGCGACCACCACCGGAATCTCTAGGCCTACATTGGCCGACACGTAGAGTGTCCAGGGCTTGGGCAGCTGACAGCTGACACCAACCGTAGTGCGACCAAGCGAGATGCCGCCGGGGGGATCGAAGGTCTTCAGCGGCTCGTCGCAACGGTTGAGGCGCAAGCGGTGATCGAGGGGCGAGACCTCGATTCGCAGCTGGTCCCCCTGTTGGCTGAAACTTTGCTGCAGATACGTATCCACGGCTTTGACGATGGAGGCGTGACTCTGTATGGCGGTTTCGTCGGCCTGTGCCGGGCCGCTCAACAGCAGGAGAATTGGTAGCAACTTTCGAAAAACGAAAAAACGATGTCGTTGGATCATGAATTCGATGCCCTTGTGTATCTCGTACAGCTGAAAACATGCAAGCACCATGCCTTTCGAAAAGTCGCTGTCCAAAGGCGACCGGAATCTGCATGCAGAGAGCGCATGAGCGGTTAAAGCTTGACCGAATCGGGCCGCCATAAAGCATGCAGTATTGGTAAATCATCGTACAGAGAAAATCGGAGTGTCATCATGGCGGGTGTACTGGAGGGCATGAATCTTCGCAACATGGTCGCCGGTCAGAATCGGCTGGAACTGTTAATGTTTCGTCTCCAGGGACGACAGAAGTTCGGCATCAACGTGTTCAAGGTCAAAGAGGTGGTACAGTGTCCGCCACTGTCCTCCCCGCCGGGCTCTCACCCGGTGATACGCGGTATTGCCGGCCTGCGCGGCAACAATATTCCGGTGATGGACCTGTCGCATGCCATCGGCGGTCCCAAAATGGGCAATCCGTCCGACTACTTCATCATCGTTACCGAGTACAATCGACGCATGCTCGCCTTTCTGGTCGGCGCGGTCGAACGCATCGTCAATACCCATTGGGAGGATATCCTGCCGCCGCCCAAAGGGCTCGGTCGCAGCAGCTACATGACCGCGGTGACCGAAATCGATGACGAATTGGTCGAGATCATCGATGTTGAGAAGGTGCTCAGCGAGGTGCTGGGCATGGAAGAGGAGTTGACCCGGCCGGTGGATGAGACCGGAGCGGATCTGGGTCGATTGAAGCTGCTGGTGGTCGACGACTCCATGGTGGCCCGCAACCAGATGAAAAAGGTGCTCGATGAGATCGGCGTCGATGCGATCATGGCGAAGGATGGCGCGGAGGCCCTGAAGCTGTTGCAGGGCTGGGCCGAGGAGGGCAAGGTCAGCGACTGGCTGGCGATGGTGATCTCCGACATCGAGATGCCGAAGTTGGACGGCTATTCGCTGGTGACCGCCATCCGCGAGGACAGCAGGTTGGCGGATCTCTACGTGATACTGCACTCCTCACTCAGCGGTGTCTTCAACGAAAGCATGGTGCAGAAGGTGGGAGCGGATCATTTTCTGGCCAAGTTCGTACCGGACGAATTGGCGGAGAGGATCACGGAACGACTCAAACAACTGGCTTGATCGCGGGATTGGTTACAACGACAACAACCATGCAGCACAGATCCTCATCCCAAGCGCTGGTCAATCCGGCGGACTACCTCTCGTTTCAGCAATTTCTGCAGAAGGCTTGCGGCATTCAGCTCGGGCCCGGAAAAGAGTACCTGGTTTCGAGCCGGCTCGCCGGTCTCCTCAAGGAGGCCCAGATCGACTCCCTGGGCGAGTTGCTGAAGCGGCTCAATTCGCCGGCCAATTCGCAGCTCAAGACCCGGGTCATCGACGCCATGACCACCAACGAGACCTTCTGGTTTCGCGACATCGGCCACTACATCCTGCTCAAGGAGACCATACTGTCCGATCTCAACAAGCAGCGAAGCGGCGGTCCCATCCGAATCTGGTCGGCCGCCTGCTCCAGTGGCCAGGAACCCTATAATATCAGCATGATAGTGGAGGAGTACGAGTCGAAGTACGGCCGCGGACGTTCGGTGCAGGTCGAAGCCACCGACATCTCCAGCAAGATGCTGACGGAGGCTCGCGCCGGTGTCTATTGCGGTCTCACAGTGGAACGCGGTCTGACCAATGAACAACAGAAGCGGTTCTTCGTGCCCAAGGATCACTGCCTGGAGGTGCGGCCGGAGATCAAGCGCCGGGTCACTTTCCGTGCTCTCAATCTGGCCAGCAGCTTCCAGGGCATGGGCAGGTTCGATGTGATCTTCTGCCGCAATGTGCTCATCTACTTCGCCAACGATCTGAAGAAGGATATCGTCGATCGCATGGCCAACATCCTGAATCCGGGAGGCTATCTCTTCCTGGGTTCGACCGAGTCGATCAATCAGCTGACCAACCGCTTCGAAATGAAAGTGGGCCACGGCGGCATCTCCTACCGACTCAAATCCTGAGCGGCAAACCGTTGCCGTTTTGACCGGGCTATTGCCGGTCCGGTTGCCGGGAATCCTCAAGTGATTTCTTTATAACGCAAAGAGACGCAAAGCACGCAAAGTGAATTATTGTTTTTTTCCGCATCGTCAGGATCGAGTATGGGCAGCGTCTGGGGTGAGGTCCGATAACTGATTGAAACTTCTTGTTATTGTGGCGTCTGACTCATGCTGCATTCCGGCTCAGGAATCGCATGACTCACCTCTTGCCTTAAATCCTTTGCGGGCTTTGCGTCTCTTTGCGCCCTTTTCGTTATATAAAACTTTCCATAAACACACCCCAAGCTAAAGTCGAAGTCCGGCTGGCACGATCCCTGCACTCCTGTCGGTGAGTCATTGGTTTTGGAGTCAGCGATGAAGTTCGACGACGCATTCGGTATTCATGAACGGGCCCTGCTGCTGCGCGCTCAGCGCGCCGAGGTGCTGGCGGCCAATATGGCGAATGCCGACACCCCCGGCTACAAGGCGCGGGATTTCGATTTCAAGGCCATGCTGGCCAACGAGGTCGACAACAGCTCGCGCCTTCGTACCACCCAGAGCGGCCACATCCAGACCGAAGAGGGCATGGTGCCTCCCGCCCAGCTGCTCTACCGCACGCCGATGCAGCCCTCGCTGGACGGCAACACGGTCGATACGGAGCAGGAGCACACCGCCTTCAGCGCCAACGCCGTCGAATACCAGGCCACGCTGAACTTCATCAACAGCAAGATCGCCGGCATCCGCAAAGCGCTGAGAGGTGAATGATGTCCATGTTCAAGATCTTTGATACCGCCGCCACGGGCATGAGCGCCCAGAGTCTGCGCCTCAATCTGGTGGCCAGTAACATGGCCAACGCGGACGCGGTCAGCAGCAGCATCGATCAGACCTATCGCGCGCGCCAGCCGGTGTTCAAGGCGATGCTGGATCAGCTCAATCCCGACGGGGCGGCTGCCGGCGTGAAGATGGTCGGCGTGGTCGAGAGTCAGGCGCCGCTGGTGCAGGAGTACGCGCCGGATCATCCGCTGGCCAACGATGAGGGCTATATATTTCGGCCCAACGTCAACATGGTGGAGGAGATGGCCAACATGATGTCCGCCACCCGTACCTACCAGAGCAATGTGGAGGTCGCCAACGCGGCCAAGCAGTTGCTCCTCGCCACGATCCAGATGGGTCAGTAAGGAGTCGATCATGAGTGCCGTCAGCAGCAACTACGAGACCTACGTCAATCTGGGATTGACCGCGCCGGAAGAGAGTGACGCCAGCAGCAGTCAGCTCGGGCTGGAGGATTTCATGAATCTGCTCGTTACCGAGCTGACCCATCAGGATCCGACCAAACCGATGGAGAATACGGAGCTGGCGACCCAGGTTTCCCAGTTCGCCACGGTTTCCGGCATCGGCGATCTGAACACCTCGTTCGATGGTTTTGCCAACAACATGCTGGCGCAACAGACAATCCAGGCCTCCTCATTGATCGACCGTGAAGTCATGATCGAGAGCTACCTGGGTGTGTTGCCCAGCGGCGGCTCACTGAATGGTGCGGTCTATCTGCCCTCTTCGGGCTCTAGCGTGACGCTTCAGGTGAAGGACGGTTCGGGGGCGCTGGTGCGCGAACTCTCCCTGGGACAGCACGAGTCGGGCATGGTGGAGTTCTCCTGGGATGGTATGACCAACGACGGCGACTATGCCGATGCGGGCAACTATACGATTTCAGCCAGCGCCACCATCGATGATACGGAGACGGCGCTCTCAACCCTCGTCTATGCCACCGTCGACAGTGTCAGTGTCGGTAGCAGCAGCGGGGTTCTGGTCAATCTCGACGGCCTCGGTTTGGTCTCGATTGATGATGTTCTTGAAATCCACTGAATGTTCTAGAGAGGTATTACCATGGCATTTCGCATCGCACTGAGTGGTCTGGATGCGGCCTCCACCGACCTGGAGGTCACCGGTCACAATATTGCCAACGCCAGCACGGTGGGCTTCAAGGAGTCCCGTGCCGAGTTTGCCGATATCTACGCCAACTCCATCAACGATGTCAGCGGTTCGGTTCCCGGCCGCGGCGTGCGGGTCGCCCGCGTGGCCCAGCAGTTCGGCCAGGGCAGCACCGAGTTCACCTCCAACAACCTGGATCTGGCGATCAGCGGCGAGGGCTTTTTCGTCCTGGCTGACAGCGACGGCGGACTCACCTATACCCGGGCGGGGGCCTTCACGGTCGACCGGGACGGTTATGTGGTCAACTCCTCCAATGCCCGGCTGCAGGTCTATCCGCGCATAGGCACCACCGGCAACCTGTTCGATACCAGCGCCACCAGCGATCTGAATCTGCCGGTGGTATCGGGCGATCCGCAGGCCACGACCGGTGTCGAAGCCACCCTCAATCTGGATGCCTCCGAGACGGTGCCGACGGTGGCGCTCGATCCCACGGCGGCGACGTTTTCGTATCCGCCCGATGTGGATAGCTACAACCACTCCACCTCGACCACCATTTACGACTCCCTGGGCTCCTCCCATACGGTAACCATGTTCTACAGTAAGGTGGCCGATAACCAATGGAATGCATTCACTTTCGTCGACGGCACCTATGTCACCGTCGGCGGCAACGCCAATGCCGATATCCAGTTCGACACCTCCGGCGCCCTGTTGGCCGGTACGGGCGATGTGGATGCCACGGGCAATATCACCATCGATACCTTCAATCCGGGCGGTGGTGCGGCGGACATTACCGGACTGACCTTCGACTATAGCGCCACTACGCAGTTCGGTGCCGAATTCGCGGTCAATGAACTGACTCAGGACGGCTTCACCTCCGGTCGTCTCAGCGGTGTTGAAGTGGACAACTCCGGCATCGTCTTCGCCCGTTTTACCAACGGCCAGTCAGAGCCTTTGGGTATGGTCGCGCTGGCCCGCTTCACCAATGTTCAGGGTTTGCGCCAGGTCGGCGATACCAGTTGGGCTGAATCGTACGCCTCGGGTAATGCGCAACTGGGCGAAGCGGGTACTTCCAGTTTCGGTCTCATCCAGTCGGGTGCGTTGGAGAACTCCAATGTGGATCTTGCGACCCAGCTGGTCAATCTGATTACCGCTCAGCGCAACTTTCAGGCCAATGCCCAGGTGATCACGACGGCTGATGCCATCACTCAGTCGGTCATAAACATCCGTTAAGGATCTAACGGAGTACGCGGGCCGCCGGCTTTCTCCCCAAGTGTGCGGGGGAGGGGGTCGGCGGTTTTTCTTATGCTACTGACGGGTGACGAGAAACCAGATCGCAAATGCGATCCAGGAGATCGCCAGCAGAATCCAAGGCAATCTTGTGTCGGCCGCATTGCCGGGACGATCATCACGAGACGACTCGGTCTGCAACTCCGGTGTTGGCGTTGTTGACGACCGTTTGCGTCGCTTGTCCTGCTCTCTCGCCTTGACCTTCTGCTGCTTCTTGTACTGATCGATCCCCTTCTGGATGCCCTGGGCAATCAACTTGGTCTGCTCCTTGGTCTGCCCTGGGCGCTGGTTGGCCCGGGCGATGCGCATGGCCTCCGCCACGGTCTCCTGGGAGGGTCTGTCTTGTCTGTTCTGCTTTGCCATAACTCTCTTTGCGGTGCGTCGTTTCAGGATGGCCCGCTAATTGCACTTTATCGGGTAAATGGTCTGTTTGTCCCTGATCAGGAGGCTTCAGACAGACCGCATCATAGACAACCGACGGGAGCCATTCCATGGATCGCATGATTTATGTCGCCATGAGCGGAGCCAAAGAGACCCTGATTGCGCAGGCCAACAACGCCAACAATCTGGCCAACGTAAACACCACTGGTTTCATGCAGGACCTCAATCAGTTCCGCAGTATGCCGGTGTTTGGGCAGGGTTATCCCACCCGGGTCTACGCCCTGGACGAACGTCCCGACATCAATTTCGACAAGGGTACCGAGCAGGCTACCGGCAATCCGCTTGATCTGGCGGTGAAGGGAGACGGCTTTTTCGTCGTGCAGGCCCCCGACGGCAGCGAGGCCTATACCCGCCGCGGCGACCTCAAGATCGACGCCAACGGTCTGGTTACCAACGGCGAAGGTTTGCCGCTACTCGGCAATAGCGGACCGATCGCCTTGCCGCCCTTCGAGGAGATCGAGATCGCCCCGGATGGCACCATCACCATCCTACCGGAGGGCGCTACACCGGATGCCCTGGCCATCGTCGACCGTATCAAGATGGTCAACCCTGCGATCGATCAGCTGAACAAGGGGGCTGACGGCCTGCTGCGTCTGCGCGACGGCACAGAGGCTGTCGCCGATGCGGACGTGACCCTGGCATCGGGCGCCCTGGAGACCAGCAATGTCAACGTGGCCGATGCCCTGGTCAACATGATCGAGCTCTCCCGCAAGTTCGAGATGCAGGTGAAGATGATGAAGACCTCCCAGGAGCTCGACAACGCCTCCGCCTCCCTGATGCGTCTCGGCTGATGTTGGCAGGCAAATTGCACTTTAACGATTAGACAGATACCAGCTAATTAAGAGGAAGCGCGTATGTACCCCGCACTCTGGATCGCCAAGACCGGACTCGATGCCCAGCAGACCAATATGTCCGTGATCTCCAATAACCTGGCTAACGTCAATACGACCGGTTTCAAACGGGACCGCGCCGTGTTCAACGACCTGATCTACCAGAACCTGCGCCAGGTTGGCGCCCAGTCGTCGGAAAATACCGAGCTGCCCTCCGGCCTCATGCTCGGCACCGGTGTCAGGGTGGTAGCGACGCAGAAGGAGCACAGCCAGGGCAATATCGTGCAGAGCGGCAACTCCCTCGATGTGGCGATCCAGGGCAAGGGCTACTTCCAGGTGCTGCATCCGGACGGCAACATTGTCTATACCCGCGACGGTACCTTCAGCCTCACCGCCGACGGCGTACTGGTTACCCCCAACGGTTACGAGCTGCAACCGGCTATGACCGTGCCCACTGACGCCACCAGCGTCACCATCGGTTCCGACGGCGTGGTCTCGGTGCTGCAGGCGGGCGATACCTCGCCGACCCAGATAGGACAGGTCGAGCTGGCCTACTTCGTCAATCCCCAGGGCCTGGAGCCGATCGGCGACAACCTCTATCGGGAGACCAACGCCAGCGGCGGGGTCAATACGGCAATACCCGGCACCGACAGCACCGGCACCCTGATCCAGGGCGCGCTGGAGGGTTCCAACGTCAACGTGGTGGAAGAGCTGGTCAACATGATCGAGACCCAGCGCGCCTATGAGATGAACTCCAAGGCCATCTCCACCACCGATGAGATGCTCTCCTACGTGAATCAGCAACTCTGATCGGAGATAGTTTGATGAAACGTCTGCTCACCCTGTTGCCTCTGGCTCTGATGCTGCTCGGACTGCTCAGCGGCTGCCAGAGCACTGGTCCGAAACGGGATGCGGCCTACGCCCCGATGCGGCCGGTGATGCCGCCGCCGATGCCTACCGGCAACGGCGCCATCTATCAGGCCGGATACGAGATGATCTGGTTCGAGGACATCGTGGCGAGGCGCGTCGGCGACGTGCTCACCGTGACCCTGGTGGAGAACACCCAGGCCAACAAGTCGGCCACCACCTCCACCGCCAAGAGCACCGACGTCAGCATCGCCAATCCGACCCTGTTCGGCTCCACACCTCAGTTCAATACCCCGGGCATCATCCCGCTGGCCAGCAACACCAACAACACGCTCGATTTCGGGCTCTCTTCCAGCGGCGATTTCAGCGGTGACGGCAGCTCCAGTCAGAGCAATGCCTTGACCGGCAATATCACGGTGACAGTGATCGAGGTGCTGCCCAATCGCAATCTCTACGTGCGCGGCGAGAAGCGCATCGGCATCAACCAGGGCTACGAGTATGTCCGCCTCTCCGGCATCGTGCGGCCCCAGGACGTCACACCGCAGAACACGGTGCTGTCGACCCGCATCGCCGATCCCACTATCAGCTACGTGGGCGAGGGCGCACTGGCCGACGCCAACTCCATGGGTTGGCTGACCCGATTCTTCAACAGCGTGCTGATGCCCTTCTGAGGTAAACACGATGAAACGCACACAGCTCACCACACTCCTGATCGGCCTGCTTCTCTCCCTGTTGGCGGCGAACGCCTGGGCCGAACGCATCAAGGATCTGGCCTCGATCCAGGGGGTACGCAGCAACCAGCTGATCGGCTACGGCCTGGTGGTCGGCCTCAACGGCACCGGTGACAAGGACACCGACTCGCCCTACACCATCAACAGCCTGAAGAACATGCTCTCCCAGCTCGGCGTGCACATTCCGGACGGAGTCAGCATCAAGCCGAAGAACGCCGCCGCGGTCATCGTGCACGGCGATCTGCCGGCCTTCAGCAAGGTCGGTCAGCAATTCGACATCACCGTCTCCTCGCTGGGCAACGCCAAGAGCCTGCGCGGCGGCACCCTGCTCATGACCCCGCTCAAGGGCGCCGACGGCAATACCTACGCCCTGGCTCAGGGCAACCTGGTGGTGGGCGGTCTCAGCGGGGAGGGGGCCGACGGCTCCAAGATCACGGTCAACATCCCCAGCGCCGGACGCATCCCCAACGGCGCCTCGGTGGAGCGCGAAGTGCCCAACGGATTCAACAAGCAGCCGCTGATCACGCTCAATCTGAACGATGGCGATTTCACCACCGCCCGCCGCGTGGCCGAGTCGATCAACCTGACCATCGGCCCCGGCACCGCCAAGGCGATGGACGCCACCTCGATCCGCGTCAACGCGCCGGTCGATCCGGGACAGAAGGTGAGCTTCATCTCCCTGCTGGAGGAACTCGAGGTCAAGCCCGCCGCCAGTTCCGCCAAGGTGATCATCAACTCGCGCACCGGCACCGTGGTGATCAACAGCCAGGTGCGGGTCTACCCGGCCGCCGTCTCCCACGGCAGCCTGGTGGTCAGCATCAGCGAACAGACGGCGGTGTCGCAGCCGGGCGCCTTCTCACGCGGTCGCACCGCGGTGGTACCGCAAAGCCAGGTGACCATCGAAGAGGGCAAGGAGCACATGTTTCTCTTCAACCCGGGCGTCTCCCTCGATGAGGTGGTGCGTGCGGTCAACGAAGTGGGCGCCGCTCCCAGTGACCTGGTGGCCATTCTCGAGGCCCTGAAGGAGGCCGGCGCCCTGCGCGCGGAGCTGCTGGTGATCTAGATGAATGCCGCTACTCCCATCTACAACGACTTCTCCGGCCTGGCGGCCCTGAAACGCGAGGCGCGCGAAGACCAGGCCGGCGCGAGCGGCAAGGTGGCGCGCCAGTTCGAGTCCCTGTTCGTGCAGATGATGGTGAAGCAGATGCGCCAGGCCAGCTTCGGCGGCGGTATCTTCGACAGCGACCGTACCCGCTTCTACCAGGATATGTACGACCAGCAGCTCTCGCTGCATCTGGCAGAGCAGGGCGGCATGGGGCTGAGCGGGGTGCTGCGACGTCAACTCGGCGGTGGCCCGGAATCCGAGGCGGTCGCCCTGAGTGGGTTGGATCCCTACTGGCAGCGTCCGGTAGCACGGGCGATACCGCACACGACGCTGCCGGCGGAGGCTGTCGATGCAACCGCCGATGCAGCAGCGACAGGAACGGAAGCGGAGGTTACCGGCATCGATACGCCACAGGCCTTCGTGCAGCAGCTCTGGGACTCGGCGCAAGCGGCCGCAGGAGAGCTTGGCCTGCCACCCGAGGCATTGCTGGCCCAGGCGGCGCTGGAGACCGGTTGGGGCAACCATGTCATGAGCCATATCAATGGCCGCAGCAGCCACAACCTGTTCGGCATCAAAGCCGGCCAGGGCTGGCAGGGCGGCAGTGTGAAACGGGAGACCCTGGAGTACGAATCCGGGCTGGCGGTACGCAAGCGTGAACCTTTTCGTACCTATGATTCCTTCGAACAGAGCTTCCGGGACTATGTGGACCTGGTGAAGGGCTCGCCCCGCTACGCTCAGGCGTTGCAGGTCGAGGGCGATCCGGATGCCTATTTCCGTGCCTTGCAGGAGGCCGGCTACGCCACCGATCCGGCTTATGCCGACAAAATCCTGCGGGTGATGCGGGGATCCGACATGCAGGCGGCGTTGGAGCGGTTCAAGGCATCCCCCAAGCAGTCGATATAGTATGAAACAGTAAGGCAAATCCCATGAGCATCACTTCAATCGGTGTTTCGGCACTGACGGCCTACCGGCAGGCTCTGGACACGACCGGCCACAACATCGCCAACGTCAACTCGGATGGCTACAGTCGTCAGCGCGTCGATTTCACCGCTCGTGAGCCTACTTATACGGGTAACGGTTACATCGGCAACGGTGTGGAGGCGTCGGCTATCCAGCGCCAGTACGACACCTACATCGCCAGCCAGATGCGTGGCGCCCAGGCGCTGACTTCCCAGCTTCAGTCCTACTACGACATGGCGAGCCAGCTCGATCAGCTGGTGGCGGACGAGGACTTGGGCTTGCAGCCCGCCATACAGAACTTTTTCAACGCCTTGCAGGAACTGGCGGACGACCCGAGCGCCATCTCCTCGCGCCAGCTGGTGCTCACGGAAGCGGAATCCCTGGTGGACCGGTTTCACTATTTCTCCCAGCAGTTCGAAGACATGCGCTCCCGGCTCAACGACCAGATCAAGTTGAATGTTACCGAGATCAATAATCTGGCGCAGGCGATCGCCGATGTTAACGCCTCGATCGTGGGCACCTACGGTGCCGGTGCGAGCGATCTGCTGGACAAGCGGGATCAGCTGGTCAACGAACTCTCCGAACTGGTCAGTGTGCAGGTGTTGGAACAGAGCGACGGCGCCTACAACATCTTCATCGGCAAAGGGCAGCCCCTGGTTCTAGGCAACGATGCGGCCACCCTGTCGACCCAGGTCTCGAACCTGGACGCACGGCACCTGGAGATCGCCATCGACTACTCCTACGGCCCCCAGATGGTCACCCAGCAGATCACGGGGGGAGAGATCGGTGGGCTGCTCAAGTTCAGGGACGAGGTACTCTATCCCACCCAGAACAAAGTGGGGCTCGTGGCCCTGGGGATCGCCGACCAGCTCAATGCCCAGAACGCATTGGGGATCGATCTCGAAGGTGTCACGGGGAGTGATCTCTTCGCCCTGGGTTCGGTCCAGACGCTGCCCGATCCGTCCAACGGCAGCTCCATCACGGTGGACTACAACGATATCGGAGAACTCACCGGCAGCGACTATCAGCTGGTCTACGACGG
Organism: Candidatus Thiodiazotropha sp.; assembly: GCA_037384425.1. GTDB lineage: Bacteria > Pseudomonadota > Gammaproteobacteria > Chromatiales > Chromatiaceae > Thiodiazotropha. Next base: position 155,849 of record JARROA010000004.1, on the reverse strand, counting down.
CACCGATTTCATCCTGGAGAATCTGAACGACGGCTCCACCCAGACCCTGGCGGTCGGTCTGAACACCGTGGACGGGCTCGATATCACCATCGACGCCACGGGCGCCGTGGCCGGCGACAACTTTCTCATCCGGCCGACCCGCAATGCCGCGAACAGCATTGAACTGCTAGTCGGCGATGTGCGCCGGCTGGCGGCGGCGGCGCCCCTGCAGGCGGCTCCGGCCACTGATGCCAACGGCAATCCCCTCAACGCGGGGGATGCGACCATCACCCAACCGGCCAACAGCAGTATGACCGGATTGCCCCTGGCGGCGGATATCCAGTTGGTCTACAACGCCGCGGCCGGCGGGTTCGATATCGTCAACGGACCCGGACCGCCGGATGACTTCATCGCCTATGACGCCACCGATCCCGCACAGATCGCCGGTGTCGACTTCCCGCTAAGCACCAGTCCCACTCAGTTCGATGCCTTCGGCGGTCTCAGTTTCACCATTTCCGGTGTGCCGGCGGACGGCGACACCTTTGTCATCGGTAACAACAGCAGTGGGCAGAGCGACAATCGCAATGCCCTGTTGCTGGCTGATCTGGAGGATGCATCGAGTCTGTTGAGCGGCAGTGCGACCTTCGAGGATGTCTACGGGCAGATGGTCTCTGAGGTGGGTGCCAAGACCCACTATGCGGAGCAGAATCTGGCGGCTCAGGAGAGCCTGCTGGCGCGCACGCAAGAGGGAATGGCCGAGGTCAGCGGCGTCAATCTCGACGAGGAGGCGGCCAAACTGATCCAGTATCAGCAGGCCTACCAGGCCTCAGCACAGATCATCTCCGTGGCCAGTACCCTGTTCGACACCCTGATCAGCGCCGTCAGGAGGTAAATATGGACCGCATTTCCACTGCACAAATGTATGAACGCGGCATCAACAGCATGCTGGAGCGCCAGCTGCAACTGAGCAAGACGCAGATGCAGATCTCCTCCGGCAAGCGGATTCTCTCCCCGAAAGACGATCCGGCGGGGGCCGCTTATGCCCTCAGTCTCAAAGGGGTCATCAGCCAGGTCGAGCAGTATCAGGACAACGCGGACCGGGCCAAGTCACGCCTCGATCTGCAGGAGGCGACGCTCGCGGTGGTGGACGACATACTGCCTCGGGTGCAGGAGCTTATGATACAGGGACTGAGCGACACCTATTCCGCGGCCGACCGTCAGATGATCGCCACGGAGTTGCGGCAACTCAACCAGGAGCTGATGGCGCTGGCCAACACCCGGGACAGCAACGGGGAGTATATTTTCGCCGGCTACGATGCCGACACCATTCCCTTCACCAACCCGGCCGACGGTGTCTTCACCTACCAAGGCGACATGGGCACCCGGAGCTTGCGCATCTCGGCCACCCGGCAGGTCCAGGACCGGGAGAACGGTTTCGATGTCTTCATGAATGTCGACACCAGTACCGGCACAAAGCGCAGTCTGTTCGACACCGTGCACGGCATTATCACCAGTTTGGAGGCCGATGCGCCGGACGCGACCTATCTGGAGGATCTGCGCCTGGCACAGGTCCACAACGTCTCGGTCAGGGCCAGGGGCGGCGCCGGTATCAACACCATCGAGGAGCAGGTCATGGTCAATGACGATTTTCTCCTCACCATGCAGACAACCCTGTCCAACACCGAAGATCTGGACATGGCGGAAGCGATCAGCCGTTTCGAGTTGGAGAAGACCGCCCTGGAGGCGGCCCAGCAGACCTTCAACATGGTGCAGAGCCTCTCCCTGTTCAACTACCTGTAGGCAGGTTTGTCGAACACCTTCAATCACCTCCCACGGGAAATTCGTTCCCTGGGGAGTATGTTTTTAACTCTTTGAAAAATTAATAAATTATGTCATTGGACTGGGAGTTGGTCATGGGATTGCGTCGATATGCCCAAGGGGAAAGCGCGTTGGCGACGGCACCTGCGGAGCTGCATGAATGAGGGGGGAGTTCGGGAGTATATTTCCCTAAAGTAATGACCACTCAAGCCGCTAGCTTTATCGGAGGCGGTGAATATCGAACACTTTTTGATATATCCGCCATAGTAAAGACAACCGGGGACTGAGCGCTGATCAGCGCCGTTACCGGTCATTTGAGGAATCCAAAATGGCACTTACAGTCAACACTAATGTCTTCTCCCTTGCGGCACAGAAGAATTTAACCCGTTCATCCGGCGATCTCGAAACTTCCATCCAGCGCCTCTCCTCCGGCTTGCGCATCAACCGGGCCAAAGACGACGCGGCCGGTCTGGCCATCGCCCAGTTGCAGACCGGACAGGCCCGCGGCCTGACCGTGGCGCAGCGCAACATCGCGGACGGCGCCTCCTACCTGAACGTGGCTGACGCCACCCTGCAGTCCGTCAGTGACATGCTGCAGCGCCAGCGCGAGCTGGCCGTGCAGGCCGCCAGCGGCCTCTACACGGCGACTCAGGTCACCTACATGACCACGGAGTTCACCGCGCTGACCAGCGAGATCAACGCCGCCTTTACCCGCGCCAACTTCAACGGCGCGGCCGTGTTCGGCGGCGGTGGCGCGATCCAGGTCGGCGCCAATGCGGGCGATACCATCACCATCACCGCCAACACCATCGCGGTCGCCGGTGCGATCACCAGCGTCGCTTCCCTGGATACGGATCTCAACGCGGTGGCCGCGGAACTGGCCAATATCGGTGCCCTGGAAAGCCGTCTGGACCAGGCCGCGACCGTGGCGGCTGCCATGGAAGAGGCTCAGTACGCCGCAGCCGGAAACATCATGGATGCGGACTTCGCCCGTGAAACGGCGAAGATGACCAGCGCGCAAGTGATTCAGCAGGCAGGCGTGGCTGCGTTGGCCCAGGCCAACTCCCTGCCGCAGCTGGCACTGAGTCTGCTCCAGTAATCTCCCTAGCTTGACCCGGGGGTGACTGCCACCCCCGGGGTATCAAGAGACAAAGGAGACAGGAGGTGACCATGCCAACTGAAATCACAGGTTTGGCCAACGGATACACCTACCGAAGCGAGGTGGCGAAAGCCAGCTCGCTGCCTGGTCGGTCGGCGGAACCGGAGAGTACAGCCGGGAGCGGGAGCGGGACGCCTAGTATCAATTCCGAATCGCTCAACAGGCTCGAGAGTTTGCCGCAGATCATGCAGCGTAGCCTGGAGTTCAGGGTCGATGACGATACAGGGAAGCAGGTTATCCGGGTCATCGATTCCGATACCGGCAAGCTGGTAAGGCAAATCCCCCCGGAAGAGGTGCTGAACGTCATTTCACGAGCGCAGGATATGCTCGACGACATGATGAAAGGTGTATTGTTGGATGATAAAGTCTGAGTTAGAAGGCTCTTAATCTAAACGGGGCTTAGCAGGTCATGGCAATCAGTTTTTCCGGAATCAGCACAGGCGCCGATTGGACCAGCATCATCAACGATCTGTTGGAGGTGCAGAGTGATCGGCTCTACTCCTTGCAGGATCGGCAGGGCGAAGTCGAGAATCAGATCAGCGACTATGGCCGTGTCAGGAGCTTGGTCGACGGCTTCATGAGTTCCATGGAGGATCTGCTCGACGAGTCGACGATGGCCGGTTTTGCCGGCAGTTCCACCGATGAGTCCGTGGTGACGGTGAGTGCGAATTCCAGTGCCGCCGTCTCCACCTACGACATCGTCGTGAGCCAGCTGGCGAGCCGGGACAAGATTGCCTCTTCCGCCTATGCCGACAGCTCGACCGCTGTCGGTACAGGCACCCTGTCGATTACCGTCAACGGGCAGACCATGGACCTGACCGTCGACTCAGGCAACAACACTCTCATACAACTGGCGGCGGCCATCAACAACGCCAGCGACAATCCCGGCGTCACCGCCTCTATTCTCAACGAAACCGGCGGCAGCCGTCTGGTGCTCACCAGCGACGATACCGGCGCGGATAACGCCATCACCATCAATGTCACGGATGATGACGGCAACAATACGGACGCCAGCGGATTGTCCATGCTCTTCTATATCGGGGCCGGCGGCGATGGCTACGCCGAACAGGTGAGCAGCGCCCAGAACGCGCTCCTGACGATCGACGGTTTCAACGTGGAGAGCGCTTCCAACGCAGTCTCCGATGCGGTTACCGGGGTGACCCTGAACCTGACGGACACCGGTAGCGCAACGGTGAATATCGAACGGGACAACACGGATATCGAGGACAAGGCCTCCCAGTTCGTAACCTCCTATAATCTGTTGATGGACGAACTCGACAGTTACCAGGAGGGCACCCTGGCGAACGACAGCTCGCTGCGACGCATGGAGCAGGGCTTCGTCGACATCCTGGCCCAGGCGGCCAACCTGGACGGTAGCGACAGGTACCTGTTCGAGATCGGCATCGAGCGGGACAAGTATGGCCGGCTCTCGCTGGATACGGCGGTGCTGTCGCAGGCGTTGGCCGATGATTTTTCCTCGGTCGCCCGGTTGTTCGGCGACGATACCCAGGGCTATGCCACGCGGCTCTACAACCTGGCGGACAGTCTGTTGGAGGTCGGCGGCATCATCGATTCGAAAGAGGATAGCCTTGACAGTATCAAGGATCGGATTGAAAACAGCATCGAGCGGGAGGAGTATCGTCTCGATATTGTGGAACAGAGCCTGATCAAACAGTTCGCGGCACTGGATCAGACTTTGGCCCTGCTATCGAGTACCAGCACCTACCTGACCAATCAGCTGAATGCCATAAATTCATCGTCGTCATAGATTGGCAAGTCTGCAAGAACAATCTATATGATATACAGATACGGATACACCATTGAAGGGTTTCACCCATGAAGAGTTCAGCGATCAACACCTATCGTCAAACCGCGTCATCCGAGGCCTATTGCGCGACGCCTCACCGCCTGGTGCAGATGCTCACGGTCAACCTGGATATGCTCTACGATTACATGACGCGACGGCTCTACGATGGCGACATCCATCAGAACGTCGAAGCGCTCGACGAAGTGGCGGGACTGCTCAGGGAGATCAAACTCGCCTGGGACGCCATGCCCGACACCCTGAAAAACGCGACCGACATCCAAGAGGCGGTCAAGTCTCTCTGAGTGTGCCAAATGGCCGAATTCGACGACAATCTGATGCTGGCGATCGATCTGAGTCATCAGATCATCGACCTGGGCAAAGAAGGCAATTGGGATCAGGTTCGTGATCTCGATGAGCAGCGTTTGCGGCTGTTGAAGACACTGTTTGCCGATACCGCGATGGCGTCCCGTCGTGATGAATTCAAAACCCATATCGAGACACTCCTCGAGTTGAACGAGCAGGCGGTGGCGATCTGCGCTCAGGCCCGCAGCGACAGTATGGTCAGCAGCCGGGCCGCCAAGCGTGGCATGCACGCCATCAACGCCTATCATAAACAGAGCGGCGGCCGCTAGGCGCTTCACCGGTCGAAGGCGACCGAGAATCGCAACAGCCGTACCCGTGTTCATGTTTTCCGTTTCTGATGCGAGTATGCCCTGAGGCGTGGAGCGATGGCTTCACGCGACTTTACCGGTAGCCTTTTGCCGGGAAATCTATTCGCCCTGGTATGATGACTGTTGTATAAAAAAAGCATTCAGATCGGCTGCATACGGGCATGCCGCCGGATAAATGAGATCTTGGAGACTGGATGATGGCGAATGTCGTGGAAGAGAGGCCGGGGGCAGAGGCCGATATCCGGCGCTATATCGATAGCGGCGACCATGCTCAGGCCGAGCGGCGCCTGGCCGAGGCGATGGAGGCGGTGCCGCAAGCCTCGCCATTGCACTACGCTCTCCTGGCGGAGATCAGGTATGCGCAGGAGGATTTCGACGACGCCCAGCAGCTCGCTACGAAAGCTTTGGAGCTCGATCCCGGTCTGAGCGAAGCAAAATTCCAGCTGGCCAGCGCCCTGTTAGCGAAACAGGAGGTCGATGCCGCACAGACGCTGTTCTCCGAGCTTGGTGAGGAGCTGGCTGACGATGCGCGCTTCCTCTCGCAGATGGCCCAACTGAGCGTGTGCAAGCATGACTTCAGGCGCGCCTATGACTACGCCGCCGAGGCGGTGCAACGGCAGCCGGACAACAGCCGCAGTTTGTCATTGCAAGCCAAGATCAGGCTGATGCAAAAGCGCTTCACGGAAACGGCGGCGCTGGCCCGCAAAGCCGTCAAGCTGGACAGGAACAACCTCGACGGCTGGACCATGTTGATTCGGGCCATCCTCGCCACCAGCAAGAAAGGGGCGGCGGACAAAGAGCTGCGCCAGATCCGCAAGTCGATTCCCCTGCCGCAACTGGTGGACGTGGAGGTGGCCGACTATTGGATTGTCCGGGGTGACTATGCTGAGGCTGACCGGATCCTGCAGGAGGTGCTGGCCGCACATCCCAACTACCCACGCGCCTATCAGGTACAGACCAACCTCTATTCCAAGACCATGCAGTGGAGCAAGGCAATCGAGGCGGGCTACAAAGCGCTTGGTTTTTCACCCTATTCCCTCAGTATCTGGCGTAAGATCGGCATCGCACTGGCGGAGAACGAAGAGTATTTCGTTGCCATGGGTTGGCTGCACAAGACCTTGCTGGCGAATCCCGAAGATATCCTGGTCGGCACGCTCTATGCCCGCACGCTGCATCAGCTCAGGGAGTATAAAGCGGCGGATGACCTGTTTCGGCAGATTATCCGGGAGCAGCCTGACACGCCCTCTATTCTCCACCTCTACGCCTTGTTGCTGATGGATATGGAGCGTCACAAGGAGGCGGTGGCGCTGATCCAGAGGGCCTACGAACTGGCTAAGCAGGACTACCGAATTCAGATGAACCTCGCCATGGCCTATGGCAACGCCGGCGATTTTGAGGCGGCCCGCGCCATCTATCGGAAGATCATGGCGGAAAAGCCGGAGATTTCCGAAGCATTCCTCTACTATACCGACATTACACACATGGCCGATGACGAGGAGATGGCGGATCTGGTGCTTCGTCTCGAAGCGGCCGCCACGGAGCAGAAGGCGAAAGAGGAGTACAACTTCGCCCTGGCCAAGCTGTTCGAGGACAAGCGCGAGTTTGCCAAATCCTTTCTACACCTGAACCGCGCCTGCTCGCTCCACAAGCAGCGGCTCGGTTACAACGAGGAGGCCAATCTAGGGGGAATCCAGCTTGAGCAGCAGATCTTTACGGCCGAGTTTCTCGCCCGCTTCGCCGACTGCGGCAACGACTCCGATCGGCCCTATTTCGTGCTGGGCATGCCGCGTTCAGGCACCACCCTGGTTGAGCAGATTCTGTCGTCCCATCCGGAAGTGGCGGGCGGTGGTGAGCTGACGGTCATGGATTCCATCGTGCGCGACCATGCGGCCAAGATGGACAAGCCCATGGTGCACTCGCTGGCCGATCTGGATTGCGCGGATGTCTCGGAGATGGCGAATCAATACCTGACCATGACCGCTTCAATTGGGGCCGAAGCGCGGCATCTCGTCAACAAGTTTCCGCACAACTTTCTGCACATCGGGCTGCTTGCGCTGATGTTCCCCAACGGCAAGATCATCCATCTCAAACGAAACCCCATGGCGACCTGCTTCTCATGTTACAAGAAACGCTTCGCCAACGGTCACGACTACTCGTTCGATCTCGAGGATCTCGGTCGCTACTACCTGGCCTATGAGGCGTTGATGCGCCATTGGGAGCGGGTACTGCCGGGGAAGGTCTACACCGTCGAATACGAAAAACTGACCAGCGACTTCGAGACCGAAGCGAGAAAGCTTATCGCCTTTTGCGGCCTCGAGTGGGATGACGCCTGTCTCGATTTTTACAAGAACAAGCGCGCCGTCAGAACCGCCAGCCAGGCCCAGATCAGGAAGCCGATCTACAGCGATGCGGTCAGCTTCTGGCGTAATTTCGAAGAACAGCTGAAACCCTTGTCCGACATCGTGATGGTCGACCGCTAGAGCGCCACTGATGCGTCTCGGCCGTGAAGATCGACACTAGGATGTGAGGATCAGCTCGATCACGACCTTGCTGCCGAAGTAGGCCAGCATCAGCACAACGAACCCGGAGAGGGTCCAGATCAGCGCCTTCTGCCCGCGCCAGCCGAAACGGTAGCGTCCCCATAGCAGGGTGCCGAAGACGAACCAGGCGATGATCGAGAGCACCGTCTTGTGCGCCAGGCGTTGCTCGAACATGTTCTCGAGAAAGGCGAAGCCGGTGAGCAGGGCCAGGCTCAAGAGCACGAAACCGACCGCGATCATCTCGAACAGCAGGCTCTCCATGGTCTGCAGCGGCGGCAGGGCGCGGATGAAACCGCCGGGGTGGCGCTGTCGCAGATGGTGATCCTGAATCGCCAGCAGGATCGCCTGTACGCTGGCCAGGGCGAACAGGCTGTAGGCGAGCATCGAGACCAGGATGTGGATCGTCAACCCGCCCGAGAACTGGTCGGTGAGAAAGTGCACGCTCTGGAATCGGCTGTCGAGATAGACCGCAATGGCGGTGATCGGCATGACCACGATGGCCAGATTCTCGATCGGCTTGCTCAGGCTGGAGATCAGTAGCAACAGGGTGATGGTCCAGGTGATCAGCGAGAGGGCATTGAAGACTCCCATGTTGATGCCGTTGGGTGAGACCATATTCTGATACAGCGGCATGGCATGCAGGGCCACCCCGACAAAGCCGAGTACGAGGGCAAGGGCCCGCGGCGCCTGTGTCTCCATTTGGGGTCTGAACAGCCTCAGGCTGATGATGAGGCCGGCTGCGAGATAGGCAAGAATGGTGAGTAGGGCGATCAAGGTCCGACAAACCCTCGAAACAGTTGGAAAACACCCGCGATGTTCGCATATTTAGCCCGACCGGGGAAAGGGATTGCGGCAGTCGGGGGGGTGATTTGGCGCCGGCTGGGATATAATCCCACGATTATGCCGCAGCTTCCCTCTCATCCTGCCGTTGAGCCAGGCGATTAGCCGACCGGCCGAAACTGCAATACCTTCGAACGACAAGCCGCTGAGATACCATGTTTGACAATCTGACAGAACGACTGGGCAAGGTCCTGAACAACCTGCGGGGCCAGGGCCGACTCTCCGAGGACAACATCAAGGAGACCATGCGCGAGGTGCGCATGGCGTTGCTCGAGGCCGACGTGGCCCTGCCTGTGGTGCGGGAGTTTGTCGAGCAGGTGAAACAGAAGGCGATGGGCGAGGAGGTGATGAAGAGCCTCACCCCGGGCCAGACCCTGATCAAGATCGTCAACGACGAACTGGTCAAGGTGATGGGCGAGGCCAACGAGGGTCTCGATCTGGCCGCCCAGCCGCCGGCCGTCATCCTCATGGCGGGCCTCCAGGGCTCGGGTAAGACCACCAGTGTGGCCAAGCTCTCCCGTTGGTTGCAGCAGCATGGCAAGAAAAAGATCGCGGTGGTCAGTTGTGACGTCTACCGTCCGGCGGCCATCGATCAGTTGCAGACCCTGGCGAAAGAGGTCGATGCCCAGTTCATCCCCAGCAGCGGCGACGAAAAACCCGTCGCTATCGCCAAACGGGCGATTGCCGAGGCCAAACGCCAGTTCGCCGACGTGCTGCTGGTGGACACCGCCGGCCGTCTGCACGTGGATGCGCAGATGATGGAGGAGATCCAGCAGCTGCACCGGGCCATCGACCCGGTCGAGACCCTGTTCGTGGTCGACAGCATGACCGGCCAGGATGCGGCCAACACCGCCAAGGCCTTCAATGAGGCCCTGCCGCTAACCGGTGTCATTTTGACCAAGGCGGACGGCGACGCCCGCGGCGGCGCCGCGCTCTCCATTCGCCAGATCACCGGCAAGCCGATCAAGTTCATCGGCGTGGGTGAGAAGACCGACGCCCTGGAGGCCTTCCACCCCGACCGCATCGCCTCGCGCATCCTCGGTATGGGCGATGTGCTCAGCCTGGTTGAGGAGGTTAGCCGCAAGGTCGACCAGGAGAAAGCGGCCAAACTGGCGAAGAAGCTGCAAAAGGGCAAGGGTTTCGATCTGGAGGACTTCAAGGAGCAGATGCTGCAGATGGCCAACATGGGCGGTATCGGCGGTCTGCTCGACAAGCTTCCCGGTATGGGCAATCTGCCTGATCACGTGAAGAGCCAGGTCAACGACAAGGAGATCGGCCGCCTGATCGCCATCATCAACTCCATGACTCCCCACGAACGGGCTTTTCCCGCCGTCATCAAAGGCTCGCGCAAGCGGCGCATCGCCAACGGCTCCGGCACCCAGGTGCAGGATGTGAACAAGCTGCTCAAGCAGTTCACCCAGATGCAGAAGATGATGAAGAAGATGAAGGGCGGCGGTATGAAGAAGATGATGCGGGGGATGGCTGGGCGGTTTCCGGGAGGTGGCATGCCACCGGGTGGGGGCGGAGGCCTCCCATTCTAATTCAACATCTTGAATTAATTGTGAATTTTGAATTATGAATGTTGAATTGGCGGTGTGCGCTACGCGCACGGCTGATTCGAAATGGGTGTGAGCGCAGCGAACCTCTTCATTTCAAAATTCATAATTCAACATTCAAAATTAGATTCCACTTCACTTTGCGAAAAACTTGGCTATAATGCGCGGTTTCCCGTCGGCGGGTTTCCGTCGGTGTGTCTGAGTATATTTAAGGATACGAAATGGTAAGCATTCGTCTTTCAAGAACCGGTGCCAAGAAGCGCCCCTTCTACCACATCGTGGTGACCGACAGCCGCAATGCGCGCGACGGCCGCTATATCGAGCGCCTCGGCTACTTCAACCCCATCGCCGTGGGCGGTGAAGTCGGGCTGCATGTGGAGCAGGCACGGGTGGATCACTGGATCGCCCAGGGCGCGCAACCGAGTGAGCGCGTGCAGAAGCTGCTGAAGCAGGCCGCCAAACAGCAGGCTGCCTGAACGGGTTTGAACTGAACCGCCTCGTCGCTGGGTCTGACCGTCGCGGGGACGGTCTGTCAGCAACATGAGCAGTGACGACGGAATGATCATTGTAGGCCGGATATCCGGTCTATTTGGTGTCAGAGGCTGGGTCAAGGTCTACTCCCACACCTCGCCGAGGGAGGGAATTCTCCGCTACAAGACCTGGTACCTCCACCAGGAAGGCGGCTGGCGGGTCCACAAGCTGGCGGCCGGACAAGCCCAGGGCAAAGGTGTGGTGGCGAAGCTGGCGGGTTTCGAAGATCGGGATCAGGCCGCGGCGCTGGTCGGCATCGACATCGCCATAACGCGCGATCAGCTGCCGAAACTGAAACCTGGCGAGTATTATTGGACCGACCTGGAGGGATTGCGGGTCGAAAACCTCGAGGGGGTCGATCTGGGAGTGGTCTCCCATCTCTTCGAGACCGGCGCCAACGACGTGCTGGTGGTCAAGGGAGAGCGTGAACGGCTGATCCCCTACACCATGGGTGAGGCGGTGAAGGAGGTCGACCTCCAGGCGGGCCGCATCCTGGTCGACTGGGATCCGGACTTTTAGGTCCAGCGATGCGATTCGACGTCATCACACTGATGCCGGCCATGTTCGAAGCGCTCACCGGTGAAGGCGTGGTAGGCCGGGCCATCGACAGGGGTCTGGCAGAGCTGCGGCTCTGGAATCCCAGGGACTATACCGAGGATGTGCACCGGACGGTCGACGACCGGCCCTACGGAGGCGGCCCCGGCATGGTGATGAAATACGAACCGCTGCAACAAGCCATCGAATCGGCCCGGCAGCAGGTTCCACAGGCTCGGGTCATCTACCTCAGTCCGCAGGGTAGGCGATTCGATCAGGCTTCGGCCAGGCAGTTGGCGGAGAGTGGGCGACCTCTGCTGCTGATCACAGGGCGTTACGAAGGCATCGACGAGCGCATCATCGAGCGTTATGTGGATGAGGAGTGGTCGATCGGCGACTACGTGCTGAGCGGCGGAGAGCTTGCCGCCATGGTGGTGCTTGATGCGGTGATTCGCCTGCTGCCCGGTGTCTTGGGCGACGCGGACTCCGCGGAACAGGATTCATTCATGGACGGGTTGCTGGATTGCCCCCACTATACTCGTCCGGAGACGATCGACAGCATGACGGTGCCGGCCGTCCTGCAGAGCGGCAACCATGAGGCGATACGGCGCTGGCGGTTGCAACAGGCACTGGCACGCACCTGGCGACGGCGGCCCGATCTGTTGCAAGATCGACCGCTGAGCGCCGAAGAAGAGAAGTTTTTAGCAGAAATCATTGCTGCGTCGGGAGACGCGGAGCAAGTACAGGAGCAATAGACCATGAGCAATATCATCGCAGAACTCGAAGCCGAGCAGATGGGCCGCGAGGTACCCGACTTTGGCCCCGGTGATACCGTTGTGGTTCAGGTACGTGTACGTGAAGGCGAGCGTGAGCGCCTGCAGGCGTTCGAAGGGGTGGTGATCGCCAAGCGTAACCGTGGCCTCAATTCAGCTTTCACCGTACGTAAGATCTCTCACGGCGAGGGCGTCGAGCGTGTGTTTCAGACCTACAGTCCGACCGTGGCCAGCGTCAAGGTGACCCGTCGCGGTGACGTACGCCGCGCCAAGCTCTACTACCTGCGTGGCCGTACCGGTAAGGCGGCGCGTATCAAAGAGAAGATCTGACCAGCTTCGCTTCCTTTTCAGAAAGGAAAAAGCCGCCCAGTCATCAGGCTGGGCGGCTTTTTTGTTGGGGGATTGTCCGGCCCTGACAAAGCCTGATTCAGCGAACCGCTCTGTAACTTACTCATCCGAACGTTGAGCGGAGTGTAGGGTGTTTTGGACTGTTTCCCACACTCAGAGATCGAACACCACCTGCGTGCTACTGGTGTCCTCGGGCGAGGTGGCTATGCTGAAATTGAGCGACTTCATCAGGTCGAGCATCTTGAAGTTGTTGCTCAGGACTTCACCCTCCATCTTCTCGAGGCCGCGATCGCGAGCGACCTCCATCAAATGGTGCATCAGGCGATGGCCGATGCCCTGGCGTTGCCACTTGTCGTTGACCACCAGGGCGAATTCGCAGCTCTTCTTGTCCGGGTTGATGACATAGCGGGCTACTCCCAACTCGACCTCGTGGTTGTCCACCTCGGTGACCGCGATCAGGGCCATCTCGTAGTGGTAGTCGATCTGGGTAAAACGCATCAGCATCTCTGGAGTCAGCTCCTGTACCGAGCTCATGTAGCGGAAATATTTGGCCTCGTCCGAGAGTTCCCGGGTGAAGTTGCGCTCCAGGTCCACGTCCTCCGGACGGATCGGCCGGATCACGATATTGGTGCCGTTGGGCAGCTGGGTGCGGGTGACCAGGTTGGCCGGATAGGGATGGATCGCCAGATGGTGATAGGGATCGGTCGACGGACGCGGAAAATCGACCCGGATACGGGCATCCACCGCCACCGCGCCATCGTCATCGAGGATCAGGGGGTTGATGTCCATCTCCTGAATCCAGGGCAGCTCGCAGGCCATGGTGGAGACGCGCAGCAGCACGTCGAGCAGGGCCTCGCAGTTGGCCGGCGGCATGTGGCGGAAGCGCTCCAGCATCTTGGCCGCCTTGGTGCGGTTGATCAGGTCGTTGGCCAGGCTGCGGTTGAGCGGCGGCAGGGCGATGGCGGAGTCGCCCATCACCTCCACCGTGGTACCGCCGCTGCCGAAGCTGATCACCGGTCCGAAGACCGGGTCGCGCACGATACCGATCAGCAGCTCGCGCCCGTTCGGGCTCTGGTACATCTGCTCCACGGTAACGCCCTCTATCTTGGCCTCCGGGCGGGTCTCCTTGACCTGCTCGATAAGATCCCGGTAGGTGCTGCGCACCACCTGTGCGTTACTGATATTGAGGCGGATGCCGCCGGCGTCCGACTTGTGCGAGATGTCGGGCGAGTAGATCTTCATCGCCACCGGAAAACCGATCGATTCGGCCAGGATCAGCGCCTCGTTGGCGGAACGGGCGATGCCGTTTCTCACCGCGTTGATACGAAACGCGCCGAGCAGGGCGAAGGATTCGGGCTCGGTAAGCACCTTGCGCTGTTCCGAGAGGGCGCTCTCGATGATCAGGCGCGCGCCCTCCACGTCAGGCTGTACGTGACGGCGCGAGGTCTTGGCCGGGGTCTGCAGCAGTAGCCGCTGGTTCTTCTGATAGGCCGACAGGTAGGAGAAGGCGTCCACCGCATTTTCCAGGGTGCGGAAGCTGGGCAGTTTGGCGTTGTTGAACAGCCGACGCCCGCCTTCGATCTGGTTGCCGCCCATCCAGCTGGTGAGGATCGGTTTCTTGTGATGATCCGCCAGCTCGATCAGGGTCTTGGCCACCTCGTCGGGTTGAGTCATGGCCTGAGGCGTCAGAATGACGATGGCGCCGTCCACCCCGGGGTCGTTGAGGCAGATATCCACCGCCGCCCGATAGCGTTCCGGAGGGGCGTCACCGATCACGTCCACCGGATTGCCGTGGGACCAGACCTCCGGCAGCACCTTGTTGAGCTGCTTGATGGTCTCATCCTTGAACTCCGCCAGCTCGATCTTGCGATCGACGGCGCGGTCGGCCGCCATGACGCCGGGGCCGCCGCCGTTGGTGATGATGGCCAGGCGGTCGCCGTAGACCCGGTAGCGCGACGAGAGGGCCTTGGCGGCGGAGAAGAGCTGGGTGACTGTCTCCACCCGCACCACACCGGAGCGGTCGAGGGCGGCGGAGAAGGTCTCGTCGCTGCCGACCAGCGCGCCGGTGTGCGACATGGAAGCGACCGCGCCGGCGGCCTGGCGTCCGACCTTGAGCACAATGACCGGTTTGATACGCGCCGCGGCGCGCAGGCCGCTCATGAAACGACGGGCATCCTTGATGCCCTCGATATAGAGCAGAATGCTGTCGGTCTTCGGGTCGGTGACCAGATAGTCGAGATAGTCCCCAAAATCGAGGTCGGCGGCGATACCGGTGGAGATCACGGTGGAGAAGCCGATGTCGTTCATCTCCGCCCAGTCGAGGATTGCGGTGCAGATGGCGCCGGACTGGGAGACCAGGGCCAGATTGCCGGGTTTCGCATCGTTGTTGCCGAAGGTGACATTGATGCCGCGATCGGGACGGATCAGGCCGAGACAGTTGGGGCCGATAAAGCGGATGCCGAACTCCTTGGCCACCTCAACCACCCGCTCCTCCAAGCGGCGACCGGCAGGTCCCGACTCGCGGAACCCGGCCGAGAGGATGATCATGGTCTTGACCCCATACTGACCGCAGGCCTCGACGATGGCGGGTATGGTCTTGGCCGGCGTGGCGACCACCGCCAAATCCACCGGTTTGCCGATGGCGTCGATGGTTTTGTAGGCCTTCACGCCCTGGATCTTGTCGTGTTTTGGATTGATCGGATAGATCCCGCCCTTGAAACCGGATGTGAGAAGGTTTCGGAAAACCACCTCGCCAACCGAGTTTTCCCGCTCGCTGGCGCCGAACATGGCGATACTGTTGGGAGAGAAGAGAGGGTTCAAATAATGTGATTGCATGATCTCACGCCTGTTGAACTTCGAATGATGATATGGAGTATGATGTTCCAGGAACACGACAAGAAAAGATAATTGATCTGACTACTGCGACGACAGAGAGTTGCTCAAAATCATTAAGGATCCTCTGAATAAGTCTGGGCCGAACAGACTGGCGATCAAATAAGCCCGATTCAAGGCGCGGATCGCACGTAATAGCCCGCTATGGTGAAGATCCGCAACGCCGAAGCGACCCATTTTGGCGCCAAGATGTCGGTCCATGACGTGCTCAGAGGTTCCTTAAGGTTATCGACCTTGCCTGCCCGAAGTTTACGCTTATCTGATGACAAATTCTTTATGTAACGGTCATAGTTTTCGTGATTTATAGTGAGTATTTGACGGCCCAATAACTGACCCGAAAGAAGAGGGCGCCGAAGTGAGAACAGCCTATATCACCCACCCTGACTGCCTGTTGCACGACACCGGCGTGGGCCACCCCGAGAACGCCTCGCGGCTACAGGCCATCGACGACCGGCTGATGGCCGCGCAAGTCTACGATTTCCTGCGCCACTACGACGCGCCGGAGGTGACACGGGAACAGCTCGAACGGTGCCACGATCCGGCTTACCTCGATCAGGTGGAAAAACTGATGCCGCAGGAGGGTCATGCCTATCTCGATCCGGATACCGTCGTCTGTCCGGAATCGCTGCGAGCGGCGCGGCGGGCTGCCGGAGCGGTGGTCAAGGCGGTGGACCTGATCATGCAGGAGGATCTGCAGAACGCCTTCTGCGCCGTACGCCCGCCGGGCCACCATGCCGAGCGCATGCGCACCATGGGATTCTGTATCTACGGCAATGCGGCGATCGGCGCGGCCCATGCCATGGCCGTGTATGGTCTCGAACGGGTGGCGATTCTCGATTTCGACGTGCACCACGGCAATGGCAGCGAGGACATCTTCCGGGAGGATCGTCGCGTCATCGTCTGTTCCACCTTTCAGCATCCCTTCTATCCCTATACCGCCATCGAGGAGAGCCCGGATCACATCATTTGCGCTCCGCTCGACGCCACCGCCAAGGGGCCCGAGTTCCGGGATGCGGTGACCACACACTGGTTGCCGGCCCTGCACCATTTCAAACCGCAGATGCTCTTTGTCTCGGCTGGTTTCGACGCCCATCTGGAGGACGACATGTCCGGCGTGAGCCTGACCGAGGCGGATTATCGCTGGGTGACCGAGCAGATCCAGTCCATCGCCAGGGAATACGCCGAAGGGCGCGTCGTCTCGGTGCTGGAGGGGGGCTATGACAACAGCTCCCTGGGACGCAGTGTGGAAGCGCACATCCGGGTGCTGATGGACCTGCATTGATTGCTTGGTGGTTCTCGATGGAACGCTCGTGTTTGACAAGTCAATGCGTAG
Organism: Candidatus Thiodiazotropha sp.; assembly: GCA_037384425.1. Lineage (GTDB taxonomy): Bacteria > Pseudomonadota > Gammaproteobacteria > Chromatiales > Chromatiaceae > Thiodiazotropha. The sequence goes on along the minus strand of JARROA010000004.1, from coordinate 139,068 downwards.
GGTGCGGCTTGCCGCACCAGTTGTCCCTTCCCAAAGCGATTCGGTGCGGCAAGCCGCACCCTGCAGCTGTATCTATTTTGCGTTCATTTGCGTCCATTGGCAGACTTAATCAATGACCTTTACCTTCTATTGGCACGACTATGAAACCTGGGGCGCCGATCCGCGTCGCGATCGCCCCGCTCAGTTTGCCGGTCTGCGCACCGATGCCGAGTTGAATCCGGTGGGAGAACCGCTGGTGGTCTACTGTCGTCCGAGTGACGATCTGCTGCCTCAGCCCGAGGCCTGCATGGTTACCGGCATCACACCGCAGCTGGCAAGCGAAAAGGGGGTCAACGAAGCCGAGTTCATCGCGCGCATCCACAGGGAGTTGTCGACGCCGGAGACCTGCGGTGTGGGGTACAACAGCATCCGTTTCGATGACGAGTTCACGCGCTATACCCTCTATCGCAATTTCCACGATCCCTATGCGCGCGAATGGCAGAACGGTTGTTCCCGCTGGGACATCATCGACATGGTGCGTCTCACCCATGCCCTGCGTCCCGAGGGTATCGAGTGGCCGCTGAACGCTGACGGCGTGGTCAGTTTTCGTCTGGAACTGTTGAGCGCCGCCAACGGTATCGCCCACGAATCGGCCCACGACGCGCTGTCGGATGTGCACGCCACCATCGCGTTGGCGAAGCTGATCAGGCAGCGCCAACCAAGGCTGTTCGATTATGTCCTTTACGGCCGTGACAAACGCACCCTGGGCGAACGGCTGAATCTCCAGCAGCGCAACGCGGTTCTGCACGTCTCATCCATGTATCCGGCCGAGCGCGGTTGTATCGCCATGGTGATGCCGCTGGCCCGGCATCCGTCAAATCCCAACGGTGTGATCGTCTACGATCTCGCTCAGGATCCCGAGCCGCTGCTGGCGTTGAGTGTCGATGAGATCTATGAACGGCTGTTTACCTCTGCTGAGGATCTGCCCGACGGCGTGCAACGGATTCCGTTGAAGACGGTCCACCTCAACAAATGTCCGGTGGTGGTGCCGCTGAATACGCTGACTCCCGAAGCGGCCGAGCGCTGGTCGATTGACAGGGAAGCAGGTGAGCGTCACCGCCAGCTGTTGTTGGCGGCGGAGGGCCTGGAAGCCAAACTGCAGGCGGTGCATCGGAAAACCGAATTCGAGCCGCTGACCGATCCGGATCAATCGCTCTACAGCGGCGGATTTTTCTCCAGGGACGACCGTCAGCGTATGGACCGTATCCTGCAAACCGATCCCGGGGCACTGCACGATTTCCCGCCGGTGTTCGATGATGCGCGCCTGCCGGAGATGCTGTTTCGCTACCGGGCGAGAAACTGGCCGGAGACCCTCGATCAGGCCGAGCGGGAGCGTTGGGAGGAGTACCGCCGGTCACGCCTGTTCGAACAAGAGGGCGGCGGCAGCATCACACTCGACGACTACCTCGAGACCCTGGACAGGATGGATGCGGACCCGGCCTTGCCGGCACAGAAACGGGCGCTGATTCCCCAGCTGCTGGCCTGGGCGGAGCAGATCGCCCAGGTGTGAGAGGTGTCGCTGGGTGTGTTAACAGGCCCTAGGCGGTCCAGGCCTGCAACGCTTCGATGATCGCCTTGGCCTGATCCTTACTGGAGATATTGAACTTGCTTTTGGGCAGGTACTCGCCGCTGCGTTTCTGGTAGCGGCGGATGGAGTATTTGTCGGGACCATAGGCGCCTTTGGCCCGATCCCACTCCTGGTAGCGAAAAAGAATGGTGGTCCAGGCACCTTTGGAGAGGATCACCTTGTCCAGTTCCTTGACGATTTCGGTGCCGTCCTCGGTGTAGCTGATGGTCAGTTCTTCTGGTGTCGATGCCATATTTGTTCCGTATCAGTCTCGGTTGGTTATTTCGGGTGTTCAGAGATGCTCGGGCGCACCGAACTGACGCAACAGGCGTGCGATGTCGTCATGCTTCAGTGCCATCGCCAGCCCCAGCGGGGTCTGACCAGCCTGGTTGGCCCGGTCGAGCCTGGCGCCCTTGTTAATCAGGTACTTCACCACCACTCGTTGGTCGTAGCGGACCGCTGTGTGCAGGGGTGTATCGCCCTGTGCGTCCTGATGGTCGATGCTTGCACCCTGCTTGAGCAGGAAGTCAATCACATCCCGGTCGGCGGCGCCGAGGCGCGCAGTCTCGTGCAGGACGGCGTTGGCGTCAAGTTTGGCGCCCTGCTTGACCAGATAGTCGGCCAGCAGGGTATTGCGGGCGACCAGTGCCTTGACCAGCGGGGTGTGACCCTCGGCATCGAGGGCGGTCAGGTCGGCGCCGTGCGTCACTAGTATCCGACTCATCACCAGTCTGCCTTTCTGGGCCGCTGCATGCAGTGGGGTGAGACCGTCGGGGCCCGGTTCGTTGACATCCACGCCCCAGTAGATGTTGCGCTCCAGCTGATCCAGGTCGCCGATCTCGACGGCCCGATGGATATTGATGGTCGGCTGGTTGGGTTCGCTGCAAGCCAGCATCAGCCAAACAGAGAACAGCAGGACAAATAGATTTCTAAACCACATGCCGGGATAGTAAATCGACACTCTGTCCGCCCGCAAGGCCGGCGACCTTTGTGTCACCCCGTCGCCAGCCCGGTGTCGATTGGCGCTGAGGTCTGCGCATGGTAGGGTTGCGGGCCATGATAACCAAGCTGCTTTTCACTCTCGGCGTCATTTTCGTGGGCTGGCTGGTGCTGCGCAACCGCCAGCAGCGCATGAGTGCGCCGCCTCCCGAACCCCGGTTGCAGGCGCCATCGCGCAACGGGATCAATCCCTGGAAGTGGGCGGGCTATCTGCTGGTGGTGGTCATGATTCTGGGCAGCGGCCTGTTCCTCTATGCGGAGTGGCAGGATCGCTACCGTGTGGTGACCGTCAGCGTGGTCAATACCCAGACCGGCGAGCGTATAGACTATGAGGCACGTCGCATGGATGTGGAGGACCGACGATTCGTGACCCTCGACGGTCGTGAGGTCAGCGTGGCCGATACCGAGCGCATCGAATTGCAAAGTGCCCCGCTTACCGGCCACTGAGGTCAGACTCAGGCAGGGCTCCAGAGATGCGGGGCCCGGCCGATATATGGAGAATTCCAATCACCAGAGGGGAGTGCTGCTGATTCCGGCAGAGACAACATGCAACTCACGCAGTCCGTGATCAAACTCTGCTACGATCTAGCCGCGTCGGCGCGCTATACCGAGCGCAAGAAACGGCTTTACGATCTGCTGGAGAATCCCAAGGCGCCGATCCGTCCCTATTTCGATATCTTTATGATCGCATTGGTGCTCTCCAGTGTCTGGTTGCTGATCTATGAGGTCAAGCATGACCTTGGGCGTTTTGGCGACCTGTTCGAGAAGTTTGCCGTCAGCATTTTCATTCTCGAGTACCTGCTGCGTTTCTGGATTTTCAACAACAGCCATAAAGTGATCATCGAGGAGTATGAAAGGGCGCAGCTCATCAACGAGCCTTTCCGCCTGATTCCCTCACTGTGGCGGGCCTCCAAGTGTAAGCTGCGCTATGTGGTGCAGCCGTTGGCGATCATCGACCTGCTGGCGATCATACCCAGCTACCGGCCGCTGCGTTTCCTGCGCATCTTTCTGCTGTTTCGTATCTTCAAGCTGTTTCGCTATACCCGCAGTATCAGCGAATTCGTCAAGGTGGTCTCCGAAAAGCGTATCGAGCTGTTCACGCTTTTCATCATCATGGCCTTCATCACCTTTACCGCCGCCACCGCGCTGTTCTTTTTCGAGACCGACCAGCGGGGAGAACAGGTCAACAACTTCTTCGACAGCATCTACTGGGCCATGGTCACCATGTCCACGGTCGGCTACGGCGATATTACGCCGCATACCACCGAAGGCCGCATCGTGGCGTTGACGCTGATTATCGCCGGACTGGGTGTAATCTCCTTCTTTACCTCCATCATCGTCTCCGCCTTTGGCGAGAAGATTCATGAGATCCGCACACATCGGGTGTTTTCCGAGGTGGAGCGCAAACGTGTCGATACCCTGATCTGCGGTTTTGGCCGCGTGGGCGAGGTGGTGGCCGAACGGCTGGCGCGGGACCAATTCCAATTCGTAGTGGTCGATCCGGTGGAGGCCCATGTGGAACTGGCCCGCCAGCGGGGCTATCTGGCGGTCCACGGTGATGGTGAGAACAACGAACTGCTGCTGAACCTAGGTATCGAGAACCGTATCCATCGCCTGCTCTGCCTCACCGGTGACGACGTGGTCAATGTCTACATCACCCTGACTGCGCGCCAGTTCAATCCCCAGGTCGAGATCATCTCCCGTGCCAACCATCGGGAGAACATCAACAAGCTCTATCGCGCGGGCGCCACCCACTGCGTGACGCCGAATCAGGTGGTCGGGCTGATCGCCGCGGAGTACGCCGGCCAGCCGGTGGCCTTCGAGGCGGTCTACGGTCTGCTGAGCGGCAAGTCGAAAGAGCGTATGGAGGCCGTGCGCGTCAAACAGGGTTCGGTGATGGAAGGGCGGCGTATGGACAGTATCGATTTTCGCCGCCGCCGGCTGATACCCTTCGGCGTCATCCGCGATGGACGCTGCGAGGGGGTCGAGGGCGTGACCTGTTACAGTCTGCAGGACCGCTGTTTCTTTTTTAATCCGGGTGCCGATTTCATGTTACAGGCAGAGGATTTGCTGGTGCTGTTCGGCCATCACTACAGCGTGATCCACTTTCGCGACTGTATTGAAGGGGGCAGGCTCTGATGGCGCGTTGGAAGACCTTGATATTCGGCTGCGGGGCCATGGGCCAGGAGGTGGCTTTCCAGCTGGCTGAGCGGGGCATCGACGCCTGCCTCTTCAGCAACGACACGGATGAGGTCGCCGCCATCCAGGCCAAGGGGCTTGATGCGGCGGCGGTTGATCATACGGACGATGACAAGTTGCGGGAGATCGGCATCGGCGGTTGGGTCGAGACGATTTTCTGTCTCTTTTCGCACGAGCCGCAGAATCTGTTCCTGACCCTCTCGGCGAGGGCGCTCGATTCGCAGCTCAAGATCATCTGTGTCTGCGAGTCGGTGACCTCAGGGGCCAAATTGATCACGGCCGGCGCCAGCAAGGTGATCGATCCTTATGAAATCAGCGGCCAGCGGGTGCACGAGCTGATCGCCCGACCCTATCTGGTGGAGATGCTGGAGACCACGGTTTTCGGCAAGCATGTGGATATCGCCGAGGTCGAAATCCCGCCAACCTCACTCCTCTCGGGCACGCCGCTCGACGATCTGCAACTGACCCGGCGCTATAACCTGATTGTCATGGGCGTGGTGGATCTGGAGCTGGGGCGAGAACTGATCTTCTGCAACAACGGGGTCCGGCATCTGATGGACGCCGGCGACCTGCTGGTGGTGATCGGACCGCGCGGAGAGATCGCCCGCTTGCGCGAGGATGTGACGGCCAACCGGTTGGAACCGGGCGCCACTTAGGGCGTCAAAGCTGTCAATCCCCTGACGGCCGATAATCAGGCGGGCGCAGCCTGCAGGAGCTTGGCCAGGGGCGCTTTAGCGCCGGAACCCTGTGCCTGAAGTGCCTGCTCAGGTCGCGTACCGATCTGTGCCAGCAGCTGATCCAACACGGAGCGTGCTGCTTCCGGAGAGCTGATCTCGGCGCCGGATACGCGGGCGGCCTGAGTTTCCAGGTCATAGAGCTGGCGAGCGCCCTCCACCTCTACGGTGGTGCCGGCCGGCTCGGCGGCTTTGGGCTCGAGGGGTGCCGAGGGGGCGGTGGCAGTCCGTTCGCTGCGTCTGTTGTGCGTCGATTCACCGGAACGCTCGGTAGTGACCGCAATGGGTTTGTCGCCGTTGATCGGGTTGACCATAGTGAAGACTCCTCGTGACAAAAAATTGACTGATTCAGCGGCGATTCAGCCTTTTCTGGGTATCCTGCGAATGTCGTGCCAATATGCTGATATAGAGTCAAACCCGATGTAGAAATGGAGAAAAGGTGAAGAATCTGCGTCTACAAGCCCTATTGCTACTGCTGTTGTTGCCGCTGTTCGCCACGCAGCGTCTGGCCGCGGCTCCCGATCTGGGGGAGTCACTCGACTACACCCTGAGGTTCAGGGGATTGGTCACCGGCTTCGTCGAGCTCGACATCGCCAAACTGACGCTCAGCGTGGGGCCTGCGCTGGGGGAGGTGGCCGAGCGCAACGCCTACCTGACCCGTATGCAGCTGACCACCGCACCCTACAAAAAGGCGGAGCTGATCTATCCCGTAAGGCTCGATTACCGCAGCTGGCTCGATCAGCAGACTCTGCAGCCGCTGTTGGCGTCAAAATTCCTGGTCACCGGTTCGGAGAAGCGGGAACTCTTCTGGTTCAAACCTGACGCCAGCGAAGGCTATCACTACCAGACACCGAAGGCCGGTGAGGCTGCGGCAACACCCGCGCCACCGCCACAGCTGCTCAAGATCGCTGCCATCGATGGCAAGGCCTGGAACGCGCTGCGCGAGAACCAGCGGGTGGCTGTGGAGCAGGGAGAGATCCTCGATTACATGGGCATGCTGCATCGGCTGAGGAGGCTGCCGGTCGAGCCCGGCAAATGGTTCGACTTCACTGTCTTTTCAGGCAAGCAGCTGGAGTACTATCGGGCCCGGATCGAACGGGATCACCTGGCGAGGCGGGGTTGGGATCGGGATGCCCTGCATTTGAGACTCTATGAGTACGATCCGGAGCAGCGGGAACTCAAAGATGAGGTGCAGCTCTGGCTGAGCGACGATGACCAGCGGCTGCTGCTTCGGTTCTATGCGGAGAGCACGGCCGGTGCACTGGAAGGGATACTGGACACCGGACGACCGGATAACGGCGGGCATGATGAGTTGTCGGACTCCACGCGGCGTTCGCTGGAGGCCTATCTCGATTTCTGACCACCGCCGAGCGTCGGCGGATCAGTCGTCGGCGATGACGAACTTTGCCTTGCCCTCCGATTTGGGACGCTCCTTCGCCTCTTCCAGATGGAGGTGATCGGTGGTGGGCAGCGGCGCCGGCTCGACCGGTTTCTGATACCCCTCCAGGCTGCCCTCGTTGGGTTCCGACATGCTCAGCGCCGTGGTGTCGATGGCCGGCTCGGGCGTCTCTCCTGGTTCAATCAGGGGGGTGCCGGGCGCATCGAGCTCTAGCGCCTCGGTGTCGATCTCCAGCGGTTCCGGGTCTGCAGATTCGTCGAGGATACTGCCAGTCTTTTCCAGGTCCAGGGCACTGATATCGGGTACGGGTGCCGCTTCCACCGGGGGCGCGCAGTCGCTGAGATTGAAATCATTGGCCGCCGAGAGTCCGTAGTCGGGCACGCTGATCGGCTCGGCGGGTGGTTGCGGCGGCGGGTTCATGGGACCTTCGGCCAGGGACAATCCTGCACCCGTGGGCTCAGCCGGGGTCTCTGCAGGGCCGGGCGGGGGCGTTGTCGCGGCGGCGGTATTGGCTGGCGCGGCGGGGCGTTGCGGTGGGCTTGGCCGTGTGGCGGGATCGGGCGCCGGTTGTCCGGCGGGAACGATATCCACCAATGCTCCGGCGTCTCTGAAGGCGACCCGGTATTTCACCGCCTGGTCCATGTCCACGCCCCGCTTGATGGGTATGGGCTTGCCGCTGAACAGGCGCTCCAGCTTCTCCCCCTCGAGTTTGAATATGGCGCCGACCTTGCGTTTGGCCTCGGCACGGTCGGCGTCCTTGAGGGTGGCGCCGGAGAAATAGACGTCGTAGGTGTCGAGACTCATGATGAGGTGTCTCCTTCACGCGGGTTATGGTCCCAATCGCGCTGGTTGATGGCGTAATGATCATGGGTGCGGATGAAGGGGATCCGCAACATGCCGCCGAGCCGGGTGGTGATGCGTGGGTCCTGCAGGCTGGAGATGCCGATCTGCATACCGAGCTGGCCCAGGCGCGGCTGCTCGCGATAGGTTCCCATCAGACGGTCCCAGAGTGAGAGGTTGAAACCGAAGTTGCTGTTGGTCTCGTCGGCTTCCATCGAGTGGTGTACCCGGTGCATGTCGGGGGTGACGATCAACCAGCGCAGACGGCGATCGATGGCGGCGGGCAGCTCGATATTGGCGTGGTTGAACATGGCCATGGCGTTGAGGATCACTTCGAACAGCACCACCGCCACCAGCGGCGGCCCGAGGGCGGCGATGGTGGCGATCTTGATCACCATCGAGAGGATGATCTCGATGGGGTGGAAGCGGGCGCCGGTGGTGAGATCGTACTCCGGATCCGCATGGTGCACCCGGTGCAGCAACCAGAGTGCCGGTACCGCATGCACCATCACATGCTGCAGGTAGATCACCAGATCGAGTAGCAACAGCGACAGCGGCAGCTGTAGCCAGAGGGGCCATGCCAGATAGTTCATCAGACCCCATCCCCGTTCTTCGGCAAAGGCCGCCATGCCGACGGCCGCGGCGGGGAACAACAGCCGCAACAGCAGCGTGTTCAGGGCCACCAGCGTCAGATTGCCGGTCCAGCGCTGCAGGCGCGGGATGAGTCGTTGCCGGCGTGGCGCGGCGACTTCCCACAAGGCCATGACGGCAAAGATGCCGAGAAAGGCGCTGAGTCGAATGGCCTGTTCATTGTTCAGTATGAAATCACTCATGGGCCTGGATCCGATGCCGTTGCCCTCCAGTGTAACCCAGCTCGTGGGTGGTACAAGGGAGCTGCGGCTCGACAACCGGTCGGGTCGGGGTACCCTCCTGTCTATTTTGCAAACCACTGATAGGCGGACGGCTATACTCAAATTGGACAGCGATAAGAAATAAGACAATCCAGAGTAAAGACCATTCCGGCCCGGGAGAGGCATTCCTGTCTCACTGCATTGGCCGGCCCCATTCGGAGACAGCAACGCCGATGTTCGAAAAAGATCCACGCACCTTCTCGCCTGAATACAAGAGCCTCTCGCCCGAACAGAAGGCGATGGTCAAGCTGGAGATCACCCTATCCAACTTCTTCAAGAATTTCGATCGCAGCCTGTCGCGCTGGGAGCGGATGATCTATCCGATGCTGCTGGTGGTGGGCATTCTCGGCCTTTCCGGCTTCTATCTCATCTACAACGTGACCCGCGACATGCATCAGCTGACCCAGCAGGTCGATCCCCAGATGGAGAGCAATCTGCATTCGATGTCGGAGCACATGGGGCAGTTGACGGAGAATATCGCCACCATGACCCAGCAGATCACCGTGCTGGTCGATCGCGTCGACAAGATGGAATCGCACATCGAGACCATGGACGGCAACATTGCCTCCCTGGCTGTCAACGTCGGCAGCATGAAACAGGACATCGGCGTGATGACCGGCAACCTGCTCGAAATGACGCAGGCGATGCGGGCGATGACCCTGAACACCGGTGTCATGAGCCGGGACATCAATCAAATGGGACGGCCGATGGACTTCATGCCCTGGTAGGCAGGCGGGGGGCGCCCGCCGCCTTCGGGGAGTTTGCCGTAGGGAGTCGTTCGATTCAGGCGTTGCCCTTGTCTTTCATGCCGATGCCCTGCCTGGCGGCGAAGTCGAGCATGCGTTGGATCGGCACCACCGCCCGCTCCCGGATGGCCGGATCGATCTCGATCTCGTTGCCGCCCTGCTCAAGAACCTGTAGCAGATTCTGCAGCGCGTTCATGCCCATCCAGGGGCAGTGGGCGCAGCTGACGCAGGTCGCGCCCTCACCGGCGGTGGGGGCTTCGATCAGCACCTTGTCGGGCGCCATCTGCTGCATCTTGTAGAAGATGCCGCCGTCGGTGGCGACGATGAACTCCTTGTTGTCCATCTCCGCGACCGCCTTGATCAGGGCGGTGGTGGAGCCCACCACGTCGGCCTGCTCGATCACGTTTTCTGGGGATTCGGGGTGCACCAGTACGGCGGCGTCCGGGTGCAGCCGCCGGATCCGCTCCAGGGCCACTGATTTGAACTCCTCGTGAACCACGCAGGAGCCGGGCCACAACAGCATCTCAACGCCGGTGATGCGCTGGACATAGCTGCCGAGGTGACGGTCGGGACCCCACAGGATCTTCTTGCCCTGGGCGGCCAGGTGCTGGATCACCGGTAGGGCGATACCCGAGGTCACCACCCAGTCGGAGCGCGCCTTCACCTCGGCGCTGGTGTTGGCGTAGACCACCACGGTGTAGTCGGGATGGGCATCGCAGAAGGCGCTGAACTGATCCGCCGGACAGCCCTCGTCGAGGGAGCAGGTGGCCCCCAGGTCGGGCATGATCACCCGCTTCTCCGGGTTCAGGATCTTCGCCGTCTCGCCCATGAAGCGCACTCCGCAGACCACCAGGGTAGCGGCCGCCTGGGCAGCGCCGAAGCGGGCCATTTCCAGGGAGTCGGCGACGCAGCCACCAGTCTCCTCCGCCAGCTCCTGCAGGTCGGCATCGGTGTAGTAGTGGGCCACCAGGACCGCATTCATCGCCTTCAGTTTTTCCTTGATGCGGGCCTTCATTGCCGACTTCTCTTCAGCGGAGAGCTCGGGCCAATGGGGGTGTTCCGGAACCAGGATGGTGGGCAGATTCAGTGATTGGAGGCTCATGGTTGTCTCTTTGCGGTTTGCATTATTTGATGATTTCCACCCGGGCGGGATTGATCACTCGGTAGGTCTTGGCCGGGCGGTGGTTGCCGCTACGGGCGAACTCACCGGTCTCGCGCAGGATGCTACGGGCCAGCATGGCCTTGCGGAAGTTGCGTTTGTCCAGCGGCTCGCCGAGCAGGACCTCGTAGACTGACTGCAGCTGACTGAGTGTGAAGGTCTTCGGCAGCAGCTGGAAGGCGATGGTCGAATAGTTCAGCTTGGCCACCAATCGCTGATGGGCCAGGCGAATGATGTCGGCGTGGTCGAAGGCCAGCTCGGGCGGTTCGGTCACCGCAAACCAGGCCACCCGGGCAGCGTCGCTGGCCGCTCTCGGCTGCAGGGTGTCGGAACGGGTGAGGGCGAAGTAGGTGACACTGATGATGCGTTCCCGGGGGTCGCGATCGGGCGCACCGAAGGTGTAGAGCTGCTCGAGATAGACGCCCTCGATGCCGGTCTCCTCCTGCAGTTCACGCTTGGCACAGGTCTCCAGGTCTTCGTCGATCTCCAGAAATCCGCCCGGTAGCGCCCACATGCCCTGGTGGGGCGGATTGGCGCGTTCGATCAAAAGCACACTGAGTACGCCGTCTCGCAGTGTGAAAAGGACCACGTCGGTGGTCACTGCGGGATGGGGATAGGCATAGCAGTAGGTCTCACGCGACTGCATGATGTGATTCCAAATGCGAGGAAGATAACGGATATGGGGTTGGCATCAGGGTTAGTGTATCAAATACACGAAATAAGATTGAAGCCTTTTTGTCAGGCTATTGTCATCTGGCTTTTGCAGTGTGCTGGATAGTGACTTTTCGGCTTTAGTCGAAACTCGTAACCCCCGGCCGGCATCCTTGCCGGGGGTTAAAGATCGGCCTTCCCATGCCGCTAAATTCCTGAGAGAAAGGAGACTTTTCCTGATGCAGAGCGCCACTCAAGCCAAGCAGCAGATACTCCTGCTGAAACAGCTGCCGCCGCTTTCGGCGACCGCTGCGCGTCTGTTGGAAATCCTCTCCGACGACAATTGCTCGCTGGCACAGCTGGCCAGGGTTATCAGTCAGGACCCCACCGTCACCGCGCGTATTCTGGGTGTCGCCAATTCGGCCTACTTCGGACAGGTCACGCCGATTCATACCGTGGAAGAGGCGATCATCCGGGTGCTGGGTCTCAACATGGTCAAGAGTCTGGCCTTCAGTATCGCCCTCAGCGGCGTCTTCGACACGACCAGGTGTCAGGGATTCGACCTCGAAAACTACTGGTTCCGTTCCCTGGCGACTGCGCTGATGTCGCGTGAACTCTGTCGTCATGTTGTCGCCTCAAAACAACCCGATCTGGATAGCGTCTATCTCGCCGGTCTGCTCTTCGATATCGGGACGCTGGTCCTGGTGCATCTGTTTCCCGAGGACTACGCCAAGGTGATCGCACAACTGCGTCAGACACCTTCGGATCCACGCCGGTTGGAGACGGAACTCGTCGGTATCAGCAGTCGGGAGGCCGGAGCCTGGCTCACCGACCGCTGGCATCTTCCGCCGGTGGTGGTGAAGGTGGTGGCGCTGTCCGTACGCGACGACAGTGCCTGCGAGGTGGCTGCGGTGTCCCTGGCGGCCGATCGGGTGAGCGCGCGGGCAGGCCAGGATCAGGATCCCTCCGGGGAACTGGGGATGCTCCCCGGCCTTACTGAAACCGCATTGGCGGAAATCGAGGCACAGTGTCGTCTGCGGGATGAAGAGCTGCACAGCATTGCCGATCTGATGGTGAAGTAGCTGCTATGGTGGATCTCTCCTTCAATCAGACCTCGATGGATCTCAGAGAGCGCTTTTTCAGTCTGCTCGATTCGTTGTCGGCCCTGCGGGCCCTGTCTCAAATCAACCTCGACGATGTGAACGAGGAGAGCTTGATAAAGAAGGCGCTGGGCGAACTGATTCGCTATCAGAACGTGGAGAATTGTTCGATCTTCGTGCCGGATCAGGGGCGTCTCGTTTGCGTGGCCGGTATCAATATGACCGAGTCACACGAGACCCTCACCGGAGTCCATGAGTTGCAGTCGCGCCGGGTCAGTACGACCTTCGCCCCGGGAGAAGGCATTGCCGGCATTGCCTTTGACACGGGTCAGATGCAGTACTGCCGAAACTGTGCCCAGAACCAGGACTTCGTGTCCGACCCCAGGAGTGGCGCGGAGCAACCCGGCTCTCTGATCAGTGCGCCGATCAAGATGGGGGACCGGGTGTTGGCGGTGCTCAATGCCTCCCACCCGTTGCCGGAGTACTTCGAGCCCTGGCAGCAGCACACGCTGAGCCTTTTCTGCAGCAGCCTGGGCCAGATTCTGCACAACTATCGCATGCTGCACGATCTGGAGATTGCCGTCGAGCAGCGCACCCAGGAGTTACGCAAGGCGTTGCAGCAGGCAGAAGACCTGCAGAAACGCTATGAACAGCTCTCCACCATCGACGAGCTGACCGGCCTCAACAATCGGCGCTATTTTTTCGCTGAAGCCGAGGGGATACTGGCACGTGCCCGGCGTCATCAGCAGTTATGCAGCCTGATGCTGTTGGATGTGGACTATTTCAAGCAGATCAATGATGAATGGGGACATGTGATGGGCGACAAGGTGCTCTGTGCCATTGCCGATGTGATACGCCAGGAGGCGCGTGGCGGCGACCTGGTCGCCCGGGTCGGCGGCGAGGAGTTCGTCATCATGTTGTCGGAGAGCGGTATCGAAGGCGCGGACCTGATGGCGCAACGGGTGCAGGAGCGCCTGGCGCGACTGGAGTTCGGTCCACAGGTCGGAAATCTGAAACTGACCGCCAGTATCGGCATCAGCGGCTACAATCCGGAGGCCGATCGGCAGGACCCCATACACATACTGGTCGACCAGCTTTACGCCCAGGCCGACAGCGCCATGTACGACGGCAAACGGCAGGGACGCAACACCCGTCGGGTCTTTACTCAAACCTAGGCTGGTCGCTATGCCGGCCGCTGACAGGATGCGGTAGACAGGACCCTATTTTCCAGAGATTCAGGCAGGTGCGGAGCTTGAGGGCGACCCCACGGTCGGCCTTCAGGTCGTCTCCCGCTCCGTTTCCATTGCCGGCTCTTGCGCCACCGCAGACTCCGGCTCCAGCAGTTTTTCGGTACCCGACGGATTGGTGAACTGATCATTGAGGGTCTGGATGTAGGTGTCGGTCGCCTGCAGCACCTCGCGCAGCTGGCGACGCGATTTGCGACCCCAACCCGCAGGCTGCTTGCGAAAGATCGATCGCCAGGGCTTGACGCTGCGCAGGAAGGCGTCGGCGGGTGCCCCCTTCAACCCCGCTTTGGTCGCCTGTCTGCGCACACCTCCGAGCAGGCTGCGGGCCGCGAGCATTCTGATCCCGAAGTGAATACCGAGCAGGGCGACAACCAGCAGTCCCAGCAGGACCCAGGGCAGGGGAGAGCTGAAGCCGCTCTCCAGCCAGGGTGGCGCAAACCTGAAGCCTTGCCAGTAACCGGCATTGACGGTGAGGCCGAGCAGCACGACCAGCAACAGTCCCATCACGATGCCGTCTCCCCACAGCACCCGCTTGCGCCAACGGCCCAGGGTGGTCTTGATCAACGGTACGCTGCGCTCCTCGATATCCCGCGCAGTCTTCTCCAAAGCGCCGACGATGCGGTAGGCGCGTTCGATCTCGACCTCTTCCATGCGGTTGTGGATCTCTTTCAGATCGATATCACGTTTCGATTCGAAACGGTTGCGCAGTGCCTCGTCCTCGATCGGCACAGCGGCGTCAGGATTGTAGATGGCGTAGAAACGGCCAGCGGTGAGGCCTCGCTCGCCGAGCGCCCGCTGCCAGGCGGCGATCACGTCCTCGGGATTGTTTTCCCGGGCGGTGGTGTCGATCTGGTTGAGAATGTAGAGAAACTTACCGGTGTCGTTGCGGTGGATGGTACGTTCGATCAGATGGCTGAGGGTGTCCTGCATGGCGCCCGGCTCCGGGTGGCGCGCGTCGAAAAAGACCAGCACCAGATCCGAGAGGTCGATGATGTGGTCGGTGATGCGCAGAGTGGAGGTGCGCTGCGCGTCGGCATCGAATCCGGGGGAGTCGATCAGGATCTTGCCGCGCAGCTTCTCGCTGGGGCAGGTTTTCAACTGCAGGTAGGCGTCGATGCGTTCGCCTTCTCCCTTGGCCACCTTCTCGATCTCGTCGGACATCTGATAGAAGGGGAAGCGGGGGTCCGAGTCGAGGGCGACACCCGGCAGGGCGTGGGCGGTGGCCTCCTTGCTATAGCAGATGACGGTGAACTTGTCGTCCACGGCCTGGTTGCCGGATCGCTGCAGGGTGTAGTCGATATAGTGGTTGATGAAAGTCGATTTGCCCGCCGAGAAGGTCCCCAGGATCGAGATCAACGGCCACCAGGGAATCTGGGTGGCAAAGGAGTTGTCTCCGCTCAACAGACCGAGTCGGAAGGCGACATCATCGAGGGTGCGGAAGCTGCGAACCGTACTCAGGAGAATGGGGTTTTCCTGTTCAAGATGGGTTTCAAGGTGTTGAAGACGCGACTCGATGACCTGTCCGGCGGGATGCATGGTTGACTCACTCCTGTTTGGCTGGCGGCGGGTGATCTCACCCGCGCCGGGGCATGTTTCAGAAATAGATCACTTCTCGGGTGTCGGCAAGCTGAATGCCGAAGCGGGAGGTACCTGGAGGTGCCTCATGCGAAAAGCTGTTCCCCTGACGCGACTTTACCTGATGTCCGGCTATCCTGCATGCCACTGCCCTGGCGGCTGGGCGTTTCCGTTTCCATACCCTCCAGTCCGCACACCTCGACGCTGCGCGACGGACTTTGCAGTGTTGCGATCCACGAATATTTGAGCTGAGTCAAAAAAACGGCTTTAAGCGGGAGCGAAAGTAGTTTAGAATCTCGCAGATTAGAATATCTATACATTCTGATATACCAGGATCTACAGTCGCTATGGGGAATCTACCCGGTTGCATTGACAGATGCCTTAATAGATACTGAAAAATCCTCCGAACAGGGGCAGCTAAGTCCCCGAAGCATCGAAAATAACTCGAATAATCAAACAGGAGATTGCGATGGCAGAGCTGTTTTCCGAGGAGTGGATGCAAGGGTTCGCCGAACACTGGAACGCCGAACCCGAATTATCAGATGCTTTAGCGCAGATTGGCTTCAACAGCGTTATCGGCTACGGCTTCGATGGCGAAGCGCAGCCACGAGGTGTGCTGACGGTGGAGAATGGAAAGGCGTCCAAAGGCGAAACCTTCAATGGACAAGCCTTGAACTGGGACATCCGGGCCAGCGAAGACCAGTGGAACAAGTGGATCGCCAAGCCACCCGGTATGATGGGGCTCGGCATGGCCTTCACCTCAAGAAAAATGAAATTCGTGGTGGGAGACTACTCGTCCATGATCAAGGACCCCCGCATGGCAGGGCCCTTTATCAAGAGTTTCGCCGTGATGGCGCGAGTCTGATTCCCAGGTATTCAGAGCCTATCGGATTAGTGTTAACAGGCCCTAAGGCGACCGACTAAGGTGCGCTCGCAAGCGACCGACCAGGAACGTTTACAACACTGAGTAGTGCGGAATATGAGTTCGAAATTCAAGGCAATGGTATTGGCCGCCGGGATCACCTCCCTGATGACGGCGAGTCTTGCGCTGAAGGCCCAACAGCCGCCTACAGCTGGGGACTACTTCGTCGTTCAACAGACGCAGGGTGTGCCCCATGTCTCATTGGGCGGCACGGTCGTGCCTTACAAAGAGGTCACCCTCTCCGCACAGCTGCCGGGACGGGTCAAGTTTCTGGCCGGTATCGAAGGCGACGTCTTCAAAGAGGGCGATCTGCTGGTCGAGCTGGGCGACAGTGAGCTGATGGCGAAACGGCAGGCGGCTGTGGCCCAGCTGGCCAATGCCGATGCCCAGTTGCGCAACGCGGGGGTGCAGTACAATCGTGAACTCTGGTCGCCGAAATCGAAGTCGGCCATGGGCGGCATGGGAATGCCCAATCTGTTCGACCAGATGTTCACTCGCCCGATGGAGGACATGGTAGGCGAGCGCGACCGGGATGCGGAGCGACAGGCCGACATCTTCTCCTCTCGCACCAATATTCAGCAGGCGCAAAACACCATGATCCGGGTGCAGGCCGAAATTCGCGCCATCGATGCCAAACTGCGCGATGCCAAGAGCGTGTCACCCTTCGACGGTGTCATCATGAAGAAATTTGTCGAAGTGGGTGATACCGTCCAGCCCGGCCAACCGCTGCTCAAATACGCCGATGTGGAGTATCTGCAGATCGTGGTCGGTGTGCCGAGCCGCCTGCGCCCGGGACTGAGCGAGGGTATGATGCTGCGCGCCGAACTCGACGTGGGTGACCGCGAGATACCGGTCCGGGTGGCGCAGATCTTCCCCATGGCCGATGCCCAACGCCATACCGTGACCATCAAATTCGATCTTCCTCAGGGTGAATCGGCTCCAGGCATGTATGCCAAGGTGCTGGTGCCCGATTTCAATGCGCCGGCGCGAGCCAATCCGGTGATTCCGAGCAGTGCCATCCGTTACAACGGCAGTCTCCCCGGCGTCTATGTAGCGGATGAGGAAGGCAAGCCGACGCTGCGACTGATACGTGTCGGTGAGAAGCTGCCCGGTGGATATACCACTGTACTTTCAGGGCTGCAGGCTGGAGAGCGTGTGTTGCGCAATCCACCATTGGGGATCAGTGCCGGGTGGACCTCTCCCCAGCGCTGAGCTAAATCTCCTTTGTCGACTGCTCGTAGTTTGAGCCGGTCTCCTGGGGGCATGACTCCCGCGTGAAACAAATAGAGACGGGCGCTAGATCCGTCTCAGCAAGCAAGGCTTCGAGAATAACTATGAGCCAGGACGATAAGAGATCCGACCAGCTCCACTCCATGGATCCCGGCTACGAGGCCCATCTGGGCATAGCCGGGCGTACTGCCAGGTTCTTCATCAAATCGCCGCTGTCGCCCCTGTTCTTCATGGCGATGATGCTGATGGGTCTGTTGGGACTGATCATCACGCCGCGCCAGGAAGATCCCCAGATCTCCGTGCCGATGGTCGATATCTTCGTGCAGTATCCGGGAGCCGCGGCGGACCAGGTGTCGGCCCTGGCGATCGAGCCGCTGGAGCGGATCATGTCGGAGATCCCCGGCGTGAAACATGTCTACTCCGCCTCCCAGCGCGGCGGGGGTATGGTGACCATCGAGTTCGAGGTCGGCGAAGAGATGGGGCCCTCCCTGGTCAAGGTCAACGACAAGATCGATTCCAACATGGATATCATCCCGCCGGGGGTGATGCCGCCCCTGGTCAAGGCCAAGGGTATCGACGACGTACCGGTGGTGAACCTGACCCTCTGGTCGAAGGACATCGATCGCGACGGCGTGCCCGATGTGGATGACGGCCAGTTGCGTATGCTGGCCCACGATGTGCTGCAGGCGCTCAAGGAGTTGCCCGATACCGGCAACGGTTTTGTCGTCGGCGGTCGACGCGAGCAGGTGACCATCGAGGTCTTCCCCGAGCGGCTGGCCGGCTACGGTATCAGTCTCGATCATGTGGCCAACACCATCCGCACCGCCAACGCGGAGCAGCAGGCCGGTGGCGTGGAGGCGGGCAGCACCTACGCCACGGTGGTGACAGGCGCGTTTCTGAAGACCACGGAAGACATCAATCGTCTGGTGGTGGGCACGCACAAAGGCGCCGATGTCTATGTGCACGACATCGCGCGCGTGAAACAGGGACCGGAAGACGCCAAACAACTGGTCGGTTACTACACCGGCGCAGCCAGCGAACTCGATATCCGCGCCGACGGTGTGCCGGCGGTGACCCTGGCCATCGCCAAGAAGGAGGGCTCCAACGGTGTCACCGTGGCGAATGCGATCAAGGCGCGTGTCGAACACATCAAGGGCTCCCTGATTCCCGACAATGTGGAGGTCAGCGTCACCCGCAACTACGGCAAGACGGCTGACGACAAGGTCAGCGAGCTGATCTTCAAGCTCTTCGTCGCCACCGGTTTCGTGTTCCTGCTCGTGTTGGCGGCTTTCCGCGCCTTCCGTCCCGCCTTCGTGGTGGTGCTGGTCATCCCGGTGGTGTTGCTGATGACCATCTTCAGCGCCTGGCTGATGGGCTATACCATAGATCGCGTCAGCCTCTTCGCCCTTATCTTCTCCATCGGTATCCTGGTGGATGACGCCATAGTCGTGGTGGAGAACATCTATCGGCGCTGGCTGGAGGAGGGATCCACCGATGTGGCCACCGCGGTCGATGCGGTCCGAGAGGTGGGCAATCCGACCATCCTGGCCACCTTCACGGTCATTGCCGCACTGCTGCCGATGGGCTTCGTCACCGGCATGATGGGGCCCTATATGGAACCGATCCCCGCACTCGGCTCGGTCGCCATGCTGATCTCCCTCTTTGCCGCCTTTGTCTTTACCCCCTATCTCACGGTGTCCCACTGGTTGCGGCCATCGATGCGCTACCTGGAGATTGCCGGTGAGCGTGAACACAAGGAGTCGGAGAAGCTCGAGGGCTGGTTCCGCCGCATCCTGATGCCGCTGATCGAGTCTCCGGCGAAGGCAAGGATGTTCAGACTGGTGATGTGGGGTGCTTTCCTGATCACCTGCTCGTTCTTCTATTTCAAGTGGGTGGCGGTGAAGATGCTGCCGCTGGACAACAAGCCCGAATTTGCCGTGGTGCTCGACATGCCCGAGGGTACGGCGCTGCCGGTGACCGCCAACTTGGCCCACAAGATGGCGGAGAAGGTTCGTGTACTGCCCGAGGTGACGGCGGTGCAGGTCTATGCCGGCACGGCCAGGCCGTTCGACTTCAACGGCATGGTGCGTCACTACTACCTGCGTTCCGAACCCTGGCAGGCGGAGGTCCAGGTGCAGTTGCTGGACAAGGGCGATCGGCATCGCACCAGTCATGAGATCGCGGTCGAAACCCGTCAGATGCTGAAGAAACTGATCGAGGGCACCGACGCCAAGATCGCCGTGGTCGAGATGCCGCCGGGACCGCCGGTATTGCAGTCGGTGGTGGCTGAGGTGCATGGGCCCACGCCCGGGGTGCGTCGCCAGGTGGCTGACGACCTGACGAAGTTCTTCTCCCAGGCGGAGAGCCTGCGCGACGTGGACAACTACATGCGCGACCCCTATCAGTACTGGCGCTTTACCGTGGACACGGAGAAGGCGGTACGGCGCGGCATCTCGGTTGACACTATCAACCGCAATCTGGGTATGGCCCTGGGGGGATCGCCGCTCGGCGATGTGAAGCAGCGCGCCGGTCACGAGCCGATCAACATCAAGATGCAGGTGCCGCTGGCCGAGCGTTCAGAGATTACCCGACTCGGCGATTTGCCGATCCCCGCCGGTTCCGAGGTAAATCTGCCCTTGCGGGAACTGGGCAGATTCGAGCAGGTGTGGGAGGAACCGATCATATATCACAAGGATCTGCGTGATGTGGAGTACGTGGTGGCCGAAGTCGGCGGCAAGCTGGCCGCGCCGGTGTATGGCATGATGCAGGTGCAGGACCTGTTGCAAGAGCATGAGTACGTGGCACCGGACGGTGTTGCCGTTGAGCCGCATTGGCTGGGTGCTCCGCCCAACGACTCCACCACCGCGATCGAGTGGGCTGGCGAGTGGACCGTCACCTATGAGACATTCCGCGACATGGGCGCCGCCTTCGCCGTCGCCCTGGTGCTGATCTACATCCTGGTGGTGTGGGAGTTCGGCAACTTCCGCATTCCGGCCCTGATCATGGCGCCGATTCCGTTGACCCTGCTGGGCATCATTCCGGCTCACTTCGTCTTTTTCCAGATGGGGTGGGGCGGCGAATTCACCGCCACCTCCATGATCGGTTGGATCGCACTTGCCGGCATCATCGTGCGTAATTCGATTCTGCTGGTGGACTTTTCCATCCATCAGATCCAGCACGGCATCTCGGTGGTGGAGTCGGTCATCATGGCGTGTAAGACCCGTACACGTCCCATCATGATCACCGCCCTGGCACTGGTGTGCGGTTCCTCGGTGATCTTTTTCGATCCGATTTTCCAGGGCATGGCCATCTCCCTCGCCTCCGGCGTATTGGTCTCCACCGTACTGACCCTGATCGTGATCCCGCTAGGCTGCATCGCCGCCAGCAAGGACTTGCTCGAGGTGGCGGCCGCCACTGCGCCCGAGGGCGCGCAAATAGCGGAAGTGGAACTGGAACAGGAACCGCAACCGGAAGCTGCGGCCGAGGTTCCCGTAGAACCGGCCCCCAGCACGAGTTCTGAAGCCAAAGCGACTGACCGCAGCCCGTCACTGCCTGTCCGGATCTGGGGGCACGTGGTCGGTCTGGTCGCGATGATCTTCTATCTCTTCCGCGGTCTGTTCCTGCTGCTGTTTCAGCGTCTGGGCCGCTCTGAAAAAACCGGCACCAGCGAGCAGACCGAAGCGCTGCCGAAGGCAGATGACGGCACGGGGGGTGATCAGGGGTCGGGAGGCGCCCCGCCCACGCCCGCGCAGGGTGGCGGCCCATCTGAAACACCGACATCGATGGCGGCGAAACCGGCAACGCCTTCCCCAGCGAGCGTTACTGACGCGGCAGGCGCGGGGGAGGCTGTGAGCGAGAACCGCGAGCCGGCCAAGCGCGACTCGACGAGCGCTGAGACGAAACAAGAGGTTGCGCCACAATCCAAGGCGCCTGAGAGCCGGGAGAAGGCTCCAGCAGCCCTTGCCACACAACAACAGGCAGTGAAAAAGAAGGCGGCTCCAAAACCGAAAAAGCGTCCTTCCACCCTGAAAAAGCAGGCCAAGAAAAAGGTCGCGAGTGCCAAACCCAAAGCTGAGCGCACACCCGCCGCGAAACCGAAAAAGTCGGCTTCGGGTGGCAACGGGGGTGAACAGAATCCTGCGCAGCGCGACGAGGTGGCGGAGAAGCGCAAGGCGGTATCGAATGTGGCACCTTTTCCTGTCCGCAAGCGGTCGCCGCGCCGGGGCATTCGTCTCAAATAGCCAGTGCCCGCATCGGAAATCAAGGACTCAGCCTTGCGCTCAAGGCATTGGTCTATAGTTAGCCATAAGCGTCATTTGTATGCGGTGTTGTCGCCTATGCGCCTGTTTGTCTGTTCACTCTCTGCCTTGATCCTGGCGGTATATGGCGGCTTGGTATCGGCGGAGGATGCCTACGATGCGTACCCGAGAACCCTCTATCAGGCTCCGCAGTTTGCCCCGATTTCACCCCAGAGCAGCACCCGCTACCGTTGGCGTCCCCTTGATGAGGAGAACGCTGGTGCTCAAGCTGAAAGGCGTGGGCCGCCAACAAATCGGATGCCGGCAGTCGAAGACTATACCGATGAGCCTTTCGGGTTGCCGCCCGGCACCTATCGGCCGATTGAACAGCGCCATACCATAACTCCACATCTGGAGGGCTATCGATTCCGTCCTATCGTCCCCGAGGAACAGGTACGAAACCGGACACAAAACGAGCGCCAGGAGCAGTCCCTTTCCGATCGGAATTACCCGCAGTCGGCAGGGCAGGGGGAGCCTGCATACGAGGGTTATCCGATGGGCGGTCAGGTCCCCAGCTACAATTTCCGGCCCGATCCAAGACTCGACAAACCGACTCGGGGAGCGCCATCGAGATACGCATTTCCGATGGGTTCCGAAGCGCCGAGGTTTCGTTCCCAATAGGAGTACGCTTTTACAGTTCAGATCGAGTCTGGATCGGGGAAACATGGTCAAGGTAGGTTTTTTAGGTGGGATTTTGCCGTTAAACTGTGAAGCTGATTGTTCTACGGGGCCGTATGTATAACTGCAGGCGGTTATGGAACAGAGAACAACGAGCGGGAGATTATTCGATGAAACATCAAGGCTGGATGCTACTGTTTGCTGGACTGGTTACAGTGCCGCAATGGGCTGTCGGCGCCGAGACATGGAGGCCGCCCGCTGCCTATCCGCAAGCTGCTGTGTCCCATGGGGTCGGTGCGCCGGCTACCTCCCGCTTCTCCTCCTATAACCAGCCGGCCGATCGCGCAGCGATACCTCGCTATGCCGAAATGGCCGGACCTATGCGAGCACAAGGATTTCGTTTTCGCCCGTGGGATGGCGTCAATTCCACACACGTGCCGCAGCCCCCTGTCTATCCGCGACCTGCTGCCCTCACCTATTGGGGTGGAACCCCGGTGAGCGGCGGGCCGGGCTTCGTGCCCTCTGCTGCGGCTGAGAATGTTCAGCAACCCTGGAACCGCTTTGCGCCAGGCTGGCGGCCGTCACAACCACCGGCAGGGAAGTTGCACCAGCGTATGGCGTATGCGCCTTGGTCTGCTCAGGGATACCGTTTCCGGCCATTGCCGCCGGCACCACAAAACCGGCTCGAACGTCCGGTTCGCTATCGTCCCCTGCAGGTTCAGATACCCGATCGCTATGTCTTTCGTCCGCTGAATCCGGTCGCCCGCACTGCCCCGGCTCCGACTTCTCAGCAGCCCGCATGGTCATATCCCCCGGTGGCTTATTCGATGGGGCGCAACGGATATTCACCTTATGTCGCAGTTCCGCCAGGCTCCTGGTATCCCAATGTTTATACAGTACCCGCTTACGCGGCTTCACCATGGGGAGGCATGCCGCCGACCTATGGCCAGCCGATGAGGAGGATGCCGAATCAGTACTTCCGCCCGCCCGTCTATGCCCAAGGCATGAAGAGTGCGCCCAGGTTACGACCGGGCCACCCGCAGCGGCGCGATTACACCAACCGGAGGGGATATGGGCAGAGGTATGCCCGTCAACATCCCGCCTGGCGACGGCCTGCCACAGCACCGGCTCCGTATTGGGTTGATCAGAGGAGAACTCCTTTTTATGCCTATTCCCCCTACGGCTTTGATCAGCGTACTGCGCAACGGCCACCGATCCCGTCCGCTCGGCTCAATCGCTACGGCACGGACTGGTATGATGGTCGAGGCGACGGTGAAGGGGCGTGGTATCAATTGGCTGTGGAGACTGCGCCCGCCGTCTCCCAATCATGGGAGTCGGACTCGGGCGTAAGTGGGGATCGATACTAGGCCGCTACCATGCTCAGAATAACAACAGATAGGGGAGTGTATGATCACGGTTATCGGTAGTTTGAAAGGAGGTTCGGGAAAAAGCACAGTCACCTTCAACCTGGCGGTCTGGTTGGAGATGGCCGAAGCCGAGGTTTTGGTAGTGGATGCCGATCCTCAGGCCACACTCAGCGATGTGGCTGAAGTTCGCATGGAAGAGGGGTACGAGCCGTTCCTCAACCTGAAAGACGCTTCGGTGCTTTCACGTAAGAAACTTCAAGGCTACGACGAGGTGCTGATTGATGTGGGCACCTCGGATATAGAGGCGATGAAGCTGGCGCTGGCGTTGGCGGACAGGGTGATTATTCCGGTACCACCTTCACAGGCCGACATCTGGTCGACACAGCGCTTTCTCAAGTTCCTGGACGATGCGGTCGATGGGGAGCGCCCCGAGCTGCTCTCGTTCATCAACCGGGCGGACACCCATCATGCGATCCGGGAGTCCGATGAGGCTGCTGCGGCGCTGGTGTCACTCCCGGGAATACGCTATATCAAACACAGACTTTGTCAGCGCACGGTTTTCAGGCGCTCCTTCAGTGAGGGTTTGGCAGTCTACGAATTGGATCCACGGGGGAAAGGCAGTAAAGAGTTCTATGCCCTGACGGCTGCACTCTATCCTGACTACGTGAGCCAATAGTCGCTGATGGGGCGGATAGATCTGCCCAAATAGATATTACAAAGATTTGTAACTGGAGAGAGAGATGGGGTTTATCAAAAACATTTTCGCACTGATCGGACTGCTGGCAGTGATCGCGGTCGTTGGCGTCTATGTCAAATACAACAAATCGATTGAAGGCTTCGACCCTCAAGCACCAGAGGTGTTTGCGGAGTTCACCCAGCATCTGGTGACATCCAAAAGTGCTGCTGAAGCGAGTATCTGGAAAATTCCGGTGGCGGAGGATCTCTCTCCCGAGGAGGTGGAGCAGACCATGAAGTTCGTCGCCAACGAGCACAACATGTCCAACGTCGGAGAACTGCCTTTGTCCAAGGATATCGAAGCCAAGTTGGGAGAAGATTACCGCTTTGTGAAGATCTACCTCTTTTGCAACTCGCTCACCGCGGCCAAGATGCTGGACTATTCCGATGCCTACTCCGCCTACCTGCCATGCCGGATCACGCTGATCGAAGATCACGAGGGCAAGCTCTGGCTGATCACCCTGAACATGGACATGATGATCTACGGTGGTGAGCCACTGCCGCCGGAGCTCAAGGAGGAGGCAATCAAGGTCAAGGAGTACATCCTGGACATTATGAACCGGGGTGCAACCGGCGAGTTCTGATCGGGTGCCAGGGACCTCTCCCGATCGCATCCGGATCCAGCGAGTGGTTTCGGTAGTGACGGTCGGGTGAGGTGTATTTTGCAGGCGGGTGGACCAAGCGTCATGCAAGCGGGTTGAGCCGTAGAAAACCTTACATATTTCAATGGATTAATTTAGGAAAATTTGCATAAATCGAATTATGCTAGTGGATTTCCTTAATTGTGGTGTAAGTTTGTTGTGCTAGTATGCGATATTGTCTACATGAATTAGGTGAAGACGGACTTGCATCGGCATGACAAAAAAAGATACCACAACGACTAACGACCAGTTGGCGGAAACTGCCGATCCGATCGATGAGAAGAGCGGTCAGGCCTATTCGATGGATCGCCTCTCGCTTGCCTTTGAATCCAGCGCTAGGCGCTGGGAACTGATTGTCTATCCGACGTTGTTCGCCTTTATTCTACTGGCGGCCTATGGATTTTATCTCATATTCAGCCTGGCCAAGGATGTCCACTATCTCGCCAAGAGTGTGGATACCAACATGAGTCTGATTTCCAGCAACATCATTACCATGACCGACAGTGTCAGCCAATTGTCGGCCAATGTGCGTACCATGGCGGTTAGTGTGGATTCCATGGCCCAGGATGTACGCACGCTCGAGCCGATGCTGACCAGCATGGATTCCATGGAGGAGTCGATCAAGGCCATGACGGTATCGACCCATTTCATTCAACGCGACATGCGTGTGATGAATCACAATATTCATGACGCTTCGCGGCCCATGACCATGTGGAACAACTTCATTCCCTGGTGAGCGGGCAGTTCCTGAGCGTCTTCAGTCCTTCCTGATTTTCAGATTTTCATTCGCCTGGAAAGTCGTAGGTGATGGTCTGCGTCGGCTCCTGAATGAAGTAGCCTCGGATATAGTTGACTCCGATTGACCAGAGTATCGCCAGACTGCTTGCCTCCTCGACGCCGGAGGCGATGGTTTTGATATTTTTCTCCTGGATACCTTCGTTGAGGTGATTGAGGCTGTCCTGTTTCAATTGGTCCTCAGAGAGCCCCTCCAGAAACGAAGCATCGAACTGAACATAGTCTAGAGGCAATTCGTTGAGGATGGATTCGGGTTTCTTTGTCAGGCCGAAGTGATCGATACAGAGTTTGCATTTGATCTTCTTCAAGCCATCAGACAGCTTTTTCAATTGGTGCAGATGTGAGCGTGCATCGCTGTCGTTGATCTGAAACGTAACCCAGGGCCCTTTGGCTTCATAATCCCTCAGGCAGTCGCAAATGTAGAGCAACAAGGTATCGTCATCCAGCGAGGCCCCCGTGATGTGAATAAAGAAGTTGATCTTCTGCCCTTGTTTACGCTGATTGGCCAATTCCTTGATGGCATTGCGAATGACCCAGCGATCGAGTTCCAGAGTTTTGCCGATGGCGGCTGCCTGATCCATGAAGTGATCCGGCTGTATCTCTTCCTTGTTCTCGTCCAAGAGTCGCAGCATGACGGCATAGTTCTCCCGCGTGTCGCCATGTAGACTCACGATCGGTTGATAGACCAGATAGAACTGGTCATGTTCCAGGGCGAAGCGTATCAGGTGATCGAGGTGCGCCTCGCTCGCGCTGGTGGTGTCTTCGGCAACGACCTCCCCGGTCTTCATGGCATAGAGACTGATGCCTTCGTTGCGTGCTCTTTCGCAGGCGTTGTAAGCCTGGGTGATGAACTCGTGTCCGCTGCCGATCTGATCCGATGTGAATGCGATGCCGATGGTGCAGGAAGGTTTGGGCTCCAGGGTATAGTCGCGATAATCATGCTCTCTTACCTGGTCGCAGATGCGTTGAGCGAACTGCGTGGCTTCATCCGGCCGGTCGCCAGAGGCAAGAATTGCGAAGGTATGATCACCGAAACGCGAGAGCAGATTATCACGTCCCACCATGCCTCTCAGCAGACCGGCGATCTCCAATAGCAAGGCGTCGCTGTACTTGATGCCGGCCTTGGTGCGTATCTCACTGAAATTGTCCAGTGTGATGTAGAGCAATGTCTGCTTGTTGTTGCCCGAATCGCATTGATTGCGTGTTTCACTCTCCAGCAGGTTGAGGAAATATTGCCGGTTGTAGAGTCCCGTCTGTACGTCCTGGGTGCTGAGCAGTCGGAGTTTTTCCTCCACTTCACGTGATACGGACTGATCCCGTATTACGACCTGTGTGCAAGGTTCGCCGTCGATGCTGGCGGGTGTGAAGAGCAGTTCTGCGTTGAACTCCTTGCCATCGCTGCGCAGGCACTTGGTCTTCATCTCCGTGGAGTGTTCGCTGTCGGCGCTGAGATCACGCAGCAGTTTTTTGAACGCCTTGTGTTCTGAGGGCGCAATCATGTCGAGGATTGGCAGACCCTCGATCTCGTCCTCGCCGGCCAGACCGAACAGTTCCATGTAGGCCTGGTTGGCGGTCACATGCATGCCCTCATGGACATAGGCGATGGCGTCTCGTGAATTTTCCGTGAGGGCGTTGCAACGCTCCTCGGCTTCCTGCAGCTGACGCTCGATCTGCTGCATTCGCCGCAACAACTTGAGGTGTTTGTATTCGCGTAGGACCACCTGGGCCAGGTGTGCTGTATCTTTTCTCGCCACCAGGTCGGAAACGCCCTGACGCATCAGTTCCAGCCGTTTCTCCTCATCGGGGTCCTCTGTGACAGCAATGACGGGTAGATGTGGATTTGTGACGCTGAGGACACCGAACAGCTGGCTGACGCCAAATTCGTTACCCTCCAGGGTGTAGATGAGGATGTCGAGTGAACGCTGGGTTTTGAGTGTCTTGCCGAGCTGCTCGGCGTCGTGTTCGATTCGAGTGGCGTGAGCGGCGACACCCTCATTCCTGATCTCGTCCAGGTAGGCTTCGATCTCGGGAGTGGTATTTCCGATTACCAGCAGGTCTATGGCTTCGTCAGACATTCTGCTTCATCCTGGGTTTGATTTATTGTGTTTTTCTCGCGGTCCTTCGTGACCACGACGAAACCTGAAACATGTACGTTGTCCTGCCTATCAGGATAGTTCATGGTGGAGGTTCGTTGCGTGGCTTCGCTCCAGCTTCTGGCTAATCTCAGGCGGCTTTGACCGATCGCCTGCGCAGTCTGATGGCTTCCGCCAGATCTTCCAGCAATGGGACACTGTCATCCCAGCTGATACATGCATCGGTGATGCTTTGACCATAGGTGAGGGGCTTACCCTCAATCCGGTCCTGACGCCCGGCGGTGATGAAACTCTCGATCATGGCGCCCATGATGCGTTCATCACCGCGTGCGATCTGGCTGGCAACGTCGCGCCCGACCAGCAGCTGCCTTGGGTGTTGCTTGCGGCTGTTGGCGTGGCTGAAGTCGACCATCAGCCGCGGTGTGAGTCCGTTGCTCTCCATCTCCTCGGCGGCGATGTTGATACTCTCGGAGTCGTAATTGGGTCGTGTGCCGCCACGCAGAATGACATGGCAGTCTTCGTTCCCGTGGGTGGAGAAGATGGCGGAACGTCCCTCTTTCGTCACCGAGAGGAAATGGTGTGGCCGCGAAGAGGAGCGGATAGCATCAAGGGCCACGCGCATACTGCCGTTGGTGGCGTTCTTGAAACCGACCGGACAGGAGAGGCCGGAGGCCAGCTCGCGATGAGCCTGGCTCTCGGTGGTGCGGGCGCCGATGGCGCCCCAGCTGATCAGATCGGCGATGTACTGGGGACTGATCAGATCGAGGTATTCGGTGCCGGCGGGCAGGCCCAGGTTGTTGATGTCGAGCAGCAGCTTGCGGGCCAGGCGAAGTCCGGTGTTGATTTCAAAACGATCGTCCAGGGTGGGGTCGTTGATCAGCCCCTTCCAACCCACAGTGGTGCGCGGCTTTTCGAAGTAGACCCGCATCACGATTTCGAGGTCGTCTTTTAGCCGTTCACGCACCGGCAGCAGGCGTTTGGCGTAGTCCAGAGCGGCTTCGGGGTCGTGTACCGAGCAAGGTCCGATGATCACCAGCAGACGGTCATCCTCATCCTGCAGAATACGATGGATGGCCTGCCGGGCTTCGTAAACGGTGGTGGCGGCTTGATCGGTAATCGGCAGCTCTTTGTGTACCTGTGCCGGCGGGCTCAGTTCTTTGATGGCCTTGATTCGGAGGTCGTCTGTCTGTTTCATGCTTGGAGACGGATACGTGGCTTAAAAACAGTAAATTATACATGCATCGTATCGGTCCGGGAGAACTCTTTCCAGACCATTGTTGTTCTGGGCCAACCCTGATTCATGTGTGGATAACCGCAATTCTCAGCTATGCTGAAACTAGACCCTGAGCCACCTGGGGAGATTTGGTGGCGGGGTATGTCCCCGGCATGGGCGCTGTGGTTACAATTCAGGTACTCTCTCAACGGTTGCAGATTGATCCAATGAACAATCAGAAACGCTACCCCGGTATCGACAAGGATCCCCACGGGGCGATGAACCCCACCGGCAACATCATCCGCGACGCCTGGCTGTTCGGGCTGATTCCGGAGACAGAGACCTGCGTGGGGTGGACCGTGCAGGGTATCGACAGTCTCTACGAGCAGGTCTCCCGTGAGTGGGAAAAATACGGCTACCGGGTGTCTTCATTGCCGCCAGAGTTATTGGAGCGCCATCAGCGGATCTACAAAGAGGCCGTTGAGCGGGCCAGATCCCTGGGTTGGGATCCGGAGCTTGAAGATGAGGACTAGCAGGCTGTTGAAAAAGTCTCTGGCGGATGCCGCGCCAGGCGGGCAGAAGCGAAAGAGCGCCGTGTACTGGATCGAGCAGGGGCGTTTTCAGCCCGTTTTCAACGTCGTATGGCGCCGCTCGAGGGTTTTCCAACAACCTGTCAGGGACTGGATCCAGCCTTGAGCAGAAGATTCATTCAAGAGACCTTCTTTCGCCCGGCAGAACTCGAACGGGAAGTCCTGACCATTCCCGCGCCGCTCTATAACCGCTGCAGGCTGCTGCATGCACGATCCGAGTTGCCCCATCTGTTCGTGCCGATCCGTTCGATGCAGTTTCTTGCCATTGTGGATCGCCGGGAGATCATCTTTGTCGATCATCAGGGGGGTTACGCGGTACAGGACGGGGAAGGCGGTCGCCTGATCGTGCTCGCCTGGCAATTTGCCGCGGATGAGCCAAGGGCTTCTATCAACGAGCCGGTTCCGATCACGCTGGTCCACTACAGAGAGGATGTGAGAGCCCTTCATCGGCGGATAATGAGCGAGTTCCCGCCAGCTCTGGAACGCCTTGTGGAGAAACTGGCGGGGGCTGAAGATGCTGGCGGCGAGGGGCGTATACTGCCGTTTCGAACGTCCAAAAATTGACCGAACTGCCATAGCAAAAACCTCAAAATCCGACTGGATGAAGGCGGTTTAGGTATCAGAACCATTCCTGAGTAAATTAGTCAGAATATTCGAATTAACTGATTTACCAGGAGTAAGGTAATGAACGGTCTTATCGCAAACTTCCCCTACAATGGCGTGGTCACGGTCAATCGCGTGATCCTGAAACCTGAGTACAGTGTCGACGACCTGCAGGAACGGGTGGCCGAACTCTGTGAGAACGTCAAGACCTACCATTCGGAGACTGGCTTCGTCGGCGGTTTCGTGGCCTTGAACAGCGGCCTGATCTCCAACGAAGGCTCCACCATCGGTCAGGCGGTCGACAGCGATCTAGCCGACAAGGAGGCGCTAATCGTCACCTTCTGGAACAGCTTCGAAGACCACGAACAGTCCCATCGCAGCAAGACCTTCCAGCCTCTGTTCAAGCGGGTGCTGGAGCTGTGCGAGAACGGCAACGAGGAGATCGCCTACGAGATGCTCTGGTCGGGCAAGGCCTACTCCGCCAAGCAGGCGAAGGAGGCGCAGGAGGCAAAGGCGCGTTATGCGGCCTGATTGGGCTTAATAATTCAAACTTCTATTTCGTCAGCGCCATGAACAACCGCGGCAGCTGTTCCGGCAGCCGTTCCACCCGGTCGATCACCGTGTAATGATTGCCGAAGATGTCGCGCACGTAGCTGTCGGCGTGGGGATCGAGGTTGATGCAGTAGGTGTAGATGCCCTCCTGATCGGCCTCCTGCACCGCCTTGCGGCTGTCCTCGATGAGCAGGCGGTCGTCATGGACGTCGATATCCGACGGCTCGCCGTCGGTGAGGATCAGCAGCAGCTTCTTGTCCGCCTGGCGCGCACTCAGGTAGTGGTTGGCGTGGCGGATGGCTGCGCCCATGCGCGTCGACCAACCCGCCTGCAGGGCGGCCAGGCGTCCCTTGACCTCATCGTTCCAGCGCTCGCCGTAGCCTTTGATGTGCTGATAGCGCACCTCGTGACGGGTATTGGAGGAGAAGCCGGCAATAGCGAAGCTGTCGCCCAGCTGCTCGATGGCCCAGCCGAGCAGGGAGACCGCTTCCTGGCTTAGCTGCAGGATGCTCTGTTGGCACCCCTCGGGGATCTGATCCACCGATTCGGAGAGATCCATCAACAGCATCACCGCAATATCGCGACCGTCACTGCGGTGGCTCATGTTGATGCGGGGATCGGGTTGGGCGCCGCTCTTGTACTCGATGAGTGAGCGGATCGCCACGTCCAGATCCAGTTCGCTGCCCTCTTCCTGATAGCGCACACGGACGTATTGCTGGGGCTTGAGCAGATCGAGCAGCCGCTTCAGTTGCTTGGCCAGAGCCTGGTGCTTGGCCAGCAGGGCATCGATCTCCGCGCCGTTGCCGGAGGGGTGGAGGCTTTCGTAGAGGCTGACCCAGTCGGGGTTGTAGGTCCTGCTCTTGTAGTCCCACTCCGGATAGTGGCGCGGCGGCAGTCCCTCGACCTCCTCCTCGCTGTGCTTGCGTTTCTGCTCCGCGTCGAACATCTCCTCTTCGTCCCCCTCTTCGATATAGATCCAGAGGTGGCGGTTGTCGTCACGGTAGCCCACCTCGGTATCGGCGAAGTAGACGTTGGCGGCCAGATCGGCCTGGCGCCGGGTACGGGCGATGTAGGAGATGGCGAGGCCGGCGACCTGGCTGGTGTCCGATTCGCCGCTGTCGACCAGCGCGTGGAAGCGCTGCACGAATTCCAGCAGATCGGGATTGCGGTAGCCGTGCTCCGGGTTGAGTGCGGCATGGGAGAACATGGCCAGCCGATGACGGATGCAGGACTCCCGCTCCGGATCGCAGTCGTCTTCGCCGGGGGCGGGATGCAGGGCGAGGAAGAGCTTGCGCAGGCCGGGGTACTCCCGCATCGCCAGGCGGTCGACACGGGCGTCCTCGAAGGTCTCGATGGCGACCCGCTGGAAGGGGCTGTAGTTGTCCGCCACCACCTGGGTAGACCAGCGCTGGTGGCCCGCCACATGGGCCAGCAGGGCGCGGTAGCGGTCGATGCCGGTGACGCCCTGGCTGTCGTCGTAGACATCGGGCACGCGGATACCCAGCGAGTCGTAGTAGGGCATGGGTTTGCGCAGCTCGTCGAAACCCTCGGAGTAGGGCACGAAGTGGGCCTTGTTGCGCCACAGCGACTTCATATAGAGGTCGAGCTGGCGCTCGTGGTCGGCGAACAGGGTACCGTGGCGTTCGCGCTGCAGGATGGCACGGCTATCGGCCGACTGCAGGCTGAAGTAGTCGATCTGGCGCTGGGGATGGGTGGCGTAGTTACGCACCCCGTAGTCGATCCAGTTGCGCAGTCCCTCGCAGGAGAGCTGGTTCAACAGGTAGGGCAGTTTCTTCAGCAGATCGGGCAGGCCGGGGCTGGGGATGGTGGTGTGGAAACCGTGGATCGAGCCGGTGGTGCGTTCGGCCATGTCCAGCAGCAGTTCGATGAAACGGGTCAGCAGGGTTTCGCTGCCGAGGCGGCGGCTCGCCTCCGGCAGCATCTGCAGGAAGGGCAGGATCGCCTTGCCATTGGGGCTGCGCGAAAGCTTCCACACAGTCTGCGAGATCAACGGAATGATGGCTTCACCGGCGCGGCCGGCGATCTCCGGCACCTCCTCCAGAAACACAATCACCGGCTCCACCCCGCGGCCGATCTTGCAGGTGAGGGAGGCGCCGTCGAGGTAGGTCTCGATCCCGGGTTCGCTCAAGTGGCGATGGGCATTGGCCATCACATCCTCGAAGATCGGGTCGATCTCCGGGAAGCCGCAGTTGAGACGTTCTCTGTCCGACATCATCAGGTAATCACTAGATAAAAAGTCCGCAACTGAACGCAGATGAACGCAAATGGGAATTCATTCGTAGGGTGCGGCTTGCCGCACCGAGTGTCTGATGCGGAGAAATACGGTGCGGCAAGCCGCACCCTACGCTTGGCTGAAACCTCGACCTGAAATTCATTTGCGTTTATTCGCGTTCATTTGCGGACTTCTACAAAAAGCCTAACCGAACACCGCCTCGATGGCGTGATCCAGGGTGGCGACGATGTCCCGGTCGTCCGTGATCGGTCGCACCAAGGCCATGCGGCAGGCGGCGGTTGGTCTGATGCCGCGATTGATCAGGCGGGCGGCATAGACCAGCAGACGGGTGGAGATGCCTTCGTCGAGGCCATGCCCTTTGAGGTTGCGCGCGGTCTCGCCGATCTTGACCAGACGTGTGGCGTTCTCTTCATCGACGCCGGTCTCGCGGGCGATGATCGAACTCTCCAATGCGGCCGGGGCATAGTCGAAGTCGAGGGCGGAGAAGCGCTGCTTGGTCGACTGCTTGAGGTCCTTCATCAGGCTCTGGTAACCCGGGTTGTAGGAGATCACTAGCTGGAAGTCGTCGTGCGCACTGACCACCTCCCCCTTCTTGTCCAGCGGCAGGGTGCGGCGGTGGTCGGTCAGCGGGTGAATGACCACGGTGGTGTCCTGGCGTGCCTCGACCACCTCGTCCAGGTAGCAGATGGCGCCGATGCGCGCGGCGGTGGTGAGCGGACCGTCGAGCCAGCGGGTGCCCTCGCTGTCCAGCAGATAGCGCCCGACCAGGTCGGAGGCGGTCATGTCCTCGTTGCAGGCGACCGTGATCAGGGGCTTGCCCAGGCGCCAGGCCATGTATTCGACAAAACGGGATTTGCCGCATCCGGTGGGGCCTTTGATCATCACCGGCAAGCGCTCGGCATAGGCCGCTTCGTAGAGTTCGATCTCGTCTTCCTGCGGCTGGTAAAAGGGCTCATTTTGGATCTGATATTGCTCGATCTCAGCGCTCATGATGACTCCGGATTGGCAATTAATGATTTATTCATATGTCATATTATCCGCAAATGAACGCTAATGAACGCAAATTATTCGTCTGTGGCTCATGGATTCGGAGTGTCGATGTAAGCTTTTTCCGACATTCACATCTTGTGCGGGAGTGAGCCGGTGGGACATACACATCGTCTTATGTGTTTTTATAAACATAACTGATGACTTACCTCACTCAGCCAAAGGATCAGTAACTGACAGCAGTTTTGAGTGTTGAGTTTTTGGTTTTGAGTGGATGAGTTCGCTGTGCTCATGAGTATTGGTCCCCCCTCTCCCTGGCCCTCTCCCGCGAGGGGGAGAGGGGAAGTGCTTTTCGAGCGCATCGAATGCTTCCTGTCGGATCGTGGAATCAAGCCGGTTGCTCGCTCCGACGCTTGATCCAGGCGTCCCCTCTCCCCTTGCGGGAGAGGGTCAGGGAGAGGGGGAATCAAAAACCCGTGAGCGCAGCGAACAGCTTGTAATCATTCACGTTCATCTGCGGACAAATAAAAAAAGCCCCCAAACGGGGGCTTTGAAATGCCGGATGGCTTACTGAAAGTGCTTTTCTTATTTGTGCACGCCCAGCTTTTCGCGCCAGCCAGGGAAAAGGGCGTCCGCGTCGTGCGGGAAGGACTCGAAGGCACGTGCGAACTCTTTGTGCTCTTTGGCGTACTCGATCGGATCGGCGCCCGATTTCCAGCAGTC
Organism: Candidatus Thiodiazotropha sp.; assembly: GCA_037384425.1. Lineage (GTDB taxonomy): Bacteria > Pseudomonadota > Gammaproteobacteria > Chromatiales > Chromatiaceae > Thiodiazotropha. The sequence continues at coordinate 104,281 of JARROA010000004.1, read as the reverse complement.
GTAGGCCTGGCGCAGGGAGATAGCGCCAGCCGCCGGGCTGTCGATGTGGCCGTAGGAGCCGCCGCCCGCGGTGTTGATCACGTTGCCGTGGCCCAGGTTCTCGAAGAAGCCGGGCAGACGCAGGGCGTTCATGCCGCCGGAGATGATCGGCGTGGTCGGTTTCATGCCGTACCATTTCTGGTTGTAGATCGGACCCTGGCACTCGTCGCGCTCGATCATGTAGGCGATGATCTTGTCGTCGGCGGCGCCTTCCATCTTGCCATAGCCCATGGTGCCGACGTGGATACCGGAGGCACCCTGCAGACGGGACATCTTGGCCAGCACGAAGGCGGTGTAGCCACGCTTGGAGCTGGGCGAGGTGATCATGCCGTGTCCTGCGCGATGGTAGTGCAGGTACTGACCGGGATACTGGCGACGGGCGGTGGTGACCATGCCCGGGCCGCCGACGAAACCGTCGACCAGGAAGGCGACCTTGTCGGCGTCGGGACCGAAGGTCTCCAGGGCGAAGTCGGCGCGGGCGCACATCTCGAAGTGATCGTCGGCGGTGATGTTCATGGAGAACAGCTTGGCCTCGCCGGTCTCGTCCATGGCGCGCTTCATGGCGTCGTAGACCAGGGGCATGACCTGCTTCACCGGGGCGAAGACCTGGTTGCCCTGGGGCTCGTCGTTCTTGATGAAGTCGCCGCCCAGCCAGAACTGGTAGGCCGCCTCGGCGAAGGGCTCGGGGCGCAGGCCCAGCTTCGGCTTGATGATGGTGCCGGCGATGTAGCCGCCGTCCACGACCGGACGACCCAGCATGCGCCACAGGTCGGAGATGTCCTTGGCCGGACCGTCGAACAGCTGGATGGCGCGGGGCGGCATGTAGAAGTCGATCATCTGGCCGTATTCGATATCGCCCATGCCCTGGTTGTTGCCGATGGTCAGGGTCAGGAAGGAGACCAGCATCATGCGGCCGTCGGTGACGTTGCGGTCGAACAGCTCGATGGGATAGGCGATGCGCATATCCTCGGTGGCTTCGTCGATGTAGTAGACCAGCGCGTCGACGCCCTTGGTGAAGTCGTCGGTGGTGGAGACTTCCACGTTGGTGCCGGTGGAGGATTCGGCGGCGAAGTGGGCGGCCGCTTCCAGGTAGCCGTGACCCGCCTTGGGCTTCATTTTGTAAGCGCAAAGGATGTGCTTGCCACCTGCGATGAGATCCTCTTCCTTCAGACTGAGGTCCGAATAACGTGCTGATTGGTCTAGTGCCATGTTGTCCGCTCCTGTTGATGAATTCTGTCAGTCGCCAGGATAGTCCCGCCGGCTGAAAACCCCAAGGTGTGTGGGGAACTGGGAGCAAACCTTACAGAGATTATGTTTATAAGTATAATAAAATGATCTGATATAAATCATAAGCATATACTTATGATTAGATTCCTGATCAAGCCGATCGGTGGGGCAGGGGCCCTGTCCCGCCGTTCACTCGCTTCAAGGCGGCAACGCTTGAGAGGCTCATCCTCCGGTGATGGCGGCAAACACATTGGGCAACCGTTCCGGCAGCCGTTCCACATGGTCCACGATGGAGTAGTTGTTCTCACCGAAGATACGCGCCACGTAACGATCGGCCTCCGGGTCGAGGGTCAGACAGTAAGTATAGACCCCCTGCATGGCCAGGTCCTCCACAGCCTTCTTGGCGTCGTGACGCAGGTACTGGGGATCGCGCTCGTCGATGTCGGCCGGTTCGCCATCGGTGACCAGCAGCACCAGGCGCTTCTGGGCGTTCTGCTGGGTCAGGTGCCAACCAGCGTGACGCAGGGCGGCGCCCATGCGGGTGGAGAGTCCGCCCTGCATGCCGGCGAGGCGCGATTTGGCCTCGTCGTCGTAGCGCTGCTCGAAATCCTTGAAGCGGTAGTACTGCACATCGTGGCGGCCGTCGGAGGCGAAGCCATGCACCGCGAAGTTGTCGCCGATGGAGTCGATGGCCCAGGAGAGCAGGCCGGCCGACTCCCGGGTCAGGTCGAGGATGCTCGGCTGTTCCTCGTAACCTTCCTCGCCTTCCTGAAGCTCCCCCACCTTCTCGTTGGTCGATTCTGAGAGGTCGAGCAGCAGCACGATCGACAGGTCACGGATGTGTCGTGTGATGCGGATGTTGATGCGTGGATCGGGCATGATGCCGCGGCGGATATCGATCATGGCCCGTACCGCTGCATTCAGATCCAACTCCTCGCCCTCCTCGTAGCCGCGGCGACGCACGATGCCCTGGGGTTGCAGGGCATCGATCAGATGGCGGATACGCGAGGCGATCGGCTTGTACTTGTCCAGGATCTCGTCCATCGCCTCCGGATCGCCCTTGCCCTGTCTGCGCTCGATGACGGTGGCCCAGTCCGGGCGTGCCAACTGCACATGATAGTCCCACTCGCTGTAGTGGTAGGGATCGGAGAGCGGCTCTACGCCTTCCATCTCGTTATAGCTCTTGGTGGTTTCCAGGTCGTCCTCATAGGGAAAGAGCTCGCTGTTCAGCACCCAGACTTCACCGTGGTTGTCGATCTCCAGTTCGGAGTTGATCTCATTGACCATCTCCATCACCGAGACGTATTTGCGCACGGTTTGCTGGCTGGAAGGCATATAGTCGACCCCCTGGGTCTCGAACATGTTCTCGGCGAAGGCCCAGAAGTAGCGGTTGTCGTCCCGGTAGGGGATGGGCCAATCGCTGAGAATACGCACCGAGGGGATCTTCGCCTTGTCGACGATACGGTTGTAGAAGTCGACTCCCGCCATCCAGGAGATGCGCGAGTCATGAGGATTCTGCTCCAGTTCGGCGCGGAACGCGGCCGCCGCTTGGTTGACGAAATCGACGGTATCGGTGTAGCCCGGGTCCATGATGGCGCGGGTGGTGCGCAGCATGTAGTCCATGGTCTCGTGCAGCTCGCCATAGTCGTCGTTCTTGTCCGGCTCCGCTGTGAAGAAGGAGAGCCAGAGTTTGCGCAGGCCGGGAAACTCGCTGTAGGCCAGGTATTCCACGCGTGCGTCCTCGAACAGCTCGATGAAACGCATCTGGGCCTGGGACAGCTGCTCCGCCGAGATAGGGTCCCGGGTGTAGACCATGTGCGCCGCCGCATGGGCTGCCGCAGCCCGATAGATCTCGATGCCGTCGATGCCGCGGAAGGGGTCGTAGGCGTCGGGCACGTGAATCTGGAACTCCTCGATGAAGGGTTTCAGGCCGCGGCGAGACTCGTAGTCCCCTGCGGTCGGGCGCATGAAAAAGGCGCGGCCCCAGAGCGCGCGCAGGTAGAAATTGAGCTTGCGTTGGTTGTCGATGAACAGGGTGCCGCGCCGCTCTTTCTGCAGGATGCTGCGTGACGACTCGGTCTGCAGGCCGAAGTAGGCCATCTGGCCTTCGAGATCGCGTTGATGTGCCTGCGCCCCCCACATGGCCCAGCGGCGCAGGCCGCCGAGGGTGAGTTTGGAGAGCAGTTCGTCCATGTTCTCCATCATCGGACGCAGGCCGCGCGGGGCCTTGCCGGCCAGCTGGTGCAGCAGCTTCAGGTAGCTGCGCATGACCTCCGCGTCGCCGAGGCGTTGGGCGGCCAGCGTCATCACGCTGAGCATCAGGGTGATGACGCTGCCGGAGGTGTGGGAGGCCATCTTCATCATCGATTCGATGATGTCGGGGAGGATGTCCTCACCGACCTCCTTGGCCACGCCGGGCATCTCCTGAACATAGGTCAGGACCAGATCCTGGCCCCGGTTCAGGGTGCACATGGCGCGCATGCCCTGCAGATAGTTGTCCAGCCCGCGCGGCGACATGACACGCTGCGCTTCGTGGTAGGACGACTCCAGCGCCTCGAGGTGTTCGTGATCCTCGGGTTCGAGACAGCTGACGTATTCGGTGAAGTCGATGGTCATGGTGGTATCTAATTTTGAATTGTTAATTTTGAATTAAGGCGTGCGCCTTTGGCGCACTACCACCAATTCAAAACTTATAATTCAAAATTCATAATTCATCAGAAGTAGGTATTCACCGCCGCGCTCAGGGTATCGCGCATGTCCGGATCGTCGGTGAGCGGGGTGACCAGCGCCATCTGACAGGCCGATAGGGGTTCGATGCCCTTGGCCACCAGCTGCGCCGCATAGACCAGCAGACGGGTCGACATGCCCTCATCCAGACCGTGTCCCTTCAGGTTGCGCGAACGCTGGGCGATGCTCACCAGCTTTTTCGCGGTGTCCGCATCCACGCCGCCCTCATGGGTGACGATCTCGGTTTCGATTTCGGTGTCGGGGTAGTCGAAATCGAGGCCGCCGAAGCGCTGCTTGGTCGACTGCTTCAGGTCCTTCATCAGGGACTGGTAGCCCGGGTTGTAGGAGATGACGATCTGGAAACCGTCGTGGGCCTGTACCAGCTCGCCCTTCTTCTCCAACGGCAGCACGCGACGATGGTCGGTGAGCGGGTGGATCACCACCGTGGTGTCCTGGCGCGCCTCGACCACTTCGTCCAGGTAGCAGATGGCACCGATACGCGCGGCCACCGTCAGCGGGCCGTCCTGCCATTTGGTGCCGTTGATGTCGAGCAGAAAACGGCCGACCAGATCGGAGGCGGTCATGTCTTCGTTACAGGCCACGGTGATCAGCGGCTTTTGCAGCTTCCAGGCCATGTATTCGACGAAACGCGACTTGCCGCAGCCGGTCGGGCCTTTGAGCATGACGGGCATGCGTGCCTCGTAGGCCGCCTCGTACATGGCGACTTCATTGCCGACGGTACGGTAGTAGGGCTCGTTTTGAATCAGGTATTGCTCTTGTGCGACGTTGCTCATTACACACCTCAGACAAATGAGTTTTGAGTGTTGAGTTTTTAGTTATGAGTTGAAGGTGTTCGCTTCGCTCACCTGTTTATTTTTCTCGAGCCAAGTCATCTTGTTGGGCAATGATTCGAGCGGAATGAAAACCGTTGGCACAGGCTGTGTGTCATTAACTCAAAACTCAAAACTCAAAACTCATCACTTATAGGAAAGAGTCCCCGCCCCCAAAGCAGGGCGGGGCTCTGTTCAAAGTGACGGAGTAGCGGTTACTACACCGCCTGGCCGCGATAGATCACCAGGGCCGTACCTTGGGACTGGGCGTAGTTGTCATAGCCGACCAGACGAACATGGTTGTTGGGGTTGGCGACGTGACAGGCCTCGGCCTCTTTCAGGATGGTGTCCACATCGGTCTCACCGAACAGGGGTAGTTTCCACATGTACCAGTAGGAGTCGGTGGCGTTTTCCGGCTCGGTGTGCTCGATGGCAGGGTTCCAGCCCTTGGCGACGATGTACTCCACCTGAGAGCGGATGCCTGCGTCGGTCAACGGCGGCAGGTAGGAGAGGGTTTCGAACTTGCGGCTGTTCGGATCGGACAGCCGCGAGTTGTAGTCTTGCATGTTGCTCATTGTGTTTTCCTCAATTCGTTTATTCGAGTCTGTATGACTGGGGTTGGGGCTTAGAGTCGGGCCTGCCCGACTCTGACCCCGGGTCCGTTACTTATGCGAAACGTCCAGCTTGTCGACGGTATCGAACTCGAACTTGATCTCTTTCCAGGTCTCCATCGCGGCCGCCAGCTCGGGGCTGTTCTTGGCCGCTTCGCGCAGGACGTCACCGCCGCGCTTCTCGAGACCATCGACGCCGTTGCGGTTTCGGTCCTCGACGCAGGCCTCGACCGCGACGCGGTTGGCCGCGGCGCCGGCCGCGTTGCCCCAGGGGTGACCCAGGGTACCGCCGCCGAACTGCAGTACGGAGTCGTCTCCGAAGATGGTCACCAGGGCCGGCATGTGCCAGACATGGATACCGCCGGAAGCGACGGGCAGCACGCCGGGCATGGAGCCCCAGTCCTGATCGAAGAAGATGCCGCGGCTGCGGTCTTCCTTGATGTACTGATCGCGCATGATGTCGATCCAGCCCAGGGTGGCCTCGCGGTCGCCCTCGAGCTTGCCCACCACGGTACCGGAGTGCAGGTGGTCGCCGCCGGACAGGCGCAGCAGCTTGGTCAGCACGCGGAAGTGGATGCCGTGGTGCGGGTTACGGTCGATGACCGCGTGCATGGCACGGTGGATGTGCAGCAGTAGACCGTTGTCGCGGCACCACTGGGCCAGTCCGGTGTTGGCGCACCAGCCGCCGGTGATGTAGTCGTGCATGATGATGCGCGCACCCAGCTCCTTGGCGTGCTCGGCACGCTTGAACATCTCGTCCGGGGTCGGGGCGGTGACGTTCAGGTAGTGACCCTTGCGCTCGCCGGTCTCCGCCTCGGCCTTGTGCACGGCTTCCATGACGAAGTCGAAACGCTGGCGCCAGCGCATGAAGGGCTGGGAGTTGACGTTCTCGTCGTCCTTGGTGAAGTCGAGACCGCCGCGCAGGCCCTCGTAGACGGCCCGGCCGTAGTTCTTGGCCGACAGGCCCAGCTTCGGCTTGATGGTGCAACCCAGCAGCGGGCGACCGTACTTGTTCATGATGTCGCGCTCGACCTGGATGCCGTGGGGCGGACCGTTGCAGGTCATGACGTAGGCGATGGGGAAGCGCACGTCTTCCAGACGCAGAGCGCGTACTGCCTTGAAGCCGAACACGTTACCGACCAGGGAGGTGAAGACGTTGACCACCGAACCCTCTTCGAACAGGTCGATGGGATAGGCGATGAAGGCATAGAAGCAGCTGTCGTCGCCGGGTACGTCCTCGATGGCGTAGGCGCGGCCCTTGTAGTAGTCCAGGTCGGTCAGCAGGTCGGTCCAGACCGTGGTCCAGGTGCCGGTGGAGGACTCGGCGGCAACGGCCGCTGCGGCCTCCTCGCGGGGAACACCGGGCTGCGGGGTGATCTTGAAGCACGCCAGGATGTCGGTGTCCTTGGGCGTGTAGTCAGGCATCCAGTATGTTTCGCGGTACTCTTTGACGCCCGCGTCGTAAGTCTTGGCCATTTTTTCGATTCCTCCAGAATTTGGGATTGCTCATGGATGAAAGCGGATACTCGCTTCACCTTGCCACCAGCTGAGTGGTGCTCCTCTCATAGCCTGTTTTCGAGGTGTGTAGAGTATTAGGGAGGAAAGGTATTAATAGAACTCAAATGTTCTGATAAGAATAATAAACAAACGCTTATATCAGGCTTTGTTTGCAGTGGAATTCCTGGTTCTTCGTTGAAAACGAAATGTCCCGGGTTATTTAAGCATGCGTGAGTCAGGCATTTTATTCCATGTGCAATTTGTGTTTATTGTGCGGCCATGCCTTCGACCCGTTGCTTCCAGTTGAACGAATAGCCCAGTCGACCCGACAGGATGCCGGGCTAATAACAGACCCTAAAAGTGCGATTCCCCTTGGCCCGAAGCTATATAACTCGTCACACAGTCGATGCGAAATAATGAGTAGATTGCCTGGGTTCAGGAAGTGAGGTTGTGCCGACTGGAAGCGGACACGGGGTGCAGAGTCTGTGTAATAGAGGGTGCTGCTATATGAAGGCGATAACGCGGTGATCCATGTCAAAACACGGATCACCGGATCTTGAATTGGCGTTTCATGCAGGTTGGTAGTTCAAGGTATCCATCAGATCGATCATGAACTCCATCTCTTCATCATCCATGACGTCCCAAGCTTCGAATCCCAGCGTCCGGAGTACCCCTGCGCCTTTGGAGTCCTGGCCCATATTGCTCAGCAGATCCCGCAGGTCATTCTGTCGCTCTATGAGCTTAGGGCCAGCCAGCAGGGCATGGTGAATAACCTGTATCTGGCTGCTTACGAGCATGCGCAGTTCCCTGCGGGTAATGCTGGAAAGAGAGTCGAACGCTTCAGCCAGAAAGAATCCGATGTCTACCTTATGCTGAATCAGAGACTTGGCTACCAGGGGGTATGTGTTCTTGATGATTCGTGAGGTATTGTTGGCATTGAGTTCCGCCGGCTCCAGCATGATGTAACACATGAGGTTGACATCCGGATCGTCAGTTGCGGCGATGTCTGTGCCTGTGATCAGGTCTTCCACCTTCTGTGCTGGATTGTCCACGTGCACTGCAATGACCGCCTCATCAGAGGAACGTTGCGGTCTGACGATAGGAACGAAGCCCTTCTTGCGTACCAGCATGGCCGCGTCGTAGGGATTTGCATATATCAGATCCACCTGGTCGGAGAGGATCGCTGCACGTTGTTGCTCAAAGGCATCATAGAGCTCCAGGTGAATATCGACACCTAATGACCGTTGCATCCACGTATTGAAGATATACCAGCCGGAGATGTGGTCGGGAGTGAAGTCCGGGCTTACTGTCATTTGATAGGGCATGGCATAGTCCATTCAGAAAAGTGTTGGATAGAGTTTGATGCACTCTTCGACTTTTCGTCGCGCCGGTTTGCGCCGCACCGAAGTGTAGCCAGTGATCTGGCCATTGCGGATGTTAGGGATGACGGTGGCCATTACCCAGTAGTAGCCACCGTCCTTGCGCAAGTTCTTTACATAACCGTGCCATTTCTCCCCTTGTTTCACCGTGTCCCACAGATCCTTGAAGGCGGCTGCCGGCATATCGGGATGGCGCAGGATATAGTGGGGTTGACCGAGCAACTCTTCTTCGGAGTAACCGGACATCTCCACGAAGGAGCGGTTGACATGTGTGATGATTCCATCGACATCGGTGGAGGAGACGATGAGACGCCCATCAGGAAATGGGGTTTCGAGATCCGTCACCAGTACCTTACGTTTGCTGGCATCGGCATAGATGAGAATTTTCTCACGGTATTCACCATTTATGTCTGTCGGGTCCATATCACGCATGACATCGTCTCCTGCATGTGTTGGCAATGGATCAGATAAGCTTGCTGATGGCTGCGGCCGCCCGTTTGATGTCGAGAAAAATAAGTCCTAGCTTGGCTGTTGATTTTGCCTGGACTGATACCACCGCCTCTGGACCGGCATGGGTCATGATGACATATCCCTGGTTGCCTTTGATCAATACCATCTCAAGCTCTCCTCTGGAGAGTTCCATGGCAGTTCTGTCGCCAAGGGAGAGCATGGCGGCGCTCATGGCGCCCACCCTGTCTTCATCCAGGTTGGCAGGCAGCAAAGCCGCCATGATCAGTCCATCTGTTGAGATGACGGCTGAGGCTTCGATCTCGGCCGAACTGCCATTGAGGTCGCTTAAAATGGAAGCCAGCATATCTTCACGCATTGTGATGTGCTCCTATAGTTTTAGTAAGGTATGTAAAACTGCGGTGTCCTTATTTGTAGGCACTCGCAAGGTTGTCGAACAGGGTGCGGCTCATGCCGGTAATCTTGAGAAATTTCTCCAGCTCCTCAGCCAGTCGCGACGATTCATAAGATTGCTGCATGACCATCAAGGTGAAACCTAGAACGGCATTCACAGCGGCTATTGCCTGGTTCAGGCGGGGAGGGTCGTTCTGTAATTGCTCTCCCAGTAGTTCGTTGATCTTTGTCCCCACCAGGGTCATGGCTCCCGCCATGAACTCAACCGGCAGATTCACTTTTACATGTACATCGCCCACTTGGTACATGGCTTTGGCATAGTCAACGTCGAATGGCCCGCTGAAGACTTGTTCAAGCCACCGTATATGGGTCTGTTTAAGGGCGTCTATGCGTCCATCGAGGAAGGGCTGAGCCTTTGGTATCTCTTTGAGTACCTCATAGAAACTGTCGGTTACCTTGGGTAGATGGGGTTTGATCTGGTCGGCCAGCTGGGCGAGGGTTGCCTCCATTTCCACAGTCAGGCCGGTGAACTGCTTGGTGTAGGTGGTGAGTTGTTCGTAGTCGATATCAGTCATTGTGGTCGTCTTTTATCTGGAGTTGTTTTGAGTATCGTATGGCGAGTACCCATACTAAATCGCGGAATGCAGGTTGGTTGAAAGTGGGTCGGCCCTGGATCACCAGGACAAACCGTTGGGGGCCGATATGCAGCGGCCAGAATCCGAGTTGACTGTTTCCATTAGCATTGGAGAGCGTCCAGGCCTGATCCCGCAGGCCCAGGTTATTCACTAACAGGCGTTGGTGGCGTTCGTAGATGGAGCCCAAGTTGGCGCTGACAGCGGACAGCGCCTCAGCGGTTTCATGGGGTATGCCGCTGCTGCTTAGATAGAATCCCTGATCATCGGCCAACAAGGCTTTGCCTTCGATTGAAAGCTGCTGCAACATGGCGGGCAACACCTCTTCCAATGCACCATTGGGAGCTGACATCTTTTGCTGTTGGCCGCTGAGCCAGCCCAGTTCCTGCATACGGTTCACCAGTTCAACTGACTCTTTTTGTTGCAGACCGCTCCACAGGGTGAGACGGGTGGCATCCAAACTGGGTAATGAGCGCTCACTCAAAATCCCCAGCAGTAGATCTCTTGCGGGTTCCTCATTCTTGGCGCTGACGGCATAGAAAGCGCCGGCAGGGGTAGGCTCTGCGAAGACTTGGTTGTTGAGACTCAGTTTCATCGGATTAGCTGGCTAGGGTTGGATCGAGGGAATAGAGCAGGGACTGCACCAAGAGGGACATATCCTCCTTCTCGCGTGCATCGACCTCTAGAATTGGAAGTTTGGGCCAACCCAGTGAGGAGATATGTTGGTGATAGTCGTCAATGGCCGGCGTGGCCTTTTCATCCATGCGTGTAATGCCGATGGTCACGGCAGTGCTATGGATAAATTTCTTAAACGCATCAAGAAAGAACTGCAAGTCCCGAAACGGCTCTTTTCGAGAGTTGTCGATGAGCAGTACCAGTCCCAATCCTCCCTCAGTCAGAATGTCCCACATGAAGCTGAACCGTTCCTGACCTGGTGTGCCGTATAGGTGAACTCGCTCAGCTTCATCCAACAGCATAAGGCCATAATCCATCGCCACGGTGGTGCGCTGCTTGCGATCTAAGGTCATGTCGCTGGCCGCTTCGTCGGTGATCACCGGGGGTATATCCGATAACACACTGATCGCAGTGGTCTTACCCGCCCCAACAGGACCGGTGATGATAATCTTGTAATCTGCCATTTATACTCCGTGATAATCTGTCTCGTGCGCCTTTACGTCATGCGCAGTCGTCGCAAGATGCGTCGTAGCAAACCCTTTGGTGCAGTCGATTGCTGTGACTCGCTCTGTAAATTGTTCAGATCCTCGGTCGTGGTCAGGGTCTGGGTCAGCTCCAGGGCGTAGCAGGCACTGAAAAAAGCGCACACATAGCGGGCCTCGATATTCAGAAACTCCACTGTTTTGCTCAGGGGCAGAGGTGTCTTTGCCCACAGGGCGGCAATGCGCATGAATTGAGGAATGGTCATTAACCGGGTCAAGTTTGGCCAGTGGCGAAGTCCGATGGTGGTATCGATCTTGGTGCCGAGGGGCAAGCGTCCTCGTGCACTCCACAGGCTGACCTTCCACAGCAGACCATCCATATCTTGCTCGACCCCACTGTCAACCTTCAGCTGACTGATTTCGCTGTCGCCGGGATAGTCTATGCGTGCCTGGTGTTGTTTTATTGGCAGCAGGCAGCGAGGGCGTAGCTTAGAATCGCTGAGATTGGTTAGTGCAAGGTTGGGCTCTGGCAGTAATACAACGTACTTTTCATCAGGTAGACTCAGTCGGACGGGAACGTTCTCGCGCCGGCTTTGTTCAATCGCGTTCTTCAGCAGATGTTGAAACAGTGTGCTGGGGTCATAAAAGAGATTGTCGTTACTGGCGGGATTGTCAAACTCAATGCCGCCGGCTGGACCACAGCTCCCGTGGATGAGGCGGGCCTGTGTTGCTAAATCGGGGAGTGCGCTTCGCCGGTCATTGAGCTTCAACTGTACGACAGCGTCATTAGACTCCCCATGACTTTCCAATGTCGGCTCAGCTTCCGGCTCAAGATCAAGATCCAGATCCAGTTCAAGGGGCTCATCTTCCGAGGCTTGCTTAACCAACTTGGTAATGCGGTCATTGATTGCGTCTTTGAGTAGATTGCCGCTTAGTGGTTTGCGTAGAAGTGTTACGTCATTGATTTCGGTGTCGTGAACCGACAGCACAATCAAGGGACGTTTAGGGTTGGACTCCTGCTGATGCCGCAGCACTTTTTTACCATCAAGGCTATCCAGGTCCAGAATGCAGATATCGGCGTGCTTCTCGGTAACCAGAAGGCAGTTGCTGGACCAGTGGTGATCGAGAAACATTTCCAATCTTACCCGGTCCCGTTCATTGATACCTAGCAGGGCGATACCAAGAGGTCTGTCATAACCGGTTAACATTTAACCACCTCTGGTCTCTAAGGCTTTTTGCATCTGATTCCATGCGGTCCGGGCAATTGCAATGTCATCTTGCAATCGTGCTCTCATGGACAGAAGGTCATCGAGTGATCGGGTATGCTTGTATATTTCAAGCAGGCCGTAATGCAGTCCCAGTCTTTGGGGAGACTTCAGCAGCGCCTCTTCCAGAATCTGCTGGGCGACGCTAATGTCCCCATAGTCGAGTTCCTCCTTGGCCAACTCCAGGGGGTCGATGTCCTTGCTGTGTGGTTCTTGTCCGGTTTGCTGCTCTTCGACAAGACGCATCCCGCCACTGAAAAAATTTCCGAGCACGGAATGCTGGCTTGCCGGCAAAGGCTGATCGGATTGCAGGCCTTCTCGATGGTGGGTGAGGAACAGTTCGTGTTCCTGCTGAGAAAGCAGTTTACTTGCCTTGTTGAGTAGTTGGTGACGCAGTCGCTCTCCTTTGTCTCCCAGAGCCAGATAGAGGTCCAGCATGGCGCCATAGAGAGCATTCTGCTGTTTCCTCAGAAGATGAAGATATATTCTGCGCACATGGTTGAGCAGATTGCCGGGTTCCCTCGCAGAGATATGCGCCAAATGAGCCGCCCACTGATCAGGATCCACGCCCTTTGGGGGGGAGAGTCTCATGTCGCCTGGCTGCATGAAAGCAGCCTGCCGTTGGTGGCAGAGTTCGCCAATGTGATGAGGGGCTTGAGTGGGAGGCATGGGAATAAGCTGGTCGCGCGAAATTAAGTAACGTATTGATTTACGATAAAACTCTAAACATTACACAGATTGTGAGAATGCTTTCGAAAATATACAATATGTACAATATCGAAAACCATGCATTCCGTCACGATATTTCTCAACATAATTGATACCATCTAAAACTTTTTGAATTGAAAATACTCCCAAAATTCAATGAATTATGGAGTAATAATTGATTATTCAAATACGCATGGTCTTGATCCAAATCCTGTCTTGGCCAGGCTGTACTGGGAAAGCAAACAGTAGCCAAAAACGCCAAATGTGGTTGCCGACATAAGGAACCTCGCCAGCGCAGGCGCCTGTGCGTACTAAGCGTCATCTATCGATTGTGACTGCAGGGCATTCAGTTCGCTCTGCAGCTTGTCTCGTTCAACTATCAACGCGGCATTCTCTTTGCTCAGTGCATCCATATCATCAGTGAGCGTCTCGATGGCGACCTCCTGGGTCTGGAGCTCGCGTTGCAGGGTTTGGGCTTCTTGGGCAAGCTTCTCAGCTCTTTTTCGCTTTTCCTCCGCAACAATCAGCGCTGCTTGTAATTCGCTCACTTCCGCATCCCGATCACTGCCACGATGTCTCTCCATCTCCAGCTGCACCACACGCAATCCAGAGATCTTTCGCTTCAGTTCCGCTTTCTCGTCATTCGCTCGCTGCAGTTCTTGGCGCAGATGTTTCACTGGCTCTGTGTTTCCTCCCAGCTCATCGATGTCCGCCAGTTCCTGACGCAAGGATGCGACCTCTTGCCGGCTCGATTCCAGGGCGTTGCTGAGTTCCAGCTGCTTCTTGTGGGACTCCGCCTCCAACTGTGCAAACCGATCATTCAATTCTGAGTTGGTGTCGCGTATCGACTGTCGATCGCTTTTCAGAGTACGAATAGTGACTTGCGCCACCTTGAGTGCGGTTTCGCTCTGTTCGAGCGACTGCTCCAGGCGATTTTTCTCCTCGACATGCCGATTCTGGATCGTTGTTCGGGTCTCCTCCAGGTGCTCGAGTTGCGCCCGCAGACAATCGACCTCCTGACCCAACTCATCCTTGAGCGACGCAAGTTCCAGTTTTGTCACCTGCAGAGCGACTTCGGCCTCTGATGCCCTTTCCCAAGCCTCCTGAGAGGACTTGACTTCCTTCTCCAGTTCACTATGCATTTCCTGCTGGTTTCGTTCCGCCTCGGTGAGGCGGATGTGCGCTGACTCAGCCTTCTCCTCGGTGGTCTGCATCAACTGCTTGAGCTGTTCGGAAGCCTTCTGCTCCTGTACCAGCATCGTCTCAAGCCTGATCCGCTTCTTCCGCTGTCGGATCGCCTTTACGCGGATCGATTCCACCTGCTTGTTGAGACTGTCGACCAGGCTTTTGAGGTGGGATTCGGTTTTGCTGGCATCCTGCTCTTGCGTCTCCAGTGCAAGGCTCAATCGCGTCTGTTCAGCCTTGAACTCGTCTTGTGTTTGCTGCAGTGTGCTTTCCAGCGCTTCGATGGTATTTCTTGCCGATCCCAGATCCTCCTTCAGAAGCGTTGCTTCGCGCTGGTGTTGAGCCTCGGCTTCGCTGAAGGTCTTCTCTACTGTCTCGAGCGCTTGCTCCAGGTTGCGACTGCGCTCGTCCAGCGACTCGACTTGCCCTGCGAACTCCATGGCGCGAGTGGACTCGGTGTTCAGGCGGCTGGCCAGTTCCGCCTTCTCCTGTGCCAGCTTCAAAAGGGAGGATTCCTGACTCTGGATCTGTTGCAGCAGGCTGTCGATCCTTCTCTCATAAGTTTCCTGGCGCGATTTCGCGGACAGCTCCGCCTCTTCTATGACCGATTTCAAGCTCGATTCACTGAGTTCCAGTTTGCTCTGCGCTTGGGCAAGCTCCGCCCTCGTCTCTTCCAACGTTTTTTTCAGCTCGCCATGACGCTGTCCCAGCTGCGCAAGTTCTTCACTTAATCTCTCTGCAGTCTGTTTACCTCTGTTGTTTGACTCATCCAGCGCCGTCTCCAGTTCTTGCGTCCGGTCCTGTCGGGCCTGCAATTCGGCATGCAGCTGCTGCAAGGCTTCATCCAGTTGTTGGCGGGATTGGCCCAGTTCATCGATAGTGAGTCGTGATTGATCCAGTTCACCCCTCAACAGTGCAACGTCGTTCTGATGTTGAGCTTTGGTTTCGTTGTGGGTCTGTTGCAGCGCTTCGAACTCCCGCTGCAGGTTTCGACTGTTCTCGTCGAGAGCCTGTGCCTGTCTGGCAAATTCCAAGGCCCGCTGGGTCTCGTCATTGAGGCTTTTGGTCAGCTCAGCCTTGTCCTGCGCCAGCTGCCGGCGGGAGGATTCCTGGGTCTGGAGTTGCTGCTGCAGTGTAGCGATCTGGGCCTTGTGTTCTGCCTTGCTTTCGTCAATGGATTGGTCGGCTTTTTCGAGTGCATTCCGTAGGTTCGCTTCCCAATGCTGTTGCTCGGTGTGCGCTTGACTTAGTCGTGCCTCATTCTCCGACAGGGCTTTCTGCAGCCGTTCAATTTCGTCTTCAAATGCTGTTGCGGTTTTTTCTGCATTGCTCGTTGTCTCGTGCAGCGTTGCCTGCAGTTTCTGCTCCTGATCCTTATGTGCTGCCTTGGCTTGCTCGAGTGCTTCCTGAGTTTTTTTCAGAGACTGTTGCAGACTGGCAATCTGCATCTGTTCAATCGACCTGTCACCATTGAGCTGGCTTCGCAACTCCTGAAGCGACAATTCCAGGTCGGAGCGTTCGTTGATGAGCTGGGCAAGCTCTTCTTCCAGTCGCTTTCGAGAGGCCTCGCTCTGCTCCAGCTTTTGTTTCATTTCATCCCGGGTCCGCTCAAGCTCGTTCAGAGTTTGTTCGGAGGGCAGACGACTTGGTTTCGTACTCTCCAGCATCTTGCCGGATTGTAGTTGCAACGCTGCAATTTCCTCCCGAAGATGTTCTCCCAGGGTCGAGCTGGGCCGGCCAGGATTTATTGAGCGGTAGGTTTCGTGCTTATCATCCAGGCGTTTCTTCGCCACAGTCAGGGCGCGGCTCAATAGCTTTTTCTCGATATTTCGCTGTTTGAGTTCCGCATCGAACTGCTGTTGCATTTCAAACAGGGTCTGCTTGAGATTTACGAGTTCAGTCTGCCTGGCATCAAACTCCTGCACCGAGCTGATTGGGTGTTCAAGCGAGCTATGATCGAATGTATAGATATGTTTGTGCTGCCGCCATGCTTGCACTATCCCCAGACAAAGCAGTGCCGAATGTCCGGTCAGGCCAAGCTCCTTGGCGATGATATTCATATCTCGCCGGGTCAGTAGGTCGGTGGCTGTCGTCAGCTGACCGGCTTCCAAGCAGTTGATGACGTGTAGGGGGGGTAGGCTGGAAGTCAAAAACCGCTGTGATTCGATAGGGGGGGTGATGCTGTCTGCTTGAAGGTCCGCCGCTTCTATTTCGGGATGCCGGGAGGTGAGTTTTAACATCCCTTCCCCCGTACCATGACAGGCCCTGTTGTCTCGGACCGGACAGTGAAGCTTATGTTCGCAGTTCGATGTGAGATATGGTGACAGGGCAAACAAGGGGCTGCTCGAGTGGCCGCGACAATTAGGCTGCAATTGTTGAGAGCTTTGGATACCGCCCAGATCTCCTTTGTACATAGTCCTAAATGCCCTCGGTTGGTCTAAGCGAACGTCCGATCACTGTCATCCATAAGGTGTTTGGTTATTGCTTCGAACCATTGCCGGGATCGCGCCGCCCCGTCGATCTTGACAGACGTGGACACATCCGAATTAGCGCGTACATGACCAAAATTTCTACACAACCCGGACGTGACTTCCCTGTGTATAAAGAGCGGCATGTGTGTCTTCAAAGCCTTCAGGCGGTTTAAATAGTGCCCTGCCTGCAACAGGTTAAACGCACGCCGTCTGCAGAAATGGCAGGTTTACGTATACGTTAACCCGGACCCTAAATATTGATATAGCATAATATCTACAAAATCGGAATTTGTGACGTGCGTCTCAATGGTATTCGGCAAGTCGATTGTTTCTGATATTTCAGAATCCATGTGGATTTCGGACTCACGAAACAGCCCGGCGGGTGATGCGAACATCCTGATATGTGGGACAAATACCGGTGCCTCGTCAGCAGGGTTCCTGCCGAGCCGGCAATCGGGGGCTTTGATATAACAAGCTGAAAAATATCAAATTAATTCTCTATTCTGAGCAGATGTAATAGACTCTTCGACGGATGAACCTGGCATGCTGCTCAGGCTGTGAAAAGTGACGATCGACGAAAGGTTGGGTCGTTGTCGGCTGACCGAGGGGTAGCGAGTTCACCATCCGTCTCGGGCTCGGCTTGATGATGGCGATGCAATCCATTGTATTTTCTTGAGTATTTTGTTCTTGGATGTTGGCTGGGTTGTCTGTAAGTTGCGTCCTTCGCTACTTACACCACCCGTTTCGAGATATCTGGTGCTATGCACACAACCCTACGTCAAATGAAGGTTTTTCAGGTCGTCGCGGAGCAGTTGAACTACACTCGCGCGGCGAAGGTGCTGCATCTCAGTCAACCCGCCGTGTCGATGCAGGTGAAACAGCTGGAGGATGCGGTCGGTCTGCCCCTGTTCGAACATGCAGGCAAGAAGATCCTGCTGACCGAGGCGGGGCGTGAAATCTATCAATACGCCCGTACCATCTTTCAGACCTTCGAGGAGATGGAGGAGGTGATCGCGGCCATGAAGGGACTCGGCACCGGCCATCTCAATATCGCCGTGGCGAGTACCGTCAACTATTTCGCCCCCAGGCTGCTGGCCGCCTTCAGTCGCAACTATCCCGGTATCGACCTGCATCTCGATGTCACCAACCGGCAGCGTCTGATGGGCCTGTTGAAGAACAATGAGATCGATATCGTGCTGATGGGGTTGCCGCCGGAGGATATCGAACTCGAGTACGAACCCTTCATGGAGAATCCATTGGTGGTGATCGCCCCGCCGGGCCACCCGCTGCAGAAGGTAAAGAACATACCGGTACAGCGGCTTGGTGAAGAGGTCTTCATCATGCGCGAGGAGGGTTCCGGCACGCGTCTGGCGATGGAGCGCTTCTTCGCCGAAGAGCACATCGAGATCAGCACCGGTATGCAGATGACCCGTAACGAGGCGATCAAACAGGCGGTGCGTGCCGGTATGGGGCTGGGTGTGGTCTCCACCCACACCATCGAGTTGGAGCTCGAAACGGGGCGACTGGTGGTGCTCGACGTGGAGGGCTTTCCGCTGCGCCGGCACTGGTACATGGTCTATCGCAAGGGCAAGCGCCTCTCACCGGCGGCCCGCGCCTTTCACGACTTCGTACTCGAGCAGGCACAGCGCATCAGGGACGAGCCGGTGTGAATGCGCCCCCGGATCGGATGCGCTAAAATCATGAATTCCATCGGTGATGACCGAATTCGTCAGCCGATATTCCAATCGGAGCCGCCCACGCCATGTCAGAGCATGACAGTCGAGACCAGAGTCCTCAGATGCTGGAAGCCTATCCACTGCTGAGCGGTATCGACCTGCCCGGTGATCTGAGGCAGATGGACGAGAAGCTGCTGCGGCCCCTGGCCGCCGAACTGCGCCGTTTCCTCATCGACAGCGTCTCCCAGACCGGAGGCCACCTGGCGGCTGGCTTGGGTGTGGTCGAGCTGACCATCGCCCTGCACTATGTCTTCAACACCCCCTACGACCGCCTGGTCTGGGACGTGGGGCATCAGGCCTATCCCCACAAGATCCTCACCGGCCGGCGCGACCGTATGAGCAGTCTGCGCCAGAAGGGTGGACTCTCCGGTTTCCCCAAGCGCAGCGAGAGCGAATACGACACCTTCGGCACCGGTCACTCCAGTACCTCCATCGGCGCTGCCCTGGGCATGGCCGTGGCCTCCAAGCAGAAGGGGGAGAACCGCAACGTGGTGGCGGTGATCGGTGATGGCGCCATGGGGGCCGGCATGGCCTTCGAGGCGCTCAACCAGGCCGGAGCGCTGGATCAGGACCTGCTGGTCATCCTCAACGACAACGACATGTCGATCTCCAAGCCGGTGGGCGCCTTCAGCAACCATCTGGCGCGCCTGCTCTCGGGCAAGCTCTACACCAGCGTGCGCGAGGGGGGCAAGTCGGCGCTGAGCCACCTGCCGCACCAGTTCAGCGACCTGGTGGGCAAGTGGGAGGAGCACATGAAGGGCATGGTGATGCCCGGCACCCTGTTCGAGGAGATGGGTTTCAACTACATTGGCCCGGTCGACGGTCACGACTTCGATACCCTGATCCGCACCCTGCGCAACATGTCGGGCATGCACGGGCCGCGTCTGCTGCATGTTGTGACCCAGAAAGGGCGCGGTTTCGAGCCGGCGGAGGATGATCCCTGCGGCTACCATGGCGTGACCCCATTCGATCCGGCCACCGGCAAGATGGAGAAGGCCACCAAGGCCAAGACCTACACCAAGGTCTTCGGCGAGTGGCTGTGTAGTGCCGCCGAAAAGGACGAGCGTCTGGTGGCGATCACCCCGGCCATGTGCGAAGGCTCGGGGTTGGTGGAGTTCTCCGAGCGCTTTCCCCGACGCTATTTCGATGTGGGGATAGCCGAACAGCATGCCCTCACTTTCGCCGCCGGACTCGCCTGCGAAGGCCTCAAGCCGGTGGTGGCCATCTACTCCACTTTCCTGCAACGGGCCTACGATCAGCTGATCCACGACGTCGCGCTGCAGAATCTGGACGTTACTCTGGCCGTGGACCGGGCCGGCCTGGTGGGCGGCGACGGGGCGACCCACGCCGGTAGCTACGATCTCAGCTATGTCCGTGCCATTCCCAATATGGCGATCATGGCGCCCGGGGACGAGCACGAGTGTGCCGCTCTGCTGCAGACCGCCTATGACTACGAGGGGCCGGCCATGGTGCGCTATCCGCGCGGCGCGGGTCCGGGAGTGGCGGTCAGTTCCGAGGTCACCGGCCTGCCTTTCGGACGCGGCGAGATCCGCCGCCAGGGAAAGCGTCTGGCGCTGCTGGTTTTCGGCAGCCTGCTCTCCACGGCAGCCCAGGTCGCGGAGCAGCTCGACGCCACTCTGGTCAACATGCGTTTCATCAAGCCTCTGGATGGCGCTTTGGTCCGGGAGCTGGCCGATCGCCATGAGTTGTTGGTGACCATCGAGGAGAGCGCCCTGGCCGGTGGTGCCGGTTCGGCGGTCAACGAATACCTCCACCAGCTGTCTCATCCGGTGCAGGTACTGAATCTCGGCCTGCCCGACCGCTTTCAGGACCATGCCAGTCACGAGGAGCAGCTGACCGAGGCCGGCCTCGATCTGGAAGGTATCCTGAAATCGATCGCCCATGCCACACGCGCGAGCGCGTTGCAGGTGGTGAAGGGTTCCAACTGATCCACCGGTAATAGACGTCATGCTGGAAATCACGCCCGTCAGGGCTTTCGAGGACAACTACATCTGGATGCTCTCCCCGCCGGACGCCGATCTGGCCGTCGCGGTCGATCCCGGCGACGAGACGCCGGTGCTCAATTGGTTGCGGGCGCGGGGTAAGCGTCTGGTCGCCATTCTCATCACCCACCACCACTACGATCACACGGGAGGCATTCCTGAGCTGGTCCAGGCCTTTCCGGGAATTCCGGTGTTTGGTCCCGTGGGTGAATCGATCCGCGGTGTCAGCCAGCCGTTGAGGGAGGGGGACCGGGTGACCATCGAAGGCTTCGACCAGCCCCTGCAGGTGCTGGATGTGCCGGGCCACACGGCGGGACATATCGCCTACTACGGCGATGGCGCGCTGTTTTGCGGTGATACCCTGTTTGCCGCCGGCTGCGGACGGGTATTCGACGGCACTTTCGAACAGCTGGCCACTTCGTTGCAGCGTATCGCCGCGCTGCCACCCGCTACCCGGGTCTATTGCGCCCACGAATACACCCTCGACAACCTGGGGTTTGCCGCCTGGGTGGAACCCGGGAGCAAGGCGCTGAAGGCTCGCACCGAGCGGGAAAACGCGAAGCGCCGCTTGGGCGAACCGACACTGCCGGCCCCGCTGAGCCTGGAGCTGGAGACCAATCCCTTCCTGCGGACAGCTGTGGATCATGTCAGGGAAGCAGCCGAGCAGGCCGCCGGACGCAGCCTGGACTCGCCTATCGAGGTCTTCACCGCTCTACGGCAGTGGAAAGATCGGGACTATGACTGAGTGAGTTTCGCTCTCAGCTACCGACCACCCAACGGGAGTCGGTCAGGAATTTCATCGTTTTCTGGTTGATGGCCTGTTCGAAAGGGAAGCTGTCTTGGTTGCTGGGATTGAGGTGCTTAAAGACCTCGTGATTCGAGCGTTGTGTGCCGCAGTTGTAGAGATGCAGGTGGTAGTCGGGCCAGTAGGCGGAGTCGATGGTCGAGTATCCCGTCACGATCCTGAAGTCGCCCAGTATGAGGATATCGGCCTGCCATTTCTGGCACAGGCCGGCGTAGTCCTCCTCACCTGTTTGCAGGTGGTCCCTCA
The DNA here is from genome assembly GCA_037384425.1 of Candidatus Thiodiazotropha sp. Classification (GTDB taxonomy): domain Bacteria; phylum Pseudomonadota; class Gammaproteobacteria; order Chromatiales; family Chromatiaceae; genus Thiodiazotropha. The sequence goes on along the minus strand of JARROA010000004.1, from coordinate 82,902 downwards.
AGTCGGCCAACGTGCCGTTGTCGACCACCCGGTCCTTGTCGAAGATCTCCCCCGCCCTTTGCGTGATCTCACCAGAAGCCCTTCTGGCGTAGGCCTCGGCGCTTTCCCGGATGCCGGCGCGATCGCTGACGTCGGCGACGACCGCGACCACCATGGCCGGGGAAGGCGGTGGCTGACTGGCGACCGTCTCTTGCGGCGCGATCGGCTCAGGCTGTGGCTTTGGTTTGGGCGCGGCCTCGCTGTTGTCCGGTGTCGGACGGGCTGTGGCGACCTGCCGGGGCGGCTGCGCCTTGGGTTTCGGTGCAACCTGAGCGGGGGTGGGTGTCGGCACTGCCTTTGATGGGCCGGATTTGGGAGATTCGGAGGTGACGACCACCTTGTTCGATTCGACAGTAGGAGCGGGGAGTGCGGTCTCCGGTGCTGGCGGGGATACGCTGGTGGCCGTCTCCGGTGGCGTTTTTGACGCTGAAGCGCTCTCCATGACGAGTGGAGAGGATTCAACCGGCGGGGAGGGTTGTTCCACGGCAGGG
>JARROA010000004.1:0-82353 GCA_037384425.1 Candidatus Thiodiazotropha sp. | reverse complement strand
GGGGGGGCGTTTGCGAAGGTTTCTCCAGTGTAATGTCGGGACTTGCCGCCTGCTTCACCTCCTGGGGAATGAATTTGGGCGACAGCATCATGACCACGCCGAGCATGATGAGGATCAGTGAGGGGTTGTTGACATCGATCTTGATACCGAAGGCTTCGAAACGATTGCTCTCCTTCTTGCTTTCGTCACTGGCCTTCTTGCCGGTGAGAAAGACGAACAGCCCGACGCACAGGAGCGCGAGTCCGCACCAGAAAAGCAGGGTGTCCAATGAAATCGGCATATCACTCCCTCGGTATTATCGTTCTTGTAGACCGTCATTCGACGGATGATTACAGGAAATTTAAACCAAAATGAGGGAGTTACCTAGGATTTCCTCAAGAAATCCGGTGAATATCCATGACCTCCGGGGATCCCCCCGGAAGACCCGGCGGATCGTCAGTCTTCGGGCAAACAGATCTTGTTGTCGCCAATCGCCTTCAGGGTGCGGTAGAGCAGATAGGTCACCACCAGCGTCAGTATCGACAACAGCAGCCAGCCGATCACCGCGAAGCCCACCGCATTATACATACGGTACATCAACAGGGTGGCAATGGTGATGGCGGCCAGTGGGAAGGAGTAGGCCCACCAGGAGAGAAAGAACTGCAGGCGCGAAAAGCGCGGTGCCTGGGTCAACAGAAGCAGGGTCAGGAACAAGCCGCTGTAGTAGAGCACATGGGCGAAGTTGTCGAGCCCACCGGCCAGTTTGACATAGGAGATGAAACCGACGGCGGGTGGCGCGATGAGGATGAAAAAGGTCGGCATCAGCTTTTCCGGCAGCGGATGGTGGAACAGTACTCGGTAGAAGATGATGGTGAACAGCACCAGCCAGAAGAGAATGCCGATGCTGAAGATGATGGTGAACAGCATCAGCCAGAAGAGGATGCCGATGCTGAAGAAGAACCAGGAGATCTCCACGTGGCCGTGTGCGGTGCCGGCGATCGGTACCAGCACGTTGCCTACCACCGGGATGAACCAGGCCGGATTGATATGGTGGATCTCGAACTTGTCGTGATGGATCCAGACGTTCATCACATAGAGCGTGAAGAGGAGATGCAACAGGGTGCCGGCTCCCCACAGGATGAGTGACAGCCCAGGCAGGAGCTTGAGAATGGCGATCGAGAGCAGGATCAGGCTGATGGAGATGGCGGGAAAGAAGTTGAGCTTGACCGGATGGTTCAACTCCTTGATCACCTCGTCCGAGTGGCGGATCAGTTTGGTCAGATACAGGGTCAACAGGGCGATGAACACCAGTGCCGTGAACGGGATCAAGGCGCCGTCTAGGCGGAACGGCAGTTTGAAGGTGTGTTCGGCACTCTCCCAGGCGATGCTGAGTCCGCTCAAACCCATAACCACGGCAAAAAAGGAGATGGGAAAGTGGGCGAGGCGTGAGGTTTGGTTCATCGTGATTCCGTTGTCAGATTGCGGTCATAAAATCTGAGTGGAATGGTAAGTTAAGGCCGTTGCCTGCGACATTGAAAATTCTCAACCTGTTCTGGTCCGTGTTCAACGGCCTCCGAGGTCATCTCAACATTCACGGAAACGCTTGGTTGGGGAAGCTCGGGCCGGCAGCTGACGGCTAACGGACAAAACCAATAAAAAGCCGCACCGATAATCCGGTGCGGCTTTTCATGCCAGGTGACGCCTCTGAGATCAGACGTTACGGGCGTCCATCATGCGCTCGATGATGGGCTGCAGGATGATCTCCATGGCGAAGCCCATCTTGCCACCGGGCACCACGATGGAGTTGCGCCGAGACATGAAGGAGTTGTCGATCATCGACAGCAGGTAGGGGAAGTCGATGTCGAACTTCTTCGGATGGCTGAAGCGGATCACCACGAAACTCTCGTCCGGTGTCGGGATGTCGCGGGCGATGAAGGGGTTCGAGGTATCCACCGTGGGCACGCGCTGGAAGTTGATGTCGGTGCGCGAGAACTGGGGTGTGATGTGGTTGATGTAGTCGGGCATGCGACGCATGATGGTGTCGACGATGGCCTCCTCACTGTAGCCACGCTCCGCGTTGTCGCGGAAGATCTTCTGAATCCACTCCAGGTTGACGATCGGCACCACACCGACACCCAGGTCGACGTGCTTGGCCACGTCGACCTCGCCGTCGATCACCATGCCATGCAGGCCTTCATAGAAGAGCACGTCGGTGCCCTCCTCGATATCTTCCCAGGGGGTGAATTCGCCCGGCTGCTGATCGCAACCCAGGCGGGCATTGTGTTCGGCGGCCTCTTCCGGGCTGTGCAGGTAGTAGCGTTTGTTGCCGCTACCGGTTTCGCCGTAGGTTTTGAACAGTTCGGCGATCTTGTCGAAGTGGTTGGCCTGGGGACCGAAATGGCTCAGGCCTTCGGCCACTTTCTTGCGCATTTCTACGCGGGTGTAGCGATGGAAACTGTCACCCTCGACTACGGCTGCCTTGATGCCGTCTCTGTAGAAGATGTGCTCGAAGGCACGCTTGACGGTCGTTGTACCGGCGCCGGACGAGCCGGTAACGGCAACCACTGGATGTTTTTTAGACATTGACTTCTCCCTTACTCTAATCGTTGTAATGTTATCGTCCGGTAGGCCGCCGCTGGGCGGTATCCGTCCAAGTGGAACCGGACGTGAGGAAAAATTGGAGCCAACTATACCACGGAGATTCCGCAAATCCAGCGAACGCGGACGGGGCTGATGAGGGGTCAAAAGTGGCCGCTATTCAGCCAGAGGTGGCACAAAACACTCGCTGAAAACCCCAAGGCGATCACGGGTGTCCATTTTAAGTGACTGAAAAATGTATATTTTCCTTTTGCGTGCCCCATCAGGGCCACGCCGGCGGCCGAGCCGATCGAAAGCAGGCTGCCGCCAACCCCCGCGGTCAGGGTGACCAGTAGCCACTGACCCAGTGACATCTCGGGATTCATGGTCAGGACCGCCGACATGGTGGGGATATTCTCCAGCACGGCGGAGGCGAGGCCGATGGAGACATTGGCGGTGGTGGCGCCCCACTGCACATAGAGCAGTTCCGAGGCCAGGGTCAGAAAGCCCAGATAGCCGAGTCCCCCCACGCTCAGGATGACGCCACAGAGGAACAGCAGCGTATCCCATTCGGCGCGCGCGACCCGCAGGAAGACATCGAATGGCTGCCGGCTCTCCACCACGATGGAAAAGTCGGGGCTCTCCGTGGTGGTGACGATGGTATTGCTCGGTTGGTGGGTCTTTTTCAGGAAGAAGCCTAAGAACTGCAGGTAGGAGAGACCGGTCATGACGCCGATCGCCGCCGGCAGGTAGAGCTGCCACTGAAAATAGACCGCGGTGGCGATGGTCATCAAAAACAGGAACATGATGCGTTTGGCGCCGCGGCGCATGCTGACCTGCTCCTGGGTGGAGGCCAGCTTTCCCTTGGGCACGGCGAAATGCATGAAGAGCGCCGGCACCAGGTAGTTGAGGAGTGACGGCAGCAGCAGGTTGAAGAAGGAGAAAAATCCGACGCGGCCGGTGGTGCTCATGATGTCCCGCTGCCAGACCATCAGTGTGGTGAGGTCGCCGAAGGGACTGAAAGCGCCGCCGGCGTTGGAGGCGATCACGATATTGGTGCAGGCCAGGGCGATAAACTTACGGTTGTCACGCTCCAGGTTGAGTATGATCGCACCCATCACCAGGGCCGTGGAGAGGTTGTCGAGGAAAGGCGACAGCAGAAAGGTGCCGATGCCGGTGATCCAGAAGATCCTCTGATAGGTGTACTGACGATGTCCTACCCAGCTGCGCAGGGCGAGAAACACACGCCGTTCGGCCAGGGCATTGATATAAGTCATCACCACCAGGAAGAAGAGCATCAGCTCGGAGTACTGCAACAGGCTGTGGCGCAGTGCGATCTCTGCATTGTGGCCACTGTGATGGGTGTTGGAATACCAGCCGATCAGACCCCAGATGATGCCGGCCCCAAGTAGCATCGGCTTCGATTTGGGTAGGTCGATGAACTCTTCGAAGGCGACGGCCAGCAGGGCCAGGGCGAAGACGGCCAGGGAGAGGTAGCCGACCCAATGGGCGCTCATGCTATAGCCACTGGCGGACATATGCTCCGCCAGTGCCAGACCAGGGAGACAGAGGAGCAGTGCAGCTGTTGAGCGCCGTCTGTTCATGTCAAAATTAGCGTTGTTATGCTCTGGGGGCTGCTCAGCGAGCCCTGACGTTACCCGTACCCGAGAAACTCCTGTCGTTATTTCTGCCAGATTTTTTTGTATCAGAAGCTGTTGGCGTTGATCCAGATGTGCGCCAGGACACTGGCAACATAGCCCAGAGCGATGACGGGTGTCCACTTCAGATGACCGAAGAAGGTGTATTTACCCCTGGCCTGACCCATCAGGGCGACACCGGCCGCCGAGCCGATGGAGAGTAGGGAGCCACCGACACCGGCGGTCAGGGTGACCAGCAGCCACTGGCCCATGGACATGTCGGGCATCATGGTCAGCACCGCGAACATCACCGGAATGTTGTCGACGATGGCGGAGAGCAGGCCGACCGTGACATTCGCCGGGGTGGCGTTCATGCTGGCCGAGAGTTCCATCGCCGCGCCCCAGTGTGTGTACATGACCTCGGAAGCGAGCGCCAGATAACCGATGAAGCCGAGTCCGCCGACACAGAGCACCACGCCGTAGAAGAACAGCAGCGTGTCCCACTCGGCTCGGGCCACCTTGTTGAAGACATCGAAGGCCACCATGTCACCCATCTGGCCATCATGCTCCATCTCCGTCAGGTCGCCGTTGGTGGGATGCTTGTGATCCTTCGCATAGGTCTTCTTGAGATAGAAGCCGAAGAACTGCAGGTAGGCCAGGCCGGTCAGCATGCCGACCACCGGGGGCATGGAGAGGAAGTTGTGGAAGCTGACCGCAGTAACGATGGTGGCCAGGAAAAGGGCGATGATGCGCTTGGCGCCGCGCTTCATCTCCACCGCCGCTCCACCGCCATGGGGCGTCTCGTCGGGTACCGCGAAGTGCATGATCGCGCAGGGCACCAGCCAGTTGACCAGAGAGGGGATGAACAGGACGAAGAAGGCCCAGAAATCGATGGTTCCCTGGGCGGTGTGGATGCCTTTCTGCCACACCATCAGGGTGGTGATGTCGCCGAACGGACTGAAGGCGCCGCCCGCATTGGCGGCCACCACGATGTTGATGCAGGCCAGCAGCACGAACTTGGTGTTGCTGCCGCCGACGGCCATGACCACGGCGCACATCAGCAGGGCGGTGGTCAGGTTGTCGGCCACCGGCGAGATGAAGAAGGCGAGCACCCCGGTGATCCAGAACAGCTGGCGGAAGCCGAAACCCTTGGCCACCAGCCAGGAGCGGAGTTTCTCGAACACGCTGCGCTCGTCCATGGCGTTGATATAGGTCATCGCCACCAGCAGGAAGAGCATCAGCTCTGCATACTCCAGCAGGTTGTGACGCACCATCTCCTCGGCCGCGTGGGGCAGGTCATGGGTCTGGTAGTACCAGGCCACCAGCCCCCAGATCAGTCCTGCAGCCAGGATCACGGGCTTGGATTTACGCAGATGGGTGAACTCTTCGGCCATCACCAGCAGATAGGCGACAGCGAAAATGGCGATCGAGGTGAAGCCGACCCAGTGGTTGGTCAGGTCGAGATGTTCTCCCCCCTCGGTGGATGCCAGGAGCATCGTAGGCGAGAGAACGCAGAGCAAGGTTAAGAGTAGCTTCACAACGGGGACCCCTGGTGAATAATCATAAAAGCTTTTTATTGGGGGGGATTTTCAGACAAGGGAAGGGTTGGGTCAACCTGTGACGCCAGAGTGGGGCAGCGGCATATGCTGGAGCTTGGGTGGAGTTTTTGTCAGGTTCATAAACGAAATCCCGGCATGGCCGGGATTCGGGGGCTGATCGATGAGTGGTGTGAATTACTCGACAGTGGCGATGATCAGTTCGCCGTTGTCGGCCTGAAAGGCGACCAGCTCGCCGGAGATTTGCGCCAGCTCATCACTGACCCGATTGAGTTTGTGCTCGCTCCTTTTGAAAGAGTCCAGACGCAGCTTAGCGTAGATGAGACCGCCCGGCATGACCACGGTGACCAGGGTATCGATGGCCTTGAAGCTCTTGCGTTGGACCTCCTGTTTCAGCAGGCTCAGCTCGGTCTCCAGATCCTGTTGCAGTTCCAGCAGGTGCTGGGTGACAGTGACATCCGAGACATTGGGCAGGGAGGTGACGAAACCTTCACCGTCTTGCATCAGAAACCGGTCGCTCTCGGCGGCCTGTGCGCACTGCAGCAGACTGCAGAGCAGCAGGGCGATCAGGTACAGGGGTTGGCGGATCAGGGTTGTCATCGCTTTCGTCCTAAATGTGTGCGGTTCCGTTTGCCTCTTCTTGGCTTGAATCCTAGGTCGATGCGGGAGGCAAAAGCGGAACTGGCGCACACTCGACCGGGCTTTAGGGCCCGAAGCGCCACCCTGTTCACAAGTTATTATTTAATCTGGGAAAACGATTCCTGGGTTGAGGATATCATGGGGATCGAACTGGCGTTTGAGGGCCCGCATCAGGCGTAAGGAGACCGGGTCGATCTCCTTGGCGACGAAGGGGCGCTTGACCACGCCGATACCGTGCTCACCGGAGAGAGTGCCATCCAGTCCCAGCACCAGATCGAATACGGCGGCGAGGCAGACTTCGCCGGCCGCCAGCTGGGCCGGGTCGTCGGGATCGAGCAAGAGATTGACGTGGATATTGCCGTTACCGGCATGGCCGAAATTGACGATGGTGATGCCGTGTTGGCTGGAGAGTCGCTCCAGGCCCTCGATCAAGTCGGGAATGCGCGATACCGGAACCACCACATCCTCGTTGATCTTCTTCGGTGCGATGTTGCGCAGGGCGGGGGAGAGGGCCTTGCGGGTCTTCCACAACCTGGCCACCTCCTCCTGGTTGCGAGCCGTGTGGACCTCGAGCAGACCCTCCACCCGGGCGGCCTCGGCGACGGCGGCCGCTTCCAGTTCGATGCCGTGCTCGCTGCCGTCGACCTCGATCATCAACAGCGCGCCCACCTCGGGACTCATCTGCAGGTCGGAGAAATCGCGCACCATGTTGATGGCGGTGCCGTCCATGAACTCCAACGCACAGGGGACGACCGGTTGGCGCATGATGGCGGAGACCGCCTTGGCGGCGGCGTGGATGTTTCGGTACGTGGCCTGCAGGGTGCGTTTGCTCTGGGGCAGGGGGGTCAGTTTTAAAGTCGCTTGCGTGATCACCGCCAAGGTGCCTTCTGAACCGATCAGCAGCCGGGTCAGGTCATAGCCGACCACGCCTTTGGTGGTCTTGACGCCGGTGCGGAAGCTCTCGCCCGTGCCGCTGACAGCACGCAGGCCCAGGGTGTTTTCCCTGGGTGTCCCGTATTTCACCGCCCGTGGGCCGGCTGAGTTGTAGGCCAGGTTGCCGCCCAGGGTGCAGACTGCGGCGCTGGTTGGATCGGGGGGCCAGAAGAAGCCCTCTTCGCCCACCGCGTTCTGCAGGGCCTTGTTGGTGACTCCCGGCTCGACGATGGCAAGCCGGTTATCCGCATCGATCTCGATGATGCGGTTCATGCGCTCGAGGGTGAGGACCACCCCGCCCTGCTGGGGCACCGAAGCACCAGTGGTGCCGGTACCCTTGCCCCGGGTCACCAGCGGGATCTGCTCATCGTGGCAGAAACGGGCGATATCGCAGACCTGCTCATGCCGGGTGGCGAAGAGCACCGCCTGAGGGGTCGCCTGCAGGCGGCTGTTGTCGTACCCGTAGGGCAGGCAGTCGCCGGGCTCGGTGAAGATGCCCTCGCGACCGACGATTTCGGTCAGCCGGCTGATTTGCGGGCGAGTCAGGGACACGAGGATCAGATGTACTCGAAGACCTTGACCACCCGTCGGACGCCACTGATATAGCGCACCACTTCGGTCACCGCGTGGGCCTCGTCCTTGGTCAACAGTCCCATCAGATAGACCGAGCCGCGTTCGGTGACGACCTTGACCCGCAGGGGATCGAAGTCCGGAATATCCACGTTGGTCAGCTTGAGCTTCACTTCGGTGGTCAACGCCACGTCGCGGCTGTGTTCGCCAAAGGAGGCGGTGCTGCCGATCTCGATCTCGTTGACCACGCGACGTACCTGTTCCACCTGACTGGCCAGCTGTTCGGCCTTGCGGCGGACGGCGTCGTTTTCGGCCTGGCCCGTGAGCAGCACTACCTTGTTGTAGCTGGTGACGTTGATTTTGCTCTTCTGTTTGATGGATTCATCCTGGGCGAGTCGGTCATAGGCTTTGAGTTCAATGGCCTGATCTTCCACCATGATGCCGGTGGTGCGTCGGTCGTGCGCGACCACGGCGGTGGTGGCGGCGCCGCCGACGACCAGGGCGGCGCAACCCTGAAGCAGCAACAGGGTGGCGATAACGATGAGTGATATCCCTGAAGATTTCAGCATGGTATTCCTCGGTGTGAAACGGTTGATCAACTTCCCAGCAGGTGCTGGTCCACCAGATCGCACAGGCAGTGGATGATCAGGAGATGGGTTTCCTGGATGCGGGCCGTGACGTCGGATGGAACGCGAAGTTCGACATCTGAGGGGGAGAGGAGTTTCCCCAGTTCTCCACCGTCGCGGCCGGTCAGCGCCACCACGCGCATCTCCCGTTCATGGGCGGCCTGTACCGCGTAGTTGACGTTGGCGGAATTGCCGCTGGTGGATATCGCCAGCAGGATGTCGTTGGGTTGTCCCAAGGCCTCGACCTGGCGCGAGAAGACCACCGAGTAGTCGTAGTCGTTGGCGATCGAGGTGACGGTCGAGCTGTCGGTGGTCAGGGCGATGGCCGGCAGGCCGGGACGTTCGCGTTCGAACCGGTTGAGCATCTCGGAGGAGAAGTGTTGCGCGTCGCCGGCGGAACCGCCATTGCCGCAACTGAGGATCTTGTTGCCCTCCAGCAGCCGGCCGACAATCAGATCGGCGGCGCTGCTGATCGGCTGCGACAGCAGGGGCAGGGCTTCGATCTTGGTCTGGATGCTCTGGTTGAAGAGTGCCTGAATGCGTTCTAGGTTTTGCATCGCCGTAGTTTACCTTAATTGGCCGCGTAGACTTAGTCCCTTCTCAGGTGTGGGACGCACCTAAGGTTTCGCCCGCCGTCGTCGGAGTGCGCACCGAAAGGTTTCACTGCAGTCGAAACGCATCCTGAATCCATTCGATCCTCTCCTGTTGCGCTCCGCTGACGGCCACCACGTCGAAACGGCAGGGCAGGTCCAGGTTTCGGCGTTGCAGGTAGCTGGCGGCCGCGGTGATCAATCGGCGTTGTTTGGTTGGGGTGACGGTCTCCTGCGGTGAGCCATAGTCGGCACGACGCCGAAAGCGCACCTCGACAAAGACCAGGGTCTGTTGCTGCCGCATGACCAGATCGATCTCTCCGCCGCTGACACGGAAATTGCGTTCGACCAGTGTCAGTCCCCGTGCCTGGAGATGGCGCAGGGCCCGTTCTTCCGCAGCACTTCCCTGTGCGTTGTGTCTGGCCATTCATCAGGCCCTAGTGCGGAAGGGTGCGGTCATTGACCGGGGTCGCCTGCGGTGTGGCTTCGCTGCCGCTCAGCGGCGGAGTCATGGGTGGGAGGGGGTTCGTCTGTGGCGCCGGTGTGAACACCGGTGAGTGCATGCGTGGTGCATAGCCGATGATGGTGGCCTTGCCCTGCTGCATGTCGGCCCAGGCCAGAAGTCGGTGCAGGCGGTTGTGCTCGTCAAGATAGAGGGTGCCGCTCTTACCGCTGAAGGTGCGGCCGGGTTGGGTGCTCAGAAGCTCGAGATTGGAGAGCAGGTTGTAACTGTCGATGCCCATTGCGTAGAGGCGGGCATACTGCCCGCGCACGCCGGGCATCAGCTTCTGCAGCCGCTCTCTGGAGAGGGGACTCTCGCGTTCGTCTTCCAGCAGCCAGGGGGTGTCGACAAAGCTGATGTGCCCCAGGTCCCGGTCCCGTTCGTTGTCCTCCACGCCGCTGTAGATGTGCGAAGTGGCGTAGATCGGCAGGTCACCGGCGTGGTGGAATTTCAGCTGCGGGCCCAGTTGGCGGCCTTTCTGCGGACGGGCGGCGAGGAAAATGAAGTCGGCATCGTGGCGACGCCGGGCATCGGCTTCCACCTGCATGCCGAGCAGTCGCTCCAGGGCGAGAATACGGGCTTTGCTCTCGTCGATGTTGAGCAGCAGACGGATCGGTCTCGAGAAGTCGTTCTCCTTGGCATTGTAGCGCTGGGTCTCCAGCACCTGGCCACCGAGCGTCTCCCAACGGCGTCGGAAACTCTCGCCGATACGATCGCCCCAGTTGCCCGCGGGGGTAAGTATCAGTGCCCGGTGGTGGCCTTCGAGCCAGGCGCGCTCGGCCACCTGTTCCGCTTCATCCTCAGGGGCCAGGCCGAACTGAAACAGGTTGGGAAGGTAGAGGTTCTGATCCTCCACCTGATTCAGTGCCAGCACCGGCTGCGGCAGGCTCTCCAGCTGCATCAGCATGTTCACCGCATCCTTGTCCAATGGACCGACCACCCGCTGTGCCCCCTGCAGCACCGCCTGCTGATAGGTACGCAGGGTCTCTTCCAGGTTGCCGCTGTCATAGAAGCGCAGCTGGGGGCGGTCGGCGGGCGGCTGCTGATACCAGGCGGCCATGAAGCCGTCGCGTACGGCGACGGCCACGTTCACGTAGGGGCCTTCGCGGGGCAGGAGAACGGCGATATGGTCGCTACTGCTGAGCCCGCGTTGTTCCAGCAGGCTGGTGAGATAGGCCTGCAGCGCCGGATGTTCGGGAAAGCGCTCGCGCCAGGCGGCGAGGGAGGATGCGAGTTCCGCCGGCTGAGCGATCTGCTGTTTGACCACCCGGGCCAGTTCCATCCAGCCGATCATGTTGGAGGGTGGGGGTGGCTGCAACAGTTGCAGTGCGGTGTCGGTCATGGAGGCCAGGGTCTGCACCAGCAGTTCCTGGGTCTTGAGACGGGCGATTTCGTCGTCCGCCTGCAGCTGATCGAGTACGTTCAGTTCGCGACCGCTCTCCAGCAGATTGCCGGAGAGGCGGAAGATCTCCGCCATGTTGGTGTGGTAGCGCTGGCGCAGTTCTACTGGCGTCTCCTCGCCCGGCGAGGGTTCCATCAGGTCGAGCGCCTGATCGATGTCGCCCCTGAGGATCGCGGCCTGGGTGCGCACCATACGCAGTCGGAAGGCGAAGTCGGCATCGTCAGCGGGCGCTTGCAGGCGCTCCAGCAGGGCGGTGGCCTCCTTCAGGCGTCGTGCCTTGAGCCAGTTGTCCGCCGCCTCCAGCATCAGCCGGTCGCGCAAGGGAGGGGGGTATTGCTGCGCCAGGGTCTGTAACAGGGCCGCCGCCGCTTCGTACGATTCGTTGCCGATCAGAAGATCGACCTGTTGGCGGATTTCGGTGGGCAGCGTGGCGGTCGGCTGTTTCGTTGTCGGCAGGGTGCCGCAACCCTGCAGGATCAGGATCAGCAGGATCAGGATAGCGGCAATACTTCGGTTGATTTGCATCATCAGGCTTCTGTGGCAGGATGTTCGGCCTGCCAATTCTACATCAGGAATCAGAGTGACAAAGGGTGTACTGTACGTTGTTGCCACACCGATCGGCAATCTTGATGATTTCTCCACAAGAGCGGTTGACACGCTGAGAAAGGTCGATCTCATCGCCGCGGAGGATACGCGGCATACCCGTCCCCTGCTGCGTCACTACGGCATAGACACACCCATGCAGTCGTTGCATGAACACAATGAGCGGGCCCAGCTGGAGAAGCTGCTCGCGCTGCTGCATGAGGGAAAATCACTGGCGCTGGTTTCGGATGCGGGGACACCTTTGATCAGCGATCCCGGTTTTCCGCTGGTGAGGGAGGTTGCCGCAGCCGGTTTCGACGTGGTGCCGGTGCCGGGTCCCAGTGCCCTGACCTGCGCCCTTTCGGCCGCGGGGTTGCCCACCGATCGATTTCTGTTCGCCGGCTTTCCGCCCCGGGGTCGGTCTCAGCGCCGGCGCTGGTTCGACGATCTGGCGCAGCAGCCGGCCACGCTGGTCTTCTATGAATCGGGTCACCGCATCCTCTCCTCCCTGGAGGATATGGCGGCCAGCTTTGGCAGCGAGCGCGAAGCGGTTGTCGCCCGCGAGTTGACCAAGCTGCACGAGACCTTTCTGCGTGGTGACCTGGCCCAGTTGATCGAGCGGGTATCGGGGGACGAAAATCAGCGCAAAGGCGAGTTTGTGGTGCTGCTGGCGGGAGCCGTGCCGAAGCGTGACTCCCGATCCCTGACGGTCTCTGTTGATGAATTGCTGCCGTTGCTGCTACAGGAGATGCCGCTCAAGCGGGTCGTCTCCCTGCTGTCTGAACTCACCGGGGCGAAAAAGAATCAACTCTACGATCAGGCACTGAAACTGAAGCAGGCCAAGATGTGACCTGATTCCGGGAAGCTCCGGCCACTCCTGTCCGATAATTTCAGTATGTAATTACCTCGGAATTCCCTTTTATGATCAGGGTCTTGGCACTGACAATCTGCCTGCTGAGCGCACTCCCCCCGTCGTCTGTCATGGCCGCCGGAGGACTGGAGTTCATGCCCTTTGTCGGCTATCGCCTTGGCGGCAGTTTCGATGAAGAGATCAGCGGTCGCTCACTGGACCTGGAGGATCACCGGGATTGGGGGTTCGCGATCAGCAAACCGGCATCCTCCAACTCTCGCTATGAGCTGCTCTACTCGCATCAGGAGACCCGGCTGAGCGACAGGACCGACCCTGCGGATGCCTTCGATCTCGATATCCACTATCTGCATCTGGGTGGCACGGTGGATGTGAATTACGAACGTTTCATCCCTTTTTTCAGCGGTGGTATCGGCATGACCCACATGAGCCCAGGCCGCAGTGGATTCACGGATGAGACCCGGCTATCGCTGAGTCTGGGGGGTGGCCTCAAGTGGTATCCCACCGACCGGCTCGGTATCCGTCTCGAAATGCGCGGCTACGGCACATTGATGGATACCAGCGGCTCGCTCTTCTGCGACGGGGGCTGTCAGCTTGAATTGAGCAGCGATCTGTTTCCCCAGTTCGAGACCAATCTGGGTCTGATTTTCCGTTTCTGAGCCAATCTCCTCGCCCGCTGCGTTTTCGTGAGCTGTCAATGTGCTGCGCGTTGAATCCGCTTGCCTTGCAGGCTTGATACGAGGCGAAGCCCTGTCCACCCGTCGAGGTCTGGGATCCTTGCCGATCTGATCCGCCAAGTCCCTGCTGAGTTGTTTAGACGATTCCGGATCGAAATGGCGCTGTCCGATGCAGACCCTAATATCGTGAGAAATGTCACTGGTCTTGATCCCGGAAAGCGAGTTGATAGGACTCCTGTTGCTTTGAAAGCGCACAATCCGCCTGCCTGCCCGATCGGAGATGGTCACATATTCGGTCCAAGCGCTTGTACAAGCGATGATGCCGCTGCGACATCCCTTGTCTGGTGGGATTTTCACTCATCAATGCCACTGTCGTTTAGCCTGTATCAATAAACTCGATCGGTGTTTGATTTATACTTCCAATGACAAAAGGCGGCGCATCGAAAGCGCCATAATTGCGACGAAACCGTTCAATTTCCCCAATACCTCGGAGTTTCGGCTGAGGGCAATGCGCATGTTGGCGGGTCGTGCAATTGGTCTGTTTTCGCCGGTTTCGCTTTCCTTGGAGGAATGCCGGCAAGACGGCGAACTTTTACAAACGAATTCGGCCAGGCACAGGTGCACGAAAGGACGCTATACCCTGCGATTAAGCATAAAGTTAATTCGGAAGCAGGCGATATATCGGGTAATGGAGGTTTCTACCTAGATGGATATCCCTGGTGACTGAGCCTCGATGTCTTGCTAAGGACTGGCTAAATGCTCTAGCTCTGATCTTTATAGTGAGGTGAAGGCAATGTCATCACTGAACAATCTTCCCATCAAACTCCGTCTGGTTATCCTGGTCAGCATCCTGGTCGCCGTGGCGTTGCTCATCGGCCTACTCGGCCTGAGCGGCATGCGTCATGCCGATGAAGGTATAGACGAAATCTATCACGTCGAGATGATGCACGTGCACACCCTTGGGGTGGTGGTCGATCACCTCGGCGACATCCGCACCCAGGTGCTGCTCGGGCTTCAGCACGACCCCGCCTCGGTATTCGCTAAGATGCACGACCATCCGCTGGGCGCCCATCTCGATGTCCTCGATCATGACATCGAGGTGATCCGCGAGCACTGGGATGAGTTCTCGGCTATCGGGTTGTCCGGAGAGGAACTCAAGCTGGCGAACGAATTGGCCGCGGCCAAGGACAAACTGATCAACGAAGGCATACTGCCGGCGGCCGAGTTGCTGAAATCGGGTAAATACACGGAGGCGAACGAGCGCCTGCTGAAGATCGTCAATCCGACGATGAAGCGCGCTGTTGAGCTCTCCGACCGACTGGCGGAGATCCAGACCGAAGAGGCGGAGGCCCTCTACCAGGAGACCGACGCCAGCTACCACCGGATGTTCGTGCTGGTCATCGCGGCGCTGGCGATCGGCGCGGCGCTTAGTATCCTGCTGGCGTACATCACCATCACCGGCATCACCCGGGGTGTGAAGAGCGTCGAAATCGCCGCCAGCCGGCTTGCCGATGGTGATCTCAATGTCGAAGTGGATTACCGGGGCAAGGATGAGATCGGCCACATCGCCAAGGCGTTCAACAACATGGCCAGGAACTTCAGGGAAACGGTCAATGAGATCAAGGACGCCATCACGCGCCTGGCGGCCGCAGCCGAGGAGACTTCGGTAGTCACCGCCCAGACCAACTCGGGCATCAGCCAGCAACAGGTGGAGACCAGCCAGGTGGCCACCGCGGTGAACGAGATGAACGCCACCGTTCACGAGGTCGCGCGCAATGCCGTGGAAGCGGCCGCAGCGGCGAAGGAGGCGGACGACTCCTTTGCCGAGGGCAAGAAAGTGGTCGACACCATCATCGACGCCATCGGCGCCCTGGCGGTGGAAGTGGATCAGGCCTCGCAGGTCATCCACGACCTCGAACAGGAGAGCGACCACATCGGCTCGGTGCTGGATGTCATCAAGGGGATTGCCGAACAGACCAATCTGCTGGCGCTGAATGCGGCCATCGAGGCGGCCAGGGCCGGCGAGCAGGGCAGGGGTTTCGCGGTGGTCGCCGATGAGGTGCGCACCCTGGCCGGTCGCACCCAGGACTCCACCAAGGAGATCGAACAGATGATCTCCAAACTCCAGACCGGCGCCGGCAAAGCCGTGCAGGTGATGGAGAGGGGCAAGGAGAAGACCAGCGTCGGCGTGGAGCATGCCGCTGCCGCCGGCAAAGCGCTGCAGACCATCAACACGGCGGTGGAACGGATCAGTGGCATGAACACCCAGATCGCCAGCGCGGCCGAAGAGCAGAGTGCAGTCACCGAAGAGATCAATCGCAGCATCGTCAGCATCAACTCGGTGGCCGAGCAGTCGGCCGCCGGTGCGCAACAGACCGCCGCAGCCAGCGACGATCTGGCCAAGCTGGCGGAGCAGCTCAAGGGTCTGGTCGATCGCTTCAAGGTCTGATCCCGCTCCAGGGCTGCATCCGCAACACCGCGGATGCAGCCTTACCAGTCCTGACTCAGGCGACGGGTGATGTCGCTTGCTGCAACAGCAGGGTCTGGGTGGGAAAGGCGAACGCTATGCCATTCCGTTCGAAGGCCTCATTGATCTCCAAATTGATCGCCTGCTGAATGTCCATGTAGAGGTTGTAGTCGGGACCGAGCACATAGTAGACGGTCTCGAAGATCAGGGCGTAATCGCCGTACTTGAAGAAGTGGGAGCGGTCGAAGCGGGTCTTGTCCTGCCCCTCGATGGCCGCGCGCATAATAGCGGGGATCTTCTTCAGCTGTTCGCGGTTGGTGTCATAGGTGACCCCGATGTTGAAGGCGACACGCCGTTCATACATGCGGCCGTAGTTGCGCAGCCGGCTCTTCAACAGGTCGGAATTGGAAAACACCAACTGCTCGCCGGAGAGGCTACGCACCCGGGTGGTCTTCATCCCGACGTGTTCCACACTGCCCAGATAGTCGTCGACAATCAGAAAGTCACCAACCACGAAGGGCTTGTCGATGAGGATAGAGAGCGAGGCGAAGAGATCACCCAGGATGTTCTGAACCGCCAGCGCCACGGCTACGCCGCCAACACCGAGACCGGCAATCAGGGCGGTCACGTTGTAACCCAGGTTATCGAGGGCCAGCAGCACTAAGGCCAGCCACAGCAGGCCTTTGCCGAACATGCCGATGACGTTGATCGCGGTGACCCCTGCCGGGTCTTTCTTCATCTGTTTCCGGCGATAGATCTCGATGGTGAATCGGAGCGCCGTGCCGGCCCAGATGCCGATTTGCACCAACAGGGCGATGACCAGTGCCTTGTTGAGCATCAGGTCGATGCGATCGGGCAGGTCGGTGAACAGGGAACCGGTGTAGAGGGAGAGGATCGCCAGCAGCCACCACTGGGTCTTCTTGATGATCTCGACGATAGCGTCGTCGATCGGTGTGCTGGTGCTTTTCGCCACCCGCTCCAGGCGCCGACCGGCCAGCCCGACGATCAGTTTCAGAATCAGAAAACTGACCACCACCACCGCGACGGCGAACAGCCACATCTCGATCGGCTTGCCGCTCAGATCCAGGTTAAGGGTTTCTTTGAAAAAAGTTTTCACGCCATCGTTCATGCCGGTGGACCTTTCTGCTGTTGTCTAGGGGTGAGGGGGCTGCAGTCAGTTGCCCGATCGGTACCGCAGTCCGCCTTTTTCTATGTCAACCGGTTTGCTCCGGGTTTTCAAGCTTGACCCTGATGGATGGAGGGATGTTCCCCTGCACGGCACGTGAACGAAAAAGCCCTCTCGTGGGGAGAGGGCTCTCAATGGGCATTCCAATCGACGCTGTCAGCGATCAGTGCGTGACCTCGATACGCTTGCTGTGTTTTTCAGCCGTCTTCGGAATGGTCACTTCAAGGACGCCGTCCTTGCCTGTAGCCTGAATGGCTTCGGCATCGGTGTTCTCCGGCAGTGTGAAGCGACGATAGAAGATGCCATGACTGCGTTCGATGCGTTTGAAGTTCTCTTTCTCTTCGGTCTCTTCAAACCTGCGCTCGCCACGGATCGTCAGCACGCCGTTCTCCATGGTGACCTCGATATCCTCCGGTTTCACGCCCGGGATATCGGCCCGAATGACATACCTGTTGGCTTCGTCCTTGATATCAACCGCGGGTACCCAGTCGCCTCCTACGACGCGAGAGGTATCGTCATCTCGTTGCAGGAGCGGGTGAAACACGCGGTCCATTTCTTGGCGCCAATCGTCCATCGTGCGCCACGGATCGTAACGTGTAATGTTCATCGTATACCTCCATGAATAACACCCTTTCCTACTATAAATATGGTTCTTATCCGCGCCCTTTTCAACTCTCCAAGAGGACGGATTACACTGCTTTTTACCTGATAATATATTGACCTATAAATATAACTTTTAGGCTTGGGCTGGTCGCTCACCCGGAGCTGGCAGGCGCAGAGATGAACGTGAACAGGTTCGAGAAGTTCGGGCAAGGAATGAAAGTGACTGTATTTTAGGCACTAACCTATCTGGCCAGCACGAGATTGGATTTGGGTACCGTGATGCACAGCAGACAGTAGCCTTCTCCCGGCTTGATTTTGGGCTCCTGGAGATAGGTGACTTCGCCTGCGATCACCCGTGTCTTGCATGCGCCGCACTCACCGGCCTGGCACAGGCAATCCACTTCGATCCCCTTGGTTAGAATGAAATCCAGCAGACAGGACGCATCCGGGTCCCAGAGGAACTGAGCGCTGCTCTCTGAGAAGCTGACGGTAAGATACTTGGGCGTCCTGTTCACGGGCGTATCACGCCCCGCCTCACCCGATTTTTCGAGCTGGGGCTCCCGCTGCTGGTGGGGAGCGGGATCGAACTTTACGGAGTCTCTGCTGTAGCCCGAGAGGATTCTGGCACCGGCCAAAATCACCCCGAACCCCAGAATGGCGGTGATGATATAGAGATTTTCCCATCCCATGGTGCGGCCCCTCCTGCGCGTCCGGCCAAGTGATCTGCCCCCCCGTATGCGTGCACGGATTGCAGGGTCCGGGAGGTGCGGCAACGACACCGAGTATCCCGGATACAGCTTAAGTTACGGTGAAGAGTCTTGTGAAACGGGTCACGTTACCGTGGTATTCGTGTGGTTTTTTTCTTGCGCTCATGAGGAAACCGGCCGGGAGCCGCCGATCCCTCCGCTCCAGTGTGGGGATTGATGCTGTCGCTACCGCAATCGTGCCGGCCCCAGATCCGATTTCGCGCTCCGGCACTTTCATAGGTTGTGGGAGTGGCGTTTTCGCGGATTGCGGCTGGTGTTGCAGATGGCCGAGGCCATCGACAGCGGTTCGACAGAGACCCCTGCTCGGGATGAGCCGCGTCTGTAGCACAGTCAGCGCACTGAGCTCGGCAAAGCAAGCAAGCGACGCGAGGTTCTCCAATGTCGGTGCGATTCACTTTGCTGACACGCCCTGCGTGGTCACCGGCCTAATGAGGGTCAAAATGATTATTTATACATCTATTAAAGGTTTTGATAGATCAACCGATATGAGACTCACGACATGACCCCTGCGGGGGGAGGTACCCAGTGGAAAGATTCAGCATCAAGAACGCCTTTCTGGTATTCGCATTACTTTCAATTCTGTTCGCGTCCATCATGGCCTATGCCGTGTACGCCAGTTCGGCGGGCGGAATCGGTCAGGTCCTGACTGCGGTCGCGATCTTCGGCGGGCTTGAGGTCCTTCTCGCCCGCTTCATCGGCCGGCATTTCGCGCGCCGGGCCGAAAGCCTCGTGCGCGCACTCAACCATCTGGCCAAGGGGGACCTGACCCTGAAGCTCAAGCTGACCGGCCGGGACGACTTCGCCTGGCTGGCCTACGAATACGATTGCGCCCGCAAGTCCCTGGTCGATCTAGTCACCGACCTGGCACAGCAATCCGCTTCCATATCGACCTACTCCAGCCAGCTGGCCGAAGACTCCCTGGCGTTGTCGCAGAGCACCAGCCGGCAGAGCGAGGCGGCCTCATCCATTGCGGCGGCTATCGAGGAGATGGCGGCGAGCGTCAGCCATGTGGCGGACAATGCCCGGCATGCCCGGGACCTCACCACCGAGACAGGCGAGGCTTCGCAGGAGGGGACAGGTGTGATCGGCAGGGTGGTGCAGGAGGTGACCAACATCGCCCAGGCCGTGCAGGCATCCTCCAATGTGATCGAAGAGCTCGGCAGCCAGTCGGTTCAGATTCGTTCCATCGTCAAGGTCATCAACGAGGTTGCGGAACAGACTAACCTGCTCGCACTGAATGCGGCCATCGAGGCGGCGAGGGCGGGCGAACAGGGACGCGGCTTTGCGGTTGTGGCTGACGAGGTGCGAAAGCTCGCCGAGCGCACCGCCAGCTCCAGCCAGGAGATCGGCTCCATGATCGAATCGATCAGTGTCGGCACCACGCAGGCCGTAGAGAGTATGCAGCGCGGTGTGGACAAGGTGGAGAACGGCGTCAAGCTGGCACAGGAGGCCGGCACCCGCATCACCACCATCGATGAGAGCACCCAGCAGGTGGTGGTGACGGTGAGCGATATCACCACCGCCATCGAAGAACAGCGTAACGCCACCAACGAGATCGCCCAGCATGTGGAGCGGATCGCGCAGATGGCGGAGAGTAACAGCCACTCCACCGGTCGCACCGGTGAGACCGCCCGGCAGCTCTCCTCGCTTTCCAGCGAACTGCAGTCGGCGGTGGCCAGATTCAGGCTTTGAAGTGAATGGGGTGGTTGCCTTATGGGCGTCGAGCCGACAACACAGTGTCTGCATGAATGGCGCCTGCTCAGGTATGGGAAACCTGACGGGGTGGTCTGAGGCAAACGGAATTGGTGGAGCCCTGCCATCCAAACCGGGCGGCAGTGCATCCCGGTTCGATACGCCTTTAGCGGCTACTTCCGCCTTCTGTTTTTAGTGCCGGTTTGCGACCGGTTCTGTCTGCGCTGCCCGGCTCCGGCTGTTGCGGCCTTTCTCGGTCGGCCATCGCCACTTCCCCTGACCGCGTTGGACACGGCCTTTCCCTTGTCGGGTT
Source organism: Candidatus Thiodiazotropha sp. (assembly GCA_037384425.1). Lineage (GTDB taxonomy): Bacteria > Pseudomonadota > Gammaproteobacteria > Chromatiales > Chromatiaceae > Thiodiazotropha. The sequence continues at coordinate 62,187 of JARROA010000004.1, read as the reverse complement.
GCCAGGCCGGCACCAGATGGCGCTTGCCGTTGCCGATGAGATCGGACCGTCCCATACGCTTGAGAGCCTCCCTCAGCAGAGGCCAGTTCTCCGGGTCGTGGTAGCGCAGGAAGGCCTTGTGCAGACGGCGTTGTTTCAGCCCCTGCGCCACGCTGACACGCTCGCCGTCGCGGGAGATCCGCTTCAGTGGATTGCGGCCGCTATGGTACATGGCCGAGGCGATGGCGAGCGGTGTGGGCAGGAAGGCCTGCACCTGGTCGGGACGGAAGCCGTTGTGCTTCAGCCACAGGGCCAGGTTGAGCATGTCCCAGTCGCTGGTGCCGGGGTGGGCGGCGATGAAGTAGGGGATCAGGTACTGTTCCTTGCCCGCCTCGGCGGAGTATTTGTCGAACAGCTTTTTGAAACGGTCGTAGCTGTCGATGCCCGGCTTCATCATCTTGCTCAAGGGCCCTGCCTCGGTGTGCTCCGGTGCGATCTTCAGGTAGCCGCCCACGTGGTGGGTCACCAGTTCGCGGATGTACTCCGGCGAGCGCACCGCAAGGTCGTAGCGCAGGCCCGAGGCCACGAAGACCCGCTTGATGCCCGGTAGGGCGCGGGTACGGCGGTAGAGCCGAATCAGCGGCCGGTGGTCGGTGTTCAGATTGTTGCAAATATCGGGGTAGACGCAGGAGAGGCGGCGGCAGGACGACTCGATCTTTTTGTCCTTGCAGGCCAGTCGGTACATGTTGGCGGTGGGGCCGCCCAGGTCGGAGATGTTGCCGGTGAAACCGGGCACCTGGTCGCGGATCGCTTCCACCTCGCGCACCACCGACTCCTCCGAGCGGCTCTGGATGATGCGTCCCTCATGTTCGGTGATGGAGCAGAAGGTGCAGCCACCGAAGCAGCCGCGCATGATGTTGACCGAGAAGCGGATCATCTCCCAGGCCGGGTTGCGCGCCTCGCCGTAGGCGGGGTGGGGCTGGCGGGTGTAGGGCAGTTCGTAGACCCGGTCGAGTTCCTCGGTGGTGAGCGGGATCGGCGGCGGGTTGAGCCAGACATCGCGCTTACCGTGGCGCTGCACCAGGGCGCGGGCATTGCCAGGATTGGTCTCCAGGTGGAAGACCCGTGAGGCGTGGGCATAGAGCACCTCGTCCTCCACGATCTGGTTGTAGGAGGGAAGACGAACCACGGAATGCGAACGGTCCAGCTGGCGCGGCCGCTGATGGGGCGTGAAGCGGACTACCTTGGCGTCGCAGGCCGGTTCCGCCTGATAGGGATCGGGGTGGTGGGCCTTGGGGCCGGGTTCATCTAGGTGGGTGGAGTCGATCTCGCTCCAGCCCTCGGGCAGCCCCTGACGCATGAAGCCGGTGCCACGCACGTCCCTGATCTCCCCGATCGGCTCGCCGGCAGCCAGCCGGTGGGCGACCTCCACGATGGCCCGTTCCGCGTTGCCGAAGATCAACAGGTCCGCCTTGGAGTCGGGCAGTACCGAGCGCCGCACCTTATCCGACCAGTAGTCGTAGTGGGCAATGCGGCGCAGGCTCGCCTCGATGCCACCGATGATCACCGGTACCCCCTTGTAGGCCTCGCGTGCCCGCTGGGCGTAGACGATCACCGAGCGGTCGGGTCGCCTGCCCGCCTCGCCGTCCGGGGTGTAGGCGTCATCGCTGCGGATGCGGCGGTCAGCGGTGTAGCGGTTGACCATGGAGTCCATGTTGCCGGCGGTGATGCCGAAAAAGAGATTCGGTTTTCCAAGCTGTCGGAACGCCTCGGCGCTGCTCCAGTCCGGCTGGGCGATGATCCCCACCCGGAACCCCTGGGCCTCCAGCAGCCGTCCGATCAGCGCCATGCCGAAGCTGGGGTGGTCCACATAGGCGTCACCGGTGACGATGATGATGTCGCAGCTGTCCCAGCCCAGCTGATCCATCTCCGCCCGGCTCATAGGCAGCACCGGCGCGATGCCGAAGCGGGCGGCCCAATAGGGTCGATAGGAGAAGAGGGAGGCAGGCTGAGACATGGGGGCGGATTATACCCCAGCTTTGAGCGCTATTCGCCGTGAGGAAGTGATACGAAAAGTGATTGTATACATCTCCCTGTTCTTCGATCGGGAGTTGAGTCACTTCTGAATTGAACCTTTGACCGCAGCATCTATGCTTAAGGTTGAGGTGATTTCTGTTCAAATCCAGCGGACGGGCTCCAGGGAGGAGATCAATATGAACAGACTATTGAGAGGATTGGTAATCGCCGCATGCTGCACAATGGTGGGAACGGCATCTGCGGGAGTAAACATCATCTACCCGATCTCGGGAGGTACCTATCCCATCACCAACCCCGCGCCAGGTAAGTTGAGATCCGCCTATTTCACCACCAGCTTCGGTGTGACCTGTGGCGGCGGAGCGCATAATGTCAAGTGGGGGGTCGACAAGACCCAACTAGGCAGTGCCAGATTCTATGACCAACTCAGTGAACAGCAAGTGTGGAAACTGCCAGGTGGAGGCCATCTCTTCTGGGTTGACGCGGGACGTTGCGGTGCCGCGAAAGTGGAATTCAAGATCGGCAATTGACTCGGTCCGGTCGGGACATTCGGGCTGGATAGCTATGCCTTAGCGGATATGCACAGCGCCAGTCTTCTTTCGCTGTTATAAACTTGCCCAGATACCGCTCAATCTGTTGAGTGCGTATTTGGGCTGAGGGAGGGGCCAGGTGGAGGCCGGGGAATATTCACTGGGACACCCCACATTCTGTGTAGCCGCTGACCCACACAACACTCATCGACCGGCTTGACCTGTGAGGTGATCGACTCCATTCCAGTCGGTCATCGGGACTCCGAGCGCCAGCTGAAGGCATAACATACTTCAGGACACAGCGTGATTGATGTCATAAAAACCATAAAGGCTCTAAACGACTGAAATGGGGATTGAACGGTAGGCGGGGTATGGGTAACAAGCCGATCTGCTTGTCCTGCTCGTATGAACAAAGCTCGATATAACCTCTATCCATGGTGTTGTCCCTATTCCAAGATCACTTTCCTTAGTGCTTGACCGTATACGCTCCTCTATGTGCATACGGGGATAGCGTTTGAGCTGTACCTCTGGGGGGCGGTGCATCATCGAGGGCGCGGCAAGGCGCGTTATTCCCGGATTCCAATGCATAGCATCTGGCGAGTTGCTCCGGGAGGTGAGGTGCCAGGATGGAGTAATGCCTGATCCAGGGAAAACAGGGCACTCCATCGGATTGTGCGCTCTTGCATGCATGCATGCGGGCGGCTTGCTTTGCGGTTCGCACCGGTACGATGGGCTTGCCCGGCATCTGACCGTCCAAATCGGTTAACATAGCGCCCTTTGGGCCGCTGGCAGGCTCAGCCAAATCATCCTAAGCGGGTTGATCACGGCCAGCCGGGAATTGAGGGAGAAAAGCGTCGTGTCGCAAGTTGATCAGTTTGAAAGTGTGTTTCGCGCGGCCGTCAAAGAGGTCTTCGAGTATCGCAGGATCGACATCGCCAACGTGCTGATCGTCACCGACCTGGAAGCCGAACAGGCCCGCAGCTTCAAGGATGTTGTCGCGGGTTTTCTCCGCTTCCCGGTTGCGGACACAGAGCGGCAGTTCTTCGTTATCAGCGGCGATGAGTACAAAACGACCAGCGATCTGCTGGAACTACTCGCCAGCTACAGCCCTGACCTGATCTGCACCTATCGCAACCTCCACTCCGATGCCTGGCGCTTTCCCCACTCGCTGGGCGAACATCTCGATGTGATACTACAGAAGATCGACATCCCGGTCATGGTCCTGCCCCATCCCGCGGCGGACTACCAGTCGGAGCATGCGCTGCAGGACACGACCGATGTGATGGTGGTCACCGACATGCATGCGGCCAACGACAATCTGATCAATTACGCCGCCGCATTCACCGACCCTGCCGGCAATCTCTATCTGACCCACGTCGAGGATGTGCGGATATTCGAGCGCTACATGGATGCCATCTCCAAGATCGACGTCATCGACACCGAGCTGGCGCGAAAGCGACTGGGTGAGCAGCTGCTGAAGGAGCCGGATGATTACTTTCACTCCTGCGCGGCGATACTGCAGCAGCACCATCCTGAGATGCGCGTCAACTCGCTGGTGATCTTCAGTGAACTGGTGGCCGAGTATCGGCGCCAGATCGCGTCGAGAAAACTTGACCTGCTGGTGCTGAGTGCCAAGGACGAACGCCAATACGCCATGCACGGCGTCGCCTACCCGCTGACCGTGGAACTGCGTCATATCCCTCTGCTTCTGATCTGAGTCCAACTAGGCCCTGAATATATGGAAACTATGCATCACACCGTTTCCGCCGGTGTCACCTATCTCTTTGCGGCGGTTCTCGCCGGCATGATCCTCGCGCTGGCCATGGAGGAGAAGCTACATGCGAAGAAATCGATCATCGTCGGCGTTTTCGCGGTCAGCAGTCTGCTCCTGGCGTCGATATTCGGTTTCATCCCCTTCGGCGATGTCATCATTCCCGGGGGTCTGCGCCTGCATCTTCCCGTCTATATCGAGGCGGTCGACTGGGAGGTGATTGCCATCATCATCGGCTCCAGCCTGTTTGTCGACGTCACCTCGCGTTCGGGGCTGTTCAGCTGGATTGCCATCAAGCTGACCAAGGCCTCTGGCGGCGACCCGCTCAAGCTGCTCTGGTACTACGGCAGCATGACAGTGGTCTTTTCCGCTGTGCTGAACAATGTGACCGCCATGATCATCATCGGCTCGCTGACCGGTGTTTCGCTCAACAAGCTGGAACGTAATAATCTCCTGCTGGGCTTTCTGCTCACCGAAGGCCTGTTGACCAATGTGGGCGGCCTGCTGACCCTGATCAGCTCCGTGCCCAATATCATCGTCGGCAATACGGCGGGCATCAGCTTCGTCACCTTTTTCCTCAAGGCCAGTCCTTATGTCCTGCTGGCGACCATCGCCACCCTGCTGCTGGGGGCGAAGCTGTTCAAGATCCAGTCGCTCAAGTCCGAATCCGAACAACTTGCCGCGGCGGATCTGATCAAGGGCTTCGATGAGAACGACGGGGTGCGTAGCCGGCGGTTTTTCTGGTTCTCCGCCATCATTCTGGCGGCCTTTATCCTGGCCATCGCCACCACCTCGATCACACCGGTCATTCGCGATCTGGGCATGGGCTTTGTCGCCATGGCCTTTGCGGTCATCGTCTTGACCCGTTTCAAGCACGATGTCAACGAGTTCTACCAGGCGATCGACTGGGACCTGATCCTGTTTTTCATGTCTCTGTTTGTGGTCATCAACGTCATGGAGCATGCGCAGGTGCTCGCCCTCATCGGCCAGGGCGTGGCCTGGTTGATCGGCGAAGGCAACAGCGGCACGGGGACCGCCAGCCTGCTGATCTCCTCGGCCCTGTTCAGCTCGGTCACCGACAACATCCCCTTGTCGGCCATGCTGGCGAAGATATTGTCAAACCTGAATATCGCCAACGACTCCCCGCTCTGGTGGTCGGTGGTGTTCGGCGCCAATCTCGGCGGCAACATCACACCTATCGGCAGTGCCTCCACTCTGGTCGCTGCCACCATCATCCACAAGCATCAGTTGAAGATGAGCTTTGTGGATTTCGTCAAAGTGGCCTCACCCTTTGCCCTCATGCAGATCGTCATGGCGACGGTTTACGCGTTGGTTTTTCTGTAGGCGGGTTTGAACAGGTGGCGGTGTAGCGCACGGCGGTGGCGAAGAACCAGAGCAACTCCTCCCAGTCGCCCTGCTGACGCACCGTTTGCAGCATCTGGTAGTAGTTGCTGCGGTAGCTCTTGAAGTAGAGCGAGAGGTAGAGCAGCGGTTCGCGCAGCTAAGGTGAAATGTACCGCGCAACATAGCTCTAGGATTTGATTTTGCTAGAAAGTAATTAGAATAATGAGCTTATTATCAATGCCTTAACTTGCTCTGGTTCCACTGCGAAGCGAGTCATACAGCAGGCGCAGGGTCAAACTTGTTTCATCGAACGGATTGCCTATCCTCCATTTTTCTTGCGCGGCTTGAATGCCGCACATGCTGACCTGAATGAGCTGCAGGCCGTTGTCCATTCTCTTCGCACCATGCCAGGTGTGAAATTCGTCACAAACCAAACAAAGCGTGCAAGGTGGCGACTCAGTCTTTCATCTATCCCGAGCGTCGCCGGCGCTGGGTGTGCCGGCCTGTTGGTGTCGAATGAAGCCGGACTGTCGATAGACAAAGCTGGCCGGAAATATGTAGAGTTCAAACCCTATGCCGTGAGTTAGCGCGACGACTGCCTGGGTCAATCGCCAAGAACAGCTGCACGATTCGGGGTTACCTCAATCGTCTCTTCACTGCCCTGTCATGATGCTTAAAACGCCGGCTGTACAACTGACGTAACGCTTGAAGAAATATAGGATGAAATCATGAAAGGGAGTTGTCTTCTGAAGCTTCTGCTGCTGGGCCTGTTGTCGCTGACGATCTCCGCCTGTGGCGGCGGTGGGGGAGGTGGTGGCGGAGACGCCAACCAAGCACCCACGGCATCGTTCAGCATGAGCCCGGCTTCGGGCGTGGTGCCGCTTCAGGTCTCCTTCGATGCCGGCGCCTCCAGCGACCGCGACGGGACCCTCACCTCCTATGCCTGGTCGTTCGGAGACGGCCAGAACGGTTCGGGCAGTACGATCGGTCACACCTACACCTCGGCCGGCAGCTATACAGTCACCCTGACCGTCACCGACAACGCCGGCGCCACCGGTAGCCGCACAGCCACCCTGACAGCCTCCATCCCGGCCAACCAGGCGCCCACTGCCGCCATAACCGCGACGCCTGCGAGCGGTACCGCGCCACTGCAGGTCGCTTTCGACGGCAGCGCCTCGAGCGATGCGGATGGTTCGATCACGGCCTACGACTGGGCGTTCGGCGACGGCCAGAGCGGCAACGGTGCCGTCACCAGCCACACCTATAGCACCGCGGGCAGTTACACCGCCACCCTGACGGTGACGGACAATGAGGGCGGCAGCGATACGGCATCGACTACCATCAGTGTGAACAATCCGCCCCTACCTACTTTCTCCTTGAGCGGCACCATCACGTCGGCCGACAACATCGCTGTGGACAGCGACCTGAACGATCCCCTGGCCGCATATGCCGGAAACGACGAGCCGGCCGAAGCCCAGACAGTGCCCAATCCGGTCATGCTCAATGGCTTCGTCAGCCAGACGGCGACCGGTATCTCCGGAGACCGCTTCGCGGCCGCGGCGGACACCATGGATTTTTTTCGTACCTCGCTCTATGCCGGCCAGTATGTGTCGCTGAGGGTGGCCAGCTTCGATGCCGCAGCGCCCGCGTCATTCGACGTGGATATCCAGCTCTACGACACGAGCCTGAATCTGGTTGCCGCATCGGATACCGTCACCGAATTCGAATCCATGGCCGTGCCGGCGGATGGGGAGTACTACATCCGGGTACTGGCCTATAGCGGGATCAACAAATACATTCTCAGCATAGGTTCGGTATCCCTGGCGACCGCCCGTGCCGCCTCCGGCTGGACGGCGGATTTCGTGCCCGATCAGGCCATGGTCAAAATGCGCCCGCAGACGGTCGGTATCCAGTCTGTCACGCCCCTTGGCCAGCTTCCCGCCCTGCGACTCTCCCATGACCGCTCAGACCGGCTCGCGCTGCTGAGTCTCGACCGGAAGGCCACCATGACCGAGGCGTTCAGCGCGCTCAATGCCAAAGTACTCCCACAAAGCCAGAGGGACTGGAGCACACGTCTGCCGCAGGAGACCCGGAAAAAGCTCGAGACGCTGGATCTGATCAAGCAGCTGAATCAGCGCCAGGATGTGGCCGCCGCATCGCCCAACTTCAAGGTCAGGGCCATGCTGGAGCCCAACGACACCTACTACAGCTATCAGGAACACTATCGGCAGATCCGCCTGCCGCAGGCCTGGGATATCACGACCGGCACGCCGGCGTCGGGGAGTGTGATCGTGGCGGTGGTGGATTCGGGCATCGCGATGGATCATGAGGATTTCGGCGGACAGCTGGTCACCGGCTATGACTTCGTCTCCGATCCCGCCGTCTCCAATGACGGCGACGGCATCGATGACGATCCCAACGATCCGGGCACCAGCACTGTCCCGGGGGAGAGCGGTTTTCACGGCACCCATGTCGCCGGCACCATCGCGGCGGCCAGCAACAACGGTCTCGGCGTGGCCGGCATCGCCTGGGGGGCCAGGATCATGCCCTTGCGAGTGCTGGGTCTGGGCGGTAGCGGGACTATGTACGACGTCATCCAGGCCATGCGTTACGCCGCCGGTCTGAGCAACGACAGCGGCAGTCTGCCGGCGCAACGGGCGGATATCATCAATCTCAGCCTCTCCGGGGGCGACTTCAATCAGGCCTCTCAGGACGCCTTTGCCGAAATCCGCAATGCAGGCGTCGTCGTGGTTGCCGCGGCCGGCAACAGCAACACCTCGGTTGCCTCCTATCCGGCGGCCTACGACGGCGTGGTTTCGGTCAGCGCCATGGACTGGCAGAACGCAAAAGCACCCTATTCGAACTACGGCAGCAGTGTGGATGTGGCTGCGCCAGGCGGGAACATGCAGGTGGATACCGATGGTGACGGTTACGGTGATGGCGTGCTCAGTTGCGTCATCAACGATTCCAGCGGTCAGCGCGTGTCCAATTATGCCTTCTACCAGGGCACCTCGATGGCGTCCCCCCATGTGGCCGGTGTGAGTGCACTGATGAAGGCGGTCTACCCGGCGATGACGCCGGACGATTTCGACACCCTGCTCGCCGCCGGTGAACTCACCAACGACCTGGGCGACCCGGGGCGTGACGATATCTACGGCTACGGCATGATCGATGCCCTCAAAGCGGTGGAGGCGGCACAGACTGCGGCGGGCACGCCGGTGGCGAATTCCGTGATCGCCTCCTCCACCAGCGTGGACTTCGGCATCACTCTGCAAGCCGCCACGATTACCCTCACGGGACGCGGCGCCGCGCCACCCCAGGTCACCGCTTTCAGCAGCAGCGAACCCTGGCTGAATGTGACTGCCGGCACGGTGGATGGGAGCGGTCTGGGCGATTACGAGCTGACGGTCGACCGCAGCGGCCTTGTGGATGCGGTCTACAGGGGTACGGTGTCGTTCAGCCTCAGCGATGGCAACTCGATCACCATATCGGTCTCGATGCGCGTCCTGGCCCAGCCGGCAGGCGTTACCGGCAATGCGGGTTTTCTCCATCTGATGCTCCTCGATCTCTCCTTGAACAGTCAGGGCGAGTTGAACCTGAGCCCCGTGGACGGGAGCTACGACTTCGAGTTCCAGAATGTCGCGGCGGGAGACTACTACCTAGTGGCCGGTTCGGATGTGGACAACAACGGGAAGATCTGCGAAGTCGGCGAGAGCTGCGGCGCCTATCCGGTGCGCAACCAGGAAGTTGCGGTGACAGTGGATCGGAATATCAGCGGTCTCGATTTCATGGCCACCATCAACTCGGGCCTTAGCGAATCAGCCCAGGCCGCCTCGGTGGCCTTTCCCGGCGGCATTCCCGTCAAGCGCAGCGACAAGCATCCGAAACGGCTTCCATGACGACAGGCGCCTGGAAATACCCGCTACTCCTGGGTGTGTTACTGACAACCGCCGGCTGCCTTGAGCGGACAGAGATGGCAGCCGACGAGGCGGTGGTGATATTGAAACGATCCGACCAGTGCCGGATCAGCGAGCCGACCTTCCGCCCGCTACGGGACAGAGCTGATCTGCACCGGGTGATGCCCCCGGCGGCGATGATGGCTGAGCGGCACCCGGCGCTCGAGGTGGATTTTTCCACCCATGCGGTCATGCTGCTGGGCATGGGACAGAAACCGACCACCGGTTTTCATATAGAGATCGATACCGCCGGACTGCGGCAACAGGCGGGGACCCTCTGGTTGCCCGTGCGCTTCATTCCTCCCGCAGGCGAGGTGGCGGCGGCCAGAGTCACCAGTCCCTGCGTCATCTTTTCCCTCAGACGGGAGGGGGTGCAGCGGATAGTCGCGGGAGATACCGGACTCTCTTTTCGTTTCTAGAGCCCATCTCGGGACGACAGCGCGTGTGTCGGGACAAGCCGCACACAGGAAGCGTCTTGACCTCATCGGGCGATCGCACTCTGTGATTGATGCGGTGTTTCAGAAAAGAAAAAGGGCCCGGAGAAACTCCGCGCCCTGGACACTGGTGGAGACGAGGAGGATCGAACTCCCGACCTCGGCATTGCGAACGCCGCGCTCTCCCAGCTGAGCTACGTCCCCAAGTAGACCGAGTATGGCATCGGCCCGATAAATTCTCCACTGTCGGTGGTTGCTGGCACCCGAGCTCGGGAGGGGCGATCTTGCAGGACGGAAAAATCCGTCTACATTTGATCCGTTCTCTTCTCCATTCATGAGGCTGTATGAATCCCGTCCTGACGTCGATCCTGCTGCTGCTCAGCAGTAATGTCTTCATGACCTTTGCCTGGTACGCCCATCTCAAGGAACTGAACAACAAGCCCTGGCTGATCGCCGCCCTGGTCAGCTGGGGCATCGCCCTGTTCGAATACCTGTTTCAGGTACCGGCCAACCGCATCGGCTACACCGCGCTGAACGTTGGCCAGCTGAAGGTGATGCAGGAGGTGATCACACTGAGCGTCTTCGTCCCCTTCTCGGTGCTCTACCTGAAGGAACCCCTGAAGAGCGACTACCTATGGGCAGGCATCTGTCTGATCGGCGCGGTCTACTTCATGTTCCGGGAGCGCTTTGCTTGAGACGGCGGGCTGGCCGCTGCTGACCACTCAGGGGTTGAGTCCGGGTAGCAGGGGTTTTCGATCGCTTCTCATGCGCGGCGGTTGGCGCGGCCACAGCCGCAGGCTGGGCCGGATCTCGTGCTTGAAGGCCTCTTTCCAGCGTTCGAAATCGAGCGGCTGGTGACCGTAGATCGACTCCTCCAGCTCGTGGATCAGGCTGCGGATCTTCTGTGGCTCCGCCTTGGGGTGGAAGTCGAGAATGTGCCGACCGATGGCGCTGTAGGGGGCATTGATCGGCATGCCCAGGTGCTTATTGGCGAGAAAACGCAGGGTGTAGCCCCAGATCTCCGGATCGTTCTCCTCGTCGACGAAGCGGACGCAGAAGTAGAAACGCACCGACAGCGGCAACATGCCGACCAGGTGTCGGCGCCAGCGGTGCCAGCGGGTGATCGGGTTGAGGATGCGCCCGGTGGTGCGTAGCCGCTCCTTCAGTGGCGAGAAGGCGGGCGCCATCTCCCGCATCGGTCGTTGCAGGAAACTGACCAGGGGTTGCAGCGGCGAACTCTGACCGGTATCGCCCTTGCGGCGATGGGCGATCCAGATCGCCAGCCAGTAGCCGAAGATGATGCCGAAGACGATGGAGAGCGGGATCCAGAAGGCGGCCGAGGCGCCGGAGAGAAACAGTTTGTTCTCATCACCGCCGGCGAAGATGCCGCTGGGGCGGCTGGCGCCGCTGACGGCGATGGGATGCATCGGGAACGAGGTGCGCTGGGGGCTGTCACTGCGGGTGTTCCACCAGTTGATCGAGAGGGATGGAAGATTCAGGTCGCCGCCGTATTGGGGCACTAGGGTGAACTGCTCGGTACGCCGACCGGTGATCTTTTGCCGGTTGCGATCGAGGCTGGTCTGCACCTGACTGTGATCCCGATAGACCCGAAAGGCGTCGTTGGAGAGTTGTGACTCCAGGCTGGGTAGCTGATTGCCGCCCATACCGGTGGCGGTGATCTCAACCGTCAGCGGCAGCGGTTTGCCCGCCGCCGCCTTGTGATTGCGCGGCAGGGTCACTCGCATATCGAGCTGCTCCAGCGGCAGCCAGGGTTTGCTGGCGGTGTTGGCCTCGCGCACCTGTAGTGTCCGCGGTTGGGAGAGGGTGACATCGAAGTGCCGCGTGCCGCGTGAATAGCCGGAGAGTTGCTCCTCGCCGCTGAAGCCGATCTCCGGCAGACTGATCGATCCGGCCCGAAGGGGTATCACTTCATAGAAGTAGTCGTTCACGATCTCCGATCCACCCTGACGCTTGCGCGAATAGGTGGAGGGACCTTCCAGCAGCTGTAAGGTCAGGCGATCGCTCTCGGCGATGCGCGGCACGGCGGTCAGCAGGTTGTTCTGGCTGATCAGGCTCAGCTTGAGGATCACACCCTGCTGGACATAGGGATTATCGCGCGAGAGGTTGCTCTCGATACGGGGGGATTGGGTGCTGTTGGCATAGTAGGGCTGCTGAGCGTAAGCGGGCTGTTGGCCGTAACCGGGTTGCTGTACCCCTGGCCACCCTCCATAGCCGGGTTGAGGCCGGCTTGGGGTCTGGTTCTGGGTCTGGGTCGTGGTGGTGGACTGGCGATAGTCGTGCGGGGCGTAGTTCCACTGTCCGGGCGGCAGGGTCTGCCAGGGTGCCTGGCTGGCGTAGGGATTGGCATGCAGTGCCGACACCCAGGCGAGCACTATCAAGCCGATGAGTCTGGTTCGGTCTATGGGGAATGGTTTCGCCATTCTGCCTCCTCCGGTCGGGGTATCGCTCCCCTGTTCTGAAATTCCCTTTCTCTTGTTGTATATCGTGATCGACCTGATGTCGTGTTGCCGCTGTCGGGCGCTTGTTCGCGGTGCGGCAAGCCGCACCCTACGCACGTTTTCAGGTCTGGTGCGGCAACCCGTACCCAACGTGGGCTTACCGGTAGGGTGCGGCTTGCCGCACCGAATAGGCGTCTCGAGCTGGATGGCCGCAATACGCCCATTCGAAAACTGAAACTCAGTGCCGATGGGTGGTGTGCGGTAGGGCGGGGCTCCACCCCACTGTTACCACGGTCGTGTCTCAGTGTCCCGGCCGCCGTGCTGGCGCAGGTATTTGTACTCCTCCAGGTGGAACTGCTGCTGCATCAGCTGGGCGGGATCGCCTTCGATCTGCTCCAGCCACTGCTCCATCAGCGCCTGACCACCCGCAAAGGGGAGCCGCTCCTCGCTGCCGCCGCCGGTGAGGGTGTCGCCACCCTGCTCGGGAGACTGCTCCTGGCCGCTCTGGTCGACCTGGTCCACCGCCTGGCTCTGCTTTTCGTCCTGTGGTGGCAGCGGCGCCTCTCCCTGATCCTGGCCGAGTTTCTCACCACCCCCCATGGGTGACTCGGCCTGGTCCCTTTCCTCCTGGGGCCTTTCGAGGTTAGCAGACTTTTCATCGGCCTGTGATCCGCCCTCCTTTTCAGGCGTTTTCTTCTGCTGCGTCTTGCCGCGATCCCGCTCTTTATCCTGCTGCTCGCCGCCGGCCTCCTCATCCTGCTGCTGTTGACCCTGTTCGCCCTCCTGGGGTGACTCCTTGTCACCACCTTGGTCGGACTCCTGCTCGGCCTGGTCGCCGCTCTGTGCCTGCTCGTCCTCGGATTGATCGCCCTGGGACTGTTGCTGTTCCTGCTGCTGTTCCTGGCCGGCGCCCTGGGACTGTTGCTGGTCCTGTTCGCCCTGCTGATCCGATTCCGACTCGCTTGCGTTCGAACCCTGTTGCTGATCCTCCTGCTGCTGATCACCGGACTGGCTCTGCTGCTCTTGCTCCTGCTGCCCGGACTGGCTCTGCTGTTCCTGCTCCTGCTGGCCCGACTGGTTCTGCTGCTCCTGTTCCTGCTGTCCCGACTGGCTCTCCTGTTCCTGCTCCTGTTGTCCCGATTGGCTCTCCTGTTCCTGCTCCTGTTGTCCCGATTGGCTCTCCTGCTGTTCCTGCTGCTGGTCGCCGGACTGCTGTTGTTCCTGTTCCTGATCGCCCGACTCGGACTGTTGCTCCTGCTGCTGTTTTTCACCCTCCTGGTCCTGTTGCTCTTGTTCCTGCTTCTGCTGCTGTTTTTCCTGCTCTGTGGATTGCTCTTGCTGCTGTTCCTCTTCCGGGTTTTCCTGCGCCTGTTCTTGCGCCAGTTTCTCTCTGGCCAGGGCCAGGTTGAAGCGTGCATCCTCGTGGTCGGGGTTTTGCTCAAGCACCTGCTCGTAGGCGTCGATGGCCCCCTGGTAATCATCCAACCGGTAGCGGCTGTTACCCAGGTTGTAGAGGGCATCCTGCTTTACCTCGGGGCGATCGACCTGGCTGAAGTCCTCAGCCGCCGCCTCATAGTCGCCGGTGCGGTAGTTGGCCACGCCGCGCCGGTAGGGATCCTGAAACGCCTTGGCCGCTTCATCGTAGTGACCCTCCCGGTAGGCTTCGGCGGCCTGTTGCTCCTGATTGAGGAACAGGTTGGGGGCGCCATGACCGGCCAGTGGCCAAAGCAGTAGCAGAAGGATCAGCTGCCGCATCATGGGGTGGACTCCAGACGCTGGCGACGGCGGAAGCGCGGCAGCAGGATCAGCATCAACGGCAGCAACAGCCAGTAGAAGTGTTCGTTCCAGACCCGGGTCTTCTCCTGGGTCGGTGTCGGTTGCCCCAGGTCACCGGCCGCCAGATCGAGAATGGCCTCGCTGTCGTCGTCGCGGAAATCGGCCTGCAGATAGCGGCCGCCGCCCGCCTTTGCCAGCTGTTGCAGCAGTCGTTCGTTGAGGCGGGATTCGATGATGCGGCCGGAACGGTCGCGCAACAGGTCGCGCTGGCCCGCCTGGGCCGGTATGGGACCGCCGCCCGGGGTGCCGATACCGAGTACATGCAGGGTGATACCTTCGCCTCTCAGCTCCTGGATCTTGGCAGTCAGTCCCGGTTCGTCGAAATCGCCATCGCTGATGAGGAGAATGCTGCGGCCGCTCTCGCCCGCGCCCAGCAATTGCTGCGCCCGCTCCAGAGCCGCGTCGAGCCGGCTCCCTTTGAGACTCGCCAGGTCGGTATTCACCGCCGGCAAGGCATTGAGCAGGCTCTGGCTGTCCTCGGTGATGGGGGAGATCACCAGCGGTACCGAGGCGAAGGCGATGAGGCCGATGCGCAGCTCCCGGTTGAGCTTCACCAGGTCCTGCACCTCCTGGCGTGCCCGGGCCAGCCGTGACGGAGCTACATCGGCCACGTTCATGGAACGGGAGATGTCCATCAGGATCACCAGTTCGTTGACCGGCGAGAAGGCCTCGATGTCGGCGTAGTCCCAGCGCGGTCCGGCCAGGGCCAGCACCAGCAGGATCCAGAGCAGCGACCAGCGGGTGAAACGGCTCCAGCGCTCGTTGACGTCGAGTTCGCGCACTCCGGTGAGATGGGGCAGCAGATGTTCGTCGGCGTAACGGTGGACCGGGCCCTTGCTCGGCCGCACCACGCTGAAGACCAGCCAGGCCAGCACCGGGATCAGGCCCAGCAGGGCGAACAGCCACTCGGGTCTGGCGAAATGGAAACCGGCCTCAGGCATAACCGCCCCCCTTGAGCCGCCGTGCGCGCCCCTCTGGATAGAGTCCCAGGATCAGCAGGCAGAGCAGGGCGAAAGCCAGCGGCCACTGATAGAGCGGGCGTGGAATGTAAAGGGTGCGTGATTCCGCTTCGGTCTTCTCCAGCTCGCCGATGCGCTCGTAGATTTTCTCCAGGGCCTCGGTGTCGGTGGCGCGGAAGTAGGCGCCGCCGGTGATGCGGGCGATCTCCTGCAGGGTCTCTTCGTCGAAGCCCAGCCCCTCCGCCCAGATATAGTTGCGCATGTCGGCGTCGAGCATGCGCACCCGCTTCTCGTCGCTGCCGACACCGATGGTGTAGATCTTGATGCCTTCCTGTTTCGCCAGCTGGGCCGCCTTCAGGGGCGGGATGATGCCCCCTTCGTTCTTGCCGTCGGTGACCAGGATCATGACCCGCGAACCCTCGGGGCGTTCGCGCAGCTTCTTCACCCCCAGACCCATGGCGTCGCCCATGGCGGTGGCCGGTCCGGCGATGGCCGGCACCAGCTCGTTGAGCAGTTTGTCGACCGCATCCAGGTCGAAGGTCAGGGGGGAGAGGACGTAGGCCCGGCTGCCGAAGATCACCAGTCCCACCCGGTCGCCCTGGCGTCCTTTGATGAACTGGCTGACCACGCCCTTGACCACCTGCATGCGGCTCACCTGCTCGCCGTCGAGGGTGAAGTCGAGGGCAGTCATGGAACGGGAGGTGTCCACCGCCAGCATCAGGTCGTAACCGGCGGTACGGTTCTCGGTATGGGGCTCCAGCCATTGTGGCCGCATCAGCGCCACCACCAGGGCCGCCCACAGCAGATAGAGCAGCCAGCTGTAGAGACGGGCGCTCAAGGGCTGGCGCGGCGTGCGGGTTTCGAAGGCGCTCTGCAGGTGGCCCAGCATGGGGTGGAGGAGGGTGGTCTGGGTACCTTCCACCCGGTCGTGCAGGTCGCTGGCCGGGCGTGGCCAGAACAGGCGCACCAGCAGCGGCAGGAGCAGCAGCAGTCCCATCCAGGGCCAGTGAAACTCAAACACGGCACGCCTCCTCGCTGACCCAGTGCAGGGCGGCGTCGATCAGTTCGGCCAGGATCGCTTTATCGGCGTCGCGGTCGGGAGGGGCGTAGGGGAGTGTCAACAGCAACTGCCCTTTATTCCGCCAGGCGAAGCCGGTGGAGTCGTTGCTTTGCAGCCAGTCGAGCCACATCTCGCCGGTGAGGGCGGCGGTGTGTTCGCGCCCGCAGCGGGCAATGGCGATGCGGCGCAGCAGCTCGGAGAGTTCGCCGGCGACCTGTTTGGATGGTTCCCGCCGCATGCGTTTGTGCAGGGCCAGCAGATGGCGGCGGGCGTCCTGCTGCCAGCGTCCCAGGGGGTAGAGGCGGCGTCTGCGCAGGATCCACACCACCAGCAGCACCAGTAGCAACAGGCCCAGCAGCACCAGCCACCAGCCCGGCGCCGGGGGCCACCAGGGGGCGGTGTCGATGCCGCGGATGTCGCGTAGCCCGTCCATATGGTCGCCTATCGTCTCCCGTAGTGTCGGGCCAGGCCGAGTGTGAGTGCCAAGTGGATCTCTTCGTTGGTGGCGATCGGCATCAGGGTGATGCCCAGGCGGTTGCACAGTCCCTGCAACCTCTGGCGCCGCGCCTCCCACTCGCTGGTGTAGCGCGCGCGCGCCTGGCGGTTCGAGGTGTCGATCTCGGCGGTGTCGCCGTCGGGACCGATGAAAGTGACCCGGCCCATCTCCGGCAGCTCCCGGTCGGCGGGATCATCCACCGGCAGCAGTACCAGGGTGTGGTGCTGGGTCAGCCGGCCCAGGGTCTGCTCCAGGTTCTGGATCTCCCGGTTCATGTCGGCGATGACGAAGATCAGGGAGCCGGTGGCGGTGCCCCGGTCGGCCCGCTGCAGGGCCTCGGCCAGGCAATCGCGCGAGGGCTGCTCGGTGGTGCCCTCCACGGTCAGGGCGTGCAGCAGGCGCCACAGCGCCCGGCGGTCCTTGGTGGGGCGGAAGTACTGCATGCCCTGTTCCGTGTCGCCGAAGAGCATGCCGCCGACCCGGTCGTGCAGTCTCGAGGCGGCCCAGCCGAGCAGGGCGGCGGCCTTGGCCGCCTGCACCGACTTGAAGGTGCCGCGGGTACCGAAGCTCATGTGGGGTCCACGGTCGATGCAGAGCACCACGCTGCGTTCCCGCTCCTCGCGGAAGATCTTCAGATGGGGCAGGTTGGTGCGCGCGGTGACGTTCCACTCCATATTACGGATGTCGTCGCCCTCGCGGTACTCGCGCACCTCCTCGAAGTCGAGGCCGGTGCCGCGGAAGACCGAGGCGTAGAGGCCGCTGAAGCTGGAGTTGACCAGGTGGTGTGAGGCCAGCCCCAGGGTGTGGGCCTGGTGGCGCAGCTCCAGCAGATCGTCGAGGTGGGGATAGAGGCTCATGGTCTCGCCTCTCCTAAGGTATGGCCACCATGTCCAGCAGTCGGGAGAGGAAGTCGTCGGTGGTGATCCCCTCCGCCTCCGCCTCGAAGGTGAGCAGGATGCGGTGGCGCATGATGGGAGGCGCCACGGCCTGGATATGGTGGGGGGCGACGAACTCCTCGCCGTCGAGCCAGGCGCGGGCACGGGCGCAGCGGGCCAGTGCGATACTGGCGCGGGGCGAGGCGCCGAAGCGGCACCAGCGGGCCAGGTCCTTGTCATAGGCCAAGGGGTTGCGGCTGGCCTGAACCAGGTCGACAATGTAGCTGTTGAGCTTGGGGTCGAGATAGAGCTCGGCCACCTGCTGGCGGATGGCGAACAGCTCCTTCTGGCTCAGGGGCTTGTCGGGCGGGGTCGGTTTCTCCCGCTGCTGGGCGCTGTCGAGTTCCAGGATCTGCAGCTCCTCGCTACGGTTGGGATAGTCCACGTTCGCCTGCATCAGGAAACGGTCGAGCTGAGCCTCCGGCAGGTGGTAGGTACCCTCCTGTTCCACCGGGTTCTGGGTCGCCAGTACCATGAAGAAGGGGGGCAGTTGATAGGTGGTCTGACCCACGGTGATCTGTTTCTCGCCCATCGATTCGAGCAGCGCCGACTGCACCTTGGCCGGAGCCCGGTTGACCTCGTCCGCCAACAGGATGTTGTGGAACAGGGGGCCGGGACGGAACTCGAACTCCCCTTTCTCGTGGCGGTAGATGTCGGTGCCGATGAGGTCGGAGGGCAGCAGATCGGGGGTGAACTGGACGCGATGGAAATCCCCCTCGATGGCCTCCGCCAGGGCCTTCACAGCCGTGGTCTTGGCCAGCCCCGGCAACCCCTCGATGAGGAGGTGGCCGTCGCTGAGCAGGCAGATCAGCATGCTGTCGATAAAGTCGGTCTGACCGATGACACGGGAGGCGAGATGCCCACGCAGGGGATCGAGGACGGAAGGGTTCATAGACTTCACTTCTTTTTGAATACTCTCAATGGGTGCGGCTATCGGGTATTCGCCCGTGGGGTGAATCCCGGCTTTATCGGGTGCGCAGGCCGCAGATTGGCACCTATCCTGTCCATTATTCGGGGGCAGTGCAAGCAGTAGAAGTAGACCGGCGTATTTGATTATTAGCGATTTACGGTATGCCGCAAAATGACTAAAAACGCATAAATTCCGGTGGTTGCGTGAGGTTGCGCCGTCCCTGATCGGCCACTTGCTAAGGGCAATAGCTGCGCGGATCAGGAGTCGATTGGCGAAGATTTTCAACAGAGTTATCCACAGCATCTGTGGGTAAGCGATAATTTTTCATAATCAAGGGTGGTTGTCGATTGTATTTCCTTATGATTCTCAAAAAGAGCGCTAAGCTGCAGAATTAAATAGAGTTTCAAAATTAGACAGACATTTGTGCATATATAGGTATAATCCGCCCTCATTTTTTGCAGGACGACCTCCAGTGATCCAGTCACTCAGAAACATCGCCATCATCGCCCATGTCGACCACGGTAAAACGACCCTCGTGGACGAACTGCTCAAACAATCCGGCACCCTGGGCGAACGCTTCGGCGTGGTGGAGCGGGTGATGGACTCCAACGACCAGGAGAAGGAGCGCGGCATCACCATCCTCTCCAAAAACACCGCCATCCGTTGGAACGGTTACCGCATCAACGTGGTGGACACCCCCGGACACGCCGACTTCGGCGGCGAGGTGGAACGGGTGCTGTCGATGGTCGATTCGGTGCTGCTGCTGGTGGACGCCCAGGAGGGTCCCATGCCGCAGACCCGTTTCGTGACTCAGAAGGCGTTCAAGCACGGCCTGCGCCCCATCGTGGTGGTGAACAAGATCGACAAACCCGGCGCCCGGCCGGACTGGGTGGTGGACCAGGTGTTCGAACTCTTCGACCAGCTGGGAGCGACCGACGAACAGCTCGACTTCCCCATCGTCTACGCCTCGGCCATCAACGGATATGCGGGACTCGACAGCGATGTACGCTCCGGCGACATGACGCCCCTGTTCGAGACCATTGTCGAGCACTGCCCGGTGCCGGAAGTGGACCCGGACGGTCCCTTCCTGATGCAGATCTCCAATCTCGACTACAACAGTTATGTCGGTGCCATTGCCGTCGGTCGCGTCACCCGGGGTACGGTCAAGCCCAACCAGCAGGTGGTGGTGGTGAAGTACGACGGCGAGCAGTACCGGGCCAAGATCGGTCTGGTTTACGGCTATCTGGGGCTGGAGCGATTCGAGGTGGAGCAGGCAACCGCCGGCGACATCATCGCCGTCACGGGACTCGAGGCGCCCAATGTCTCCGATACCCTGTGTCACCCGGAACATGTGGAGGCGATGCCCCGCCTCAGCGTGGACGAGCCCACCGTCTCCATGACTTTCCAGGTCAACACCTCGCCCTTTGCCGGTCGCGAGGGCAAATACCTCACCTCGCGCCAGCTCAAGGAGCGGTTGGAGCGGGAGCTGATCCATAATGTGGCGCTGCGGGTCGAGGAGGGCACTGATCCGGAGAAATTCAAAGTCTCCGGCCGCGGCGAACTCCATCTTTCGGTCTTGATCGAGTCGATGCGACGCGAGGGTTTCGAGCTGGCGGTGTCGCGTCCGGAGGTCATCTTCCGCGAGGTCGACGGCGAGGTCTGCGAACCCTTCGAGCAGCTCACCGTCGATGTGGAAGAGGCCCATCAGGGCACCATCATGGAGGCCCTGGGCACCCGTAAGGGGGAGTTGAAGGACATGATCCCGGACGGCAAGGGGCGGGTCCGGCTCGACTACATCATCCCTTCCCGGGGTTTGATCGGGTTTCAGACCGAGTTCATGACCAGCACCTCCGGCACCGGTCTGATCTACCATGTCTTCGACCACTACGGTCCGGCTACTCATGGCGGCATCGCGCCGCGCAAGAACGGGGTGCTGATCTCCAACGGCCAGGGCAAAGTGCTCGGCTTCGCCCTGTTCAATCTGCAGGAGCGCGGTCGTCTTTTCTCCAAGCCGGGCGACGAGGTCTACGAGGGACAGATCGTCGGCATCCACTCGCGGGAGAACGATCTGGTGGTCAATCCGCTGAAGGGCAAGCAGTTGACCAACATCCGCGCCGCCGGCAAGGATGACGCCATCATGCTGACACCGCCACTGCGCTATAGTCTGGAGCAGGCACTGGAATTCATCGAGGATGATGAACTGGTGGAAGTGACGCCCAGTGCCATCCGCATCCGCAAGAAGCACCTGAAAGAGCATGAGCGGAAACGGGCGGCAAGGGATTGATCGGGTACGGCACTGAGTCGGGTGCAAGAAAAAGCCCGACGGCATTCCATGCAGTCGGGCTTATGGTCGTCGGCTTGGTTGGCAAAGCTTATCGTCCCTGATGCCCTCCTGTGCGTAGATGATCCTGGGGTACTTCCTTGATGACGACAACTTTATAGTTACACAAAATTTAACAGTTCGAGTGTGAGAATTTTCAACTATCGCTGTAGGAATTGTCCTACATAGTAAATTCCACTGGAAATGAAAGACTTATATCCCCCAATCGAGCCCTATGCCTCTCAACGACTCACCGTGAGCGGGGGACATGAGCTCTATCTGGAGCAGGTCGGCAACCCGGAGGGAATACCGGTGCTGTTTCTTCACGGCGGCCCCGGTGCGGGATGCGAGGCCTACCATCGTCGCTTTTTCGATCCCAAGGCCTACCGTGTGGTGCTCTTCGACCAGCGCGGCTGCGGCCGTTCCACGCCCCATGCCGAACTCAGCGACAATACCACCTGGGATCTGGTGGCCGACATCGAACAGATACGCCGGGAACTCGGTATCGAGCGCTGGCTGATCTTCGGCGGCTCCTGGGGATCGACCCTGGCGCTCGCCTATGCCGAGAGCCATTCCGAGCGTGTTACCGGTATGGTGCTGCGTGGGATTTTTCTCTGTCGCGACGAGGAGATCGACTGGTTTTACCAGTCGGGCGC
Organism: Candidatus Thiodiazotropha sp.; assembly: GCA_037384425.1. Classification (GTDB taxonomy): domain Bacteria; phylum Pseudomonadota; class Gammaproteobacteria; order Chromatiales; family Chromatiaceae; genus Thiodiazotropha. Next base: position 40,508 of record JARROA010000004.1, on the reverse strand, counting down.
CAGCAAAGTCTTTCCCGATTACTGGGAGGACTATCTGGCGCCCATTCCGGTGGATGAACGGGGCGCTCTGCTCCAGGCCTACCATCGTCGCCTCACAGGCGACAACGACCTGCAACGGATGGCCGCCGCCAAGGCCTGGTCGATCTGGGAGGGGCGCACCGCCAGCCTGCACCCCAATGCGGCGGTGGTCGATTTCTTCTCCCATCCGCACACCGCATTGAGCCTGGCCCGCATCGAATGCCACTACTTCGTCAATCACGCCTTTCTGCGGTCCAACCAGCTGCTCGAGGAGGCCTCGAAGCTGGCCGGCATCCCCGGCGTCATCGTGCAGGGTCGCTACGATCTCATCTGCCCCATGACCTCCGCCTGGGAACTCCACCGCGCCTGGCAGGGCAGCGAGCTGAAGGTGATTCCGGACGCCGCTCACTCCGCTGCGGAACCGGGTATCCGCAGCGCGTTGATCGAGGCCACCGACCGCTTCGCTCGGGAGCTGGGGTGATCGGCCTGCTGCAGCGCGTCTCGGAAGGGCGGGTCGAGATCGATGGCGATTGCGTCGGCGACATCGGTCGCGGTCTGGTGGTCCTGGTCGGTGTCCAGCGGGAGGATGACGAGGCAAAGGCCGATCGCCTGCTGGAGCGTCTGCTCGGCTACCGCGTCTTTCCCGACGAGAGTGGGCGCATGAATCTCAGCCTGCACGACATCGGCGGCGGTCTGCTGCTGGTCCCCCAGTTCACCCTGGCGGCGGACACCCGCAAGGGGACCCGGGCCGGATTCTCCAGCGCGGCGGAGCCCGACCTGGGGCGGCGTCTGTTCGAGCACCTGGTGAATCGGGCACGACAGCAGTACAGTCAGGTCGCATGCGGGGTCTTCGGGGCCGATATGCAGGTGGCCTTGGTTAACGACGGTCCCGTGACCTTCTGGCTCGAAAGCTGAGCATACCCCCGCAAGGTTGAGGTTTTTTGCTGCCGGGGGTTTGGGCAGAATTGCCCGTATCCGACAACAGACTGGACAGGACGCCGGCAAAACAGAACAGACAGGACCGCAGCATGTCTTTGCGTAATTGGTATACTCGATTTCTACTCAGCCTCTGGCTGCCGCTCGCATTCGCCCCCGCCATGGCGGAGATGGGGCCGGCCGTTCCCGATTATCCCGCGGAGCAGGTGGCTCCCGGTGTCTATGTGATTCACGGACCCCTGGGGGTGCCCTCGGTGGACAACCAGGGCTTCATCAACAACCCCGCCTTCATTGTCGGCGCCAGCGGTGTGATCGTGATCGATCCGGGCTCCAGCGTGCAGATCGGGGAGATGGTGCTGAGGCAGATTCGCGGGGTGACCGATCTGCCGGTGGTGGCAGTCTTCAACACCCACATCCACGGCGACCATTGGCTGGCCAACCAGGCCTTTCGCCAGGCCTATCCGGAGGTGCCCATCTTCGGTCACGAGGAGATGCGCAAAATGGTCGAGAAGGGCGAGGGACGAGCCTTCCTCGCCACCCTCCTGCGCATGACCGACGGCGCTGTGGCGGGCACCGAGGAGGTCCCGCCCGATCACCTGACGGCGCATGCGGACGCGTTGGATTTCGGCGGCGTCGACCTGCGCATCCACTATCAGCCCAAGGCGCACAGCCACAGCGACATCATGATCGAGCTGCCCCGACTCAAGGTGTTGTTCCTGGGGGACAATGCCATGAGCAATCGCCTGGGTCAGATGGATAGCGGCACCTTCGGCGGCAACATCGCCGCACTCGACATGGCGCTGACGACCGAGGCGGAGGTCTTCGTGCCGGGGCATGGTCGCACCGGCGGCCGCGAGGTGGCGGAGATCTACCGCCGCTATCTGGCCCAGCTGAAGGGACTGGTGGCGACCTATTTCGAAGAGGGCCTGAGCGACTTCGAAATGAAACCCAAGGTGATCGAGGGCATGGGCGCCTATCGCGACTGGGTCGATTTCGACCGCAATGTGGGGCGACATATCAGCCTGGCCTATCTGGAGGTCGAGGCAGAGCTGTTCTGATCGTGAGGGGGGCATCGACGGCCTCGAGTCCAGTGCTCAAGCTGCTTTCGGCTATGCGCTGAGACGCTGATGCAAGGCTGAGTTCAAGCTGCCTTTTGAGCGTTTTTCCTCTAGAATACCCCGATTTGGGCGACGCCCATCTGTTCGATCCAAATCGGAGCCACCGACATGCAGCGTACCGCGGAGGTTGAGCGCAATACCCTGGAGACCCGGATACGGGTCCGTCTGAACCTGGACGGCACCGGCACCACCGGTTTCGAGACCGGGGTACCCTTCCTCGACCACATGATGGACCAGATCGCCCGCCATGGGCTGATTGATCTCGAAGTCGACGCCGACGGTGATCTGCACATCGATGCCCACCACACGGTGGAGGACATCGGCATCACCCTGGGCCAGGCCCTGGCCAGGGCGGTCGGCGACAAAAAGGGGATTCGTCGCTATGGTCACGCCTATGTGCCGCTGGACGAGGCGCTGTCACGGGTGGTGGTCGATTTCTCCGGACGTCCCGGACTGGTCTACGATCTGGAGTTCACCCGTGCCCGCATCGGCGACTTCGACGTGGATCTGTTCCAGGAGTTCTTCCAGGGGCTGGTCAACCACGCCGCCATAACCCTGCACATCGACAACCTGCGGGGCAGCAATGCCCACCACCAGGCGGAGACGGTATTCAAGGCCCTGGGCCGTGCCCTGCGCATGGCGCTGGAGCCCGATCCGCGCATGTCCGATCAGGTACCCTCCACCAAGGGCAGTCTGTAAACAGCAGGATTTGAATCGATGACACAACGTATCACCGTAATCGATTACGGCATGGGCAACCTGCGCTCGGTGGCCAAGGCGGTCGAGCATGTAGCGGGCGAGGGCGATGAGGTGCTGGTCAGCGACGATCCGGAGCTGATTCTGCACTCCGACCGGGTGGTCTTCCCGGGCCAGGGGGCGGCGCGGGACTGCATGGCGGCAATCTCCGATCACCACCTCAACCGTGCGATCCTGGAGGCGGCCCGCAGCAAGCCCTTCCTGGGCATCTGCATGGGCCAGCAGGTGCTGCTCGAGTTCAGCGAGGAGAACGGCGGCACCCCACTGCTCGGCCTCTACGCCGGCCAGGTGCGCCGCTTTCCCGGCGGCACCGCGCCGGACGGCGAGGCGATGAAAATCCCCCACATGGGGTGGAATCGGGTGCATCAACTGCACGACCATCCCCTGTGGCAGGGCATCCCCCAGGACAGCCGCTTCTACTTCGTCCACAGCTACTATGTGGACCCGGAACGCAAGGACCTGGCGGCGGCCACCACCGACTACGGGGTGAATTTCGCCAGCGCCATCGCCGAGAACAACCTCTTCGCGGTGCAGTTCCATCCGGAGAAGAGCGCTGACGCGGGGTTGCAGCTGTTGCAGAACTTTGTTCGCTGGAACCCGATTGAATAGAAAGTCCGCAAATGAACGCCAACAGACGCAAAGGTGTGACGGTGCGGCAAGCCGCACCCTACGCGTCGATCTCAGGTCGGGTGCGGCTTACTGCATCGAATGGCCGAAACTGAGGGGAACAAACATGTTTTTTCTTCAATTTGCGTTCATTAGCAGACTTTAAACATTCGAACTCTGAAACATGTTCAATTTAGGAATCGAATCGTGTTGTTGATACCCGCCATCGATCTCAAGGACGGCCAGTGTGTGCGACTGCGCCAGGGGCGCATGGATGACGATACCGTCTTCTCCGACAATCCGGTGGAGATGGCGACCCGCTGGATCGAGGCCGGCGGACGCCGCCTGCATCTGGTCGATCTCAACGGCGCCTTCGCCGGCGAGCCGGTCAACGGCGAGGTCATCCGCGCCATCGCCGCGACCCATCCCGCAGTACCGATCCAGGTCGGCGGCGGCATCCGCGACGAGGCGACCATCGAGGCCTACCTCAAGGCCGGTGTCAGCTACTGCATCATCGGCACCCAGGCGGTGAAGGAGCCCGCGTTCGTGGCCCGCGCTTGCGCCGCGTTTCCGGGCCGTATCATCGTCGGCCTCGACGCCAAGGAGGGGATGGTGGCGATCAACGGCTGGGCCGAGGTGACCGACCAGGAGGTCACACAGCTGGCGCGCCGTTTCCAGGACGACGGGGTCTCCGCCATCGTCTACACCGACATCGGCCGCGACGGCATGCTCAGCGGTCCCAATGTGGCGGCCACGGCGGCCCTGGCCAGCGCCATTTCGATTCCGGTCATCGCCTCCGGCGGTATCACCGACATCGGCGACATCGAGGCCCTGTGCAAGGCGCAGACGGACAACATCATGGGCGCCATTACCGGACGGGCCATTTACGAGGGTACGCTGGATCTGACTGCCGGGCAGAAACTGGCTGATGAGTTGGGTTGTTAGTTTGTAGTTATGAGTTTTGAGTTGAGGTATTCGCTGCGCTCAGGCTTGTTATTATCCCCCTCTCCCGCGAGGGGAGAGGGAATGCACGGATCAGGTCAGGTAGAAAGTAGACGGCTTGTTACTGCGCACTGACCTGAAGCATTCGTTGTATTTGAACAGAAAGTCTCCCTCACCCCTTGCGGGAGAGGGCCGGGGAGGGGGGATCAACAAACCGTGAGCGAAGCGAACTCAACAATCCAGGGTTAAAAAAGATCATGTTAGCCAAACGCATCATCCCCTGCCTCGACGTCGACGCCGGCCGTGTGGTCAAGGGCGTCAAGTTCGTCGATATCCGCGACGCCGGCGATCCGGTCGAAGTGGCCCGGCGCTACAACGAGGAGGGTGCCGACGAGATCACCTTTCTCGATATCACCGCCAGCTCCGATGACCGGGAGACCATCGTGCATGTGGTCGAGCAGGTGGCCAGCGAGGTTTTCATCCCGCTGACCGTGGGCGGCGGCATCCGCACCGCCGACGACATCCGACGCATGCTCAACGCCGGCGCCGACAAGGTGGCGATCAACACCGCGGCGGTGTTCAATCCGGAGTTTGTGAAAGAGGCTACCGAGCGCTTCGGCTCCCAGTGCATCGTGGTGGCCATCGACGCCAAGCAGGTGAGTGGCGATGGCGAGCCCCTGAAGTGGGAGATCTTCACCCACGGCGGGCGCAAGCCCACCGGTCTTGATGCCGTCGAGTGGGCCAAACGCATGAGCGACTACGGTGCCGGCGAGATCCTGCTCACCAGCATGGATCGGGACGGTACCAAGATCGGTTTCGACAACCAGCTGACCCGAGCCATCGTCGAGGCGGTGCCGATACCGGTGATCGCCTCCGGCGGCGTCGGCAACCTGCAGCACCTGGTGGACGGGGTCAAGCAGGGCGGCGCCGATGCGGTGCTGGCGGCCAGCATCTTCCACTTCGCCGAATACTCCATCGGCGAGGCGAAACGGTTCATGCAGGAGCAGGGCATCGAGGTGCGCCTGTGAGCTGGCTCGATCAGGTCAAATGGGATGATCAGGGTCTGGTGCCCGCCATCGCCCAGGAGGCCGGCAGCGGCAAGATCCTGATGCTGGCCTGGATGAACCGGGAGGCGCTGCAGCTCACCTCCGACATCGGCCACGCGGTCTACTGGTCCCGCTCCCGCGGCAAGCTATGGCACAAAGGCGAGGAGTCGGGCCACCAGCAGGTGGTGCATGCGATCCGCCTCGACTGCGACGGTGACGTGGTGCTGCTGGAAGTGGAACAGAAAGGCGGCATCGCCTGCCACACCGGGCGTCACAACTGCTTTTTCCGGGAACTGCAGGGCGACGAGTGGGTGGAGGTGCTGCCGGTGCTGAAGGATCCCGGGGAGATCTATAGCAAGTAGGTTTATTATAACGTAAAGCTCGCAATCAAGCGCTAAGAGCGCAAAGCAGGTTTTTTGGCTTCCGGTTGTAGACCTGCGGAATTATTGGGTTTTCCAGCGCGTTACAATACAAAGTATCACAATAATAAATCTTCCAACTCCGCGATCATGGCGCTTCTTGCGCACTTTGCGTTATAAACAACTCTATACCGATTCAACGGTCCAAGGATTCACGATGAGTGACGTTTTGCAACAACTGGCCCAGGTCCTGGAGGAGCGCAAGCAGGCGGAGCCCGACAGCTCCTACGTGGCCAAACTCTACGCCAAGGGCCTCGACGCGATCCTCAAGAAGATCGGCGAAGAGGCCACCGAGACTGTGATGGCGGCCAAGGACGGCGAGGCGGACAAGATCGTCTACGAGACCGCTGATCTCTGGTTTCACACGCTGGTGCTGCTGGCGCACCAGGGGCTGGGTCCCGAGGATGTGCTGAAGGAGCTGGAACGGCGCTTCGGCCTCTCGGGACTGGAGGAGAAGGCGCGGCGGGGGTGACGCTTAGTTCAGTCAGCAGGGTCAACGGTGCGGCTTGCCGCACCGTGTGGTCGGCCGGAATTTGCCGATTCACCCCATTCGGCCTGACTGTACGAACAGCCTGCAAACCAGCGCCATTCCGGTCGGCCCCCAAGTGGGTTATCATCCTCCGACTACGCCACCTCGACCGGGTGGCACGAACCCGTGCAATCGGGATCGAAACGATTCAATCGATATACCGGCCAGATCGGCCGGAGAGTGGAGAAGATTATGGGTTTAGGCGGTATCAGTATCTGGCAGCTGTTGATCATTCTGGCCATCGTGCTGCTGTTGTTCGGCACCAAGCGGCTGAAAAACATCGGCTCCGATCTGGGTGGCGCCATCAAGGGCTTCAAGGGCGCCATGAAGGAGGGCGAGAAGAAGGAGGAGGAGAAGCAGGAGCAGATCGAGAAGTCCGAGTCCGGCACCGTGGTCGAGGGCGAGGTCACTTCCAAAGAGAAGGACAAGAGCTGAAGGCGATAGCCCACTGTTCTCGTCCTCTTGAGTACGCCCCATGTTTGATGTCGGTTTCTGGGAACTGGGCCTGATCGCCCTGGTGGCCCTGATCGTGATCGGCCCCGAGCGTCTGCCGAAGGTGGCGCGGACCGCCGGCCTCTGGCTGGGGCGGGGGCGCCGTTTGATCGCCAACGTCAAGGCCGACATCGACAAGGAGATCAAGGCGCAGGAGCTGAAGGAGATCCTCGACAAGCAGGCCCGGGAGGCCAATCCGGTGCATGAGATCCTCGAAGAGACCCGCAGCGATCTGAATCAGATCAAGCGGGATGCGGAGAGCAGCGTACAGGCCGGACGGGAGGCGCTGGAGAAGCAGGACGCCGCCGACAAGAAACCCTCATCCGACAACTGACCGAGCGATGTCGAACCCCGCCAACCAAACCACCGGTCAGGAACAGCCGCTCGTCTCCCATCTGATCGAGCTACGCGACCGGGTGCTGCGCATGGTGTTGGCGGTACTGGCGATCTTTCTGATCCTGTTTCCCTTCGCCAACGATCTCTACACGGCGATTTCCGTGCCCATGCGCGAGGCGCTGCCGGCCGGCAGCACCATGATCTCCACCAAGCCGATCGACCCGTTTCTGATCCCCTTCAAGCTGAGCCTGCAGCTCTCTATCTTCATCGCGGTGCCGTTCATTCTCTACCAGTTCTGGGCCTTCGTGGCGCCGGGGCTCTACAAACACGAGAAGAAACTGGTATTGCCGCTGCTGGTCTCCAGCACATTGCTCTTCTATCTGGGCATGGCCTTCGCCTATTTCGTGGTCTTTCCCCTGGTCTTCACCTTCCTCGCCAGCACCGCGCCGGAGGGCATCGAGGTGGCCACCGACATGGGCAGCTACCTCGATTTCGTGATGACCCTCTTCTTCGCCTTCGGTGTCGCTTTCGAGGTGCCGATCGCCACCATCATTCTGGTCTGGATGGGCATCACCACGCCGGAGAAGCTGCGGGAGAAACGCCCCTACGTGGTGGTCGGCACCTTCGTCATCGGCATGTTCCTGACCCCACCGGACATCATCTCCCAGACCCTGCTGGCCCTGCCCATGTGGGTGCTGTTCGAGCTGGGTCTGCTCTTCTCCAAGGGTTTCGTGCGCAAAGAGGAGGAGCCCGAGGCCATTGAGGAGCCCGTTGCAGCAGCTGCCGCCTCCGCTGGGACGGCCCCGTCCAGCGCGGCCGGAGACGGTGAGGCGCCGGTCGGCAGTGACATCGATCCGGCCAGGGACTATACCGATCCCGATCGCTTCGTCCCCCTCAGCGAGGAGGAGATGGAGGCCGAACTCGATGCCATCGAGGATGAGGAGGAGCAACAACATGCCCCGCCGGGCGATCCCGCCGAAGTGGCCAAAAAGCTTGAGCGTATCCAGGAACTGCGCCGGGAGGGCAAGGTCAGCGAAGCGCGGGATCTGCTCTACGAAGTGCTGGAAGAGGGTGACGCCGACCAGCGCATGGTGGCGCGCAACATTCTGGCCCAGTTGGACGAGGATTAGCGCTCCCCGGCAGTGGGTCCACCGTCCGACTTCAGCATGGGTAGACTACAGCCCTTTCCGTCAACAGGTAGCCCGGATGCAACGCAGTGGAATCCGGGGATGGGTTAAGGCCAGGCTTCCTGGATTACGCGTTGCTTCATCCAGGCTACTTCAGTCAATGTTCTATTGATTCCCACATGCTGTCATTTCACGGCCCACTTCGCTAAAGGATGCATCGGCGCTTTCGATGTGCAGATCGATTCCCTTCCGGTTTGTCTCCCCACAGGGCGAAGGGACACGCGCGATGTGCATTCTCATGTCCCAAAACAGTCGTTTTTCGCCAATCATGTGATCCCCGGAGGTTGGCTGCGGGCAAACTTTCCAAGCCTTTTACAGTCCATTGAACTTGAACGTATAGGCCGCTTAACTATATAAAAAACAATTGGTTGAATTAATATTTCGCAGATTGGCACTGTCCATGCTCAGTCAGGTGTAACCAACAGATTACCCTTACCTGGAGACACCGACATGTTCGACAAAGGCCTGTATATCACTCAGTGGATCGTCTACTCGAGCATGATTTTCCTGCTCTACCTGTCGGCGAACAGTGCTCAAGCCGGAGACTGGCAGGAGGAGATGCTCTACCATCCCAGCGCCGACCAGCTCGTCCTGGAAGAGGAGGGACGGATCGTTATTTATGACGGGATGACGAGCCGCCAAATCAGCCTGGCGCTGGATATCCAGTTCGACCGGATCGACTCGATGATGTTCGTGAGGACGGTCGTCACCGACGACAAGGGTGAAGCGCTGAAGGACAAGGACAGCGGTCAGCAGATCGTCGAGGACGATGGCTGTTGAGAGGACCGTCTTGGGGCGTGGCTCCAGATGCAAAGCCGGGAACAGAGGCGATCCTTGCCGATGCCCCCAGAGCGCCCTTGCATTCACCGGCTTCGGCCTTCGGTCAACACCACCCTTCAGACAATTTCAGCGACAGCGTAGTCGGGTACCGTGCACCAGGGAGAGGGTGAGCTCATCCGCCGACAGGCTGGAGGGGAAATAAGTGCCGGAGATCTTGGCGCTATTGATACTCGCTCCCTCCAGGTTGGTATGTGTGAGATCAAGGCCACGCAGATCCGCGTGCCTCAGATAGGCGTTGCTCAGATCCAGATCCCTGGCATCGAGCCCCCTCAGATCGGCTCCCCGCAGGTCCGCGCTGCGCAGATCGCAACTTTCTCCGGCGGCGCGCCGACGGTTGAACTCATCTACCCGCCCCTCTTTGAGCAGCATATACATAGGGTCTTTCTTTACTTCCGGCGTTTGCATCGTTTCTGTTTCCCAGTATTGATCCAGACAGGCTGTCAGTGTGTCTGCCATAAGAATAGCCAATCCTGACTCGAACGTAGAGCTGGTTTAGGTGCGGCAAGCCGCCCCCTACGGGTGATCCAACGGTAGGGTGCGGCTTGCCGCACCGAATGGGTCACCGGGGAGACCAGTATCGGCCAGCCTCCCCATTTTTGTTGAATTTGCTGATAATCGCATCTAGCATTGAAAATACCAATATTGCCGGAAACCCTGATGGCCAGTACACCGCAGATCCACTACAAACAGAATCGGCTCAAGCAGCTGCGCGCCTTCTGTCATGCCGCCCAGACCGGCTCCATCAGCGAGGCCGCGGAGCGGCTCTATCTGAGCCAGCCCACCGTCTCACTGCAGATCCAGGCTCTGGAGCGTGAGCTGGAGACGGTGCTGTTCGAGCGTCGGGGTCCCAAGATCAAGCTGACTCCGGAGGGTGAGACCCTCTACAAGCTCTCCCAGCCTCTGGTGGAGGGGATGGACAAACTGCAGGAAACCTTCGCCGCCTCCTGTGGCAAGCTGGAGAGCGGTGAGCTGAATATCGCCGCGGGTGAGTCGACCCTGCTCTATATCCTGCCGGAGCCGGTGCGTCTCTTCGCCGAGCGTTATCCCGGCATCCGGGTCAAGCTGCACAACGTGACCGGGCGTGACGGCATGGCCATGCTGCGGGCGGACGAGACCGATCTGGCGGTGGGCTCCATGATCGATATTCCGGATGACGTGACCTTCAAGACCGTGGTCGACTACGCGCCGGTGCTGATCACACCGCGCAACCATCCGCTGGCCAAGAAAGAGACGATCCGTCTGCACGACATCAGCCCCTATGGCCTGATCCTGCCGCCGCACCACTTGAGCACCTGGCGGATGGTCGATCTGGTCTTCAAACAGCATAACGCCAGCTATAACGTGACCCTGGAGGCCGGCGGCTGGGAGGTGATCAAAAAGTACGTGGAGATCGGTCTAGGCATCTCCATCGTCACCGACGTCTGCCTGACCGGTGAAGAGCAGATCGAGATCATCCCCCTGGACGAGTACTTCCCGAAACGCAGCTACGGCATCGTGCAGCGCCGCGGCAAGTTTCTCTCGCCCCAGGCCAAGCGCTTTCTGGAGATCATGCAGGAGGTCTTCAACTGAGGCGGGTGCCGGGTTGTGGGCTTCGCCTTGCTAAACTATTACATTAGATAGCCGGGATGACAGGCTCATCGGTGCGGTGAAACGGTCGATTCGATCGTCACCGGCATGACCGGTCCAGCTCTGCCGTCACCCGGTAAACCCGACGCGATCCTCTGCTCAAGAGAACATTCACACCGACTCAGGTGAAAGCACCTGTTCGAGCGACGCGTCCCCTTCGATCAATACGGAGTAAACGACCGTGACCAGCGAAGAGAATCGCCCCCCCGCCAAGGCCTGGTACCTGAAAAAAAGAAACTGGATCATTGCGGCAGGCAGTCTCCTACTGGTTCTGCTGATTCTGGTCTCCCTGCCATACGGCATCCAGTTCGGCCTGTCGGATTTCCTCAAGCAACACGGGGCGCGCCAGGTCCAGATCCGGAATATCGATTTCAATCCCTTCACCGGTCGCCTGCTGTTTGAAGAGGTGATGGCGGAGTCGGCGGATGGCGAGCGCCTGCGGATGGATCACCTCGAGCTGGTCCTGGTCTGGCGCGACCTCTTTTCCAAGCGCGCACGCATCCAGGCCGTCGACCTTGAGGGGCTGCAGGCGTCGGTCGATCTCTCCGATCCCGCCAACCTGCGTGTCAGCGGACTCAGTTTTCCCCTCGGCGGCCCCGAGGGCGAGGCGGCCGAGGCTCCGGCGGAAGCGAGTGAGCCCTGGGGATTCGCGCTCGACAGTGTCGAGCTGCGGGCCTGTGATCTCAAATTGCGGCAGCAGGATCTGGCCTTCGATATCGCGCTGGAGCAATTGAGTCTGCAGCGGGTCATCAGCTGGCAGCTGCAGCAGGTGGCGGAACTCTCGCTCGAGGCGGAGGTGAACGGCGCCGCGCTGAACGCCGGGCTGCAGGCGGTGCTTTTCGATGCCACCCGGGAGATCGAAGGCGAGATCAAATTGCAGGGTTTCGAACTCGGCGCCCTGCAGCCCCTGGTCAGTGCGGGGGGCGGTCCTGAACTCGACGGCCGACTCGACCTGGAGCAGGCGTTCAAGCTGACGCTCAAGCCCACTCAGGCCGTGAGTTGGGAGGCGGACGGCGTGGTCTCCGGCAGCAAGCTGAACGCGACCGCGGCCGAATATCAGGGGCGAGAGCTTGCCAACCGCTGGCAGGGTAAATCCTCGGGCGACTGGTCCGCTGAAGACGGCCTGACGCTGCGCCTCGATGGACAGCTCGAGGGCGCGTTACCCGGATTCAAGCTGCCGCAGCAGGCCATCGATCTGGCCCTCGCCGGTTATCGCTGGCAGGGTCAGCTCGAACTGACGCAGGGAGAAACCGGTACCCAGCTCAAGGCCGAGGGCGCTCTGGCGCTGGAGCAGGCGGTGGTGGATCAGGCCGAACAGCAACCCCGCCACCTCGCACTCCAGCGGCTGGGTCTGCAAGGGCTCTCTCTGCAGCTGCAGCAGACGCCGCAAGGGGCGCTTTCCCTCAACCAGCAGGGCGAGCTGGATCTTGAAGGCCTGTCCGTGACACAGCATCGTCTGATCGCCGCGCTCTCCGAGGCACAGTGGAAGGGCGGCTTCTCCCTGCAGTCGCAGGAGACGGGCCCGGCCATCACCGCAGATGGCAGCGGTCAAGTAGAAGGGATCAGGTTAAGAGAGGATCAGAGCGACTCCGACCTGGTGGTGCTGCAGCGGCTCGACCTGTCCGGGGTGAAACTCGCACCGGGTAACGCACTGGCGCTGGACGCGGTGACGCTCGATGGGATCGCGTTGGACCCGGCAGCCGGGAAAAAGGCGTCACTCCTGAGCTCCAAGAAACTGACGCTGAAGGATATCCGCCTGGCGGAGGCGACCGGCTTGAGCATCGGGCTGGTAGAGCAGCAGGGTCTGGATGCCCGCCTCCAGCTCGACAAGCAGGGTCACCTGAATCTGCAGGCAGTGGCCGAACGCTTGCAGGCGGCAGCCGCGGCACCGGACGAGGGGGAATCGAAAGCCGACAGCCCGCAAGGCAAACCCATGCCGATCAAGATCGATCGCCTGGTCTGGCAGGGTGAGAACCATGCCAGGTTCAAGGATCTATCGGTAAAGCCTCCGTTTGAGATGGAACTGGCCGTCAAGAAGTTCGAGCTGAGCGGCATCGACAGCAGCCATCCCAGCAAACCCTCACCATTCACTTTTGTCGGCAGTACCGGCAGACATGCGGAGATCAGCGCGGAAGGAGAAATCACCCTCTTCGAAAGCGATCCTGACGGTCGGCTCAAGGGGGAGTTGAAAGGTGTGGAGATGATTCCGCTCTCCTCCTATACCGCGCCTGCCATCGGCTACAACCTGGACAGCGGCGAGCTCGATGCCGAGATCGAACTGGCTCTCAAGAAGGGTGAGATGCAGGGCAACAACCACCTGGTCATCCGGCGCCTGGATGTCTCCGAGGCCAGCGCGGCGCAGGCGGAGAAACTCAAGGCGCAGATCTCCATGCCCCTGGATACGGCGCTCGGCATGCTGCAGGACAAGAACCAGACCATCGATCTCAATCTGCCGGTCAGCGGCAAGCTCTCGGATCCCAACGTGGAGCTGGGCGATGTGATCAACACCGCCCTCGGCAACGCCTTGAAGAAGGGGGCCATGACCTACCTCACCACGGCACTCTTCCCCTACGGCACCATGGTGGCGCTGTTGAAGATGGCGGGCGAAGAGGCCGGCGCGGTGCGTCTCAACCCGGTCGAGTTCCCGGCCGCCGCCGCAGTGCTCGATGACAAGGACAAGGACTATCTGGGCAAAGTCGCCAAGGTTCTGAAGGAGAGACCGAAAATCGCCATCAAACTCTGCGGCGCGGCGACCCAGGCCGATCGCCAGGCCTTGGCCGAGGCGCTGGCGCAACAGGCCGCCAAGGAGAAAACAGCGGAGCAGAAAGAGGCTGAGCAAGCCGGGGAGGGCGAGGCCGAACAGCTGCCTGAGGTTCCCGATGAGCAGTTGCTGGAGTTGGCCAAACAGCGTGCCGAGACGGTGGAAGACTACCTGGTCACAGCGCATGGCGTGAGCGCCAGCCGGGCCGCGGTCTGCCGACCTGTGATCGATAGCGACAAGGCGGCTGTGCCACGGGTGGATCTGCAGATTTGATCCGCTGCGTCCAGCACGTCCGAGTACGGAGGGTGGTGCCGGAGCTCCTGTACAGGCGTTTACTTCCCAAATACCCGCAGAAATCAGCAACGCACCCCATTTAACCTCACACTTCAAATGCTATAGAATGTGCGGGCATTCAAGAAGGAGAGTGTTCATGCTAGGCCAGGCCCCGGAGTTTCAAACTGTCCTGCGCGCCATGCGCATCGTTTCCGCCACTGATGCCACCGTGCTGGTGACGGGCGAGAGTGGCACCGGCAAAGAGTTGCTGGCGCGGGCGATCTACGAGAACAGTCGACGCCGGGACAAGCCTTTCGTCACGGTGAATTGCGCCGCCCTGCCGGTCCAACTGGCCGAGAGCGAACTCTTTGGCCACCGTCGCGGTGCCTTTACCGGGGCCTCCTCCGACGGTGTGGGAAAGGTGCAGGCGGCGAACGGCGGCACCCTGTTCCTGGACGAGATCGGCGAATTGCCGCTTGCGGTTCAGGCCAAGCTGCTGCGTTTTCTCGAGACCGGCGAGTGTCAGCCCGTGGGACAGCCGATCAGCCAAAAGGTCGACGTCCGGGTCATCGCGGCCACCAACAGCGATCTCTCCCGGGCCGTGAAAGAGGGCAACTTCCGCAGCGATCTCTTCTACCGCCTCTATGTGGTGCCGCTCGAGCTGCCGCCACTACGCGAGAGGCCGGGCGACATCCCTCTGCTGATGAAGGGATTGACCGAGAATCTTGCCTCTCAGTACGATCTGCAGCCCCCACGTTACAGCAAGGCGGCCATGAAGGTGCTGAATGCCTACAGCTGGCCGGGCAATGTGCGTGAATTGAAGAATTTCTGTGAGCGGATGCTGATCCTGTTCTCCGGCCGCCTCATAGAACCGACAAATCTCCCCAGCGAGTTCCAGCCGCAGTACACCACCCAGCTGCCGGTCGAAGACGGCTTCGAACTGCCTGACCAGGGTATTCGCATGGAAGAGCTGGAGGTCAGCCTGATCGAACAGGCACTGAACAAGACCGCCGGCAATCGCAGTCGGGCTGCCCGCTTGCTGGGACTCACGCGGGATACGTTGCTCTATCGGATGAAGAAGTACGCCATCGCCTGATTCCCGCCGGCCAGCGATTCGATTCACCGGCAGGGTGCCCGGGCTGGGTTTGAGTTCAGGGTCCCAGTCCCACCTCTAATTTGTGCAAGTCAGTGCCGTTGAGGTCAGAAATCGGCCGCCAGACAGGAATGGCACTCAGTAAATTCGATAGCCGCCATGTCGTCGGCGACTGAGATAGTCGAACAGCGCTATGCCGGCAATGATGCCGAGAAGCAAAGCGACGCCGGCGGCAATCAATCCCCAATTGACCGGTATCAGCAGTTCGTCGCCGCTCAGCTGGCTGCGAAACGCCGCGTTCTCCTGCTGCAGGCGGTCGACGGTGGCGGCGATTTTTTCGGCGTTCTCGAGACGCTGCGTCATCTCCGCGTAGGCCTTGCCTTCACTGTCCATCACTTTGGCCAGCTCCGCCTTGCTCTCCTCGAGCGCCTGCTGGCGCGCTTCAAGTTGCTCCTGCAGAGCGGCATTCTCCTGCTGCAGATCAGCCAGCTGAGCACGTGCCGGTTTTTCGCTGATCAGAAATCCCGCCTTGGTCCAGCCTTCGACGCCGTCCTCAGTGCGTACCCGGGCATAGAAGCCGGAGGTCTCCAGCAGTTCCAGCTGAGTGCCGCTGTTGAGTCGCTCCAACAGTTTCCCTTTCGAGTTGATCTCCTCGTAGAGAGCGAGTTGGAGGATATCGGTCACATAGCGTGTCTCCGCGATCGACTGGGCACTCACGCTGAGTAGCAATATGAAGACAAATGTACGTAACGGGGTTGGCCGAGTGGGCGTGTTGATCATGATAGACAGCTGCATTGGATTCCTTTTCTAGCCGGAGCATATCCAATAGCGCCGATTCATACTAGTGAACCTCGTCATAGATTCCGTAGCCTTTCACGGGGTCGAAGGGAGCTGCCCCAATACGCCGGCTCTGTATTGCCATCCTAGGCAAGGCGTTGTCATTGTCTGCGACTCAGGCCTTGATCTGAAATATTGGTGTGGCTCTGATGGGTACAGAATCCATGCTGAGGCAGACGAGACAGTTCACTAGTGTTTTGCATATCGCGACTGTGATTCAAGAGGGTGTTGCAGCGTTCAGTCAGTGTTCAGTTTACGCGACGTAAGCTCATTCCCGAGGTTAACGCATCGACTCGACAAAGGAGAGCAACCATGAAAACCCTCAGTAAGACCTTGATCGCCATCTCTCTCAGCCTGCTGGCTGCCGCACCGGCTTTTGCCTACCACGGTGAGGATCAGGGGAAGGATCATGGAAAGATCAGCGAACGCCTGGAGCGTCAGCAGCAACGCATTGAACAGGGCGTGAAAAGGCATCAGCTGACCCGCAAGGAGGTCAAGCAGCTGAAGCGTCAGCAGCACGATATCCACTATCTGGTGCGGGTCTTCGGCAAAGACGGTCGCCTGTCGAAGCGGGAGCGTCGCATCCTGAACCGGGAGTTGGATTCGTCAAGCTGGCAGATCAAGAGGCTCAGGCACAACGAGCTGGAGCGCTATGTGAATCTGCACGAGCGTTACGGTAAACGGGATCACGCCCGCAGATTGTGACGGGGAGGGTAAGACGGGTGGGTCGTGCACTAAGTGCGGCCCACTAGAGGTCCTGCCAGTCGGTCAGCAACAGGCCGGAGAGGACTCCGGCCAAGCCACCGCCGATGATCCCGCCGAGCAGGGATTGCGGGAGACTCTCGCGCACCCGCTCGAGGGCCGGCAGCAGGGAACCGGCGACGCTGCTGTCGATGCTGCTGATGAGGACAAAGAAGGTCAGCGCGACGAATGCCGAGATGCCGACCCCGGCCATCAGGCCGTCTCCGACCGGTGGTAGCAGGTCGTCATAGTGTTTGATGAAACTGGGGACCATCCAGACATAGAGGATGCCCGTCAAGGGGCACATGAGCGCCACGATCAGGCTCAACTGCAGCCCCTCGGTCAGCCAGGAGAGGACCAGATAGCTCAAGGATGCGAGCCAGCCTGCGCTGAAGCCGGCCAGTGTCTTGGCATCGGCCCGATAGATACGCGAACCCAGGGAGAAAATGCCGTAGAGCCCGCCGATGACGCCACCGATCACCGTCACCACCAGCAACAGGTAAGGCAGATTCACCGGCCAGGGCGCCAGAATGAAATAGAAGATCGAGACCGGAGAGATGATCACCGTCATCAACACGGCCAAACGCATGCTGCTGTAGATCAGCGCCCCGATGGTGGCGGCCAGGATGCCGGCGAGGAAGATCGGATTGACCGGCGGCTGCCAATGCTCTGCCAAGGCGACGAAAAAGACGAACAGCATGGCATAGAGCAGGCCGATGAAGGCCCAGATCGCACCGCGAATCAGTGCCTCTCTGAGTCGCTGTCTGGGGGAACGGGATGATGGATTGCCTGACATCTTTGCCACTCGGGTATATAGAAAATTTTAGATAAGGATAGCGTTCCTGAACAGTGCGCGAGATCAGTGCGTGATTGTTCTGCTGCCGTCTGGCGAGTTTAGTTCGCCTTGCCTGATGGTATGGCGGTTGAAGAGGGACTCCGACGCAAAGCGGAGCTGGCGCGCAGTCCGCACTTTCCTGGACCCAAGTGCCGACGACCTTGCATTTTGTGTCGGTTTGACGAGCGGTTTATGCCTTATAGTCTGTTTCGAGTAAAGGTTGAGAATAGGCTATCCGCCGACACCTGAAATGAGCATCGCACACTTCGCAATCCTGTTCCCCCTGTTCGCAATCGCCTTACCTGCTTTCGGCGATACAGCGCTGCCTGGCGTGGCCGATGTCCACCTGCACTGGAAGTGGAACCAGAAAGAGGTCACCATGCCGGAGCAGGCGATTGACATGCTGCTCGACAACGGTGTCGAACTGGCCGTTGTTACCGGCACGCCGCCCGAGCTGGCGCTGGAGCTGCAACGGCTGGCGCCAGAGTGGCTGGTGCCGATTTATGGTGTCTATCAGGATGCCGCCGACTGGTCCAACTGGCATCGGGACAAGGATCTGCTCTCTCGTGCGCGCAAGGCGCTGGCTTCCGGTGAGTATCGGGGCATTGGCGAAATCCATATGATCGGCGGCTTCATCAGCGACTGGAAGCAGCCAAACATCTCGGGCCTGTTCCGACTGGCGGCGGAGTTCGATGTGCCGGTTCTGGTGCATACGGAATTTTCCCGTGCCGATTATCTGATCGGTTTCTGTCAGGCCCATCCGAAGACCCGATTTCTCTGGGCTCATGCCGGTTCCATTCTGCCCCCCGCCGAGGTCGCGCGGGCCTTGCGGCAGTGCCCCAATCTCTGGGTCGAGCTCTCGGCCCGCGATCCCTGGCGTCACGTGGCCAGACGCATCGATGACGAGGGCGTGCTCAAACCCGAGTGGCATGACTTGATCGTCTCCCATGCCGATCGTTTCATGATCGGCTCCGATCCGGTCTGGCCGGTGGAACAGCTCAATCCCTGGGACGAGCCGGATACGGGATGGCAGGAGTTACCTCGGTTTCTGACGTTTCATCGCCAGTGGTTGTCTCACTTGCCCGGAGAGATCGCCGACAAGATACGCATGGAAAATGCAAAAGCCTTTTTCAGTCTCGCCAGATGAACTGGCAAGCGTAGCCTTTACATCCTCTCGAATCTCAATTTACTGTTCATTGAGGCAGGTCATGGTGGATTGCTTGCGCATCACCTATTGTCTCGCAGGCGGGGCAATCGGTCGCCCGATCAGGCGACTCCCGATGAGTGCGGTTCCCCTGTCGGATTGACTGGCGATCATCATTGTCCCAGCTGAACTGGTGTACAGTTTCTTACGCATAGCTCCGGCTCTCCCGGTTGAGGCGTTTGCGTAGTGTCGATTGCCGCACAACGCAATAGCGGCGTAGAGTAGCAGAGGCCCGGCGTTATCGGCTGTGCCAGGGTCCACGTCACATGGATACGCGACGGTGTTTATGGCAAGTGAAGCCTGATTCACTGCATCTGGTAAAGATGCAGCAAACCGTTCAACAGACGTATCAGCGATGAAGTAAGCTGAATCACGACCTTCAACACCTTGAGGGGGTTGGGAGCGCTGATCTCCGCGGTCCCGAGTGATGCTGTCTTGATCGTGACGTGGCGGATATGGACAGAAACTCGAGACTAAAGGAACCCGGCCTGCTTCAGCTGGTTAAAGCCCGGTTTGAAAACAGACCTGACACAGAGCACGAACAGGTACTGGTGCGAATCGTCATCGTGGTTCTGGTTTTGGGCTACCTGGGCACGACAGCTCTCTTCTTTGAATCATCGAAATCGTTCTACCATGGACTGTTAGTCCTTACTCTTTGCCTGCTGTATTCGCTGATACTGTTGATGGCGATAGCAATCGATCCGGGAGTTTCGATTTTTCGGCGGATTCTCAGCATGGTCGGTGATATGAGCATCATCTCGTATCTGCTGTTCTATTACGGGGAGATCATGACTCCCCTCTATATCGTCTATCTCTCGGTCTCCTCGGGATACGGGCTCAGGTATGGCCGCCGCTATCTCGCGGCCTCCACCCTGTTGGCCTCACTCGGTTTCATGCTGGTGCTGCTCCATAACGACTATTGGCAGGCGAATCCCACTACCGGATGGGGACTTTGGATCGGCCTCCTCGTGCTGCCGCTGTATATCGCGTCGCTGCTGTCCAAACTGTCTCGTGCACTGAATGCTGCGGAGGCCGCCAATCAGGCCAAGAGCCGCTTTATCGCCAACATGAGCCATGAGATCCGCACTCCCATCAACGGCGTGACCGGGATGCTGGAACTGCTCAGCGCCACACCGCTGGAGAAGGGGCAGCAATCGTTGATTCATGGGGCGCAGTCATCGACCGCGACACTGCTGCATCTGCTCGAGGATGTCCTTGATATCAGCAAGATCGAGGCGGGCCGCATCAGTCTGCAAACAGCCCCTTTCGACCTGCATGCCCTGGTCAATGGTGTGATGCGCATGTTCGATTACGCAGCCAGCGAGAAGGGGCTGTGGTTGCGCAGGCACATCGATCCGGACTGTCCCTACCGTCTTCTGGGTGACGAACCCCATATACGCCAGATCCTGGTGAACCTGGTCAGCAATGCGGTCAAATTCACCGAACAAGGCCAGGTGGAGATGCGGGTGCTGGCCGAACGCGTGGAAGCGGACCGAGTGGTGCTGAGACTCGAGGTGTCCGATAGCGGCATCGGGATTTCTGAGCAGGCGCAGGCCTATATCTTCGAGCCGTTTCGCCAGGAGGACGAATGCCTCACCCGGCGCTATGAGGGGACCGGTCTGGGTATGAGTATCGCCAAACAGTTGGCCGAACTCATGGGCGGGGAGCTTCGTGTCACCAGTACGCTGGGGAAGGGTACTACCTTCACCCTGATACTGCCCTCTGAGCGCCATGAGACCCATACGGGCCTCGCCCCCCTGCAAATTTCCACCGGGGTGCGCATCATCAGCAGGGATCGACAGCTGATCGGCTGCTTGCGTGACTGGCTGGATGCATGGGGCCTGAGATGGATGACCGACCTGGGGGTCACCTCATCGATCTCTGAAGCGGTGGTGCTTATCGATGCTCGGGTGCTTTCCCATCCCGAGTTCATACTCAGGGACTACCCGGTACTGGCCGCTTGTGATCTCGTGCTGTTGACGGAATTACCCGGGCCGGACTTCGATATTGTGGCCGCAGGTTATACCGCCGGCTTACCGCTGCCCCTCGATCGCGAGCGGCTCCACACCCTGCTGCACAGTTTCCAGGCAACCACCTTCGATACCGGCATTACCTCAACGGAACCCGAACAGCCACAGCTCTTTATGCTGAACAACGGCCATATCCTGGTGGCCGAAGACAACAGGATCAACCAGCAGGTCACATGTGGAGTACTGGAGCAGGCCGGGCATCGCGTCACCGTGGTGGATGATGGAGAGGCCGCCATCAATGCCCTGTGTGCTGAGCGTTTCGACCTGGCAATTGTCGACATGATGATGCCTGGCCTGGGTGGCCTGGATGTCATCAGGCAATACCGAAAACTGAACGCGGGGCGGAGCGATCTACCTTTCATCGTCCTCACCGCCAATGTCAGCGAAGAGGCCAGAGCGTCTTGCAAGGCGCTGGGCGTGAAGTATCTCAGCAAGCCATTGCGTGGGCGTACCCTGCAGGCGACGGTGCAGGAGATGCTGATGTTGCGCAAGGATTGGAAGGTTGCGGACTGACTTTCCGGAGATTCAGCAGTTTTGAGGTTGGTCGATTCGAGGGTTCGGCAACGGCGACCCTTCGAGGGGGCAAAGTGGCAGCCGTTCCCGGAAAACCCCGAGTATCAGAGGCCTTGCCGCCAGTAGGTCTGAAGAGCTGTCTGGCCTGCAACCGGGAAAGGATTGCCGGATTCCGACATCACTGAGTAGTACTACGGAGCCGATACGGGAATGATGCTCATGGTCTCGCTGAAGGCTTTCCTTTAGGCTAGATACCGAGCAGGTGGAGGAAGCCTACAACAACACGATGGCTCGACTGCGACTGGCTTTGAGCGCATTAATAAAATCGATGTCAATGCCATTTCTGATACGTACAGACAATCAAATTGGCGCGCAATCGTCCATGAGTCAGTAGATCAGGGGCGAGAAATCAAATTCCTGGATTGCGGTTTTTCTCAGAGCCCTCAGCACGATTCCAAAAATATTAAATCGCCTGTCTCTCAATTCGAATGCTCATCATATAAGGAGAGATGTATGGGACTGCAATTGGCCTATTATGCAGAGGAGGAGCGGCTCGATCTGACGGTTACGGAAGCGCTCGATCATAGTCTTGCGGATGGTATTCTTGAAGCGTGCAATTATGTCAGCGATCGACTGGTTACCTGTATCATCGACTGTACCCAGGTTGAAAGGGTCCATGAATCCGGACGTGTCCTGCTGTTGTACCTGATGAGAATCCTCGATAACTATCGAGTCAGATTCATCACTCTCGGCTCGGTGCTGGAGATGGAATCACAGGAAAGCCGAGCGAAGACAAGGTGGATGCAAGATCATGCATAAGCTTGTGATCGACAACCTCTGTCTCATCGGACGGCGATCGGAGGAGAGCCTGCTGAGTCATCCGGGATTGTTGCCGGAAGAGTGGTTGAGTGTGGCCAGTGATGGCGTGCGGCAGGCTGATGAAACGTCTGTCGCGGAGAACCGACAGCAAGTCGAAAAGGCCTACGCGCATTTTCTCTATGCGCTGCTGATTGGTTGACTAAGCGGATTCACTGACTGCGTTGACCAGCGCCACCATGGTGAGTGTAAGCGGGCTTCAGGGACTCGTCCGGCAACAGAGCAGGGTACCACAGTGGATCTCGCATGAGGTGTCCGCGGCGGCGTTTCCGTATTTGGTCGGGTAAGGCGGGTGTGTGTAAAAGCTCAGCGATCCATGCTGCGAGACGGGCAGCGCCTCGGATGACGGTTGTTTTGGCGAAGCGCAGGTCAGGATGCCTGTGTCGACCTCAGTGATTCGTTTTGTCCAGGCTCAAACCCAACAATACCAGATCGACCAGTGTGCGGGCGTTCAGTTTTTCCATGATGCGCGCGCGATGAGTCTCTACGGTACGTACACTGATACCGAGATCCAAACCGATGACCTTGTTGGTGTCCCCGTTGACGATGCGGGTGAAGATCTCCTGTTCCCGGGGACTGAGTCTCTCCCAGCGTTCGATGACCTTGCGTCGGTCCACCGAGGGGGGGTAGGCCTCGCCCTGGGCGATGGGGTCGCGCAGAACACTCTGGACCAGTTCCAGGAGTTTTTGGTGATTGAACGGTTTTGTGATGAAGTCGACCGCACCCATTTTCATGGCGCGGACCGACATGGGAATATCGCCGTGGCCGGTCAATATGATGACTGGCAGTTTCACCTTTTCATTGTGCAGCTTTTCGAGCACTGTCATTCCACTGATACCCGGCATGCGAACGTCGAGAAGCAGGCAAACGGGTGAGCCGGCGATGCGTTGGTGGTGTTTGAGAAAGGTGTCGGCATCGGGGAAGGATTGCGTATTGATGCCCACACTCTTAAGTAACATGTCGAGTGACGCCCTGACATCGGGGTCATCATCGACAATATAGACAGTTGGCCTATCGTTCGTAGTCATCATGCTCCACTGGAAGATCGATGACAAACCAGGTCAGGTCGTCGCCACGGTTACGAAGCTCCAAGGTTCCATTATGGTCGTCAATAATCGATCGGGCAAATGAGAGCCCCAGACCAAAGGAATCGGGCTTGGTGGTATACCAGGCATCGAAGATCTGTTCACGCGCATCCGCCTCCACACCGGGACCGTTGTCACCGATAGCGATTTCCAGATGCCGTGTTTCGGGTACATAAGTGGTGACGATTTTCAACAGGCGCGGCTGGTCGCGCATGGCAAGCGACTCCTGGGCATTGAGAATCAGATGCACGATTGCCTGCTGGAGTTCGACCTTCTTGCCGATCAAGCCGGGAGCCTCAGGCGAAAGAACAAGCTCACTTTGAATAGTGTTTCGCTTCAAACGGTCTTCGAGTAGCCGATAAGCCGATTCGATAACCGGATTCATCATGACCCGGCTTCGCGCCTCGGTACCCCGCAGTCGCAGTGCGCGCAAATCCTGCAGGCAAACACCCCCCCGCTCGGTCTGTTGCGTGATCAGATTCAGAATATCCTTCAGACCTTCCTGATCCAGCGAACCGGATTGCTGCATCTGGATGGCGGCGCCCGCGTAGTTGGCGATGGCGGCGAGCGGTTGGCTCAGGCGGTGGGCGATGTTGTCGATGATTTGACCGATCAGAGTAAGTCGACCGATATTTGCCAGCTCGCTGGATCGGGCGTCGAGCTGCTCCTGCAGATGCCGGTGCTCCTCGATGTCCACGAGAACGGCGACAGCGCCGTCGGCCACCTCGCTGCAGCCGTAAAAAGGGCGTGAAAACATACTGATCCAACGACCGGGAGGGTTTTGATCGCTGCGTATGAAAAGCTCCTGATGGCGCACAATTTCTCCATCCAGAGCACGCATCAGAGGGAACTTATCCGCAGGCAGTACTCCGGAGTCGGGGGTCTGCTGGATTCCGAAATGGCTGGGCCATGACTCCAGTGGCAAATCGACGGGTTTACTACCCAGGATCGTTTGTGCATGGCGGTTCCACTGTATGGTCCGTCCCTGACCGTCGATTGCGACCACACCGTCACCCACATGGTCGAGAATGGATTGCAGCAATAGCCTTTCCCGTCCGAGTTGGGTGCGCGATTCCTCGAGTGCACGTGTGCGTTCCCTGACCTGCATATCGAGTGTCTGATTGAGATCGAGCAGCTGACTCTCCCGCTGCTTCAGTGTTGCGATCATCTGTTTAAGGCTATTCGACAACTGTTTCAAGTCCCTGCCGAGTGCATCCGGAATCTCAACGTCATAATTGCCTTGGGAGACCGCATGAGAGACCTTGACCATGTCACGCAGCGAACGGGTGAGCCGGCGCGTGACGGCGATGATCAGTGCGATCATCACCGCCAGCATCGCAATGATTTTCAGATAGCTGGTACGGCGCGCATCGGTGATTCTACGGTCGGCTATCACATCGGATTCGGTGATGATGAGGGTGAGGTAGCGGGTCTTGCCGTTGAACAGCGACAAAAAGTGCTTGATGGCCACACCGCTGAGGCCCTCGGGTTCGTCGAACAGCGAGAAGGTGTAGAGTTCGCCAAAATTCAGGTCTTTCAGTGATCCGGCAATGGTAGGGAACCGGTCACTCAGCGTATCGGGTCGAGCCGGGTTGGAGTCCGTGCCTGGACCGATATCGGGCTGCTTCAAAAAAGTCCCCGTTTCATCGACCACGGTGAGTTTGCTCCTGTGCATGACCATCTCTTCCATCGATCGGAAGACATCGTCCAGATCCAGATTGATGACGATCAGAGCAATGAGATTTCCGGTCTGGGTGTGGATCGGTGCCACGGCACGAAGGATAGTCGTCTGAGAATCCGCATGACCCTCGTGATCCTGCTTCCGCTCAAGGGGTAAGAGTGTGACCTTGCCACTTTCGAACGTCACATTGAGGGCATTCAAGTCATCGTCAACAGGCTGCAGATCTTTGGCATCAACGATCACGAAGTCGTCCTCACGCCGTGCCACACTCAGCAGTTCGCTGGCCTCCGGGTTGTAACCGATCAGTCTGAGTCGCCGGTATTCGGGACGGGTATGGGCCAGCGCATGAAACAGCACTTCGAGTCGTCCATACCAGATGGTCAGCCGCCGGTCTGCGAGACTCATGTCAGGTGTTTTCTCCAGCATATCCCGGATCGCATGGATCGGCGGTGTCTGGACCAGAAACTTCAGATCACCTCTCAATCGATTGAGATGGTGGAGCAGGATTTCAGAGGTGCGTTCCGCGTGATAGCGCAGATACTGACGCTCTCTGTCATGTATGGCGGCTGTTCTTTCGATATCGAAGAGGTAGCTGATGGCCAACACGGCAGTCAGCAGGAGGGCTATGGCGATGAAACCGAATCGCAGAGTGAGAGACATAGGGTTTTTGTCGCATTAAAGATCGGAGTTTGTCTGCCCGTGTCCGAGTCGCGTACACTTTTATCAAGACAACCGCGGGTCGTCCTCGAACCGATTCGTTTTCGTACCGTGATCGAATGGTACGGCTCCCTTTTCAGAGTAAGTTAAAGTGTCCGGTCTCACAACCGGGCCAAACTCAAATCAGAGGTCGGGGTGGTCACCGCAGAGGCCTCCGCGTCGTACTTCAAATAATAATCATCATCTGCGCCATACTTATTGAATTCGCCCGTAGCAAGACGCAGTGCGTACCCGTCCTCTCACGGCGTTCATAGTATTGATTGGGGGTCGCTATGAAAGAGACCGGTTCTGACGAAACGAGCAATCAAACGCAGGGTGCTTTCCCGATCGTGGGAATCGGCGCTTCCGCGGGAGGGCTCGAAGCCCTGCGCGGCCTCTTCCGCGCCATGCCGGAGGACACCGGCGCCGGATTTGTCCTGGTGCAGCATCTCGACCCCACGCACGACAGCCTGATGGCGGAGTTGCTGACGAAGTACGCCCGCATACCGGTGGTTCAGGTGGCGGATGGTATGCCGGTGCGGCCGAACCGTCTGCATGTCATTCCCCCCAATGCCGAGCTGACCATCGCCGAGGGAGTGCTGCACATCAACGCCCCCACCGAGAAGCGCGGCCTGCGCATGCCTATCGATCGATTCTTCAGCTCCCTGGCCGACGATCAGCAGGAGCGGGCGGTGGCCATCGTCCTCTCCGGCGCCGGCACCGACGGAACCTACGGCGTGCGCCTGATCAAGGCGCGGGGCGGCATGGTGCTGGCGCAGGATCCGACCCTCTCCGGATATGACGGCATGCCGCGCAGCGCCATCGCCACCGGTGATGTGGACTACACCCTGCCGGTCGAGGAGATGCCCAGTGTGCTGATGCGCTATCTGGAGCATCTGCGCAATCACGGTGACGGCATGCAGCAGGGCAAGCAGGATCAGAGCTACATGGACAATATCCTGGCCCTGCTGATCGCCCGCAAGGACTACGACTTCCGTTGCTACAAACAGGGCACCATCAATCGCCGTATCCTGCGGCGCATGGGGCTCAACCACATCTCGACCCTGGAAGCCTACCACGCCAAATTGCGTGAGGACGAAACCGAGATGCACGCCCTGTCGAAGGATCTGCTGATCGGCGTGACGAGCTTCTTTCGCGATCCGGAAGCCTGGGACTATCTCGCCGAGAAGGTACTTCAGAAACTCATGTCTCGGCAGAAGAAGGATGAGGTAGTCCGCGTCTGGGTACCGGGATGCGCCACCGGGGAGGAGGCCTACAGCCTGGCGATGGCCCTGATCGAAGCGGGTGAGGAGAGCGGCAGCCCCGGGAACATCATCGTCTTCGCCACTGACGTGGATCGAGAGGCACTGGAGGTGGCGCGCAACGGCGTCTATGCGGAGAGCCTGGTTGCCGATATCGAGCCCGATCGGCTGCAGCGGTTTTTCAGTCGTGAGGGGGACAACTACCAGGTCAAGAAGAGCCTGCGCGAAAAGGTGATCTTCGCCCCGCAGAACCTGATCACCGATCCACCCTTCTCCAACCTGCAGCTCGTCAGTTGCCGTAATCTGCTGATCTATATCGAGCCTGAATATCAGGAGTGGTTGCTCAACCTGTTCCACTTCTCCCTGCGTGACGGAGGCTATCTTTTCCTCGGCAGTTCCGAAACCGTGGGTCAAGGCTCGCGCCTGTTCGACCCGGACTCCAAAAAGTGGCGCATCTACCGCCGTGTCGCCGATGCGCCTGCAGTGCATCTCGACATCCCGGAGCACCAGGGTCGGCGAAAGACGGTGACGCCTATCGGATTCGGCAGCAATCGTCGCCGTGGCAGCGGTTACGGACCACTGACCCATAAGATGCTGATCGAAGCCTTCTCGCCGGCATCGGTGCTGGTGGACCGGCAGTTCCGGGTGCTCTACTACCACGGCGCGATTCGCGACTACATTGGTCCCGCTCCCGGAGATCCCACCGATGATCTGCTGCTCCTGGCCGGTGAGGGCATCAAGGGCAAGCTGCGGGCGGTACTGCAGCAGGCTATCAACAGCGGAGAGCGTTGTGAGGTCACGGGTGTTCATCAGCGCCGGGGGGACAGGTGGTGGATGATACGGGTCGTCGTCACGCCGGTGCCGGATATCGATGAGCCCGGGGACGGAAAGCTGTTGGTCTCATTTTTCGACGAGCGACCGGCGGATGATATGCCACAGACCCGCTTGGCCGTTGAAGGCGACGAAAGCGAAATCGTAAAGCAGCTGGAGAGCGAGCTGCTGAGTACGCGGGAGGAACTTCGCAGCATCATCGAGCAGATGGAGACCTCCAACGAGGAACTCAAGGCCTCGAATGAAGAGGTCATGTCGATGAATGAGGAGCTGGAGACCTCGAAGGAGGAGCTGCAGTCGCTCAATGAGGAGCTGACCACCCTCAACAGCCAGCTGGAGGACAAGGTTCACGAGTTGGAGGAGACCACCAACGACCTGAGCAATCTGCTGGTGAGCACGGAGATCGCCACGCTGTTTCTCGACCTGCGTTTTCGCATCCGGCGCTATACCCCGGCCATCGGCGGACTGATGCGGTTGATCCCATCGGATGTCGGCCGTGCCGTGACCGACATCACCTGGCGCTTTCAGGATGACCGGTTGCTCGACGACGCCACGGCGGTATTGGCAGGCCGCCCGGTGGAGCACCATGAAATCCAAAGCGATGAAGCGCACTGGTACCTGCGGCGGGTGATGCCCTACCGCACCGAGGACGGACATGTGGAGGGTGTGGTCGTCACCTTCACCGACATCACCCAACGCAAGGCGGTGGAACTCGCGTTACTACAGAGCGAGTTCCATCTGCGACGCATCACCGACGCCATGCCGGTGTTGATCTCCTACATCGACAGTAATCTGCGCTACCGTTTCAACAACCGTGCCTATGAACGTTGGTTCGGTGTCGAACCCGAAGTCGTGGAGGGGAAACATCTTGCGGACGTCCTGGGGGAAGAGGCGCTCGCGCTTATTCAGCCGAAACTGGATCTTGTGCTCGAAGGTACAAGCGTCAAATTCGAAGATTGGATACCCTACGCCAAGGGGGGGAGCGTTACGTATCTGTCCAATACATTCCGGATGTGGACGAAGAGGGGAGGGTCCAGGGCTTTTTTGCGCTGATCACCGATCTGACTGAAAAGCGTCGCACCGAGGAGCAGATCGAACGCCTGAACTGGGAAAACCAACAGAATCTGGATGAGATACGTGCGTTGCTCGATGCGGCGCCGGTGGGGATCTTTCTCGGCAGGGACAAAGGGTGCAAGGAGATGCTGATGAATCGCGCCGGCGCCGAGATGCTGCGCATTCCGCCGGATGTCAATCCGTCCCTGACCGGTCCCGACATGAGCCAGCTCGATTTTCGCGTCTATCATGCCGGAAAGGAACTGCAACCGGACGAACTGCCCATGCAGCTGGCGGCCAGGGAGGGCAGGCCCGTGACCGGATTTGAGGAACGCGTGGTGTTCCCGGACAACACGCACATCGACCTGCTGACCTATGCGGCCCCGCTCTTCGACAGCCAGGGTGAAGTCCGTGGCTGTGTCGGTACATTCGCCGACATCACTGAAATGCGGGAGCTCAAACAACGGTACAAAGCCGCGACCGAACGGCTTCGCATCCATATCGAGAACACGCCGCTGGCCATCCTCGAGTGGGATCGGGAGATGAAGATCCTCAACTGGTCGGGCAGTGCGGAGAAGGTGTTCGGCTGGACGGCTGATGAAGCGGTCGGCAACAGCTTTATAGCGCTTGGTCTCGTCTACAAGGACGATGTGCCTGAGGTTGAGTCCGCAGTCAGAGAACTCCTGGATCAAGGTATCGAAACCAACCGCCTCCTCAATCGTAATTGCCGAAACGACGGTTCGGTGATCTGGTGCGAGTGGTTCAACTCCGTCATCAGGGATGAGAAAGGTGAATTCGTATCGGCGCTGTCCGTCGCGCTCGATGTCAGTGAGCGGCAACGTCTGGAGCAGGAACTCAAGACCCACAGTCACCAGCTCGAAGAGGCCAGCCAGCGTAAGGATACCTTCTTCGCCATGCTCGGCCACGAATTGCGCAATCCTTTGACCCCGATTCGCAACGTGATTCAGATCTTGAATCTGCGCCACCAACAGGACATTGATCTCGACTGGGTCACAAGCGTGCTGGACCGTCAGACGTCGCACCTCCAGCGCATGGTGGACGATCTGCTCGACATGGCGCGTATCCGCAAGGGCGTGCTGAGTATCGAAAAGACGCGGGTCGATCTGAAATCGCTGAGCCTGGAAGCGATCAGCGCGTTACAGCCGATGATAGAGGAGAAGGGGCATCATCTGGTGAAGGCGATACCGGACCTGCCGATCGAAGTGACGGGGGATGCTACCCGCCTGCTGCAGGTGATTTCCAATCTGCTGTCGAACGCGGTGCGCTATACGCCGGAAAACGGTGAGATCAAAATCTCGCTCTCGCTGGTGGCAGGGCATCGTGCACGTCTCGACGTCGAGGATAACGGCAACGGTATTTCCAGTGAACTGCTGCCCCACGTCTTTGACATCCTGAACCAGGAGCGTGCCCACCCCGAACGCTCCAATGCCGGTCTTGGTTTGGGCCTGGCACTGGTCAAACAGATCGTCCAGTTACATCGCGGCGAGGTGGTCGCGGAAAGTCCCGGATTGGGCCAGGGCAGCCGTTTCACTGTCTTTCTGCCTCTGCATGAAGTGGTGGAAGAGAAGGAGGTCGCGAAGAGTGAGACAGAGGCGGGTGACGAGAGCGGGAATGAAACACTCAGTATCCTGCTTGTGGATGATAATCCTGACGTGCTTGAATCACTCCGCTATCTCCTTACTGCGCTTGGGCATAAAGTCAGAGCTCTGGATGCGGGGAGCAAGGCGGTGGATCAGGTCCTGCAGGAGATCCCGGACCTGGTGCTTGTGGATTTGGGCATGCCCGATGTGGACGGCTATGAGGTGGCGAGACGATTGGCCCGATTGCCGAGCCGGGATCGGTTCCAGGTCATCGCCGTTACCGGCTATGCGGCCGACGCCCAGGGAACTCAGGATCAAGAACATATTTTCGACGCTTATCTGATCAAACCACTGTCACTGGATATGCTCTCGCCCTATCTCAAAAACGGGAGTGATGGAAGCGGTGAATCGGGTTGGTGACGACCGGTTGGGGGAATTAACTTCCTGTCAAGCATGTCTTCCGTCCAGCTTACGTAAAACTACTGAACCTGGTCACGGCAATTCCTGATTGGTTTCTTGATGCAATATTCCTATGGTGGTGTACGAGGAACTCTATAAGTTACTCCATCCTTGAGCTGGCCACGGAACAACAAGCGTACAGGAGTACGGCATCAATGAGCCATGAATCCCAGCAAAGAAAGCTGGATATCACATTGTCCTGTGCAGATTTTGCATCGCCGGTCTTTGCTGAGTCAGGTAATGAGGCTCTGGGAGCTACACTGCTCGAGCATCTGTTCGCTGAAGTCTCCCTATCTCTGTTCGTGCTCGATAACAAGGCCAGGGTCATGTGGACGAATGTGAGTGAGGAACGTATCGATAGCCAGCCACACGATGGCCATGGTCTGGTTCCGGGGGCCGGGGTGGGTGAATCATTCACCGCCACGTTTCGTCGCAACGCCGCTTTGGGGGATGGCATGGCGGCTGAAGCGCTGTCAGGCATTATGAGTGTTCTCGGTGGCTGTGGTGAAACTTTCGAAATGGACTACCCGGCCGTCAATCAGGAAGCGCTCCGTTGGTATCGGATGCGGGTCTGCCCTTTGGCCGGAAGGTCCGAAATCATCGTCACCTACCAGGATATTACGGATCGAAAACGCAGAGAGTATGAGCTGCGTAGATACAGACAGATGTTCGACAGCAGACACGGCCTGCTGGGGCGGGAGCACAAACAAGGTCATAAAGTCGATGAACGACCCTGGAACGCACCCTGGCTGCAGGACTCTATCTTCACACAGGCAGCCGATGTATTCCTGAACAGCAGCGAAGCCGTCGTAATCACAGACGCTGAATTGCGCATCGCCAATGTCAACAAGGGCTTCACACATACCACCGGCTACCCATTCAGCGAGGTTGTCGGGCGGGATATCTGCATTCTGGATGCGAACTGTTATGGACAGGGTGCGCATGAGTCGGATCTCTGCCGAGCCGTAAGAGCCAATGGACACTGGCAAGGCGAGCTCAAAACCCGCCGAAGTAACAACGAGTGCTTCCACTCATGGGGTGCGATCGATGTGGTTCTCGATGCGCACGGCATGCCCGAGCGTTACATATTCGTCTTCTCCGATATCACCCGGATCAAGGAGTCACAGGCACGAATACACTATCTGGCCCACCATGATCCGCTCACCGGCCTGGCTAACCGCTTGCTGTTTTGGGCGCGGCTGGAGCAGTCGATCGCGCATGCCGCTCGCCACAATCTAAAAATCGCTCTGGTATTCGTGGACATCGATGACTTCAAATTGGTCAACGACGCCCTGGGGCATCCGATGGGAGACGCGCTGTTGAAAGTTATTGCGAAACGCTTGACGAGCGAAGTGCGAGGAGAGGACACCGTCGCCAGATTGGGCGGCGATGAATTCGCCCTGATCGCCGAAGACATCACCAGCCGGGCCAATGTACATACCTTCATTCAGAAACTCGGCAAAGGGCTCATGGAGGAGGTCAAACTGAAAGATAAGTCTTTCACGCCTTCGGCCAGTATGGGTTTCGCCATCTATCCGGATGATGGCTTGACCGCGGAAGAACTCTATAGAAATGCCGATCAAAACATGTATCTGAAAAAAGCCATAAAACGCGAACAGGAAATCAATTCAGCTGTGCTGGACCACCACGACAAACGGAATAGGCTTTAGCGTTTCAGATGTGAACGACAGGTCACGCCGCCTTTCGATTTGAGACTCAAGCGTGTCGGGCTGAATCAGTTCTTAACGCCCGCTGGCTGGTTGGATATATAGAGATCATTGTGAAGCATCGCGCTCCCCACGGAATGGAGAGCGATATCCATGTGCCGCTTCACTTGATTAGCTAAAAAAAGTAAATGCTGGCAGGTGGTTTGGTTACCCGAGAGCCGGGCACCATCGGTTGAGTTGCCCCAGGGGCTGTTTGACCGATGAGCCAAAAAGACAACGGTACAGTTCAAAATCTGTGCTTACTCCGCCGCGGCAGGGATTCGTCGTGCAGGATGGCGGTAATAGAACCGACTGTGGCGAGAAGAAGGCGGGATTTCATCGTACCTGGCTCCATGCCAGCCGGATTCAGTACGGTTGTCGGGCGATTCAACAGTAGTCAGTAGCTGCTGGACCGGGGTGAAAAGGGCGTATATTCTTCCTATACGCTTCCCGGAGCATTGCAATGGATAAGTGCGATAACCATGGGCTGAATACGGCCGCTCCATGCACAAGGAGTCACTGCAGCATCGCGGTACGGGTATTGATTTTGGCCATGGCGGTTTGCGCTTGTTTTTCATGGCCGTCCCGCACACGGGCGGCCGAGGTGTTGATCCTCAACGAAATATCACCCGGGCCCTCCCCTCAAGAGGCTTGGGTAGAAATTCTGAATCCCTCGGACCAGCCGGTGTCGTTAAACGGCTGGTCGCTGCACAGCCTCTCCGGCATGACCGCTCCCCTTACCTCGGAACAGCTCAGCATTCCTTCCGGTGGCCTGGCCGTTGTTCGTTATACAGGACAGCCCATGGCGCCCATACTGGAAGGCAGTACCTTGAGGGTATATATCCAGCAACCCATGGCCTTTCGCATGGACGCTGACGGGTGCACGCTGCAAAGTCCCAACGGTCCGGTGGATGGCGTCACTTGGGGCACGCCGCCGCCGAGCGACAACCAATCGCTTTCTACCGGAGCTCCGTTGCGACCCGGGTTCGGTGTGCTTCGAAGAGGGGAGAGCCTCTATCGATCGGACGATGTCATGTTCCGTTTGCCTGGAGCCCGGCCGCCCTTGAAAACCAATTGGCTGGGGTCGGCCAACTGGGCCTATCGCAGGGGCGAGGCCGCAACGCCCGGGGTGCCCAACAAACTGCCCGCGCCGCTAGCTATTCTTCCCGGCAACGGCGCCCGGCTTGCTTCGGCCTTTCATCTGTCCGCGTCCGGTCTGGCCTGGGCCGACAAGGTGACCTTCCAGATCGCCAAAGATGCCGGGTTCGGGAACATGGTCATGAACCGCACCGTCGACACGCCCACGGTGGTGGCCCCCAAGTTGAGCCCCGGCCACTATTATTATCGCGTGCGGGGTCAGGGGACCCAGCCGGGAACCTGGAGCAAGGCCAGCACCTTCGAGGTACTGGAGGTTGGCGGTGATGAAACGGGCAGCGGTGGTGCCGGTGGCGCGGGTGACATCATCGCCGAGCACATCATCGGCATATCCCACATCCACCAACGCAAGGACACCCGCATGGTCTGCCTGGACGGTTGTCCGGCTCAAGGTCGATTTGCCTGGGACCGCCCCCATCCGGCGGGCATATTGGAAGGAGGACATAACGAGTCCAATTGCAGCAATGCCTGCCTCGCCATGGTGGCATCCCTGGCCGGCTGCACGCTGAGCCAGGACCGGATCGCCTTTTATATTCTGGAAGAGCTTCCCGATTCCGGCGAATTCATCAACAGCCCATGGCGCGATCTCGGTCATGATGAGGGCATCATGGTCGACAGCATCCTCCCCGCCCTGGATTGGATCTACGGTAACCCAGACACCCGGGCCCGGGAACGCGAATACCATGGCCTCGACCTGTTCGATGACAATGACCGGGCCGACATGGATAGCATCCGTGAATTTATCGATGACGGCAGACCGGTGCTCCGTGCCCAGCCGTTCCATGTAGTGCTGGTGGACGGATACAGAATCCTGCGCCGGCCGGCTCCCGAAACCGGCGAGCTACACCTTGTCCACGTGATTGACCCGGAAACTTCCGAAGGCGGCCGCTGGGAGACGCCGGAAAGCGGCGCCCATTGGACGAGCTATCTCTTTCCCCCCACCACCGGCGAACCCATGCGCTGTGATGAGCGCAGTCTGCAGATGGACAGCGACTCGGACGGATTGATCGACTTTGACGAGACCCAACGCTTTCACACCGACCCCAACAATAGCGACAGTGACAACGACAGGCTGCCGGATAAGATCGACATGCTCGGCTACCTCTTCAACCCGGACGGCTCCTACTTCAAGCGCCAGCGGGATTTGGACGGGGACGGCAATGCCAAGGAAAAAGACGCGGACAACGACCGCCGTCGAAACAACGGCGCCGGTGACGGCTGCGAAGATATCAACGCCGACGGTTATTTCGCCGGTGCCGGCACGGAGACGGACAATTTCAATCCGGACGACGAGTTTGACGTCATGGCCCCAGGATGCCTGCGGGGCTTTATCCGGGTGACTTCTGAAATGACCTTACCAGGGGGCATTTCCGGTACCCTGCAGGTGAGCGAAGAGATCCGCCTACGGCCGAACCGTCCGGTTGGTGAAGAGGATTATGCCTATCGCCACGAGTGGGAACTGACGGGTTCGGCGGGCCCTATAGCCATCGTCGGAAGTACCATCACCAGCACCAGTGAGGGGCAAGCCCGCGGGCAGGCCAGCATCCGCATCGAGATCGATGCCCAGGGCCACTATCGCATGGTCACCGACACTCGGCCCCGCATCGGATACTACACCATCACCACCACCGGAACGGGGGCGGGCCCGCGTACCAAGCGGGAAGACTTCCACTATGCCCTGGCAGACCATCATTTCGACTACGTCTCCCCCGATACCCCGCGTTCAGTTCGCAATCAACTGGAACGCTGGGGAGGACAAGACACCATCCCTGTGCCCGGATCACAATACGGCATCACCGGAACCACCCGGCGCACCTGGCAAATTTGGCTGGGTTCGCCTTAAGGGGGGGTGTCAGAATAAAGGGTGACAACTGCATATTATTATGATTCTCATTTGTCACCGACCCCTTTTGTCCCGCGGATCGTTTCATGATCGGCTCGGACCCGGTGTGGCCGGTGGAGCAGATCAATCCCTGGGACGAAGCGGACATCGGCTGGCAGGAGCTGTCCCGGTTCCTCGATTTTCATCGTGAATGGCTCAGCCATCTACCCGATGAAGCCGCGAGAAAAATACGGCTGAGTAATGCCAAGTCTTTCTTTAGCAGCTCGGAGAGAAAACGGAGTTTGTTTGGTGGGCCCACTAGGACTCGAACCTAGGACCAAGGGATTATGAGTCCCCTGCTCTAACCAACTGAGCTATGGGCCCGAAAGCGGTGGGATTCTAGCAGATTTGCCCGCCGGATCAGTAGTTTTGTCCGGTCGGCGGGTAAATCGCCAGGGATCAATCGGTGTCGAGGAAGCTGCGCAGGCGATCGGAGCGGGAGGGGTGGCGCAGCTTGCGCAGGGCCTTGGCTTCGATCTGGCGGATACGCTCGCGGGTGACGTCGAACTGTTTGCCGACCTCTTCCAGGGTGTGGTCGGTATTCATATCGATGCCGAAGCGCATGCGCAGGACTTTGGCCTCGCGGCTGGTGAGGCCGGCCAGCATGTTCTGGGTCGCTTCGCTGAGGCCTTCGGCGGTGGCCGATTCGATGGGGGAGACCACGCCGGAATCCTCGATGAAGTCGCCCAGGTGCGAATCCTCGTCGTCGCCGATGGGGGTCTCCATGGAGATCGGCTCCTTGGCGATCTTCAGCACCTTGCGGATCTTGTCCTCGGGCATGTCCATGCGCTCGGCAAGCTCTTCCGGAGTCGCCTCGCGGCCCATCTCCTGGATCATCTGGCGGGAGATGCGGTTGAGCTTGTTGATGGTCTCGATCATGTGCACCGGGATGCGGATGGTGCGGGCCTGGTCCGCGATGGAGCGGGTGATGGCCTGACGAATCCACCAGGTGGCGTAGGTCGAGAATTTATAGCCGCGACGGTATTCGAATTTGTCCACCGCCTTCATCAAGCCGATGTTGCCCTCCTGGATCAGGTCGAGGAACTGCAGGCCGCGGTTGGTGTACTTCTTGGCGATGGAGATGACCAGGCGCAGGTTGGCCTCGACCATCTCCTTTTTGGCGCGGCGGGCCTTGGCCTCGCCGATCGACATCTTGCGGTTGGTCTCCTTGATCTCGCCGATGGTCAGCTGGCACTCCTTCTCGATGTTCACCAGGCGCTTCTGGGCGCGCAGGATCTCTTCGGCCTGCTCTTGCAGGGCTTCGCTGTAGCCCTTGCCTTTCTTGATCTGATCGTGGATCCAGTCGAGGTTGGTCTCGTTGTCCGGGAAGGAGGCGATGAACTCCTTGCGCGGCATGCGTGCCTTGTCGACGCAGAGGTTCATGATAATGCGTTCCTGGTTGCGGATCCGCTCAATAGTGACGCGTAGGGCGTTGACCAGGGCATTGAATGTGAGCGGAACCAGCTTGAATTCGAGGAACGACTCGGAGACGGCCCCTAGCAGTTTTTGGGACTTCGCATCGGTGCGGCCGTGCTTTTTCAGTGCCGTGCAGAGGGTTTTGTAGCGCTTGCGCAGCTCCTTGCCCTTGGCGGCGACCTCTTCCGGGTCGGGGCCGGTGTTTTCCGGCTCATCGCTGTCGTCGTCGGAGGACGTATCGCCATTGGCCCCCGGCTTCGACGCGTCGGCGGCCGCCGGCTGGCTGGGCGCGGGAGTGGGGATCTCATCCGGTTCGTTGGGGTCGATGAACCCGCTGGTGACATCGGCCAGGCGCGTCTCTCCCACCTCGATCTGCTCAAGCAGGGTGCAGAGCTTGTTCACGGCGACAGGGAAGGTGGCGAGGGCGGCAGAGACCTGATTCAGCCCCTCCTCGATACGCTTGGCGATGCGCAGCTCGCCTTCGCGAGTCAGCAGTTCGACCGTGCCCATCTCGCGCATATACATGCGCACTGGGTCGGTGGTGCGCCCGAATTCGCTGTCGACGCTGGCCAGCGCGGCGGCGGCGGCTTCGGCGGCGTCCTCGTCGGGGGAGACGGCGTTGTCGCTCAGGCTGCTCTCTTCCAGGTCGGGCGCTGTTTCATGCACGGCAATGCCCATGTCGTTGATCATGCGAACGATATCTTCTATCTGTTCGGGTTCAACGATGCCGTCGGGAAGGTGGTCATTGACCTCTGCATAGGTCAGAAAACCTTGTTCCTTACCTTTTGCAATCAGTTGTTTCAATTGAGATTGCTGCTGTTCCTGGTTCATCTTGTACCTTGACTTAAAGTGCGAGCCACGATGTTTAAACTGAACTCACCATGTTAGCACAATTTCCCATAGCTGCACTAGAAATATTAGGGTTTACCATGAGGCTCGACTCATTGAGGTGTGGTGTCGTCTCCATTTCGCGACCCCGGGTAGCGCCTCTTCAATGCCTCCAATTCGTCCTCGGACAGCTCGCTGGGTTTGAGATTCCCGGGGAGGGGACGGCTCTCCTTGAGATACTGACTGTTCACTTTGATCAGGGCATCTCTCAACTCCGTCTCCTGGTCCATCTCGGGCAGATCGAAGCTGTAGCGTGCCAGTTTGTTGAGGTGGGCGAAGTGTTCACTATCACGCCAGCGTTCCAACAGTGCTGCCTTATTAAGATTAGGCTGGGACTGAATAGTTTCAAGCAGTTGCACTAATATTCTTGTACCAATTGTATCCCACGCCCTCCAGATGTCGTCGATCTCCGCCGCTACCGGGGCGAGCTGGGGGTTGTCCAGCAAGAGGGCGATGGTGCGCCGAATCGGCGTGAATACCAGATTGTTGTCCGCTGGCCGCCTTGCCTTTCCTCTCTTGGCTCCGCTCCGGTCGAGGTGCCCGTTCCGAATGCCGACCAGCCGCTCAAGATGTTGATACATCATGCGCCGGAAGAGGCCTTTCGGCAGGCGCTCCAGATGGGGTTTGGCCAGCTCCGCCAGGTGGGCCCGGCCGTCGATGGTCTCCATCTTTACCTGGGCAGTGAGCTGTTGAAAGAGGAATTCGGAGAGGGGCAGGGCCAGGTCCAGACGCTGTTCGAGTCCCTCGCGGCCCTCCTTGCGCACCAGGCTGTCTGGGTCCTCCCCCTCGGGCAGGAACAGAAAGCGCACCTCGCGCCCGTCGCGCATCGCCGGCAGGCTGGTCTGCAGCGCCTTCCAGCCCGCGTCGCGTCCGGCCCGGTCGCCGTCGAAGCAGAAGACCACCTCGGGGCAGGTGCGGAAGATCAGTTCCAGATGCTCCTGGGTGGTGGCGGTGCCCAGGGTCGCCACCGTGTTGTGAATGCCATACTGGGCCAGGGCCACGGTGTCCATGTAGCCTTCGACCACCAGTAGCCGCTGTAGTTTGCCGCCCGCCTTGCGCGCCTCATAGAGCCCGTAGAGTTCCCGCCCTTTATGGAACAGGGGTGTCTCCGGGGAGTTGAGATACTTGGGTTTTTCGTCCCCCATCACCCGGCCGCCGAAACCGATCACCCGGCCCCGGGTATCGCGGATGGGGAAGACGATGCGGTCGCGAAAGCGGTCGTAGCGCTTGCCCTCTTGCTCGATAATGAGGCCGCACTCCGCGAGACGGCGTATGGATGGGTTATCCTGGCCTAGAGTGGCGAGCAGGTTGTCCCAGCCAGGGGGGGCGTAGCCGATCTGGAAGCGGGCGGCGATGTCGCCGCTCAGGCCGCGGGATTTGAGGTAGTCGACGGCGCCGGAGGCCTGGGGATGGCGCCGCAGCTGGTGTTGATAGAAGCGGGATGCCTCCTCCATGGCGTTGTAGAGGGGGCGCAGGTCGGGGCCCTGGGCCGCTCCCTCTTCCCGCGGCACCTCCACGCCGACCGAGCCGGCCAGCTCTTCCACCGCCTCGACAAAGCCCAGATTGTCGTACTCCATGAGGAAGCCGATGGCCGAGCCGTGCACGCCGCAGCCGAAGCAGTGGTAGAACTGTTTTTGCGGACTGACGGTGAAGGAGGGGGTCTTTTCGTCGTGGAAGGGGCAGCAGGCGTGGTATTCGCGACCCGCCTTTTTCAGGGGTACCCGGCGATTGATGACGTCGACGATATCGACGCGATTGAGCAGTTCGTCTATGAACCGGTTGGGAATCTTACCGGGCATCTCGATTCGGCTGCCCTGAATCAGGTTTCGGTTTGCAGCAGAGTTGATCAGCCGGAGAGCTTCTGCTTGACCAGGCCGCTGACCTTGCCCATGTCAGCGCGACCCTGCAACTTCGGCTTCAGCAGGCCCATCACCTTGCCCATGTCGCGTATACTCCCGGCCCCCGATTCGTTGACGGCGGCCTCGATTAAAGCGGTGACCTCCTCGTCGCTGAGGCCTTCCGGCATATAGGCCTCGATGATAGCGATCTCGCTCATCTCCTGCTCGGCCAGTTCCTGGCGCCCGGCGTTCTGGTACTGGCTAATGGAGTCGCGACGCTGCTTGATCATCTTCTCCAGCACGGCCAGAACCTGCTCATCGCTGAGCTCGGTTCGCTCGTCCACTTCGCGCTGCTTGATAGCGGCGCTGATCAGGCGCAAGGTGGCCAGACGCGCCTTCTCCTTGGCCTTCATGGCGGCCTTGACGTCGTCTTGGATGCGGCTCTTTAGCATGTCGGGTGATCCCGCGAACGGGGAGGTGATCAGTACTGGCGTTCGAAACGGCGGTTTTCGCGGGAGATCTTCTTCAGGGTGCGCTTGACGGCGGCTGCGGCCTTGCGCTTACGCTCCCAGGTGGGTTTTTCGTAGAATTCGCGACGACGAACCTCGGCGAGCACACCGGCCTTCTCACAGGAGCGCTTGAAACGGCGCATGGCGACTTCGAAGGGTTCGTTCTCTTTAACGCGTACGTTGGGCATCTATCGGGTTTCCTTGGATCTGTTAAGCTTGCTCAGCCATGTGAAAGGCGGAAATTCTACTCATTGACGGCGCCTAATGCAAAGGCGCGACACAAGAAAAGGGCAAAAGTTCGGAAAAATGCGAATACTGGGCATTGAAACCTCCTGCGACGAGACGGGCGTGGCCGTCTACGATAGCGAAATGGGACTGCTGGGGCACAATCTGCACAGTCAGGTCGAGCTGCACGCGGAGTATGGCGGGGTA
>JARROA010000003.1:0-253175 GCA_037384425.1 Candidatus Thiodiazotropha sp. | reverse complement strand
GTTCGTCGGCTCGCAGGTTTGCACTCGGGCTTCTTTCAGACGCTCGGTCACCCTTGCGCCCTTGCCGTCGGCTAGTACTTTTTAAGTGGTCTATAGTAATGACAACTCTCCAGACAATGCACAGGGGACTTGCACCCCATAAGATCATGCCCATGCCGGGCACACACAAGTCGTGCCAGTCGGACAGTTTGTTCCGTGGCTTTTTTTGCGCTGATCGCTACGCTAGCACAAAAAACCACTCCACAAACTGCCGCTGCACTAAGCGTTATGCCTTCAAGGAAGCATAGATGAGTAGTGAAAATACGAAGTCCTATCTATCCAGCTCAACAACGGTGAAGAAATACCGTAAGATGGAGAAGAATGAAGAAATTGAAGGTATCGTCACCTTCTTCAAAGAACGAATTACGGAACGGTA
The DNA here is from genome assembly GCA_037384425.1 of Candidatus Thiodiazotropha sp. Lineage (GTDB taxonomy): Bacteria > Pseudomonadota > Gammaproteobacteria > Chromatiales > Chromatiaceae > Thiodiazotropha. The sequence continues at coordinate 252,760 of JARROA010000003.1, read as the reverse complement.
TATTCAGCCATTCAATGGTAACAAAAATAAAAACGGATTTATCATGATGGCCTCCGCGTGCCTCATGATTGAATCACTTGAATCATATTGGCAGGGATGGAAAAAATCCCCAAATAGTTCGCTAGCGTTTTGTCAATTCTTTTCACGCAACCCTAGGTTTGATGACATACGTGGTCTTACACAAGAATTTTACACAAATATTCGTTGCGGAATTATGCACCAAGGGGAAACAACAAGGCCGCGTTGTGATTTGAAAAGCATTACGGTGCAGCCCAAGGGCACTTCCTTCGGGCGCGGCAAGCCGCACCCTACGGCAAATTCAGACGTGGGGTGCGATCCACTTCACGGGTTAATCCAGGCGTAGGGTGCGGCTTGCCGCACCGAAACCCCAACGCCGGGCAGAGCAAACCAAAACAGGGTGCGGCTTGCCGCACCGACGGATCGACAGGAAAGCACCGGTCTAACGGACAGACATCACAAGGAACAAACACATGGTTGCATCGACCGCATCCCTAACCGCCCAACTGGGCGCCAACACATCCCGCTATTTCTTCAAAGCCCAGGGATTTGACGCCTCAGCCTTCCGCGTTACGCGCTTCGTCTGCCGTAACCACGATCTCTCCGACGACTACCGCTTCGAGCTGATCCTCTCCTCCCAACAGGCGATCGCCCCCAAGCAGCTCACCCACAACAGCGGCCAGCTCAGCCTGATCTGGGACAAGTCGCCGGTGAGCGTCAACGGCATCGTCACCGAAGCCTCCCGCATCGGCCGCACCTTGAACGGCTTCGAATACGAGGTCATCCTCAGCTCGCCCCTGAGCCGTCTCAAACTCAACCGCCAGAGCCGTGTCTTTCTGAAGAAGAATGCGGTCGAAATCCTTACCGAGGTACTGACCCAGGCCGGCATCTCCGAGAACGGCTTCCGCTTCGACATCCAGCACGACTATCCGCAACGGGAGTACCTGGTCCAGTTCGAGGAGAGCGACTTCGACTTCTTCAGCCGTCAGCTCGCCCACTGGGGGCTCTTCTACTACTTCGAGCAGAGCGACAAACAGGCCAGTCTCGTCATCACCGACAGCGTCCAGAACACTCCCGTTCTGCCCGGCACCGGCGCCTTGCGCTACCAGGTCCAGACCGGCGAGGCGCGCAATGAAGAGAGTGTCTATGCGTTCAAGGTTCGCACCGGTTCCCAGACCAACGAGATCAAACTCAAGGAGTACAACTACCGCACACCCGCCGACAAACTGGAAGGCGGCATCAGTAACGCCACCGACCTACCCGGCTGGGGCAGCGACTACCGCTACGGCGAGAACTACAAGGACCGGAAGGAGGGGGAGTGGATCGCCCAGATTCGCCAGCAGGCTCATGACTGGCAGCGCCAGACCTTCATCGCCGAGAGCGATTGCGCCGGTCTGAGCCCGGGTTGTCGATTCACCCTGGCCAACCACCCGGATCAGCACTTAAACGGCGACTACCTTATCGTCAAAGTGGAGCACACTGCCGACCAGTCCGCCGGCGATGCCGGCACCGGCGACCGCGAAGGCAATCACTACCGCAACAAACTGCTGCTGATCCACGCCGGCGTGCCCTACCGCCAGCCGCTCGAGAGCGCGCCGCCACCCCCTCCCATGACCAGCTACTTCAGCGCCCAGGTGGAGACCACCGGCGGCGACTATGCGCACATCGATGAGCAGGGCCGATACCGGGTGCGTCTGCCCTTCGATCTGGGTGACGCCGCACCGGGCGAGGCCAGCCATCCGGTGCGCATGATGCAACCCTATGCCGGCAACAAATACGGCTTTCACTTCCCATTGCATGCCGGCACCGAGGTGACCATCGCCTGCGTCAACGGGGATCTCGATCGCCCGGTGATTCACGGCGCACTGCACAACAGCGAGACTCCCAGTCCGGTCACTGCCGACAACCCGACTCAGAACATTCTGCGCACCTGGGGCGAGAACGAACTGCTGATGGAGGACCGCAAGGGCGAAGAGCGGGTCGAACTCTTCACCCGTGACCGCCAGAACATCCTCACCCTCGACGCCAAAAGCGACCAGCATCTGGTACGCCTCGCAACGGAACAGGGCGAGATGAAGATTGAGGCCAAGAAGACCATGCTGCTGCAGTCGGGCGATACCCATACGCTGGAGTCAGGCAACAACCACGAGATCTTCGTCGAGAACAACCAGCGGTTGATGACCAAGAATGAGGATATCCAGCTGGAGGCGGCCACCGACATCAAGTTCGTGGCCAAGCAGCACGTGCACTTGGAGGCAGAGGCCCAGGACGTGGACATCAGGGCCAAAAAGGATTTTCTGGTGCGGGCCGGGCAGGGCGCCTCCATGGAGGTCAGCAAGCGGAACATGGAGGTGCAGGTGGTCAGCGGCGACTTCCAGCTACAGGCGGCCAAGTCCATCACCTTCAAAGGCCAGGGCGGCGGCATCATCCACATCGGCCAGGCCACCGGCTCCATCGAGATCGATACCAGCGGCGAACTCAATATCAACGCCCCCACCGTCAACATCACTGGCGGCACTATCAATATCAAGGGCAGTAACGTGGCGAATAACTGATAAGCAGCTGATCGGAGGATTACACATGGAAAGCGCAACAGTCCGAACAGAAGCAACGTCACACCAGCAATCAACTATTGCTACTGTACTGGAGGTATCACAAGGCAAAGCGGCACGTGTGGTTATTATGGGCGAGACGACCCCCGTTGAAGTCATGGCTCATGCCACAAGTGTGCCTTGGCTGGAAAAGGATGATCAGGTTCTGATTGTGCTGACGCCACAAGGTCTAATCGTGACCCATCGCCTGAGGCGACCTCAAGAGACGCCAAGCGTGGGCTTCGATATACGTGATGGTGTTGCTCATCTGGACAAGGTGCGTGCGATTCAACTCAAAGCGGGTAAATCCACGTTGGAGCTGAACGCGGACGGGCGTATCCGTCTGGATGGGAGTGAAATCCTGAGCTGGGCGGAACATCGCATCACCCAGTGCGCGGCGACGATCGAGATTAACTGATCGAGGTTGTACGGGCGTGGATTTCGTTACGGAACATCGGGAGGCGGCACGCTAGCTCTATCGCCGGCGTGTCCGCATGCTGAAAACAGGCACGGGAGACAGTGCGTCGCTGCAAAAGACGGAAAGACGGATGAGAGTCGCCATTGCCGGGGCTATTCCAGGGCAGGGGAAGGAGCAAAAGCCAAGAGATGCGGCTTCTAGGTTTGTGGCCTATGCCACCGCATCGTCAACGAGAAAGATGAAACAAACAGGTACGCTATCTACGAGAACGCACTCGTCCAATTAGAAGAAGGTGGTCATGTTGCAGAGGGTGTGTTCGATGCATTGATGCTCTATCCGCCCGATAACCTGGACTGGATGCTCACCCAATATAAAGAGCAGCCGAATCTTCGCGTACACCTGTTTAGACTTTGGCGAGCTCAAAGTGTCGCGCTACCGAGCGGTCTGATCAATCAAGCGGATGTGCAGTCACAGGACGTGGCCTTACAACAGAGCGCACTTCATTTTGCCGCCAATGGTCCTCACTATGGCAAAGAGATGTTTTCGGCCTACTACCGTGATCAGCGAACGGCCTGCACAGGGGAAAGGATAGCGGAAACTGCTCTGGCACCCGCCATCTGGGGCGGGCTTGTGCGGGGAGATGACGAAGCGTACATCGCATTGCGCAGTGCGGTCGAGCAGGCCAGCGATCTGGAGGCGCGTCACAATCTTCTACGACTGCTTGCCCTGGCGCGGTGCCCTCTGGCTCACCGCCTACAGCGACTCATCAACCAACCACTAAGGACAAGGACGCCCCATGTTTCAAAGTGCAGTGCCTGGCCCCCAAAGCAGTGTGATGTATTTCGACAGCACCCCGCAGACGACGAAATACGCTGCGGGTTCCAAATCCTGGCGCACCAACAACCCCGGACTGGTGGGCATGAGCACACTCACGGCCCAGCACGGCGCCCTGGGCTCGGCCCTCTGGTGATCCGGCCGCAGGGCGTCGTGCCCTGGTTGCCTGTCTGGGCGATAAATCGCTCGCCTCAGCCAGCGTGGCCCAGACCCTCACGCGCTTCATCCCCGGCTACACCCCACCACCCCGGGAGACCGATCTCACCGGCGAGCCGCTGCCCTGGATGGAGCCGAGACCCACTTCGACCTGGAACTGACCCTGGGCGGCGTTGGCGCGGCCAGTACCAGCAGCTGGCCGCGCTGATCGAGTGCCACATCGGCTTCATCCCCGGCCTCATCACCAAAGAGGCCCAGGGCACCGTCACCCTCAACCAGACCAAATGCGCCTCCGTTTCGCAGGGCAACCTGCTGATCAACGGCCGCAGCAGCGTGCACGCCGGCAGCGGCGTCACCCTCACCGCCGTCGCCGTGTACACCACGCCGCAAGGCGACAACTTTCCGCACAACGACCCGAACACTACGTGCTTGAGGGTGGCACATACATGACATCTTCGACTACATTCGTACATAGCTGTGTTGCCTGTGCATGACGCTCCTGGGACGCGTGGCTGGACGGCTCTGCAGGCGGGCGGTAGAAGGGTAGCCGGTTCACCAATCAGTCTGTGTACTGACCAGTGTGCATCCGGGAGACCCAAGCGCGGTCCGTGAGTTTGAAGCGAGTTCTTCGGTAATCAGGCCAGGCACAGCCGCAGGAATAACAATCAGGAACAACAATCAGGGAGAAAAGCCATGCCCAATCCGCTCGACTACAATCGCGCCAAGCCGCTGTTCATGCTGCCGGATCGCCTATGGGCAATCGATGATGCTCCACACGCGTTGGAAAGCATCTATAGCCAAGATAAACCAGTCCTGATCTATCTTCACGGTCGGGCCAAAGGAATCGGCGAACCACGCAAAAGTGTGGAAGAAAATATTTACGCTAACCTTACTAAATATGATGTCGCCACGATCGGCTTTACCTGGGATTCGGATGATCCCGGTTACGACGAAACCCGACCGATTGCATCCGCAGATGATTTCGCCCGGTTTCTAGACTATCTGGGCGACTATTTGCGGGCAAATCCACAGGCCGCCAAGCCATCGCTACTTGCGCACAGCATGGGAAATATCATCGTTGCGGAGCTGGCCAAGGACGATCTGCTGGGGACGGCGCGGGGGCCGTTGATGGCGAACATTGTACTCAGTGCAGCAGCAGTCAAACAGAAACGTCACCACAGGTGGCTGGAAAAGATCAGGATGGCCGAACGTAACTACGTTATGGTGAATCCACATGACAGGGTACTGAAGTTCGCGGGTTTTGGATTCAAACCGAATATGCTCGGTCAGGATCTACGCACGCCCGGTGTGACACCTGAACTAGCTACATACGTGAGCCTGGAACAGCTCGGAGTCAAGCATCGCTATTTCGTCAAGCCGGGGCAAAAAAAGCAAGCCAATCTGCGGAGTTTCTACGCGCAGGCGCTGAGCGGGGCCACTGTTGATTTCGGTCCAATTGCCGATCCGCGCAGTATCGACGGTGTTCCGGTAATGTCGATCCGGCCGACGGTCCCAGCCAGCGGTAAGCAATCCCGAATAGAACCAGTGTCAGCGTATGAATAATCCGCAGTGTGTCAACGGTCGTCTCGAGGTAAAGGAACCCGCTGCTGGTGTTAGGAACTGGCTGCGGGTGTTCAGATGACCTCACGCAGTTGTAACCATATATCGTTGGCTATGCTGCAGCTGGTGCGTGCCGCTAGGCATATGCACCCATGACTGGGTAACACGTGACGAGACAGTTCCAATCAATCAATTCGCGTCGTGGCTGAATTCACAAGGAGATGGGCATGAACGATCAAGTAGGTGGTATTTCGCTCCGCATCGATGGCGTGCGCAAAGAGATGGACAACACGCTGGGCGAATGGCCGGCAGAGGTTTATGCACTCGATGGCTTGGCGCGCGGGACAGCGGAACGGGTCAAACCGCAAGCGCTCGACCCGGATACCGTGTTGGAACTCGAATTGGCAGACGGCACGCATATCCTGCTCGCGGCCGAGGATATAGAGCGATATTTTGGTCCACCAGCACAGCGCGGCAAAGACTCAGCCGGCGAGATCGATGTGGGGCAGATGCTGCGTTTCTCCGGCACCAGGTTACCGACAGGGGCGGCCAGGGAAGGGTTCGGTGCCTGGATTCTCAAGGGGCTGCGCATCTATCGCAAAGGTCCTGCGGGTGTGACCGCGCTGATCGCAGCCGGTACCTTCCAGGATGCACAGCTCGACGACCACAATGGTCTGTACCGTTGCGCGCCCGAGGCTTTCGGGTTGACCCAGGTCGATGCGCTGCCGGCATCTGGCGAAGCGAGTTTGATCTTTTTGCACGGTACGGCCTCTTCCACCGAGGGCAGCTTCAAGCATCTATGGCAGAACGACAGCTACCGAAAGCAGTTGGTCGATACCTATGGATCACGCCTGTACGCCTTTGAACACCGAAGCCTGACCGAAAGCCCGGTCGCCAACGCGCTGCAGCTTGTCAAACTTTTGCCTAAAAACGCACGCCTTCACCTGGTCAGCCACTCGCGCGGCGGCATGGTGGGTGAACTGCTGGCACGGGCCAATCGAATCGATCTCGAACCATTCACCGAAGATGAGATCCGGCGTTTTGCAGACCATGCGGAGCGCCTGGGGCGCAAAGATTTCGATCAAGACGTGGATCGGCTGCATGAACTGAACCGCGAGCTGATCAAACGCGCGGTGCGTGTGGAGCGTTTCGTGCGTGTTGCTTGCCCTGCACGTGGCACTACGCTGGCATCGGGACGGCTGGACCGCTGGGCCAGCGTCATGCTCAACCTCCTGGGTAAGGGCTTCGATGCGGCGGGTCATGTGATTCCGGGCATGGTACCCCTGGCCAAGGGTTACACCCTGCTCAAGCAGTTTCTGCTCGCCGTGGTCAAGCAACGCACCGATGCGGGTGTTCTGCCCGGTCTTGAGGCCATGATGCCCGACTCGCCGCTCGTGAGCCTGCTAAACGCGCCGGATGTGAAGATACAGCACCCGTTGCATGTCTTGGCGGGGGATTTTCAAGGCGAAGGCTTGCTGCCCTGGCTCGGGGATTGTTTGACCGAGGTCTTCTATGGCGGTGAGACCGATCTGGTGGTCAATACGCCTTCGATGAGCGGCGGGGCGGCGCGACTGCAGGGTATCCGCCAGAAGCCGGTCAGCGGTCCCCAGGTGACGCATTTCACTTACTTTGAACGTGACGAGAGCGCGCTGGCTTTGCTGGCCGCGCTGCAAGGTGACGACAGCGCCTTTGAACTGCTGGAAGGTCCGTCCCGGGCCGAGATAAGCCGGGGCGGAAAGAAACCCAAACGCAAGGACGATGCACCCATCGTGTTCATGCTGCCCGGCATCATGGGTAGTCACATTCAGCAGGGGCGCAACCGCATCTGGTTCGAACCCTTCAGCATGTGGTCGGGAGAGATGGCCAAGCTGAGAGTGGATGCCAAGCGTGTAACACCGGACGGTTGGATGGATCTCAACTATGAGAGCCTGGCACGCCATCTGGCCGATACGCATGAAGTGAGGCCATTCGCCTACGATTGGCGATTGTCGATCAAGACGGCAGCCGAGCGGTTCGGCGGGGAACTGGACCAAGCCATCGTCGATGCCAAGAAGCGGGGAAAACCCTTGCGCATTGTCGCTCACTCCATGGGTGGCCTGGTTGCCAGATTGGCGCTCAAGGAACGCTGGGCAGACTTCAAGGCCATACCCGGCAGCCGTCTGTTGCAGCTGGGCACGCCCAATGCCGGATCCCATTCCATGGCTACCGTGCTGATGGGCCGCGACGATTTCGTGCAGACCATCGAGCGCTGGTTCGACTGGAAGCACGACATGCGCGAATTCCTTGAGATCGTGCGTGATTTTCCCGGGGTGCTCGAACTGCTACCTTGGTCAGGCGACAACGGGCAGGCGAGTGACGGCGTCGACTACTTTGACGCTGCCGTCTGGAAGCGCTGGTACGACCAGGATCGGGATCCGAAGAAGGGCCGGAGTTGGATGCCGCCCCAAACAGTGCCGCTGAACGAGGCGCGAGACGTCGTCCAGGAGTTGCGTGCCGCACAACTCGATCCGGAATGCACCCTGTATGTGGCGGGTCACGCACCCACACCGGTCGCGGTGCGCGTGGTCGATGGTCGGGTCGAGATCGGCTGCGTCCATGAGGGGGACGGCCGGGTGCCTTGGAAAACGGGTATTCCAGCCGGCGTACCTGTTTGGTATGTGGATGCGGCACACGGTGATCTGGCGAATCACGAGCACGCCTTCGAAGCCTATCGGGAACTGCTCGAGACCGGCGATACACACAATGCTGCACTGATGCGCAACCCGCCAGGCGCACGCGGCGAAAGCGTCCCGATCTTTTGGCCGAGGAGTCTTGACGCCCATGCGCTCTATCCGAGCGTGGACGAAGTGCTGGCTTCCGCGACAGGGGGTGCCCGTCCAGGACGGTGGGCTGCGGCGGTGAAGGAACCCTGTGCAACTATCGAAGTCATCCACGGCAGCCTTGCCACGGCCGACGCGCCGGTGCTTATTGGGGCCTATGCCAATGATGGGGTGCGCGGCAGCGCCACCGTACTTAACAGTCATTTGGGTGGCCAGTTGGTGCGTACCTACGATCTCGGTCGCTATCCGAGTCAGCCCAGCGATGCCATGGTGTTCCTGAACCCGGAACCGCGTGCCAAACCCGGTGGTGCCGTCGTGGTCGGACTGGGATCGGTGGGGGAGCTCTTGCCGGGCCAACTGACCCGTGCCCTTACGAACGGCCTGCTGGAGTATGCACGCGCCCGAGAGCAGTGCAGGCATGGCGATGCTGGCGACACGGAGCGATTGGCCATCTCGACCTTGCTGGTGGGCACCGGCTTTACGGGATTGGCTATCGAAACCGGCGTGCGTTGCCTGCTGGACGCCTTGCGGATCACCAATGACGCGTTGAGGAAGGCCGAGACTACGACCCGGATCGGGCGCATATCCCTTTACGAAGAGGCGGAGGATCGCGCCATCGCCGCTGTTCAGGCCTTCCGCGAACTGATCGGTGACACGCAGTTTGCCAGCGTTGCGTGTTTCGATGGCCGCTTACGCATTGGCGCCGGCGGTTATCGGGGGCGCTGCATTACCGCCAGCGGCCAGACAGGCTCGCAACGCGTCGTCATCGTGCGCGAGAACAGTCGCCTGCGCTTCACGGTGATCACCGATCGGGCCCGGAACGAGGTTGCCGTCGAGGTTGATCAACGCCAGGCGGTCGATGGTCTGATCGCTTCGATCACCGACTCCACGCGGGACCAACCCGGCCTGTCGCGCGCACTGTTCGAGCTCATCGTGCCGAACGGCATGAAGGAAGCCATCGCTCAGGTACGCACTTTGATGATGTCTGTCGATGCCGAGGCGGCCGCCTACCCCTGGGAAATGATGCGCGACAGCGATGAAACCGAGAATGGACCCCTGGCGACACGGGTCGAGCTGGTACGCCAGCTTGCCTCGGCGCATGGTCGTGGAAGGGTGCCGACTGTGGAGGATAAGCGCTTGTTCGTCGTTGGCGACACCCAATCGGGGCGGATTGAATTGCCCGGTGCGCAAGAGGAGGCCAAGGTTGTTGCCGGCGTTTTCAAACGCAATGAGTTCGAGGTCATCGACCGCTATCAGGCCAATCCGCAACAGGTGTTTCATGCGCTGTTCTGCGCTCAGTACAGATTCATGCACTTAGCGGGTCATGGTGTCGTCAACGACGAGGAAACCGGTCTCACAGGTATGGTGCTCGGCCCGAAGACCTACCTAACAGCAGCGCAGGTGAACCAACTCCGGCACGTCCCGGAGTTCGTGTTCATCAACTGCTGCCATCTCGGAGATACCAAGGATGATGCGCAGCCACGCTGGGGCGAACTCGCCGCCAATCTGGGTCCCCAGTTTATAAAAATGGGCTGCAAGGCCGTCATCGCTGCAGGCTGGGCCGTGGACGATGCGGCAGCCAGTACCTTTGCCCGTACCTTCTATGAGGCGATGTTCGAGGGTAAGCGTTTCGGTGCGTCTGTGCGCCATGCGCGAAAAGTCACCTATGAACGTCACAGTTCGACCAACACATGGGGTGCCTATCAGGCCTATGGTGACGAACTCTATCGCTTTCCCTACACCCAAGGTAGCGTAGTGACTGCCGGCGGTTATGTCCACGCCAGTCACCTGATTGCCGACCTCGACATGTACCGTGCCCGTTTGCAGGGTGCTACTGACCTTGAGAAAAAAACCTACTACCGGCAACAGATCCAGGCCATCGAGAATGCCGCGCGTGGTCCTGATTTCCAGAACGCCGAGGTGCGGGAAAAGCTCGCAAGCGCCTGGGCCGAATTGGGTGAAACGGAGCGGGCTATCGGTCATTATCGCGCGGCGCTCGAGATGGAAGATGCCGGCTCCAGCCTGAAGGCGTTTGAGCAGTTGGCTAACCTCGAGATACGCCACGGTGAAAAGCTGGTGGCCAGCAAGGATAAAACACAGCAGGATGCCGGAAAAGCATATATGGACACTGGACTGGCACGCCTGGAGCAGCTCATAGCTATTGGGCCGTCTGTGGAGCGTCTGTCGCTCAAGGGGTCTTATTGGAAGCGCCTGGCCCAGGCTTATCACACACGTGGTAACTATCGAGGTATCAAAAAATGCCTGGCGGAAATGCAGACTTTTTATTGGCAAGCCGCGGCACACGCTCGGGAGCGCACCGGCGAGTGGGACTACTATCCGCTGTTCAACGCACTGGATGGCGAAGTGCTGATGGTGGCCAGAGGCGAGCGTGCGGCCTTCAATGAGCATGCCGGCCAACTTCCCGGCTTACTTCAGGCCGGGGTGCAAAACGCACGTCGGCGATACGCCGAAAACCGGAGCTTCTTTCATGCGCTAGCGGAAGTCGAAGCGCTACGTATCGATGCACTGTGGGCTTGCTACGACGGTCGAGCTGAAGCCTGCATCACCAATCCCAAGGTGTTGGATGCGTTGATCCTCGGGTATTGTGATCTGCTGACGCGGTTGGGCAGCGCTCGCGAGCGTGATTCTGCCACCAATCAGGCAAAGTTTCTGAGTGTCATGTTGCCATCGGACGATAAGGCGTCAAGTATCGAGAAGGCCTTGCTCAAACTCATCGAGCGCATAGCCTTATGCCCAATGGAATAACGGTATGATCGCTCGTTAACGGCTCTCCAGTGCTCCTGATCGGTATGGGTCTCGAGGCACTTGAGTGCTCCATGCGACCTGAAAGCGGTAGCTGATGGTATTGAAGATAGATCTATAGGACGGACTCAACGCGACAGGTGCGAGCTCTCGAGGCAATTGTTGAGCAGCGCTCGGTTGTCCCACTGCTCGGCGGGTATATATGACTATATCTATAGGTATGCCGGTATGAAAATCTTTGTGAGTTGGTCAGGAAAGGCGAGTCTGGAAGTGGCGCAGGCGTTCAAGGAGTGGCTGCCGAATGTCATTCAGGCGATTTCGGAGGACGAGATCTTCCTTTCGTCGGAAGACATCGATAAGGGCGCACGCTGGTTCAATACATTGGGGCAGGTATTGGATGCTGCCGATTTCGGCATTCTTTGCCTGACGGAAAATAACCGCAACAGACCGTGGATACTCTACGAGGCCGGCGCCATCTCGAAGCGGATCGGCGAGTCGAGCGTCGTGCCGCTTCTCATCGGATTAACACCAGACAAGCTGGATGACCCATTGAGGCAATTCAATGCTGCGCAATCGAGCAAAAAGGATTTCAAGCGGTTACTCACTGCAATTAACAATAAGCTTGGCGATGAACGCCTGTCGGAAAAGCAGTTGAATGGTGCATTCAACAATGGATGGCCTCAGCTCGAACCCAAATTGCGTACTGCCGTGGCTACGAGCTTCGAACAGGATTACGCGTATGACGTCTTTTTATCGGCACCCATGGCGGCATTTGCAAACGATGCGGAGTATCAGGCCTGTCGTGCGCAGACCTTGAAAGTTTTCGATGCACTGAAAGAGGGCGGAACGCGAGTCTATTGGGCGGCTGAGAATGTCCAGAGTATCGATGATTTTGACACCATGGACGTCTCAGTTACCGATGACCTGAGCGCACTTGCCCAGAGTCGTTGCTTTGTACTCGTCTATCCTGAGAAATTGGTGACGAGTGCTTTGTTCGAAGCTGGGTATGCATTGGCACGGAATGCAATGTCGCACTACTTCGTAAGGAATCGTGATGATCTACCTTTTCTGATGCGTGAGCTTGCAGGACCCATACAGAACGTGCGTATTCATACTCATCTCGACTGGAAAGACTATGACGATTTGGCCCACAAGATACGCAGGAACAAGCACGATTGGTTTCAAGTGGAACGCAGTCCAAAACCCTGATTCGAAATGACTCTGCGATAGAGGATATGCAGCAGGAAGTGTGCGGCCGGCGACGGTCGGATCAAGGCCAGGGAGGACACTCCGGATATCACGTCGACGATTCCTGGTCTCGAGCACAATATTCTGACATATAGACAGGGTGTCATAAGCCTTGTATTGCATTGACTGCAGGTGAACAGCGACAACAGTATTCAGTCTGCGGCCCTTGTGAAGTCGCTGAGCGGTCTCGGAGAAGCGTCGCTTGCTGCCAGGCGGATCGCTTCAACCGCCGTCTGACTCTTCAGGTATGCAACTGTAGCCATTCAGGTTGGCCAGCTTGGCGATCTGATCGCAGGCCTCCTCGATCATCGCATCCCTGCGTTGCCAGTCGGCGGCCTCAGGCAGTTGGCCCTCTCCCGTGAAGCGGCTGAGATCCTCCTTGGCATCGTCGAGGTAGGCCTTGCCGTAGAGTCTCAGATGAATCGACTTTTCGATGCCGTCGATGGCGCCTTTGAGACTCCAGCGGATACTCTCGGTGGACGCGCCCGAGGCGATGGAACCGACCAGGCTGCCGACGCGTCCCTTGAGCCTGCGCAGGGTCGGCCTTTCGGCATACAGCGCCACTTCGAGAACGTAGGTGATGCGATCCAGCCGCGCGGGCCGCTCCTGATATCTCCTGAAAATGACATCGGGTTTGACCACGCTGCTCGGGCCCCTGAGTGAATACTCGGCCTGTTTGATATGCGCCAGCAGCGTGATGGCGTCGCCGATCCTTTCTTCATAAGGTCCGATCTGCAGATTGTAGGCGCCATACTGGGCCAGCAGTGAAAGCAGGACATGCCCCCGGTAGAGCTTGGACTCCTCCGTGATGGCAGGGCTCAATGCACAGTCCAGCAGCGTGTCGATGCTGGCCTCTCCCTCGATCATCGCGCGGATATATTCAGGCGTGACTCTGCCCGCCTTGTCGGTGACGAGTATTTCACGGCCATCCGGGTTCACCGCCACTGTTTCCGGACAGAGTGCCTCGGAGGCGATCGACTCTTGTGCAGGTTTCAGCGCGGATATGGAGGAGCAGCCGGTAAGTACCGCCGTCATCAGGCAGAAGGTCATCTGCAGCAGTCTGGTTCGGGTCATCGATCTCACTCCCATTTGATTCGGGTGTCCGGCTTTTATTGCCTTACTTTCGGATCAGTAAGTCAATCCGGCTAGGTGGCGAGGTAGCGTTCCAGGCCTTTCACCGGACTGTTGCGCAACAGGTAACTGCGTGGATTTTCGCGACGGGCCCGCCGGCCATTGAGCGTGACGGACACCGGCCCCCGCTCCAGGATCGAGAGGCGGCGGCTCATGCAATCCGCCCGCCACGCCGGCGAGGCCTTTTTCGCCCGCTCCTCGATGGCGATGCGGGTGAGCTCGAACTGATCCGCCGGCTGTTCCGTGGCGACCCGACGGCGGATCGCGCTATATGCCTTCTGCAGGCTCCCCTGTTGCACGCCCATATCGTAGAGCGCGGCCAGACAGCGAAGATTGGTAATGGCGATGGGCGACACCCCACGCAGGAAGGCGAGGGCGGACATCAACAGCTTGCCGTACTTGTCGTAGGCATAGCGAAGCATCACATCACGAAACACGGGTTCGCGACCGACTGCCTGCAGGTAGCCCTTCCAGGGTTGGGAGAAGCCCCGCTTTTGCCTGCCGGTACTCAGCCTGTCCGCCCAGTTCACCGCCTTGGTCCGGGAGCCGTCGAGCACCCGCCAGAAAGCCATGTAGTCATCATCGTTGCCGAAGCATCGTCTGAGGCGTGGTTCGTCCTCGCCCCGCAGGCGCCGGAACAGTTCCTGCAGGGTGCCGCTTTTGAGGTTGCACTGGATGGGACCGAAGGAGAGGCCGGCCTTGTCGAAATTACCGGTCACCTGCTGATAGGGGTCGCCACTGGTTTCGAAGGCGGCGGTCACTTGCACGCCGCATTCGAAGGCGAGCTTAGGTGTGATGGGGGGAAGTTGCTCCGGTTGTGGGATTTCGAGATAGAGTTTCTTGCCCTGCTGTTGCACGTGCGAGAGATAGCCCTGGCCGACAAGTTCCGCGGCAAGCCGTTGCAGGCGTTCCCCGTCGTCCGCCTTCACCATGATGCCTAGACCGTCCACCACAGGTCTCAAAGCTGCAGGGGGATTGGCGGTGTCGACCTCGATGGGCTCGTCCAGACGGTCGCGCAGGATCTGTAGGCAAGCCACCAGTTCGCGATGTATGCGTACGTTACCGTCAGGTCGGATGAACTCTCGCAGTCGAAAATTGGGTGTCAGGCGGTAGTTCGGATCCCCTCCCTCGATGAAACCGTCATGCAGCTGCAAACCTGCCATGGTTTTCTCCCGATCTTTTTTAACTCTATTAAAGCCGATGCGTCCGGTTATACAAGTGGGCACCGCCTCAGGTTACCTTTAGCAACAGAGCATGGCAGCTGAGACGCCTGCTCAACGGACTAAGCCCCTACACTTTCCCTCTCTGTGTTTCATCCGGGGGCATGGGCGGCTTTGCGTTGAGTTCCGTATCCAGCGTCTCCACTTGCTCCAGCCGGTCGGATACGAGGAGATCGGCAAAGTGGTTCAACGGTCCGTCGAAGCGCAAGGCCAGCTCGTCGCCGATCGCAAGCAATGCATTGGTCGTCTCTTGCGACGTGTCGTCGGCGGCAAAGCCACGGCTGCATTCGCGGCCGTTTTTTTCGATCCTGAGGTACTGTTCGACCGCATTCGCCGTCTCGAAGGCGCCAGCCACGGTCTCATGCACGCGCTGCTCCGCGCCGGCAATGGCAATGTTTATCGCCGCACTGGCCCATCGCACTGCGTTCCAGTCCCGTGTCGAGCCTACCGGAGGTGTGGAAATATTTCCCAGTGACAGTAGCGCGACCTCGCCCGCCAACGGATGGTGCGCGAAATGGGCGCGGACCTCGTCATAGGCCAGGCGGGCCGGATTGCTAGCGACCAGCGCCCCATCGATGAGTTCCTCGCTCGGGCCGCCGGAGAGCGGCTCCACGACAGCCGCGCTCAGGTACACGGGTGCCGCGAGGGCGGCGCGGAGTAGATCCCGGATGCGGTAATCCTCGGCGGGGTTTGCGTTTGCACGGTGCTGGCGGAACAAGCGTAGCCGGCCTTCCGTGACGTTGTAGGCGGGAATCAGGCAGGGTAGTGCCAGTTCCTTCAGCGTGAGTTTCCCGAACTGTTGATCCAGTGCGTCAAGCAGGCTGCGTTCCGAGTAAATCGAGCCCGATGTAAGCATGCGAACTGAGCTCATGACACTTTTGTGGAATATCCGTGACGCCATTGTGCGCAACAAATCGATCACTTCGCCGACCCGTGGCTGCTCGCCGCCGGGGGAGGTCGGCGCCAACAGAAGACAGGTGATCAGCCCCCCGATGCTGGAGCCGGCGACCAGGTCGAAATAATCCGCCAGATGGATCTGTCTGCCCGCCCGTTCATCAAGCTTTTGTTCCAACGACTGCAGGACCCGAAGTGAGGTGAGGCAGCGCATGCCGCCTGCGTCGATCGAGAGGATGCGGGTAAGGCGTTTGGTGGCGACATAGCCGATCGGCTTTTGCAGATAACCTTCGATGAGGTCGAGCAACTGGATCTCGTTCGCGCCTGGATCGTCGCCACGGAAGTCGACCGACTGATAGCGCCGCAGCGCCCGCGGGAGTTCCTCCGGCCCGGGTCCCATCCACAGGCACGGCACGATCATGCCGGGCTTGCCGGCCAGGATATCGGTGTGGACCGTGCGCCACTCGTACTCGACCCAGCGGGAGTTGAGTGCCTGCGGGGTGACGATCAGCGCCAGCGCGCCGCTTTGGTCGAGCGCCTCGTCGACCTTGGTCGACCACTCGGCGGAACCCACCTGCTCGTTGAGATCATCGTGCGCGATGAAAGTTTTCCAGCCCACTTGCCGGAGCAGCTTGCGCACGGTCCGGGCATGCTCCAGGCTGGCTGCATTGTAGGAGATGAACACATCCCATTTCCGGTCCTTCTGGGGTGCTATTCTCATGCTGTACGGGATAGTCATTGTGCTATGCCATCGTGGCATTTCCGTTTGTTTATGATAGTGGTAATGATCGATCTCTCTTGGGCTGGGGTCAAATTCGTGACAAGAGACCCCGCAGCTGTGGGGCGACGGCAGCCATTACGGAGCCGATGCTAAGTCGAGTTCTGGGTTGCCTGTATCGGGATACTCGTGATGCGAGGGCGCTGTCGATACAGGCCAACAGGGGTGGAGCGACTATGGGATCTATATCGCGCTTGCGAAAGCGGTAAGGCTTGATGGAGAATGCAATGATCGAAAACGATAGGAAAACGGATGTGGAAACCACAGTGAAGCCCGTCTGTTTTGTCGCCATGCCCTTCGGCAGAAAGCCGCCGCCCGGAGCAGACACACCCCTGGTGGACTTCGATGCGATCTATCGGGTGATGGCGGATGCGATCACCAGCGCCGGGCTGGAAGCGATCCGCGCGGATTTCGAATCCGGCGGTGGCTTCATCCATGGAGCGATGTTCGAGCGACTCTTGCTCGCCGAGTATGTGATCGCGGATTTGACATTCGCCAACCCGAACGTGGCGTATGAGGTAGGCGTGCGCCATGGCGCGTCCTCGGGGGCGACCATCCTGGTTTGCGCGCAAGGTGAAATGCTCTCGGGACTGCCTTTCGATTTTGCGCCGTTTCGAGTCCTTCCCTACAACCTCGGTAATGACGGCAGGTTGAGTGACGAGGTCGCTGATCAATTGAAGACCGATCTCGAATCCCGGCTGCACTTGGCGCGAACGGGTCAGCTTCCTGTCGATAATCCCATTATGCAGGTCACCGAATTTGTCCCTGCAGCACGTATCGATCATCAGAAGACCGACACTTTTTTGCATCGCATGCGTTACGCCAGCGAAGTGGGTGAGCGCGTTTCCGATGCTCTGCAAAGTACTGAGGATCCGGTTGCGCAACTGCAGTCCATCGAAAATGAGATATTGGCCGGCCCCGATACGGTGGTGCAATTGCATACCGCACTCATGGCCGTCTATCTCGGCTATCGGGAAAGGAAGGCCTATGGGGAGATGGTCTCGCTCTACGGGCGGTTGCCGAGCGAATTGAAGAACAAGCCGGTCACCAAGGAGCAGCTGGCCTTGGCCTATAACCGATTGGCTGAGCAAAGTGCAAAGCAAGGCGATGATACGCAAGCACAGCGCTATCGGCGCAAAGCCCTGGACGCCGTCGAATCCATTCCCGATGACCAAAGGACCAGCGAAACCTTCGGCATCATCGGTCGCGTGTACAAAGGTCACTACGACGCTGAGCGGCGCGCCGGAAATGCCACCAAGGCCGAAGCCATGTTACGCAAGGCGATTGAAAGCTACGAAGCCGGCGTACGCGACGATCCGCGCGATTACTACCCGGGGGTGAACGCGGTGACCCTGCGTCTCGTGCGCGGTACCACCGAGGATCTCGACTTTCTGCAAGGTTTTATACCCGTAGTACGCTTTGCCGTAGAGCGGGCCCCGGTAAGCGACGACAGCATGGAGCAGTACTGGCAGATAGCCACCAGGCTTGAACTCGCCACCGCGGCAAGGGATTGGGATGCCGCCCGGGATTTCCTCGTCGACCTTCTCGTCATCGATGCGCATGGCTGGATGCGGGAAACAACGGTCGGAAACCTCGAGATTCAGAAGGCCGCGTTTCATGATGACCCGGTTGCTGTCGAACGATTGAATGCGACGATTGAAGAGCTCGGTGACACTTGAGGAGATGACGGTGGATATCGCTGATAAGCGACTGACAATGCGCAGATGAAACCCGGCTACCGGGGCGCTTGGGAAATTGTCGAGGGGAAGCCGGGTCTGATGCAATGAGGCGAAGGAGGTGGAGTTTAGCTCAGACGCAATCGTCTGTTCTTTCTATGATGCGTAAATATTAGTGATTTCAGGATGTTACTCAGAAGAAATCTGTCTCAAACTCTGTGAGAGGAAGCTGAGTACAGCCTCGGCGATTTCCGGATACTGCGGTAGGGTGACCGTTAACGACCTGTCAAGCAGCGCCGACCTGCTACACAAACGATTTCTGCAGGCGGTTCTGCAGATCTCCCAATGAGACCTACTCCCCTTTTTACATACCGCCGCCTGATGTAGTCTTTGGGGTCCGCCGTGTCACCAGACACATTAATGATCCTTAAGCAGATGACTTAGGAGGAGACCTGTGATGTTCGATCGAAACAAACGTGAACCCAGTAGTGAGAGTGGCAGTTTTCCTGCATTCGAAGCGAGGGAGCCCAAGGAAAAGAGTGAGCCCAAAACACATTCGCGCGAAGCGGCGATCATAGGACCTTCCATTCAGATCAATGGAGATCTGAGTGGTGAAGAAGACCTGATCATCCAGGGTAAGGTCAACGGCACCATACAGCTCAGGGAGAAGAGCCTGACCGTGGGTGCCAAGGGTTTGGTCAATGCCAATGTGCTGGCGCACAGTATTATCGTGGAGGGTGAGGTAAAAGGGGATCTCTACGGATCCGCTAGAGTCTCTATTCGAAAGACGGGAAATGTACAAGGGAACATTGTCTCGCCGAAGGTGAGTCTGGATGAGGGTTGTCGCTTCAAAGGCAGTATCGATATGGACCAGGAGACGATCGACAAGGCTATCGGCAAACCCGGAGCAAAGCCCGCGGTCGCAAAGTCGGAAGTGACCTCCGCCAAAGCAAAGGATACGGATGCCGAGAAGTCCGGTGATCCCGGCAAGCCGGCAGCGGTTGGAGGTGAGGTCAAGCGTGGTACCGCGGGATGAACTCGGCCTGACTGCCGATTATGGGGGCTATACGAAGCGACAGGAACAGTATTGCACCGTTCCCGATTGAGCCTGTGGATCGATGATGCGAGTTGGTTTTGCTTCATCCAATCAGGCAGGGCAGGGCGCTAACGATCAGTCGTTCTCCTCTCCGCTGCTTGCGGAGGCGATGACAAGGATCGATCCCGCCAAGCGCCATGTGATTCTTGAACCGGGTGCGATAACTCCGGGTATCCTGAGCCTGTTGCAGGGCACCCGATGCCGACTTCTGGTGGCCGATGCGGCTATGGCGCTGAGCAGGCTCGACGAACTGACGGAGGAGAGCCCGTCGCTGGTTGACGAGGTGGCGACACTGATTGGTGATATCGGCGAGGAAAAGATCGATACGGTGCTGTGCTGGGATCTGCTCAACTACATGAGTCTGCCGCTACTGAGTGTATTCGCTGAGAGGCTTACGGCAATCCTGTCACCATCCGGAATGGTGCATGCCTATATTCATTCGGCAGAGTCAAGCATGCCCCAGTGCCCTCAGCGCTATGCCCTGCGGGGAGAGAACCTCGTTCAGAGACTGGACCTCGATCCGCCGATCAGAAAGGTACCCCGTTACAGCTATGGGGATCTTGATAAGCATGCGAGCGGGCTGCGTGTGGCGCGTTCCATGCTGCTACGCAATGGCATGCAGGAGTATCTGCTGCGTGTAGGCTAGGTCTGTAGCGGGCGAGAATCTCGCCGGTGCAGCCCGAAATGGCAACAACTCTGTCTCCTCGTGTGGCTGCGACACTGGTGTAGTCCCGACCGGTTATCGCTGAAGTGATCGGGGTGTCATCTGTATGGTCTGCCCGCCACCACTTGAGCTGCCATGATTCGTCACGATTTCACCCGGCTCTTGCCATTTTGGGCGCGTAAGCTGGCTTCTTACAGCAGAGGAGTCAGCGATGAGAGCGAAATTCATTCTCCCTTCCCTTGTCGAGGCGAACAGTCCGCTTTGGCGTCCGATTAAATACTCCTTATTTCCCCCGTTGGGCTTGGCCACGCTCGCCGGTCATATGGATCCCGATGACGAGGTGGAACTGGTCGACGAGCATGTCGAGAAACTCCGGCTTGACGACCAGCCCGACCTGGTGGTGATCCAGGTCTACATCACGAATGCCTATCGTGCCTATGCCGTTGCTGATCACTATCGCCGCAAGGGGTGTCATGTGATCCTCGGCGGTTTGCATGTGACTTCGCTGCCCCAGGAAGCAAGTCGGCACGCCGATACCATCGTCATCGGACCAGGGGACGAGGTATTCCCACAGTTTCTGGCCGATTTCAGACGCGGCAGACCGCGTCGGCTCTACTACTCGGTGCGGCGCTCGATTGTCGACATCCCCGAATTGCGGCGTGATCTGATCAAGCGACAGCTCTATCTGGTGCCCAACTCCCTGGTGGTGAGCAGGGGGTGCCCGCATCATTGCGATTTCTGCTACAAGGACGCGTTCTTTCTGGGAGGGCGCTCATTCTATACGCAACAGGTTGACCGGGCATTGGCGGAAATCGACTTGCTGCCGGGTCGGCACCTCTATTTTCTTGACGATCATCTGTTTGGGCACCCATATTTCGCCAGGCAGCTTTTCGATGGCATGCGCGGTATGGAGCGGGTCTTTCAGGGCGCCGCCACTGTCGATTCCATCTTACGCGGGGACCTGATTGAAAAAGCGGTGGAAGCCGGGCTACGCAGCCTTTTTATCGGTTTTGAAACATTGAGCGAAGATAACCTCCGGAATGCGAACAAGCGGCAAAACCCCGTGCGGGACTATCGGGCGGCGTTGAAGCGGCTTTTCGATCTTGGGGTGATGGTCAATGGCAGCTTCGTATTCGGCATGGATGGTGACGACAGGGAGGTTTTCCGGCGTACTGTCGATTGGGCCATCGAGATGGGCATGACGACGGCCACCTTCCATATCCTCACACCCTATCCGGGTACACGGCTCCACGATAAGCTCAAAGCCGAGGGGCGCATCCTCACGGAGAACTGGGATCGCTATAACACCCGTGAGGTGGTCTACCGTCCAAACCGCATGAGTGTGGACGAATTGAAGAGCGGGTATGACGAAGCCTATCGGTCTTTCTACAGCTGGGGTTCGATTCTTCGCTCCAGCCTTGCCCATATCGACAGGCCGTCACATGCCGCCAGGCAATTCTGCTACAGCGCCGGCTGGAAAAAGTTCGAACCGTTTTGGGATCTGGCCATTCGCTTGAAACAGCTGGGTCCAGCACGGCCCCTGTTGGAAAGCATACTCTCGACTCGTGGTCAAAAGCCCCGCCTGGCGCCCCGGATCGATGAGACATGTGATCCTCTGCGGCGGTGAACCACCTTTTGCTGGTCGGCAGGTAGGCAGGCAGTCTTTCGCATGGAGGGCGTGAGTCGGGTAGTTATCTGTCGGCACAATATCGTTGGACTTCGCCAGCTTCCTGAAAGGGGATTATTGATATTTACTGTCCTCGACCTGTGATAAGCTGCAATCCAGGCCAGGGATCCTCTGGCGAATTCATGATTCTGTGTGGCGGCTGAAAGGCTCTGGCTCTGTGATGAAAAACTTGGCAATAGCGGGCTATAACGCCGGTACCCTGTCCATCCCAGTGCCGTTTCGAACCTTATTCCGCTGATTGGCAAAACGAGGCGGTCACAGAATCGTTCCTTGATCTTTTGGATGCGCGTGCACTATGACGGTTGCTGAAGAACAGTTGCGTGTAATGATCATAAGCCTTGCGCAGGCTGCAAATCGTCAGCGTCTTATGACGGCTCAGCTCGATTGGCCGGGCATGCCCGAATATGAGTTTCTGGATGCTGTCGACGGTCGTCTGCTCGATGCGGAGAAGCGCGACAGTCTCTACGATGAAGCGGCAGCGATCGACTATAAGCGGGCGCTCACGGCTCCCGAAATAGGTTGTGCGGAAAGTCATCTGATGGCCTATCGACGGATACTCGAGCACGATCTGCCCGCGGCTCTGATCCTGGAAGACGACGCCCTTCTGGGACATCAATTTTCTCAAGTTCTGGAGCGCTTGCTTCCCATATTGGAACCGGACCATCCCCAGGTAATTCTGCTATCACATATCTCTCGTTACTCGGCATGGGGCGGGCTTCGCCTCGACAAGCTGCACCGGCTTTACCGGCCATACAGAGCATACGGCGCGCACGCCTATCTGATAACACGTGCCGGAGCACAGGCCATGCTGGAAATCATGCAGCCGATACATACGGTTGCCGATGACTGGATCCATGTCATGCGCTCCGGCCGTGTCACGCTTCGGGCTGTGGTGCCATATCCTGTCGGTACCATGCCGGCGGCAAAGGATTCCCAGATCGGTAATGAGCGCTTCATGTCCGCAAAGAAGGGTTCCAGCCTCACTCGCTGGATACACAAGTATCTGTGGATGAAACTGCTGTTTCAACTGGTCGGAAAGCCCGTGTTGCGGCTCAAGAGGCAGGATTCCTCCTGGTAAAGGCGAAATCTTATTTGCCCAAAGGGTCTGCCATGCTATCGGCAAAGTCGACCAGATATTTGCTCCGATCTGTCTCATGCTTCTGCCATATGGGCGTCTGACTGCAAGGCGCAGCATATCGATCATCTTGTCGCAGCCTTCAAGCGTGTTTATTTTCTATGTCTCAATCGTATGTGGCATTGAGTGACTCAGCGATTCGTCGTGGTCGCCGCTGGTTGATGACAACCAGATAATTGCGCTACATCAACCAACGCGGGACCTGAACCACGCCAGCAACCGAGCGATCAGGCTGTTGCTCGAATGGCACGGGAGATGCTGCGGAAATTTCATAGGAGAGCATTCGATTAAGCAAAGGAGCTCGAACCATGAAAAGACTGACGCTCTATCTGGCCACCAATGCGGCGGTGCTGGTGGTTATCTATGCGGTGTTCAATATCTTCGGCATCGAACAGTGGTTCTACCGCAACGGCACGCAGATCAACGTGCAAAGTCTGTTGATCTTCTCAGCACTCTTCGGCATGGGTGGCTCTTTTGTCTCCCTCGCCATCTCCAAATGGATGGCCAAGAACACCATGGGTGTGGCCGTGATCACGCAGCCGGCTGATCCCCAGCAACATTGGTTGCTGCAGACCGTCGAACGTCTGGCCAGGGACGCTGGCATCGCCATGCCCGAGGTGGGGGTCTTTCCCGCCGATACGCCGAACGCCTTCGCCACGGGCATGGGTCGTGACAATGCGCTGGTGGCGGTCAGTTCCGGTCTGCTGCGTCAGCTTCCAACCGATGAGGTCGAGGCGGTGATCGGTCACGAGATCACCCACGTGGCTAACGGGGACATGGTGACGATGGGTCTGCTGCAGGGGGTGCTGAATACCTTCGTGATCTTCATCGCGCGCATCGTCGGCTTCTTCGTCGATCGGGTGTTGCTGCAGGATAATCGTGGTATGGGGCTGGGCTACTTTATGACCACGCTGGCGGCACAGATTTTCCTTTCCTTTCTAGCCTCATTCATCGTCATGGCCTTTTCCCGCTGGCGCGAATACCGTGCCGATGCCGGCGGTGCCCGACTTGCCGGACGCTCACGAATGATTGCGGCATTGCGTAGTCTGCAACGTCTGCAGGAGCCCCAACCCCTGCCCGGAAACCTGGCCGCATTCGGCATCAACGGAGGGATCAATGCGGGGCTGACGCGTCTGCTCATGAGTCATCCGCCACTGGAAGCACGCATAGCCGCGCTGCAACAGGCCGGATCCCATGGCATAGAAGCAAGCCATAGCCACTGATAGTGACTGCCATTTCAATGCGAGGAGAAGCATGACAACTAGCAGCCCAGTTCATCACCGGCCTAAAGCGAAAAAAGCGCGCAGTCGATTTTCCCATGGTCTTCTGCTTACTGTCGGCCTGTTGCTTCTGGTGGCAGTATTGGGACTGGGACTGGTCGTCCGTCAGTATGAACCGGATTATTACAAACCGGCTCGGGTCGCGCTGGTTTCGGCCCGGCAGCAACTCGAGGCATCCTATATCCCTGAACAGGCGCTGCTGGCAAATCTGCAGACAGCCCATCGCGATCTGCAGCAAGCCATCTTGAGTCTGCAGCAAGCCGAGTTGCTTTCGGCCGATCGGCAGGAGATAGAGTCGCTGCGCAGGAGTCTGCTGGCGCTGCA
Source organism: Candidatus Thiodiazotropha sp. (assembly GCA_037384425.1). Classification (GTDB taxonomy): domain Bacteria; phylum Pseudomonadota; class Gammaproteobacteria; order Chromatiales; family Chromatiaceae; genus Thiodiazotropha. The sequence goes on along the minus strand of JARROA010000003.1, from coordinate 228,468 downwards.
GGATCCCAACAGGCTGACCAGTACCACGCCTCAGCAGTTGCAACAGTCGTATCGTCGTATCGAGGACCAGCTCAATGCACTCATTGCCCGGATCGAAACCTCAGGCCACTCTGCAAAGTCGGATCACTGACCGGATTATCAGCTCAGCGGCCGCCGAGTATGTGTCGTGAACTACCTCTCCCTGCATTTGGCTACACTGCTGGGTGGCGCACTCGTGGTGCTGCTCAGTGTGGATATTCTGCGTGCACGTCGATCTCCCTCCGCCACCTGGGGCTGGCTGCTGTTTATGCTGACACTGCCTTGGCTGGCAATTCCACTTTATCTCAGCCTCGGTAAACGCAAACTGGAACCCGTGCTCTCTCAACAGGTTGTTCATGCGGTGTCGGAGGAGGGAGGATCCGAAGCGAATGGGTTGCAACGGTTGCTCGCCAGTCACGCCGTACCGGCAGCACGGGGCGGTAACCGGACGCGTTTCCATGCCGATGGCGAAACTGCGTTACAGGCACTGCTGTCGTTGATCACCGATGCACGCAAAAGCCTTGAGCTGTGTATCTATCTGGTGTCGGATGACGCCACCAGTCGGTCGATTTTCAGCCAACTGCAGAACGCAGCGAGTCGGGGTGTAGAGGTCAGACTCCTGCTCGACGGCATAGGCTCGTTTCTCTACCCCCGAAAGCGGGTGCGGGAATTGCGGGCCGCAGGCATCCAGGTCGCCTGGTTCATCCCGTTGCTGCATCGGCCTTTTCGCGGCCGGACCAATCTGCGTAATCACCGAAAGTTGGCCCTTGCGGACGGCAGCCGCGCCTGGCTGGGAGGACGCAATTTGGCGCAGGAAAGCTTCGAAGGGAATGCGCGTTGGGTCGATCTCAGCTTTGATCTCGAAGGCCCGGTGGTCCTTCAGCTTGCCCAGGTCTTTGCTGCCGATTGGCGTTTCGCCACTGGCATTCAAATGTCCGCGAAAGCCGAGGTGGAGCCTGCAGGAACAGGGCGCGTCCAGGTGATCACCTCAGGTCCCGACACACCCGGCGAGCCGCTGCATGATCTGCTGTTGTCGGCCCTGTTCCGGGCACGTAAACGGATTGTTGCCGTGACACCCTATTTCGTGCCCGACGAGAGTTTGCAGCGCGCCTTGTGCCTGGCGGCCATGCGCGGTGTACAGGTCACCTTGATCATGCCCCGTCGCTCCAACCATCGTTTGGCCGATTTCACGCGCAGTCGCTATTTGCGGGAACTGTGGCGTAGCGGTGTGCACGTCAAGCTGATAGCCGGATCGATGGTGCACGCTAAAGGTGTGGTTGTTGATGACAAGCTGGCCTTGGCGGGATCGGCCAATCTCGACCTGCGCAGTCTCTTTCTCAATTTTGAGTTGGTCTGTCTCTTCACCAGCGAAACCGACGTGAATGCCCTGGGTGTCTGGCTGAATGAGTTGGGAGAGCGTGCAGATGTCTATCTCCCCCCGCCGACGGGAAGATGGCGTGAAATCGTCGAGGGGCTGGTACTGCTGCTGGCTTTTCAAATGTGAGGGCGCGTAGAGAGTGAGGCTGGCATGCATGAACACATGCGAGCGTTTTTTACCTACACAGTAAGCCGCGAACACATGGGATAGAAAAGTCGATGAGCGGATTGTCGCACTGGGCTTCCGTGGCACTTCCCTGGATACAGGAGTATGGCTATTGGGCGGTTGCACTGACTGTCCTGCTGGAGGGAACCGGCATCCCTATGCCGGGCGCCACACTCATGAGCGGGGCGGCATTACTGGCCGGCAGAGGCGAGCTGAGTCTGCCCGTTGTATGGCTGGTCTCCTGGCTGGCTGCGGTCTGCGGAGACAACCTGGGGTATTGGATCGGTCGACAAGGCGGACGCCATTTGTTACTGCGTGCCAGGGTGCCGCGGCAACGCCTGGCGCAACTGGAGGGATTTTTTCGGCGCTTCGGTATCGGGCTCCTCCTGTTGGGCCGCTTCATCGATGGCACCCGTCAGTTGGATGGATTGATCGCCGGCAGCGCCTGTATGCCCTGGTTGCGCTTTCTGCTCGCCGATATGCTGGGTTCGGCCGCTTGGGTTTCCTTCTGGGTACTTGGTCTCTACTACCTGGACGAACATGCCTCGGTGCTCCATCGGTTGCTGCATCACGATATGCTCTGGGTGTTGCTGGCGATCGTCCTGGTGTTGGGCGTGCTGCTCTTCCTGCTGTTCAACGGTGGTGACGATGACAAACGGGTATCGCCGTAAGCGTATGGCCTTGTTGCGGATTGACGCATGGTCTGTGATTGCCAGGCCTCAGCTGGTGCATGAACCCTATCGCTTTGGTTGGCTTGGGCCGTGAACTGTGTGGCCGTACTGTTTGCCGTTTCCTCTCCATGGTTGTTTTGCTCTGTCCCTCCTGACGCAGTTGTGTTTATGCAACTGACATAAGGTGCTGGCATGTATGTTGCGAGTCAATGGTTGATGATTGGAAACGACTAAAACAGAGGTGACCGAAATGCAAACGAATGAAGCCGTGGAACTGGCAAAGTATCGTCTGGAAATGGATCAGGACGCTGAGAAACTGGTAGACAGATATTTGAGAATATTTGAATGGGAGACTCCGGAACCGAACGAACGGCTCGCCCGTCAGATGATTATCGATGAGTTGCGTCTGTCCCTGGATCGACTGGAAAAGCAGATCTGATCAGCAATCCGACACTGACGCATCAGACACCAGGTTTGCCGTCTACACACCTGTATGACGGCGACGTCTCATCTCCTGGCGGAGGCGTCAGATAGTGATCGGTCGAGACTGTTTTCCGCCGTGGGCTGACGCGATACCATCCTACCTGCTCGAATATCTCTATCAGACCTTCTGTTCATACCACCTGCCCGATCGTGCCTCTGGCCAGGATTGATCTTTGGATTTATGCCTATGCCAAAGGTAACTGAGGGAGCAACATCAGCAATCCGACCAGGATCAGATAGAAGGCCACGATGTAGTTGAGCAGGCGCGGCCAGATCAGGATGGCGAATCCTGCAAGGATGGATACCAAAGGTGGAACCAGCATGATGTCCATGATTGTACTCTCCAGACTCGGTTGAACTCAGCACGATAAGGTGATGATGCACCAATCCAAGGATTTGGTATTGGAAGCGCCGGAACATCCGACACCTGTATCCATGCATACCCCATACCGGAATACAGCACAACGCCATGTAGTCAAGTTTGCTGGCATCTCGCATTCTGTTGAATTCATGAGGCGGCGACTCAAAGGAGTGAATTGGTTGAATTGAACCGAAGTCCGGTCTAGCTGAGCCAGTTTATGAATACCTTTGTCTGCACCCGGTTCATGGCGAGAGCTTGCCAAGCCTGATTTATCCAGAGAATGGCCAGTGCCACCAGTCATTGCGCATTACAGTGCTGTCGATCGGAACGGCTGGCAGGGGATTTGCTGTATTGGGGGAAAGAGCGTGGCAAGGGTCCATACACGCTCGTGTCAGTACCGTTGAATGCTACCGGGAGAATGCAAAGTGAACTTGCGTCGAATCCTTATCCTCTTGCCGCTGTTGCTGATAGGCGGCGCAGCCGCCGCCTACGTCGACCACTATCAGCATCTCCATCCCTCCACTTCCGACGCTTATCTCGGTATGCACGTGGTCGATATCAGCGCCCAGGTGAGTGGCCCCGTTGCCTTGGTGGCGGTGCTCAGCCACCAGGCCGTGAAGCGGGGCGATACGCTGTTTCGCATCGATCCCAAACCCTTTGCCTTGGCCCTGCAAAAGGCGGATGCCGATCTGCAGCAGGCGAGACAGGCGCAGCGTGCCACCCAGGCGCAGGTGGTTACCGCCCAGGCCCAGGTGGATGCGGCACAGGCCAGCTTGCGGGAGGCGCGACGGCACACAGCACGGGTGATGAAGCTGGTGCAAAAGGGTACCGCTTCGAAAGATGACGGCGACGCCGCCCGCAAGGCGCTGAAGGAAGCGCAAGATGCCCTCGCCGTGGCCCAGGCGCAAAAAGCGGCGGCCATTGCACGCCGGGGAGCTGATGGCGATGACAATGCCGCGATCAAGCTGGCCATGGCAGTTCGGGATCAGGCGCAACTGGATCTGCAGCATACCCGGGTCTTGGCGCCGGCAGACGGTATCGTCGGCGAGGTGGATCTGCGGGCAGGCAGTTTCGTCACCGCCGGTCAGGGCCTGTTCGCTCTGGTCGAAACGGGCGATGTCTGGGTGGATGCCAACTTCAAGGAGACTGACCTGGTGCGCATCCATCCCGGTCTGCCGGCACAGGTGACCGTGGACATGGCGCCGGGCAAGACTTTCAACGGCAGAGTGGTCAGCCTGAGTCCGGCCTCGGGCACCGCTTTTTCCCTGTTTCCGCCTGAAAACGCGACCGGCAACTGGGTGAAGGTGACGCAACGTTTCCCGGTGCGAGTGCACATTCTCGACCCGGCACCCGGATTGCGCCTGGGTGCCAGCAGTGAGGTCACGATCAACACGACGCAGAGTCCTTGAGTGCGGGAGTGGATCCATGAAGCTTGCGCAGACCGCCGCGGAAAACAGCAACCGGCTGCTGACGGGGGTGGCGCTGATGCTGACCACCGTGATGGTCATCATGGATATGACCATCGTCAACGTCACCCTGCCGCATATGATGGGCGCCCTGGGCGCCACCGCCGATCAGGTCACTTGGGTACTCACCGGGTATATCGTGGCGGAAGCGGTGACCATTCCGTTGACAGGTTATCTGGCAGGACGTTTTGGCCGTCGGCGTGTATTGATGTTTGGCATCGTTGGCTTCGTGCTTGCCTCGGCGCTCTGCGGGCAGAGCAGCAGCCTGCCGGAGATCGTCAGTTTCCGTCTCTTGCAGGGGATTGCCGGAGCGCCGTTGATTCCGCTGTCGCAAGCGGTGATGGTCGATGTCTTTCCCGCTGAGGAGCGCGGCAAGGCGATGGCGATCTGGGGTGTCGGCATCATGCTCGGGCCGGTGCTCGGTCCAACGGTTGGCGGTTTTGTCACCGAGGTGCTCAACTGGCGTTGGGTGTTCTATATCAACCTGCCGGTGGGACTGTTGAATCTGCTGCTGGTGGCGCGCTACATCCGGGAGACAGCCCGGCGCGAGGTCGGTACCGACCTGCTGGGCGCGGTGTTGATGGTCATCGGCATCGGCAGCCTGCAGACTCTGCTCGATCGGGGTAACCAGGAGGGTTGGTGGCAGTCGGGGATGATCGACCTGCTGAGCATGCTGGCGGTGGCAGGTATTGTTTCTTTTGTCCTGCGTTCACTCAGTGTGGCGCGGCCGATCGTGAATCTGCGGCTGTTTCGCGATCGTAATCTGGCGCTGGCGTCGTTGATGATGCTGGTGTTCGGACTGGGACTGTTCGGTACCATCGCCCTGCAGCCGATCATGCTCGAACGCCTGTTTGGTTATCCGGTGGAGACCACCGGACTGGTGATGGCACCCAGGGCGCTGGGGTCGGCACTCTCCATGGCCATCGTGGCGCGCCTGACCGCGCGGGTCGATCACCGCTGGCTGGTCGGCGGTGGGATGCTGTTGGCAGCGCTGGGTACCGGCTTGATGGCATTCTACGATCTGAGTCTGAGTCCTGGCTGGGTCATCTGGCCGGGGGTGATACAGGGTGTCGGCATGGGGGCGGTATTCGTGCCCCTGTCGACCATGGCCTATAGCACCCTGAGCCGTGAACAAGCGGATGGGGGCGCAGGGCTGTTCAATCTCTCACGCACCATCGGCAGCGCGGTGGGGGTGTCGATCGCCGCCACCTGGTATACCCGCTTCGGTCAGATGGACTGGAACCAGCTGGGTGGGCATATCACTTTATTCAACCCCGCCTTGCACCACTGGCTGGCAAGTCAGGGGCTCGAGTTACACGATCCTGTTGCCGTCGCCCTGTTGGGCCAGGAGTTGGGGCGGCAATCCTCCATGCTCGCCTTTACCCAGGTCTATATGCTGATCGCATTGAGCTTTCTGCTGATGGCGCCATTGCTGCTCCTGCTCAAGAGCCAGGTGGCTTCGGACTGAACCTTTCCCTTCATTCGACGCTTTGATGCAGGGTTGCTGCGGTCCGCTCTGTACGATGCGCTGTTTAGACGGGAGCCAAACTGAATCATGACGCAATGAAAAACCCGGTGGTGCCAACGCACGACCGGGTCGATTCCGCAGGCTGTACCTGGTGTTCACTGCACCCTCATAGCGATTGTCCGGAAGGCAGCAGGAGTTCGGTGTCGATTACGACGTTGTTCGCCACCAAGGCCTCGATTTCCACCCGACGGTTGGGTGCCAGACAGCGGATGAGATCTGATCGGTTCGTGATGTTCGGACAACTGACCAGTGGTTGGGAACTTCCGTCGCTGAGCGTTTGGATACGGTCGGCGGGAATGCCTTTGCTGATCAGATAGTTTTTGATGCTATCAGCCCGTTTCAGTGCCAGCTGCTCGTTATAGGGCGAGGGTCCGATCTGATCCGCATGTCCGGTAACACTGACACGGTGAATCTCGTCCGAGTCTTCTACGGCATTGATCATTGTGTCGAGATCGGCCTTGGCCTGATCGTTGAGTGTGACCTTGTCAAAACCGAAGAATTCGGAATCATCGAGGGCAAATAGGATCTTGCCCTGATCTTCCTCGAACACCAGTGTGGGTTCAGGACAGGTCGGCATGGATGCGTCCCAGGACTCGGTATGAAGGCAACCGCCGCTACTGGTCAGGACGGGCTGACCGGCACTATCGAGAACATAGCCGCTTGCCTCGTCCGCCATGGCGGATTGGACGCTGCTGAGCGTGCCGATGATTAAGGCGCCAAGCATGCTTTTGTAAAGAGGTTTCATAGGTCTTCTCCTGATAACGGTTGATGAAAGTCCTCAACCCAGCGACTCCTGGGCATACCCTCTCTGTGCAAGCCGGATGCCATGTCTTGCCATCAACCCCGTGGCTGCTTGAATGCGGCATTCAGTTTGATTGTTCTGCTTTCGGTGTGACCAGTGCGGGCTCAATGTCTCTGTTACTGGGCAATATCCACCAGCCTCGCCGGTGCAAAGTCACCGCATTGTGGGGATAAGGAAGAGGATGTCACTGGCACAGAGACGGCGGTGATGCGATTGCTCCGGCCTGGGTGTGGCTGCAAGCGTGCAGAGAGCATGCGCATGTGCTGTCAAGGGTAGTGAGATGACAATGAAATAAACCACGAGGCCTGGCTGGTCCGTATCCTGCAATGGGTTTAGCGAGAGGTGGCCTTATGTCGAAGCAATGGGAACGGAAAACAACGCAATACAGCGGGGTACACAAGCTTCTTTCGGGTCTGCTTGTTGGGATCTGGTTGATCCTTGGGCTGTTTGCCGGAGCGCTCTTCTTCGGATTGGCGCTGGTGGCGAGCGGACTGCTCCTGCTGCGCTTGTGGTGGATACGCAGACATCTGCTCAAGCCGCGGCAGGGTACCCGACCAGCAGTGATCGAGGGTGAGTATCATGTCGTGGAAACAGAGGTGAGACAAGGGAGTGTGGAAGATGTTTGATTGGCACGGCGAACTGCACTCCCTGATCGGTTTGATCGTGATCGTCAATCCGCTGTTGGCGATTTCCGCATTCACCGCCATGACAACAGGCGACGACCCTACACAGCGCCGGGCCACCGCGCACCGTACCGCACTCACGGTTGCGGCCGTGCTGAGTCTTGCCGCCTTGGGCGGAGAGACGCTGTTGCGTTTTTTCGGTATCGACATCCCGTCGTTTCGGGTGGGCGGAGGGATCCTCATCCTGCTGATGGCGATCGCCATGCTGCATGCAAAGATGAGCGGCGCACGGCATACCGATGAAGAGGCCAACGAGGCGCAGGATAAGGCCCAGGTGGGAGTGGTGCCGCTAGGCATACCCCTGCTGGCCGGACCGGGTGCGATCAGTACTGTCATCATCTATGCCCATGGGCGCAGCAGTTGGCTGGGTAGCGGAGCATTGCTCGGCGAGATCTGGCTCGTTGCCGGCCTGGTCTGGTTGTCGCTTGCTCTGGGCGAGCAACTGGCCCGTGTGTTGGGCAAGACCGGCATCAATGTGGCCAGCCGCATCATGGGACTGTTGCTGTCGGCTATCGCCATCCAATTCATCACCCAGGGTTTGCAGCAGCTGTTGCCGGGACTGGCTTGACCTTATCTGGAGATCATACTGATGGAAAAGACACCGAGTTTGACCACAAGACTGCTGCATGCCGGCCTGGTAATCGGTATCAGCCTGCAGTTGCTGCTATCAACTTTCATGGAGATGCCCGGAACCAAAGTTGTACGCAACGGGTTAAGCGCCATTGGCTTCGAACTGCATGAGGTGTTCGGGATGCTGTCGTTGTCACTCATCCTCGCCTGGTTTGTCTGGCTCTTCGTTCGTCGGACCGAGGAAGGATCTGGAGAACTGTTCCCCTGGTTTTCATCCACTTCCCGTCATGCGTTATTACAAGCCGTGAAAAGCACCTGGGTGTCTCTGCGCTCGCGGTGCTCGCCTTCACCGGCTGACAATAACCGCATTGCCCGCACCGTCCATGGCTTGGGTGCCTTGTGTGCCCTCGGCATGGCGCTGACTGGTTTTACTGTCTGGCTAGGTATGTCTGACTCGGGGCAACTCGCTGACTGGGCTCGCCTCGTTCTCACTCTGCACCGCTCCCTGGCGACGCTGATGTGGGTCTACGTGCTGGGCCATGCCGGCATGGCTCTGCTGCACCATGCGCGAGGCGAGACGACCATGGGCAGGATGTTCACTTTCGGGCGGCCCAATCGGCAGCCTGTGGAGAGAGTGCATTAAACCGCTTTTCAATCAGAAGTCGAATTGTTAAAGGAAACGGATTCGCGCTCACCTGTAGCGTGGTCGTTGAGGGTCGGTTTTCCGGTACGCTCTGGTCTGTCCGAACAGGCTGGGGGGAGAATTACTTCCGTTTTTGCACTATTATCTCGATAATGGTCCGGCGAGCCGCAAAAGGGGCACCGATCATGATGGTACGAAGGCAGTAGAAGATATCGGGTTGCGTAAGGGATTCTGCAGGGTGTGTTGAACAGGGGATGAGATAGGTAACAGTACACGGCCTATCTCGAGCATTCGAATACTGCATACTTACCCGTTAGCAACAAACATATGGCAGATTCTCCGAAATTGATTGACAGTCTTGTGTCGCTTTCCTCGTTCGCAACGGAGGAGATCCATAATGCGAACAGGCTTCCTGAAATCGAAACGCGTTATCGAGCGCTTTTCACCGTCATGGCAGAAGCTGTGCTGTTGCATGACGATGGCGGTCGAATCCTGCAACTGAATCCTGCCGCCGAGAGCATTCTGCGGGGCACTGCCGACATGGCCTTTGCCTGCAATTCTGAACTCCCCTGGTCGTATTTGAAAGATGATGGTGAGCTGCTCCCTACGGCTGATCTTCCCTGGATGAAGACAGTGCAATCGGGACGGGCTGTGGCGGGTTTCGAAATGGCGATTCTGCGTAGCGACGGCAGTCGTGTACGGGTTAGCGCGAACACACAGCCGCTTTTCCCCCCGGAGGAAAAGAACCGGCGTGCGGTAATGACGCTCCTGCAGGAACTGCCCGGGCAGGCAGAAGCTGTGGACGATGACGAACCGTGGATGGGACAGCATCAATTGCAATCACTGTATGAATCCATACCCAACCCTTTCTTTGTCAAAGACCGCGCGGGCCGTTACCTGGCCTGCAATTCCGCCTTCGAGAGCTATCTGGGACTGAGTCGAGATCGCATCCTGGGCAAGACGGTGTATGAGATTTCTCCCAATGATCTCGCAGACCGCTATACCGCGGCGGATCAGGCCTTGTTCGAAAACCCGGGCAATCAGGTCTACGAAGCCAAGGTGAAATGGGCGGATGGCAGTTTGCGGGATGTGATCTTTCACAAGACCACACTGACCCGCTCGGATGGCGCGGTCCGCGGTTTGACCGGCCTGATTGTGGACATCACGGAACGTAAGCGGATGGAACTGGCGCTGAGAGTGCAGGAGCAACAGTATCGAACCCTGGTGGAGCACAGCCCGGACTTGGTCGTGCGCTATGACAGCCAGCTGCGCAGGATCTATGTGAATCCGGCGTGGGAAAAGGCCAGCGGTCTCACTGCGGAGCAGGTGATCGGAGTTCCCGCGAAAGAGATTCCCAAGGTATCGACGCCTGTCATCGGCGGCTACACGACGGCATTACAACAGGTATTGCATAGCGGCGAACGTCAGTCCGTGGAGTTCACCTGGACCAATGCACGCGGCGAAGAGCTCTATCTGCAGTATGTCATTGTGCCGGAGACCGATCAGGAGGGCCGGGTGGTGAGTCTGCTCTCAGTAGGCCGTGACATCACCGAAAGCAAACGCACCGAGGACGCCCTGCGTGCCAGCGAAACACACTTACGCCGTGTGAACCGGGCCTTGCGTACCTTGAGTGCCGGAAACGAGATCCTGGTCAGGGCTACCAGCGTGCAGGAATTGCTGGACCGGATGTGCCGGACCATGGTCGATGTCGGAGAACATGTCCTGGTCACCATAGGCGCTTTCAAGCCGGATGGCGTCCATCTCGAATCCCGGGCCTGGGCCGGTCCGAATGATGTGCAGTTACGCGAAACCATCTGCAACACGGCCTGTCGAGCCCTTTCCGACACCCTCGAAAAGGGCGAGTCGATCGTCATTCACGATGTGTTCAGTGATTCCCACTGCCGTGCCTGCGAGGAGTGCTTCAGGAGTGCCGGGATCCACTCCGGTCTGATCCTGCCGCTGCAGAACGATGGGGATAACCTGGGTGTGCTGTCGATTTTCTCCGCCAGTACGGATGCTCTCGACGACGATGAAGTCGCCCTCATGCGCGAGGTGAGCAACAACCTCTCATACGGCATCCGCGCCATACGCGACCGCCTGAACCGTGAGCATTGGTCCCAGCGTATCCAGGCGACCATGGAGGAGACGATACAGGCGCTGGCGAGTACGGTCGAGTTACGGGATCCCTATACCGCGGGTCATCAGCGACGAGTGGCCTATCTGGCAAAGGCGATCGGACGTGAGATGGGCCTGTCGGAAAACCGTCTCACCGGCCTCTATCTGGCCGCGGTTATCCACGACGTCGGCAAAATCCAGGTTCCGGCGGAGGTGCTCACCCGGCCGGGACGTCTGTCGCCAATCGAATACGAGATCGTGAAGACCCATGTCGAAGCCGGTTACGATATTTTGAAATCGATCGAGTTCCCCTGGCCGATCGCGACTATCGTTCGTCAGCACCACGAGCGGATGGACGGTTCCGGCTATCCCTTCGGTCTAGACGGCTCGGCGCTGTTGCTGGAGTCACGCATTCTGGCCGTAGCCGACGTTGTCGAGGCGATCTCAAGTTTCCGTCCCTATCGACCGGGCCTGGGAATCGACCATGCACTCGAGGAGATTGAAGCCGGACGGGGCAGGCTGTTCGACAGCGACATCGTCAACGTCTGCCTCCGCTTGATCAGGGAACAGGGCTTCTCCGTCCAATAGACCCGGGAGGCCGGCAGGTGGATAACCGGCAATCCCATCGAAACATCTATCCGCTCAGTGTCCGGTTTTTTTGAGTTTGGCGAAGGCCTGGGCCATGGCGCCGGCCGGTTTCTGTGGCTTGCGATCGCGCGCCTTGGCAGCGGACTGACGCCTGCGCGTATCCTCATGCCGGTTTGCGCCGGTCTGTTCGCCCGGTGTGTCTCCCAAGCGCAGGCTCAGACCGATACGGTGACGCCCGATATCGACACTCATGACCTTCACTTTAACCACGTCCCCCGCCTTGACCACCGTGTGCGGGTCCTTGACGAATTTATCCGACATGGCGGAGATGTGCACCAGCCCGTCCTGGTGGACGCCGATGTCGACGAAAGCACCGAAGTTGGTGACGTTGGTCACCACTCCTTCGAGGATCATGCCCGGCTCGAGATCTTTCAGCGCTTCGATGCCTTCCTTGAAGCTGGCGGTCTTGAACTCGGGACGCGGGTCGCGACCCGGCTTGTCCAGCTCGCCGATGATGTCCCGCACCGTGGGCTCGCCGAAGCGCTCGTCGGTGAAGTCGTTGGCGGCGAGCTGTTTCAGGAAGCCGCTATCACCGATGAGCGATGCGATCTCCCGGCCGGTGGCGGCGAGGATGCGCTCCACCACCGGATAGGCCTCGGGGTGGACCGCCGAGGCGTCCAGCGGGTTGTCGCCGTGCATGATGCGCAGGAAACCGGCGCACTGCTCGAAAGCCTTTTCACCCAGGCGCGAGACCTTGAGGATCTGTTTCCGGTTGCTGAAGGCGCCATGCTGGTCCCGGTAGGCGACCAGGTTGGCGGCCAGGGATTCGGTGAGACCCGAAACCCGGCTCAGCAGCGGTGCCGAGGCAGTGTTGACGTCGACGCCGACGGCGTTGACGACTTGGGCTCGATCTTCACCAGCTCCGCCAGCGGATCCTGCAGCCGGCGGGCGATGGAGACGGCACCGCGCAGGGAGACGTCGAGCTCGGGGAATTCGCTGGCGGCGAAGGCGGAGGCTGAGTAGACCGAGGCGCCGGCCTCGCTCACCATCACTTTGCTCAGACGCAGTTCCGGGTGGCGCTTGATCAGCTCGCCCGCCAGCTTGTCGGTCTCCCGCGAGGCGGTGCCGTTGCCGATGCTGATCAGTTGGGCGCCGTGTTTCTGCGCCAGCCCCGCCAGCAGATGGATCGACGGGTCCCACTGATTCTTGGGCGCATGGGGGTAGATCGTCGCTGTATCCAGCAACTTGCCGGTGGCGTCCACCACCGCCACCTTGACCCCGGTGCGCAGCCCCGGATCGAGACCGATGGTGGCGCGGGGTCCGGCCGGCGCGGCCAGCAGCAGATCGTGCAGATTGCGGGCGAAGACGCGGATCGCCTCCTCCTCTGCCGCCTCGCGCAGACGCGACTTCAGGTTGGTGTCCAGATGGGCCAGGATCTTGATGCGCCAGGCCCAGCGCACCACCTCCTTGAGCCAGGCGTCGGCGGCACGGCCTTGGTCGCTGGTGCCGGTATGGGCGGCGATCATGCGTTCCGCCGCGCCGGCTTCGCCATGGGCCAGTTCCGCGTCCTCGGGCAGCGCCAGTTCCAGCTGCAGCACCCCCTCCTTGCTGCCGCGGAAGAGGGCCAGGGCGCGATGGGAGGGGATCCTGTCGAGACGTTCGGCGAATTCGAAGTAGTCGCTGAATTTGCTCCCCTCCTGCTGTTTGCCGTCGATCACCCTTGAGACCAGGTTGCCGTTCTCCCACAGGTGCTCGCGCAGGCGGCCCACCAGCTCCGCGTCCTCGGCAAAACGCTCCATCAGGATCTGTTTGGCCCCGTCGAGGGCGGCCTGGGCGTCCGCCACGCCTTTGTCCGCATCGATGTAGGCGGCGGCTTCGTGCTGCGGGTTCAGGGCAGGATTATCGAGCAGGTCCAGGGCCAGGGGCTCCAGTCCCGCCTCGCGGGCGATCTGTGCCTTGGTGCGCCGCTTCGGCTTGTAGGGCAGGTAGAGGTCTTCCAGCCGGGTCTTGCTCTCCGCCGCCAGCAGGGAGGCTTTCAGCTCCGGCGTCAGCTTGCCCTGCTCCTCGATCGATTTGAGCACGCTCTCGCGCCGCTCCTCCAGTTCGCGCAGGTAGATCAGCCGTTCGTCCAGATGGCGCAGCTGGGTGTCGTCCAGGCCGCCGGTGGCCTCTTTACGATAACGGGCGACGAAAGGCACGGTGGCCCCTTCATCCAGCAGGCCGATGGCTGCCTCCACCTGTTTGACACGGACTTGCAGCTCTTCGGCGATGCGCTGGGCAATGGACATGGTTTCCTCGCGGGATGGTTGGACGAGGCGGCGATGGTAGCAGAGGGTGGGGGCGCGTGAAATCTTGACAACTGACAACTGTTGGCGCTGGTCACATGATCGGCCCGGTGGCAATAGAGAAGTCGAGATTCCGTGGAGCAACGACATCGAATACCATGCTGGCCATTATCCCGGGAGCCCGGCGGAAACAGGGGATCGTCATGCAGCAAGCCGACAGACACCACAAGAATCTGCAGTCCATCCTGGCGCATATCAATGAGTTGATGGACAAGCAGGCACTGATCTCCTCCCTGGTCACCAAACAGCACATGCGCCGCCATGAGCTGGTCCAGGGATTGGTGGCCAAGCAGCAGGCGAACGAGCTGCGCCGACAGATCAACCAGCTGCATCCGGCGGATATCGCCTACGTCCTGGAGCGCCAGCCGCTCGACCGCAGGAAGACCCTGTGGGAATTGGTCGATCACGCGCTGGATGGCGCGGTGCTGCTCGAGGTCTCCGACTCGGTGCGTGACAGCCTGCTGGCGGATATGGACAGCGGCGAGATCCTGCGCGCCGCGGGACACATGGACAGCGACGACATCGCGGAGCTGGTGCCCGACCTGCCGCAGCAGCTGGTTCCCGACCTGCTTGCCAGTCTGGAGCACCAGGAGCGCGAACGGGTGCAGTCGGCGTTGCGCTTTCCCGAGCATACGGTGGGCGCCATCATGGATTTCGACTTCCTCGCCGTGAGAGAGGAGAACAGTCTCGACGTGGTGCTGCGCTATCTGCGTCGCCGCGAGCGATTGCCGGCCGCCTCGGCCCCGCTGCTGGTGGTGGATCGCGAAAACACACTGCAGGGTACGCTGGCCCTGGAAGCGATCCTCACCCATGCGGGCGAGACCCGTGTCGGCGATGTGATGCGGCGTCATCCGGTGGTCTTCCATACGGACGACTCGGCATCCGAAGCGGCCGGGGCCTTCGAACGCTACGACCTGATCGCCGCCCCTGTGGTCAATGCCCACAACCAGCCGGTGGGTTACCTGCTGATCGATGAGGTGCTCGATTATGTGCACGAGACTTCCCAACGGGACCTGCTGGCACAGGCCGGACTGCGCGAGGAAGAGGATCTGTTCGCGCCGGTCTGGCATTCGGGGCGCAACCGCTGGCCCTGGCTCGGACTGAATCTGCTGATCGCGTTCATCGCCTCGCGCATCATCGGTCAATTCGAACACACGATCACTCAGGTAGTGGCGCTGGCCGCGCTGCTTCCGATCACAGCCAGTGTCGGCGGCAACACCGGCAATCAGACCCTGGCGCTGGTCATCCGGGGGCTCGGTCTGGGCCAGCTCGAGGGTGGAAACTTCCGCCGCCTGATGGGTAAGGAGCTGGGCATCGGGCTGCTGAACGGCCTCATTTGGGGGGGATTGATGGGGCTGGTGGTGTGGTTCATCTATCACCAGGCGAACCTCGGCTGGGTGATGTTCGCCGCCATGGTGCTCAACCTGCTGCTGGCCTCGCTGGCCGGGGTCCTGATCCCGGTAGGGCTGAAGCGGGCAGGGCAGGATCCCGCCCTGGGCAGCTCGATCCTGCTCACCGGGCTGACCGACAGCCTCGGTTTTCTTATTTTTCTCGGCCTGGCGGCGCTGGTGTTGACTCGCTAGTGAGTTTTTGACGCAATAGAAACTATAACGACCCAGGGCCTCTTGGATCAGTCTCGACAGGCCCCAACCAACCCGGGCGCTTTCCTGCCCGTCGCTGAGGATGCCGCAATCCATGAAGAGATACTGGTTACTGAGCGCTTGTGTGCTGTTGGCTGTCGGCCTGTCGGCCTGTTTCGACCGTGAGTCCAAGGAGCAGTCGGTCCATCCGTACGATGAACTGGCGGATGCCGGGGAGGATATCGAAACCGCGCTGGCCGGTCTTACGGATAAGCAGCGGCTGTTGCTGGTGTTCGGCGCCAACTGGTGCCCGGACTGCCGGCGGGTGGACGCCTCGATGGTGCAGCCGGAGATCACGGCCTACCTGCAGTCTCAATTCGCTATCGTGAAGGTCGATGTGGGTAATTTCGATCAAAATCTCGACATCACGCAACGCTATGGATCGCCGACGCAGAAAGGCATACCCGCTATGGTGATCGTGGATCGGCACAACAGGGCCACCCGGATCATCCTGGGCAGGGAACTGGCGAGCGAGCACAGAAAGGGCCGTGGAGAGTTCTACCACTGGCTGAAGACGTTGTGACCGGGAGCGTTGCGGGATCAGCGAGGTCTTCGATACAGGCCGATGCTCGAAACTGTCGCAATGCATGCGGCCATTCGATTCGGCCCTTGAGGCTTGGTGACGGGTGATATCGACTTGGGTGAGTGGTCACTGCACTCGGTCGATCGAGGCGCTGTTCCCGATGTAACACAGGCGTTGTTGGAAATAGTGCCGATGCATCGGTTTCGATCATCGCTATGATGACAATAAACGCCGCGAATAATGGGGTTAATGCCTACCACTCTACTCCCAGTTTGTTAACATGTAGGTGAACTGCCGAATGGGAATGCCCATCGGCTGCACCATTACGGCAGATTTCAACGACAACAACCGATCGACCGTACACCGTTTTCCGCACTGTGTCCGATCCAGCAAGTTTTCAGTCACTCGGCACTGGGCGAAACAGCCGAAACGCCGAACAGCGCCACGACGACTTCATGGACGGTTCACCGGGTAGCCATCATGTACATCTGTTTGATTAGTATTCACGGCCTCATAAGGGGACATGACCTGGAGTTGGGACGAGACCCCGACACCGGCGGCCAGACCAAATATGTGGTCGATCTCGCACGCGCCCTGGCGGAACGGGATGATATCTCACGGGTCGACCTCGTCACCCGGCGCGTCGTCGATCCCCATATCAGCGACGACTATGCGGCACCGATCGAGCAGTTGTCCGAGAAGGCACAGATCGTGCGCATCGACGCGGGTCCGGAAGGTTATCTTCCGAAGGAGGCCCTGTGGGACCACCTGGACAGTTTCACCGACAATCTGCTCATTTGGTTCAATGAACAGTCTCGTATGCCGGATATCATCCATAGTCACTACGCCGATGCCGGCTATGTGGCTGTACGTATCACCCATCTTCTGGGACTGCCCCTGGTGCACACCGGCCATTCGCTGGGAAGGGACAAATTGAAACGCTTGATCGCCAAGGGTTTTCCCCGTGAGGAGATCAACGCACGCTATAACATCGAGCGCCGCATCGAGGCGGAAGAGGAGACACTGGCCAACGCCGACCTGGTGATCACCAGCACCCACAACGAGATCGAGGAGCAGTACGGCCTCTACAACTACTATCAACCCGAGCGTATGGCGGTGATCCCTCCCGGTACCGACCTGACCCAGTTCCATCCTCCTGCCGCCAAGCCCGAGGCCTATCACTTCAGCAAGTCGCTGGAGCGCTTTCTCAACAACCCGGGCAAACCGATGATTCTCGCCCTGTCCCGGGCCGACGAGCGCAAGAACATCCAGACCTTGCTGGAAGCCTACGGCGAATCGAGTCAGCTGCAGAAAGCGGCCAATCTGGTGATCATTGCCGGCAACCGGGACGATATCCGGGAGATGGACAGCGGTCCCCAGTCGGTGTTGACCGATCTGTTGCTGCTGATTGATCTCCATGACCTCTACGGCCACGTGGCCATCCCCAAGCGTCATCTGGCCGACGAGGTTCCGGAGATCTACCGTATCGCGGCGCAATCCAAGGGGGTCTTCATCAACCCCGCCCTGACCGAACCCTTCGGTTTGACCCTGCTTGAGGCCGCCGCCAGCGGTCTGCCCCTGGTGGCCACCGAAAACGGCGGTCCTGTGGACATCATAGGCAACTGTCACAATGGTCTGCTGGTCGATCCCCTCGACAAGGATGCGATCGGACGCAGTCTGCTCAAGATCCTGCATGACAGTGATCAGTGGAAGACCTTCTCCCGCAACGGTCTCGTCGGCGTGCGCAAGCACTACTCCTGGCAGGCGCATGCCACCAAGTACCTTGAGACAGCCACCCCCTTACCGGCCAAACATGAAAAGACACCGACCACGCCGCCAAAACACGTCAAGCACCGCTACCGGGATCGTGCCATCTTCACCGACCTGGATCAGAATCTGCTCGGCAATCCCGCCGGCCTCAAGCAGTTCATCGAGGTGGTGCGCGAGAATCGCAAGTGCGCCACCTTCGGAATCGCCACCGGCCGGCGGCTCGACGCCGCATTGTCCCTGTTGAAGAAATACGCCATTCCCATGCCGGATGTGCTGATCAGCAGTCTGGGCACTAAGATCCACTATTCGCAGGAGCTGACGGAAGACGATTTCTGGACCGAACACATCGATCACCTGTGGCAGCCGAAACGGATCCGGAGACTGATGTCAGAGTTGTCCGGCATCAAGCCGCAGGAGAAGATCGAGCAGAGCTTCTTCAAGATCTCTTACCACTACGATCCAACTAAGGCGCTTTCCGTGGAGGAGATCTACGAACTTCTGCACAAGCATGAATTGACCTGCAACGTGGTCCACTCATTTGGCCAGTATCTCGACATTGTGCCTTCGCGTGCCTCCAAGGGGCAGGCCTTGCGCTATGCGGCGCATCGCTGGGAAATACCCCTGGACCACATTCTGGTGGCTGGCGGATCCGGCGCCGATGAGGACATGATGCGGGGCAACACCCTGGCGGTGGTGGTGGCCAACCGCCACCATGAGGAGCTCTCCCATATGATCGATCACGAGCGGATCTATTTTGCCAACCAGGCCCATGCCCTGGGTATCCTGGAAGCAATCGACCATTATGATTTCTTTCAATCCTGTGAAGTACCGGTGAATTCATGAGCGAACAGATGCTGCTCTGTACCGACCTGGATCGGACCCTGATACCCAACGGCCCACAGCCGGAATCCCCGCAAGCGAGGCACTATTTTCGTCGCCTCTGCGAATCTCCGAAACTGACCCTGGCCTATGTCAGCGGACGACACCGTTCCCTGGTGCAAAATGCGATTGCCAACTACATCCTGCCACTGCCCGACTATGTGGTGGGTGATGTGGGGACCACCATTTACCAGGTCGAAAGCGAGCAGGAGTGGCACCATCTCGGCGAATGGGAGGAGAAGATCGGCAGCGACTGGGCGGGTCGCGGCCACGCCGATCTGGTGCGGCTGTTCTCCGATCTCGCACAGCTGCGTCTGCAGGAGAACAGCAAGCAGAACCGCTACAAACTCAGCTACTATGTCCCCCTGCAAGTGGACCGCAGAGGGATCGACCTCACCATGAAAGAGCGGCTGCAGAAAAACGGCATCAATGCCACGCTGGTGTGGAGTGTCGACGAACCGGCCGGCGTCGGTCTGCTCGATGTGCTGCCTGCCGGCGCCACCAAGCTGCATGCGGTGGAATTTCTCATGCAGTCGCTGGGTTTCACTTTGGACAATACGGTCTTCTCCGGCGACAGTGGCAACGATATGCCGGTGCTGGTGAGTCCGATCCCCGCAGTGCTGGTGAATAACGCACCGCCGGATGTGCGGCAGGAGGCGATCGCACTTGCGCGGGCCCATGACAATAGCGGGTCCCTCTATGTGGCCGAGGGCGGCTATCTCGATATGAACGGCAATTACAGCGCGGGCATTCTGGAGGGCCTTGCCCACTACCATCCGCAGTGGATGCAAAGCGTATGGGTACAGAACTGACCGTGGAAGTGGCATCATGCATCGCATAACCGTATTCGGCGAGGTCCTGTTCGACTGTTTTCCCGGGGGGGAGAAGATTCTCGGCGGAGCCCCTTTCAACGTGGCCTGGAATCTGTCTGCCTTCGGCCAACAACCCTGGTTCGTCAGTTGCGTGGGTGAGGATGAGGAAGGAGAGACCATCCGCCAGGCCATGGCGAGCTGGAAGATGGCGACCGGAGGCGTGCAATCCGATCCCAGACACCCCACCGGAGAGGTTCTGATCACCCTCGATGAGGGCGAACCCAGCTATGACATCGTTGACGGGGTGGCCTATGATTTCATCGAGGCGGAAGCGCTGGACCCGCAACCCTCTCGCATGCTCTATCACGGCAGTCTGGGACTGCGCAACGAAGTCTCGCGCAGCGCTTTGGAACAGATCAGGAAGATACACAACCCGCTCATCTTCATGGATGTCAATCTGCGTGATCCCTGGTGGCGGCGCGAGCAGGTGCTCGAGTGGGTGGGGCAGGCCGATTGGGTCAAACTGAACGAGCAGGAACTCGCGTTGTTGCAGGGGAACGACGGCAACCTGATGGGACGCGCCGATGCCTTCCTCCGGCGTCATCGTCTCGAAGGCCTGGTGGTGACGCGGGGTTCCGAGGGCGCCAGCCTGCTGATGCGGAACGAGCCCGCCTTCGAGGTGGCGCCGGTCGAAGCGCTGCGGGTGGTCGATACGGTGGGTGCCGGTGATGCCCTGGCATCGGTCCTGTTGCTGGGACTCAATCGGGGGTGGCCGATGCGGCAGGCCCTTGAACGCGCCCAGCATTTCGCCTCGGCGGTGGTGGGTCAACGTGGTGCCACCGTGGCCGATGCCGAATTTTACCGCCCATTTATCGAGGCCTGGGATATCGCTTAGCCTATAATGGCTCCCAGTCTATGGAAACGAGTCAGTCACGATGTATGAACAGGTCTCACACTCGCTGCTCAATCAGATCCTCGACGAGCTGAAACCCGATCTTCAGCATCGCGACCTGCGCCACTTCTACACCCGGCTGGGTGCCAACTTCTACGCCATATATACCCTGTTTCACCATCTCTATGGACAGCGCGACGACTTCAAGGAGCAGATCATCGCCCTGGTCGAGGTGATGGCGACCCGCTATGTACAGCGCCACGCCAATCTCAAACGTCTCGACGACATGCGCGAGAAGGATCATAACTGGTTCCTCAGTCAGGAGTGGGTCGGCATGGCCCTCTATGCCGACGGTTTCGGCGGCAACCTGCAGGGCGTCACCGAGCGACTGCACTATCTGCAGGAGCTGGGTGTCAACCTGGTGCATGTGATGCCGATACTGCTCTGCCCTGAAGGGGCCAGCGACGGCGGCTATGCGGTGAGTGACTTCCGCAATGTCGATCCGCGGGTCGGTACCCTTGAGGATCTCAACGAACTGGCTGTTTCGGCGCGCAAACGCGGCATGCTGTTGACCCTGGATATGGTGGTCAACCATACCTCCGACGAGCATGAGTGGGTACAGCGCGCCCGCGCCGGCGAACAGAAATATCAGGACTACTTCTACATCTTCGACAACCGGGACGTGCCCGACATGTTCGAGGAGAGCATGCCGGAGATCTTCCCCGAGACCTCGCCCGGTAACTTCACCTGGGACGAGTCGATGCAGAAGTGGGTGATGACCGTCTTCAACAGCTATCAGTGGGACCTGAACTACAGCAATCCGGCGGTCTTCATCGAGATGATCGACAACATCTTGTTCTGGGCCAACCTGGGGGTGGATTTCTTANNNTATCATCCGTCTCGACGCGGTGGCCTTTCTGTGGAAGAAGATCGGCACCTCCTGCCAGAACCTGCGCGAATCCCACCTGATTCTGCAGATGATGAAGGACTGCTGCCAGGTCACGGCCCCCGGCGTGCTCTTCATCGCCGAGGCCATCGTGGCGCCGGTGGAGATCATCAAATATTTCGGCGAGGATGCGATCATCGCCAAGGAGTGCGAGATCGCCTACAACGCCACCTACATGGCCCTGTTGTGGGACGCGGTGGCGACCAAGAATACGCAGCTGTTGTGGCGCGGCATCCAGAGCCTGCCGACCAAACTGGATCGGGCCACCTGGCTCAACTATGTACGCTGTCACGACGACATCGGCCTCGGCTTCGACGACAACGACATCCGCGCCGCCGGTTACGAACCCATCGCTCACCGCCGTTTTCTGGTCGATTATTTCACTGGCAAGTACGATGACTCCATTGCCCGCGGACAGCCCTTTGGCGTCAATCAGAAGACCGGCGACGCACGCATCTCGGGTTCGTTGGCCTCGCTGGTCGGTCTCGAAGAGGCCATCGAGAGTGGCAACGAGGAGGAGATCGACCGCTCGATCAAGTTGATCCTGCTATTGCACAGCATGATCTGTTCTTTCGGCGGCATCCCGCTGCTCTACTACGGCGACGAGATCGGCACCCTCAACGACTGCAGCTTTCTTGAAGACGAGAACAAGGCCGGAGACAACCGCTGGATGCACCGCCCCCACATCGACTGGGAGAGGGCCGAACTGCGGCTTCAACGCGGTAGCGTCGAGCAGCGCATCTTCGATGGCCTGAAGAAGATGATCGACGTGCGCAAAGGCATCCCGGCCTTCGCCGACTTCAACAATCGTGAACTGATCGATGTCGACAACCCGCACCTATTCGTCTTCTGGCGAACCGACTACCTGCTGCCGACTGGCTCGGTACTGGTGGTGGCCAATTTCGACGACTCGCCGCAGTACATGGAGATGAGCGTGCTGGGCAACCGGGGCATGTTCGGCTACGGCAATCTGCACGACCATTACTCCGGCGAATCGCCGCGCTTGTTCAAGGATCAGCTGGTGGTGCCTCCCTACCACTTCTACTGGCTCACCGACCAATAACTTCCTTCGGCGGCAAGCACGGCCGACGTGAAACTTTCGTGATAATTGCGTGACGGCTGCGATACGCCTGTCTGCTGACATGACATCAAGCCAGTCGGATTGGTGGGGCCCTGCCACCAATCCATGACATCAGAACAGGCGTCGCCTCTGTTTGAGTGATGGCATGAGGGGCCGTAATCCGCGACTGCCGTGCCGCAGTAGATCAGCTATGCTCAGCCAAGAGACGAAGTGTTTAAAGGCGAAACCAACGATGCGACGAAAAGTCCTCATTGTCGAAGACGAACCCGATATTGCGCGTCTTGTGCAGACCCACCTCACCGATGCCGGCTATCAGGCCGACATCGCGGGCAACGGTGCCGCCGCCATGAAGCTGTTCGACAAGGGTGGCTATCAGCTGGTGGTGCTCGACCTCATGCTGCCCGATACCGATGGCCTCAGCCTCTGTCGGCAGATGCGCACGCGGGAGGAGTATGTGGCGATTCTGATGTTGACCGCAAAGTCCACCGAACTCGATCGGGTGGTGGGGCTGGAGGTCGGCGCGGACGACTATTTGACCAAACCCTTCAGCGTGCCGGAGCTGCTGGCGCGCATCAAAGCTCTGTTTCGGCGCATTGAGGCGGTGCAAGCGCGCGCAGAAACTTCCCCGGCCGAGGAGGTGATCGAACGGGACGGTCTGATCATCGATGTGACCAGGCGCAATGTGCGCGTGGACGGCAAGGCGGTGGATCTGACCGCGCGAGAATTCGATCTGTTGCTCTTTTTCGCCCGTCATCCGGGACGGGTCTTCAGTCGCATCCAGCTGCTGGACCAGGTCTGGGGTTACAACCACGATGGCTATGAGCACACTGTCAATTCCCATATCAACCGATTGCGTGCCAAGATCGAAACCAATCCGGCCGATCCACGCTATGTGTTGACGGTATGGGGAGTGGGCTACAAATTCAGCGGCTAGTCGCTGAATTTGTCAGTTTTGAGTGTTGAGTTATGAGTTTTGAGTTAGTGATCGTGTGCGGCGGGACGCACACTTTGGTTAGCTTTCTTCACCCCGCTCCTCGCCCGATGGGAGAGGGATTTCAGTCGGCAGGGGCGAAGCGGGTGAATGTTATCGCTGGAACAGAATCAGAACCTTCCCTCTCCCGTGGAAGGGGATGAGCCGAGAGGATCAAAACCGTGAGCGAAGTGAACACAATCAACTCAACACTCAACACTCAACACTCATAACTCCCATGCTCCGTACCCTCTACGCCCGACTCTCCCTGGCCCTGATAGGACTCTTCCTGGCCACTGGACTACTCTATATCCTCATCTCAAGCGCCGTCACCGAGCGTTACCTGCAGGAGATTACTCAGCACTTCAATCGTGACCTGGCGCAACGCATCGTGGCCGATCGGGGGCTGGTGATCGACGGTGAGATGAATGACAAGGCACTGAAGGCCACTTTCAGCGCCTATATGGATATCAATCCCAGTATCGAGATCTACCTGCTCGACAAGAGCGGCAAGATTCTGGCGTACTCTGCCGAGCCCGGTCAGGTGAAGCGGGAGCGGGTCGACCTGAAGCCGATCCAGGCGTTTCTGCGCGGCGAGGGGTTCCCGCTGTTGGGCGACGATCCGCGTTCCCATGACCGGCGCAAGGCCTTTTCGGTGACCGCGGTGCCGGCCGGAGACATGCCGGCCGGCTATCTCTATGTGGTGTTGCGCGGTGAGCAGTATGACAACGCGGAACAGGCGGTGGAGGAGAGCTATGTCTTCAAGCTCAGCGCCAGCGCAGCGGCCATCAGTCTCGGTTTCGGTCTGCTTACCGGTCTGCTGCTGTTCCACTGGTTGACCCGCCGTCTGCAACGCCTGTCGTCGGTGATGGCCACCTTTCAGGAGAGCGGTTTCTCACGCCATGAGTCCTTCGTGCAGCGTCACCGGGAGGGCGGGGACGAGGTGGACCGCCTGGGCGCCGCTTTCGACGAGATGGCGACGCGCATCATCGAACAGTGGGGACAACTCAAGGAGCAGGATCGGCTGCGGCGCGAACTGGTGGCCCAGGTCTCCCATGACCTGCGCACACCGCTGGCGGTGCTGCACGGCTATCTCGAAACGCTCGATATCAAGCTGCAGGAGCTGGAACCGGCCCAACAGCAGGAGTATCTGGCTATCGCCATGCGCCAGAGCGAGCGCCTCCGGCTGATGGTGGATGACCTGTTTCAGCTGGCCCAGCTGGAGGCGCGAGAGACCCAACCCGCCTGCGAGCCGATGGCGATCGCCGAGCTAGTGCAGGATGTGATACAGAAATTCCAGCTGCGCGCCGCCCAGTCCGGGATCGGGCTCGAATGGGAGCCGCCTCAGGAGCTGCTTTTCGTCCTCGCCGACTTTGCCCTTACCGAACGGGTGCTGAACAATCTGATCTCCAATGCGCTCGATTATGCGCCTTCGACCGGCGGCCGTATCCGGATCGAGATCGAACCGCTGTCTGCGCAGCGGGTCGCGGTTTCGGTCAGCGACAACGGCAGCGGCATCCCGCCCGAGGACCTGCCTCATCTGTTCGAGCCCTTCTACCGCTCCAAGGCGGCAGGTGGCGGTTCGGGCCATGCCGGGCTCGGTCTCGCCATCGCCCGGCGCATGGTCGAACTGCAAGGGGGGGAGATCATCGCCTTCAACACGGCAGATGCGGGCGCCTGTTTCCGTTTCACACTACCCACCGCCGCGATGTGACCATTCCGTGATGTTTGCGTGATCGGTGGCGGATCCCGCCATCCTAGGCTGGAGAACAGAAAGGACAGCAACTGGTCAAAACGCCAGAAACCGTGGGGCGAAGTTTCCCGCGCTGCGCTGTCACACTGTAGTGAGGAGAACCCCATGCAACGAAGAAGCTTGATCAAACTGTTAGGCGCCGCGGCACTTGCCCCGGTGATCGGACAATCGGTATTTGCGAGACAGGATTCGACCATGACGCAGAGTGAGAAGCTCGATCTGAGCGACGCAGAGTGGCGTCAGCGCCTGAGCCCGGAGCAGTACGAGGTTTTGCGTGAGGAGGGCACCGAGCCGCCCGGTTCCAGCCCCCTGTTGAAGGAGAAACGGGACGGTACCTATGTCTGTGCCGGTTGTGACCACCCGCTGTTCGATGCCGCGATGAAATATGACAGCGGCACCGGCTGGCCCAGCTTCTACACCACCCTGTCCGGTGCCATCGAGACCAAACGCGACTTCAAGCTGATCTGGCCGCGCACCGAGTATCACTGCGCCAAGTGCGGTGGTCACCAGGGCCATGTGTTCGATGACGGCCCCCAGCCGACAGGTCTGCGCTACTGTAACAACGGGGTGGCCCTGAAGTTCGTCCCGGCCGACGCGTGAGCCCGCCGATGAACCTGCTTCGTAACTGTTGCGCTTTGTGTCTCGCCGCATCGTCGATGGCGGTGCAGGCGGAGGTGCAGCGCTTCGAGAGTCCGGTGGAACGGGTGACGGTGGTCGAACTGTTCACCTCCCACGGCTGCAGCAGCTGTCCGCCGGCAGACGACTGGCTGCGAGGTCTGAGTCAGGCACCCGGGCTCTGGAGCCGGCTGATACCGCTCGCCTTCCATGTGGACTATTGGGACTACCTGGGCTGGCGGGACCGTTTCGCCTCCGCCGGGTTCAGCGAACGTCAACGCGAATACCGCCACAATGGCGCTCTCGGTGCCGTCTATACCCCCGGTGTACTGGTCAACGGCAAAGAGTGGCGTGGCTGGTATTGGGGGCAGGCGCTACCCGAGGCGAGTCCGATGCGGATCGGACGGCTGCAGCTGGAGGTGGCACCGGAGAACCCGGCGACACTGCGTTTCACCCCGGACCCTGAGTGGGATTCGGATAGCTTGCAGGCCCATCTGGCGATCCTCGGCTGTGATCTGAAGAGTCCTATCGGTGGTGGCGAGAATAGCGGACGCACCCTGACCGAATCGTTTGTCGTGCTGGCCCATCGTGCTGCCTCGACGCCGGTCTCAAGTCATGTATGGCAGCTGGCCTGGCCCGCCTTCGACCCGATTCCCCAGGCACGCTACGCCGTTGTGGCCTGGCTCAGCAGAGGGGACGATCCAAGCCCGCTTCAGGCCGTGGGGGGGTGGCTGGAGCTCTCCGAATCCTGAGCCGATATGACACTCCGATAGCGGCCGCCAATTGCTATAGCATAATGCTTGTGCTATTCTTCGCGCCGTTCGCGGTTGAGAGTTCGTCCGGCAAGTCGGCCCCCATCTCCCGCGCCGAATTATAATAAAACCCCGTTAGCGGGGTTTTTTTGTTTTCGTAATCAGCCCCTATTTGTCGTTTGATGTGGCTGGTGGCCCATGCCGCCGGGCAGTTAAGGGGCAGACAACGAAGACACAGGATGGGCCATGTGCCCATTTTTTATTGGGTGAATGTATGCGCTCTGCACCGGAAAAACTGAAGTCGCTGGTCAGGCAGGAGGTTGAGCTTCTGGGCTATGAGCTGGTCGGTGTGGAGTTTGTCGGGCAGGGCAAGGGCGCTGCCGTGTTGCGGATCTATATCGATCACGAGGATGGCATCACTCTGGATGACTGTGTGGACGTGAGTCATCAGGTGAGTGGCGTGCTCGATGTCGAGGATCCCATCAAGGAGAACTATCGACTTGAGGTCTCCTCCCCGGGACTGGACCGGCCACTGTTCGAACTGGCGCACTTCGAGCGCTTCAAGGGCAGCCGGGTCAGGATCAAGACCCGGAACAAGATCGAGAATCGTCACCGCTTTACCGGGAAACTGGACGGTGTGGAAGAGAATCAGGTTTTGATTGAAGAAGATGGGACCTGCTACCGAATCCCCTTCGAGGAGATCGATTCGGCAAGGGTGGTACCTGAATTTTGAATTGGGAAGCAACTGATGAGTAAAGAGATACTGCTGGTCGTAGATGCGGTTTCCAACGAGAAAGACGTCGAGAAGTCGATCATTTTCGAGGCGATCGAGGCTGCGCTGGCGTCCGCCACTCGTAAGCGTCATGGAGATGACATCCTGGTGCGGGTCGCCATCGATCGCGCCACCGGCGACTATGATACCTTCCGGCGTTGGGAGGTGGTCGAGGCCTATGCCGAGGATGAACCCGATGCGGCCCTGCGCCAGATCACCCTGGAGGCGGCGCGGGAGGAAAATCCCGATATTCAGGTCGGCGACTTCGTCGAGGAGCCCATCGAGTCGATCGAGTTCGGGCGTATCGCCGCCCAGGCCGCCAAACAGGTCATCGTGCAGAAGGTGCGCGAGGCGGAGCGGGCCAAGGTGGTGGAAGCCTTTCGTGGCCGCGAGGGCGAGCTGGTCACCGGCGTGGTCAAACGCATTGACCGCGGCAACATTTTTCTTGACCTGGGCGGTAATGCCGAAGGCTTTATCGGTCGCGAACACATGATTCCAAAGGAGTCGGTACGCGTCGGCGACCGGCTGCGCGGCTACCTCTACGAGGTACGTTCGGAACCGCGCGGCCCTCAGCTGTTCATCAGCCGCACCCTGCCGGAACTGCTGATCGAGCTGTTCAAGCTGGAGGTGCCGGAAGTGGGCGAGGGCCTGATCGATATCCGCGGCGCGGCCCGCGATCCCGGTCTGCGCGCGAAGATCGCGGTCAAGGCGCTGGACCAGCGCATCGATCCGGTCGGTGCCTGCGTCGGCATGCGCGGTTCCCGTGTACAGGCGGTCTCCAACGAGCTCAACGGCGAGCGGGTCGACATCATTCTGTGGAACGAGAATCCGGCCCAGTACGTGATCAACGCCATGTCGCCGGCTGACGTGGTCTCCATCGTGGTTGATGAGGACACCCACGCCATGGACGTGGCGGTGAGCGAGGAGAATCTCTCCCAGGCCATCGGCCGTGGTGGTCAGAACGTGCGTCTGGCCAGTCAACTGACCGGCTGGGAACTGAACGTGATGGACGAGGCCCAGGCGGCGGAGAAGAACGAGGCTGAGGCCCGTAGCTTCATGGAATCTTTCATGGAGCAGTTGGATGTGGACGAGGACGTGGCGGCCATTCTGGTACAGGAGGGCTTCACCACGGTGGATGAGGTGGCCTACGTGCCGCTCGAAGAGCTGATGACGATCGAGGAATTCGACGAGGACCTGGTCAACGAGCTGCGTAACCGGGCCAAAGACTTCCTGCTCACGCGAGCCATCGCCAACGAGGAGGCCTTCCGCGAACCGGCCGAGGACCTGCTCAACATGGAAGGTATGGACGAGCGTCTCGCCTTCACCCTGGCCGGCAAGGGGGTGGTGACCATGGAGGATCTCGCCGAGCAGTCCATCGACGACCTGATGGAGATCGATGGCATGGACGAGGAGCGTGCCGGTCAGCTGATTATGACTGCCCGTGCGCCCTGGTTCGAAGAGGCGGAGTAGGACGCTTTGCAGGGGATGGGCCGGCAGTGGTGTCGGCACTGAGAGAGATACGGTGGATAAGGCAAACTCGAGAGGCCTGATGTATGAGTGAAGTAACGGTAGCGCAACTTGCAAAAGTCGTAGGCATTCCTGCCGATCGGTTGATGGAACAGTTGGCTGATGCCGGGATCCAGGCCAGAGACCCCGAGGACACCATCTCCGACGAAGAGAAGAGCAAGCTGCTGCAGCATCTGCGCGAGAGTCACGGCAAGAAGAAGACTGCCGGTATCTCCGCGCCAAGCAAGGTGACGCTGCGACGCAAGACGGTCAGCGAGCTACGCCAGCCCAGCGCTGGCGGACGCGGCACGCTCAGCCGTTCGGCGCCCGCTGCAGCGAAGACGGTCAGTGTTGAGGTCCGCAAGAAACGCACTTACGTGAAGCGTGGCGCGGTCGAGAGCGACGAGGGTCGTACCAAAGAGGCCGAAGAGGCGCGCAAGGCGCTTGAGGAGCAAGCCAAGCAGAAGGCGGCTTTCGAGGCCGAGGTCGAGGCGCGCAAGGCGGCCGAGGCGGCCAAGCGAGCGGAAGAGGAAGAGGCCAAACGCAAGGCCGAGGAAGAGGCCAAGCGCAAGGCCGAGGAAGAGGCCAAACGCCTGGTGGAAGAGGCGGCTACCGTGACCGAGAAGCCGCAAGAGGCCGCGGCTGAAAAACCTGCTCCGAAGACTGAGGCTGGCCGTCATCGCAAAGGCCGCAAGGAGAAGCGCGAGGAGAAGGAATTCGAGGGCGAAGAGCGCTTCGAACGCAAAGAACTGCATGTCTCTGAGGAGTTGCGCGGCAAGCGTAAGAAAAAGCCCTCCAAGCGCAGACCTGCAGCAGCGCCGGCAGCCGAGACCCAGCATGGATTCCAGAAGCCGACCGCGCCGGTGGTGCATGAGGTGAAGGTGCCCGAGAGCATTACCGTGGCCGATCTGGCACAGCGCATGAGCATCAAGGCCGCCGAGGTGATCAAGGTGCTGATGAAGATGGGCGTGATGGTGACCATCAACCAGATGCTGGATCGCGATACCGCGGTACTGGTGGTCGAGGAGATGGGCCATATCCCGGTCGAACAGCGCGAGGAGGACGTCGAGGCGGATCTGCTCAGCAGCGAAGACCAGGCCCAGGCCGAAGGCGAGCAGGTATCACGTCCGCCGGTGGTCACGATCATGGGTCATGTCGACCACGGCAAGACTTCCCTGCTCGATCATATCCGGGCCAGCCGCGTGGCGGCCGGCGAGGCGGGCGGCATCACCCAGCATATCGGCGCCTATCACGTGGATACCGACAAGGGTACGGTCTCCTTTCTCGATACCCCGGGCCACGCCGCCTTCACGGCCATGCGTGCCCGCGGTGCCAAGGTGACCGATATCGTCATCCTGGTGGTGGCCGCCGATGACGGCGTCATGCCGCAGACCAAGGAGGCGATCCAGCACGCCAAGGCGGCCGGGGTGCCGCTGATCGTGGCCATCAACAAGATCGACAAGGAGGACGCCAACCCCGACCGGGTGATCCAGGAGCTCTCCCAGGAGGAGGTCATCCCCGAGGATTGGGGCGGCGACACCATGTTCGTACGCGTCTCCGCCAAGACTGGCGAGGGCATCGACGAGTTGCTCGACGCCATCCTGCTGCAGGCCGAGGTGCTGGAGCTGAAGGCGGTCGAGAAGGGACCGGCCACCGGTTCCATCGTGGAGTCCTCGCTCGACAAGGGACGCGGTCCCGTGGCCACCGTGCTGGTGCAGTCGGGTACCCTGAATCGGGGCGACATGATCGTTTCCGGCCAGGAGTACGGTCGCGTGCGCGCCATGTTCGACGAGAACGGCCACTCCATCAAGAGCGCCGGACCCTCCATTCCGGTGGTGGTGCTGGGCCTCTCCGGCACACCGGAGGCGGGTGACGACGTGCGTGCGGTGAGCGACGAGCGGCGTGCCCGGGAGATCGCCGAGCTGCGCCGTGACAAGCAGCGCGACACTCGCCTGGCGGCGCAGAAGGCGGCCAAGCTGGACGAGATGTTCACCCAGATGACCGAGGGCGAGGTGCAGAACCTCAACATCATCGTCAAGGCCGACGTGCAGGGCTCCGTCGAGGCGCTCAAGGAATCACTGGTCAAGACCTCCACCGACGAGGTGAAGGTGCGGGTGGTGGCCTCCGGCGTCGGCGGTATCAACGAGTCCGACGCCAATCTGGCGGTGACCTCCAACGCCATCATCATCGGCTTCAACGTGCGTGCCGACGCGGGCGCCCGCCGGGTGGTGGAGGAGCAGGGTCTCGATATGCGCTACTACAGCATCATCTACGAAGTCATCGACGACGTGAAGAAGGCCATCTCCGGCATGCTGTCACCCGAGATTCGCGAGGAGATCATCGGCCTGGCCGAGGTGCGCGACGTGTTCCGTAACTCCAAGCTGGGCGCCATCGCCGGCTGCATGGTGGTCGAGGGTACCGTCAAGCGCAACAACCCGATCCGCGTGCTGCGCGACAACGTGGTCATCTACGAGGGTGTTCTGGAATCCCTGCGCCGTTTCAAGGACGACGTCAACGAGGTCAAGAACGGCACCGAGTGCGGTATCGGCGTGAAGAACTACAACGATGTGCAGCCGGGCGATCAGATCGAGGTCTTCGAACGTTCCGAAGTCGCCCGCGTGGTCGAGTAAGCGCTCTCCATGTCACGTGATTTCAAACGAACCGACCGGGTCGGCGCCGAGATGCAGCGGGAGCTCGCGGAGCTGATCCGCGAGGAGATCAAGGACAAGACACTCGGCATGATCACCCTGCAGGAGGTCCGCGTGGTAAGGGACTTCT
This sequence comes from Candidatus Thiodiazotropha sp., assembly GCA_037384425.1. GTDB lineage: Bacteria > Pseudomonadota > Gammaproteobacteria > Chromatiales > Chromatiaceae > Thiodiazotropha. The sequence continues at coordinate 196,963 of JARROA010000003.1, read as the reverse complement.
CCCAGGCCAAGGTCTTCTTCACCGCCATGGCGGCACAACTGTCTCACAAGGAGATCGCCGCTCATCTCAATGAGGTGGCCGGCCATCTGCGCTGGTTGCTGGGCCGACGCATGGTGCTGCGCACCGTGCCGAAGCTGATCTTCGTCTACGACACCTCGGTGGAAGAGGGCGAGCATCTCTCCGCCCTGATCGAGCGGGCGGTGGGTGAGCACGAGAACGAATAGCGGGCAGAGACAGAGATTCGGTACGGCGAAACGCATCCCACATTCGAACAGAGCGTAGGGTGCGGCTTGCCGCACCGTTTACCACAGACACACGATTTCAAAATCATTTCATAGAGATTATTCATGGGACGTCGTCGCAACAGAGGGCGCAATATCAGCGGGGTATTGCTGCTCGACAAGCCAATCGGTATGACCTCCAACAAGGCGCTGCAGGAGGTGAAATTCCTCTTCAAGGCGGCCAAGGCGGGACATACCGGCAGCCTCGATCCGCTGGCGACCGGTCTGCTGCCGATCTGCTTCGGTGAGGCGACCAAGCTGTCCGCCTTTCTGCTCGATGCCGACAAGCACTACCGGGTGCGGGTCAAGCTGGGCGAGACCACTACCACCGCCGACGCCGAAGGCGAGGTGGTGGAGACCGCCGATCCCAGCGGGGTCTGCGAGGACGACGTTCGCGCCGTGCTGGGTGAATTTCTCGGCGAGCAACAGCAGCTGCCGCCCATGTATTCGGCGATCAAACATCAGGGTGAGCGGCTCTACAAGCTGGCGCGCCAGGGTGTCGAGGTGGAGCGGGAGCCGCGCACCATCCACATTCATGCCCTCGAGCTGCTGAGTTTCACACTGCCGGAATTCGAGGTCGATGTGCACTGCTCCAAGGGCACCTACGTGCGCACCCTGGCCGAGGACATCGGCAAGCGGCTGGGATGTGGTGCCCATGTGGTGGGCCTGCGGCGCACCGGCGTGGGACCCTACGACGATCAGTCCATGGTGACCCTGGAACAGGTGCAATCGGCCTTCGCCGACAAGCGGTTCCAGGAAATGGACGACTGGCTGCTACCGCTGGAGAGTGCTCTGGCCGAGTGGCCGGAGTTGAAACTCACCCCCGATGCCGCCTTCTACATGCAGCAGGGCCAGCCGATTCTGGTGCCCAACGCCCCCACCAGTGGCTGGGTGCGACTCTACGCCAACCAGACCGATTTTCTCGGCGTCGGCCAGATCCTCGATGACGGGCGTGTGGCGCCGAAACGCCTAATGCAGGTAACAAATTGAATTACTGATGGATTCCAGGGCTGAAACGGCGATTGAAACTTGCCGTTGGAGCCCATAACGCGCATACTACGCGGTCTTTCGGGAAGGTCCCGGAAGCGAACGAATTTTTTACCGGTCCGGTCGGCCTGAACTCATTGTCGGGTCGGCCTGTAAAGTGACCTTCGTAAACGACGCAACCCACAGGAGAACGTCATGACAATGAGTGCAACCGACAAGAAAGCCATCGTTGAAGAGTACCAGCGCGCGCCTGGCGACACCGGTTCCCCCGAGGTGCAGGTGGCCCTGATGACCAGCCGCATCACCCAGCTGACCGAGCACTTCAAGGAGCACAAACAGGATCACCATTCCCGCCAGGGCCTGGTACGTCTGGTCAACTCCCGCCGCAAACTGCTCGACTATCTGAAAGCCAAGGATCAGCAGCGCTATCGCGATCTCATCGCCCGCCTCGGCCTGCGTCGGTAAGCCGTTCCGCCAAACCACAGATCCGAAGGATTTAACAGTGACTTTGATAAAGAAAGAATTTCAATGGGGGGACCACAGGGTCTCCATCGAAACCGGTGAAATAGCAAGGCAGGCGGATGGCGCCGTGATGGTCAACATGGACGACACCGTGGTCCAGGTGACCGTGGTCGAGGCCAAGAGCAGCATCGAGCGGGATTTCTTCCCACTGACTGTCGACTACCAGGAGAAGACCTACGCCGCCGGCATGATCCCCGGCGGCTTTTTTCGCCGCGAGGGTCGTCCCAGCGAGAAGGAGATCCTCACCGCACGCCTGATCGACCGCCCCATCCGTCCACTCTTCCCCAAGGGGTTTACCAGTGAAGTTCAGGTCATCATCACGGTGATGTCCCTGAACCCGGCGGTCGATCCGGAGATTCCTTCGCTGATCGGTACCTCCGCCGCGTTGGCCATCTCCGGTCTGCCCTTTCAGGGTCCGGTCGGTGCCGCCCGCGTCGGCTACAAGGACGGCGAGTACATCCTGAATGCCGCCAGCACCGGTCTCAATCCCGATTCCGATCTGGATCTGATTGTCGCCGGTACCGAAGAGGCGGTGCTGATGGTGGAATCCGAAGCCAACCAGCTCTCCGAAGAGGTCATGCTGGGTGCGGTGCTTTTCGGCCACGAGCAGTTGCAGGCTCCGATCCAGGCCATCAAGGAGCTGGCCGCAGAGGTCAGCAAGCCCGCCGCCGCCTTCGAGGCGCCGGTAGAGGATGCCGAGCTGACCGCTGCCGTAGAGGCTGAGGCTGCCCAGGGCATCGGCGACGCCTACACCGTCGCCGACAAGCTGGAACGCTATGCCGCCATCGACGCGGTGGTGGCCGCCACCATCGAGAAGCTCTGCGCCGCCGAGGAGGGCAGTGAACCCCGCTGGAGCGCTGATGAGGTCAAGGGCGCTATCGAGAAGCTGAAGAAGCGCACCGTGCGTGGACGCATCCTCAAGGGCGAGCCCCGCATCGACGGCCGCGACACCCGCACCGTTCGCCCGATCAACGTACGTACCGGCGTGCTGCCGCGCACCCACGGCTCCGCCCTGTTCACCCGCGGCGAAACCCAGGCCCTGGTGGTCACCACCCTGGGCACCGAGCGTGATTCCCAGATCATCGATGCCCTGGAGGGCTCGCGCCGCGAGCACTTCATGCTGCACTACAACTTCCCCCCCTTCTGCGTGGGTGAGACCGGTCGTGTGGGTAGCCCCAAGCGTCGCGAGATCGGCCACGGACGTCTGGCCAAGCGTGGTGTGCTGGCCTGCATGCCGACCATTGGCGAATTCCCCTACGCGATCCGTGTGGTCTCCGAGATCACCGAATCCAACGGCTCCTCCTCCATGGCTTCCGTCTGCGGTACCAGCCTGGCGCTGATGGACGCCGGTGTGCCGATCAAGGCGCCGGTGGCGGGTGTGGCCATGGGCCTGATCAAGGAGGGCGACAAGTTCGCCGTGCTCACCGACATCATGGGTGACGAGGATCATCTCGGCGACATGGACTTCAAGGTGGCCGGCACCGCCGATGGCATCAACGCCCTGCAGATGGACATCAAGATCAACGGCATCACCAAGGAGATCATGGAGATCGCCCTGGATCAGGCCAAAGAGGGTCGTCTGCACATCCTCGTCGAGATGAACAAGGTGATCGACAGCCATCGCGAGCAGATGTCCGAGCATGCGCCGCGTATCATCGAGTTCAAGATCAATCCCGACAAGATCCGCGACGTAATCGGCAAGGGCGGCGTCACCATCCGCGGTATCACCGAGGAGACCGGTGCCACCGTCGATATCACCGACGATGGCGTGGTGAAGATCTTCTCCGTCGACAAGTCGGCCGGTGAAGAGGCCCGCAAACGGGTCGAACTGATCACCGCCGACGTGGAAGTCGGCACCATCTACCAAGGCAAGGTGGCCAAGCTGATGGATTTCGGTGCCTTCGTCACCATCCTGCCCGGCAAGGACGGTCTGGTGCATATCTCCCAGATCTCCAACGAGCGGGTCGAGAAGGTCAGCGACAAACTTGCCGAGGGTGATACCGTCAAGGTCAAGGTACTCGAGGTCGACAAGCAGGGTCGAATTCGCCTCAGCATGAAGGCGGTCGACGAAGCCTGAAGCCTGACCGGCAGTTGCTAACAAAAGGGGCCTTGAGCCCCTTTTTTTGTGCCGTATCAACATCTTGGATAACGATCGCATGGCGAATGGGCCTGGCCGGCTCGGATATCCCCAGGGTGTGGTGAGATACCGCACTGAATTTCATGGTTTACGTCACTGATAGATGCCGGTATATAATTGGCCTATCGGTGTTGCTGGAAGAGAATTCAGCATCCGCCGATAGGTTTACTGATGAAAGCGATGCAGGGACGCGTATTTTCATGAAAGTATTCTCCAAGGTCACCTCATACGGACTCGTAACGCTGCTGGCCTCACTTTTCCTCCTGATGGCCTACGCCTCAATCAGCCACGATCCCCATTGGCATATCGAAGAGCTGGCGGTACCCACACCCGATCACCCACTGGCCGGGCTCTGGAAAGAGGGGACTTGCGAACCCCCCTGGGGTTTGGCCATCGGACCGATCTCATCGGGGCTTTACTATGTCTCATTCTGCGGTCCGGGAGGGTGCCTCGACCGTGGCGAGTATCGCCCAAACACCCCTATCCTCGACGATCCCCACTACAAGGTCATCAATCAAAACACATTGTTGTTCCTGCAGGATGACAGTTGGTCAACCTTGGTCCGATGCAAGGAAATGAACTGATTCGGGGTGGTAGCAGAGTCTGATACGCTACCTGTGGGGCGCTAGCGGTACACCTGCGTACCGGCTTGTTGTACTATTCCGATTTCCCGCAAAAAGTATAAAATCTTTGCCCGGGATCAATTCGCTGAGAGTTTCTTTCCGTATACTCCTAAACTGGCGTCCATCCCCCAGATTTTGCACCACTTGTCATGGTCCGAGCAGATGGCTGTATGCTCCTGCGGTTGATTTGAATGATTTCCGCTGAGCTTTGCCATTCCTGATCAAGTGCCAATCAAACTGAGTCGTTCTGGGGCGGGACACCAGCGAGCGGAACTTCTCAAAGCCCTGTACATGGCCACTCCGTGCAACCGAAAGAGCGATTTCTATTCAGAATCTTCAAGGCAATGGTTCCCGGACTGGGCTCCTACCGGGGGCGTTATGCCTATATTTCTCTGCTGGCCTGCCTCGCTCTGCTGCTCATTGCTACCTTGAGCTGGAGTCGTTTCAGTCGTACCACCGAATCCCAGATATCGGCTATTTCTCAGCGCTCCAAGACCGCCGGCATGCTGGTTGACGCGCAAAGTCTGCTCAATCTGTTGGAAAATCATCTCCAGCGTATCGTCATCGAGCCCCTTCCCGACGACGTGGCTGCGGCAAATCAAACCTATCGGCAGTTGGAGGAACGCTTACGGCTACTGGCCGGTTTTCTCGGAGCCGGTGCCGGTGACCTAACCGACGGTTTGCTTACAGACAGCGCCAAACTGGGTGATGAAGTGGCGCTTCTGCTGGAAGTGCGCCAGGATGTCGATCGTTGGTTCCCCGCTATCCGTCTGCTACAGAACGAGATGTATCCCACCAACATGGTCATGCTGGGTGAGCTGCAGAATCTGTTGCAGGAGGCGGAAACCGGGCTCACCGCGGAACAGCGGCTGGCCGTGGTCGAAGAGATCGCCAATCTGAGAAGGGGCTGGTTCGGTATGGTGGAGGAGATGCACCATTTCATTGCCTATCGCTTCGGCGTCTTCGCCGGTAACAGGGAGGGCGACAGTCCGGACTATGCTGCCAGTATCGATTATTTCGCCAAACGGGTTGGCGAACATATCGCCAACCTGCGCAGGATCACCAATGAGGTGGGGCTCGGTCTGAATACCGACGAGCGGATGGATGGTCTTGATGCCCTGCATGAGCGCTGGATGAGTGCCAGCAGTCAGGTCTTTCTGGCCATGGATAATGCGATCTGGCGACGCGATCTGCAACTGATGCGGGAAAGCATTTCGCCGATACTCTCCAGCATGCGGGACCGTCTCGCACTCATCAACCTGCGGCTGGATAGGGATTCCGCTTCCGATATCACCAACCTCACGCTGACAGCGAGAAAACTGTCGGAGTCGATACTCGCGATCGCCCTGATGGGCATGCTGATGATTCTGGCGGCCTATCTCTATATCAACCGCAACCTGCTCAAGCCGATAGCGCAGACCGCACTCGCACTCAAGGAGGAGGCGAGAGGAGCCACCGATGTGGCTCCGCCCCCGGTACACTTGAAGGAGACCCGGGATCTGGTCGAGGCCTTCAGTGAGATGCGTCGTCAGGTGCATCAGAGACAGCGCTACCTCAACCATATCGCGCACCACGATGTGCTGACTCAACTGCCCAATCGAGCCCTCTTCAGAGACCGTCTGGAACACGCCTTGGCCATTGCCCTGCGAGGCGAATCACAGGTGGGTCTGATGTTTCTCGATCTGGATCAGTTCAAGCATGTCAACGACAGTCTCGGCCATCTGGTGGGTGATGAAATGCTGCGCACCGTCGCCGACCGGCTGGTCTCGCTGGTGCGCAACTCCGATACCGTGGCGCGGTTGGGGGGCGACGAGTTTGCGATTCTTGTCGAAGGTATCACGCGGCGGGAAGACATGTCGGTGCTGGCGCAGAAGATTCTGGAGGTGGTCGAGCAGCCGATGGTGCTGGAGGGACAACAGCTGCAAGTCTCTGTCTCCATCGGCATCGCCACGGCGCCTCACGACGACATCTCAGCCGAGTACCTGATCAGGGATGCGGATGCCGCCATGTACGAGGCCAAGCGCCAGGGTCGGGCCGCCTATCGCTTCTTCAGCGGCGAGCTGACCTCCCGCGCGACAGAGGCGCTGCGCCTTGAAAATCAGGTGCGTCAGGCCGCCGAACGAAAAGAGTTCAGCTTCCACTTTCAGCCAATCGTCAGCGCGCCCGACGGCGAGTTGTTCTGTTTCGAGGCCTTGATGCGCTGGAATCATCCCAGCAAGGGGATCCTCTATCCCGATGAGTTCCTCTCCGTGATGGACCAGACCGGGGTGATCACCACGGTGATCGAACCCCTGTTGGAGCAGGCCGTCGCTTTTCAAAAAGAGCAGCATCGACGCCACGACGCAAGCGTCGGCATTGCAATCAATCTGTCGGTCCGGTTGCTCAACGATATCGGTTTCCGCAAACGGATACTGGAGAGGTTGATTGCCGGTGATTTTCTGCCCAATAGTCTGATCTTGGAGATTACCGAGGATATCCTGATGCAGGATCTGGTCGAGGCGGAGGTGTTTCTGCAGCAGGCCAAAACCCTGGGTGCCCGCATCGCATTGGACGATTTCGGCACCGGCCAGTCATCGCTCAGCCATCTGCGCCAGTTCCCCTTCGATTTTCTGAAGATAGACAGGGAGTTCATTCGCAATTCCGATACCGACAGCAATGATGCCAGCCTAGTGCGTGCGATGATCGAGCTGGCGCACGCCTTCGATATCAAAGTGATCGCCGAGGGTGTCGAAAGCGAGTCCCAGCTGGCGTTCCTGCAGTCTTTGGGATGCGATTTCCTGCAGGGGTATTTAATCGGGGTGCCCAATCATGCGGAGCACAAGCACGAGCTGGCGGCACTCATACCTCTGTTCCAGAACTGAACCGAGAGGACTGTGCGAAAAGTTTGCTCCACTAGGCCACTCCCGGTCCAAGTTTTTCAGCAGCGATCGGTGGATTCAGCAGTCGCTCGGCGTCGTCGGGATCGAGTTTGTGTCCCTCGGCGTCCACCAAGGGCAGATCGTAATCGTTCCAGCCCTTGAGACCGGTCTTGAGTGAGGCGACGTGCGGAAAACCCATGACCTTCAAGGTGTAGGCGGCGAGCACACTTCGGTTGCCTGAACGGCACACGACAACCACTCGTCTATCGCGAGCCTCTACCAGCTCGGGCACGGTCTCGTCATAGCCGTAGTCGCAAGCGCTCTCCAGAATACCCCGGGGGACTGCGATCGAGCCGGTAATGCGAAGCAGCCGGCACTCGTCCGGACAGCGGATATCCACCAGCAGGAGTCGCGGGTTCTGTGCCATCTCCTCCGCTAGATCCCAGGGGAAGACTTCCTCGATCAGGGGGATATGTTCGTCGACCAGATCGCTGAAACGCTTTCGCATGATGGGCTGCTCCATCCTGAAGTGATACCGCCACTATTGTTCGACGCCACCACTCAGCCGAACAATGACAACCAGCAATCGCTGGGCCGGGGCGTCTGCGCCGCCGCTTGTCGAGCACGCCGTGAGCCTGGGTAGACCTTGACACTTGGCATAAAACCCATTAGATTTCGCCCTCGCTTTGCAGACGCGTTCGGATGTTCCAGCCACTGCGAAGGAACCTGTCCCCATCGTCTAGAGGCCTAGGACACTGGCCTTTCACGCCGGTAACAGGGGTTCGACTCCCCTTGGGGACGCCATAAAAAACAAAGACTTACTTTATAGACAGTGAGTCATCCCGGCGCCTCTGTACTCAATTTCTATTCAGGGTGCATCGGTACCCGTTGACACTCCTAAGATCACCAGGCCGCCTTCCCGGGAATCCACTTCATCAGTTCCCTGTTTTGCCTTGATTAAACCGTTGTCAGTGTATTCGCATTGCGGCAAAAGGTCTGACTTCACCCTTATTGATCGTCCCCTATCCCCATGCATGAAACCGCCATCGCTGAACTGAACCCCGCCATCGCACCCGAGAAGGGAGAGAGGACGCCGCATGGGCGGTCATCAATGTACCCTTGAGTCCGCACGATCTGATCCGATTCTGTCAGCAGGATGTGGAACGTCTGTTTCGCATCAATCCTTATCTGGAATTCACCGCCTGGGAGACGCGAGCCGATGGCCTGATCCGTTTTTCCGGCAAAAACTCCAGCCAGGAACCGCCCTTTCTGTTCGATCTGATGCTGCGCGTGGAAACCAGGAAGACGGCCTCACGGTGTCCTTTGAGAGCGACCTCAAACACGCCACGCGATTCAAGGTCGAACCCTCGGAGTTTGGTGCCAAACTGACAATCCTGGATAAGTACACACCGTTGTATCAGGATGAACTGGAGGCCTGTCAGCACGAAGTCGATCGCAGCCTGACAACCTGGGCGGGCGATCTGCAGAAGTATCTGGTCACGTGGAAACAGTGGCGCTGGCTTGTACCCTGGCGCTGGTACATGGACAGGATCTGGAAACCTCTGAAACCCACCGGGCGTCGCCTCACTTACATGTTCTGGTGGATCACCCTTGTAGAGATCGCCCTTATCGTCCTCGGTGTCGCCATCTACCTGGTGGAGTACTCTTAACCCGGGGAAAGACGCTCCAAGCGCTCAGGCGCGGCCTGAACCGAACCCCGAATTACCCGCTTGTGTGCATCCCGCGAGTAACCCCCCTGCCGGCAACTGGTGCGTCGGCGGTCAACTCAGGACGGGCGCTGGACAGTTTGCCGGTGCCGCGGTGACAAGTACGACGGCAGATGCAGAAGGAGATGCGATAGCGTTTCGATTGGATGCGGCGGCGTTCTATACTGCCGAGACAGAGCATCCGATGAAGGGACCCTGCGAGGGCAGTGCATTGGTAACATTGGCTGATATCGAAAGCGCACGCGAGCGCATCGGCGATTCCATCGTCGTCACTCCCTGCACCCGCGCCGAGCACCTCAGCAGGCTGATCGGCTGCGAGGTCTTTCTGAAACTCGAGAACCTGCAAATGACCGGCTCCTTCAAGGAGCGAGGCTCCTTGAACAAGATCCTGCAGCTCAGCGACGAGCAACGCCGGAGCGGGGTGATCACCGCTTCCGCGGGTAACCACGCCCAGGGTGTGGCCCATGCCGCCAGTCTCTGCCATATCCCCGCCCTCATCGTCATGCCCGAAACCACGCCGCTGGCGAAAATCCGTGGCACGCGGGAGTTTGGCGCAGAGATCGTGCTCCACGGCAGCGGCTATGACGAAGCCTACGAAAAGGCCCTCGAGCTGCAGGCCAGCGAAGGTCGTACCTTCATCCACGCCTTCGACGATCCGCAGATCATCGCCGGGCAGGGCACCATCGGCCTGGAGCTGCTGGAGCAGGTACCCGATCTGGATCTGGTGGTGGTGCCGATCGGCGGCGGCGGGCTGATCTCCGGCATCGCCACCGCGATCAAGGAGCGGCGTCCTGAGGTGCGCATGATCGGCGTGGAGGCGGCGCGCATGCCGGCCATGCAACAAAGCATTACCGCCGGTTCCGTGCAGCCGTTGCAAGGGGCCTACACGCTGGCCGACGGTATTGCCGTGGCCAGGGTAGGACAGCATACCCTGCCGATTGTCGACCGCTATGTGACCGATATCGTCACCGTCAGCGAAGAGCAGATCGCCACTGCGATCATGCTGCTGCTGGAGCGGGAGAAGACCCTGGTGGAGGGCGCCGGAGCGACCGGTTTCGCCGCGCTCTACAGCCAACGCATCAAACAGATCGCCGGTTTGAAAATCGTGGTGGTGATCAGCGGCGGTAACATCGACCTCTCCCTGCTCTCGAGGATCCTGCAACGCGGCATGGAGTCCGACGGGCGCTTGGCGCGCCTCAAAGTGATCGTGCCCGACCGGCCCCGCAGCATCGCCCAGGTCGCCAGCCTGGTGGCGCAACAGCATGCCGGCATCCTGCAGATCTTCCAGAACCGCTCTGTAAACGAGGTCAAGTTGCAGGAGAGTGAACTCGAACTCCTGCTGGAGACCCACGGCCTCGAGCATGTGGAGGAGATCTGCCAGGCGCTGCGCGGGGCGGGTTTCATCTTGCGATGAACCCCGGCCGATGGCGGCCGCCACCGCCCGACTTGTCCTCGGGTTCAGGCGACTCTGTATGACTGGTCGGGTACAACCGCACTGTCAGGCCGCTCAAAGTTCGAGTGACGGCTTGTCGGTCTCGGCACGCAGGGTCTGCAGCAGCGCCTCCATCTGCCCGGATACATGATCCAGTTCGAGTGAAAGTGCTTCCAGGACCAAACTGTGCAAATACTGGAACGCCGCCTCGCCAATGTGCCGCTGCTCCTCATCGTTGAGCTTGGCGCGAAACGCGGCTACCACATTGTCCGCTAATTGTTGATGACGCTGACTCATTTCTCCCTCCTTCAAACCGTTGAGATGTTTGCGCGCCACTGTGGACGATGCTGGGCGCAGACTCTGCCTATCGTCTCTTCGTCAAACCGACTCGCGCATCTCCTGCTCGCGTTCGCGCATGCGGAACTTCTGCAGTTTGCCGGTCACGGTCATCGGAAACTCGTCGACAAAACGAATGGTCTTTGGAATCTTGTAGTGCGCGATCTGCCCGTGGCAATAGTCGCGCAACTCGGCTTCGTCCAGCTGCATGCTGGCGTGCAACTGGATCCAGGCCACCAGTTCCTCGCCATAGAGCTCATCCGGTATCCCGAACACGGCCACCTGGGCGACCGCCGGGTGGCCGAACAGGAAGGCCTCGATCTCGGCCGGGTAGATATTCTCGCCACCGCGGATGACCATCTCCTTGAGACGTCCGGTGATGCGCAGGTAACCGTCGCCGTCTATCTGCCCCAGGTCGCCCGAATGCAGCCAGCCGGCGCTGTCGATCGCCTTGGCGGTCGCCTCCTCGTCACCGTAGTAGCCGCGCATGATGTGGTAGCCGCGGAAGCAGACTTCGCCGATTTCGCCGAGCGGCAGGGTCGAGCCTCTCTTCAGATCGACCACCTTGACCTCCTGATGCGGCAGGTTGGTGCCGACCGTCTCGGTGCGGCGTTCGATGCTGTCTTCGGCATGGGTCAGGTGGGTCAGCGGTGAGGCCTCGGTCTCGCCGTAACCGATGAGAATCTCGCTGCAATGCAGATCGTGCATCACCCGCTGCATCAATGCCGCGGGACAGGGTGCGCCGGCCATGATGCCGCTGCGCAGACTGCGCAGATCGAACTCGGCGAAGCGCGGGTGCTCCAGCTCGGCGATGAACATCGTCGGCACCCCGTGCAGGGCGGTACAACGCTCCCGGTCGATCGCCTGCAACACCGCCAGGGGGTCGAAGTGCTCGCACGGCAGCACCAGACAGGCGCCGACCGACAGACACAGCAGATTGGCCAGCACCATGCCGAAGCAGTGATAGAAGGGTACCGGCACCGCCAGCCGGTCATCGGGGCCGAAGTGCATGGCGCGGGCCGAGAACCAGGCGTTGTTGAGGATGTTGTGGTGGGACAACACCACCGCCTTGGGAAAGCCGGTGGTGCCGGAGGTGTATTGGATGTTGATCGGGTCGTCACGGTCGAGTGCCGCGCTGAGCGCGTCCAGTTCGGCACCGGAGATCCCCTCGCCTGCCGCCAGCAACGCCGGCCAGTTCAGGATGCCGGGATGGGGGCAGGTGGTCCGTTGGGGTGCCTGCGGGTCGTAGAGTACGACGCGGCGCAGCTGCGGACAGGACGCGCTGTGCAGGTCGTCCGGCGCGCAGTTCGCCAGTTCCGGGACCAGCTCCAACAGCATCGCCAGATAGTCGCTGCTGCGAAAGCGCGGAATCAGGACCAGGCCCTGGACCTCTGAGCGCTGCAGCGCATAGGCCAGTTCGCGCGGCCGGTAGGCCGGATTGATGTTGACCAGCACCACGCCGATGCGCGCGGTCGCGAGTTGCAGCAGCAGCCACTCGATGTTGTTGGTCGACCAGACCCCGACCCGGTCTCCGCGCCCGTAGCCGACCGCCACCAAACCGGCCGCCACGCGATCCACCTCCGACGCCAGTTCCGCATAGTTCAGACGCCGTCCCTGCGGCAGCGAGACGACCGCCTCGCGATCGCCATAGGCGGCCACGATCTGCGAGAAATGCCGGGGAATGGTCGCGCCGAGCAGTGGCGGCTCGCCGCCACGGTGACAGTAACTTTCGCTCAGCTGCCGCATCGTTCACCTCCACCTGACGCTTGTGCTCTCTGGCCAAAGCCGGCGCAGTTCATCACACCCGTCACCCTGTCCGTCCGCTGGCTGATCAGTGCTCAAGGTTCGCCCAATAGGCGTCGACCCGTGCCTGTATCTCCGCCAGCGTGGCCTCGTCGCGCTGCGGTGCGAACAGGTGGGCGAAGCGCCCCTGCAGCTGCAGGTAGGCCTCGACCGGCTTGCGCGGATGCGGTGTCTTGGTGTGTACCACCTGGCCGTCGACATACTCCTTCAGCGGCCAGATGCCGCTGCGCACCGCCAGTCGGCCTATGTCGACCGTCAGCTTCGGATCGTAATCCCAGCCGGTGGGACAGGGCGCCAGCGCCAGGATCAGCTTCGGCCCCCGGATCGTCATCGCCTTTTCCACCTTGCGCGCCAGGTCGAGCGGTTCGGCGCCGATCACCGTCGCCGCATAGGCCGGCCGGTGCGCAACCCAGATCTCGAACAGGTCCTTCTTCTCGCCACGGTAGCCGATGCCGCTGGTCGCGGTGCGTGCGGCATACGGAGTCGCGCCCGAGTATTGCTGGCCGGTATTGCCGTAGCCTTCGTTGTCGTAAACGATGTAGAGGAAATCCAGGTTGCGCTCGATCGCGCCGGAGGTCGCCGACAGTCCCATGCCATAGGCCGCGCCGTCCCCGGTCAGCACCACCACGCGCAGATCGTCGTCCGGCGGCATGCGGCCTTGCTCGAGCAGGATGTCGAGGGCGTCGCGCACCCCCTGCGCGCCGGCCGGCGCCGACGCCATGGCGGTGTAGAGCCAGGAGCCCCGGAAGGGCGTGAACGGATAGGTCGACAACAGCGTCATGCAGCCGGCCGCGTTGATGAACACCGTCTTCGCGCCGAGCACGTCGTAGATATCATGCAGCGCCTGCAGACCGCCGCAGCCGGCGCACATCGGCGTGCCGGTGCCGAGCAGGTGGGTCGACGGCAGATCCTTGATGCGCCGGAAACGGGTTTCGATATCGCTCATTGCGGTTCCTCCAGGTTGCTGCGCTCCACCTGCGCCACCGCCTGCAGCTTGCGCATCTCGCGCAGTTCCTCCCGCGTATAGAGCAGGCGCGGCGGCGGTGCTTCGCCACTGTCTATGGCCTGCTCGACCACGCGCACCATCTCGAAGAACTCCTCGGGCGCAATGTCGCGTCCGCCGAGACCACCGATGAAGCTGATCAGAAGCGGTGCCTCCGCAACGCCGTAGAGGGCCGAGGCGAGCTCGGTATGCAGCACTCCTCCCTTGCCCATCGAGATGTTCTGATCGATCACCGCGACGCCACGTCGGCCGCTCAGCTGTGCGGCCAGCAGCGCGGCAGGGAACGGCCGCAGCAGCCGTGGGCGCAGCAGGCCGACCGGTTTGCCGGCCTGTCGCAGCCGGTCCACCGCGGTGCGCGCCTTGGTCGCGAAGGAGCCGATCATCAGCAGCACGATCTCGGCGTCGTCGCAGCGGTAGGCCTCGACCGCCGGATAGTCGCGGCCGAAACGGGCGTTGAAATCGGCGGCGATCTCGTCATACACCGCAAGCCCGTTGAGCAGCGCGAGATGGGTCTCGTACCGGAAGTAGGAGTAGGGCCCGCCGCCGAGCACCGCCACCGCCTGGCTCTCCGGTGCGCTGGCCCGCATCATGATGGCCTCGGCGTCGAACGGCGGTAGGAAGGCGTCGACCGACGCCGCATCCGGCAGCGTGACCGGCTCACGCGTGAACGACAGGTAGAAACCGTCGAGGTTGACCAGCACCGGCTGGCGCACGCGGCGGTCCTCGGCCAACCGGTAGGCGATCAGTACGCTGTCCAGCACCTCCTGGCAGTCGGCACAGTGGATCTGCAGGAAGCCGCTGTCACGCGCCGCCATGACATCGTTGTGATCGGGCTCGAGGGTGATTGGCGCGGACAGGCCGCGCGAGACATTGACCAGCACGAAGGGCGCCCGCCAGCCGGCCACCGTATAGAGCATCTCCATCGCATACAGCAGCCCCTGGCTGGAGGTCGCGCTGAACACCCGTACCCCGGTGGCCGCCGCCGCACCGGCCGCGGTGATCATCGAATGCTCGGATTCCAGCGTGACCAGCCGGCCCGGCATCTCGCCGCGGTCGATCCAGCCGGCCAGCGATTCGATGATCTCGGTCTGCGGCGTGATCGGAAACGCCGGCACATAGTCGACCCTGGCCTGGCGTGCGCCCCAGGCGGCGGCGCCGTTGCCGGTGAGCAGCACGCGTTTCATGATTGCGTCTCCCTCTCGCCCGCGGCAGCCTCGGGCTGTGCCGTGATCGCATGGGGCGGACACACCGCGACGCACACCATGCAACCCTTGCAGTGGTCGTAGTCGATGGCCGGCGTGGCATCCTCGACCCGGATCGCACCGTCCGGACACAGGCTGCTGCAGATCCACCAGCAGTGGTTGCACAGCGTATAGTCGATCACCGGGCGCAGGGTGCGCCACAGGCCCGTTCTGGAGGCCAGACTCGTCAGACCGGCATGGATCACCGGTGCCGAGACGCCGGCCGTTTCGAAGGGCAGTTCGATCCAGGCCGGCGACGCATAGTCGGCGGCGTCCGGTTCGGTGCCTTCGCTGGCCCGGACGTCGCTGGCGGCCAATTCGGCGAAGGCGTCCAGGGCCTTGTCAAGATTGCGCTGCACGACCACCTCGCCGAGCGCATCCAGCTCGCTGTGCAGGGCCTGAGTCAGCGATGCCTGCGACACCACACCCAGCAGCGCGGCCGCGGCACCGGCGCAGGCGGCGCCGACATACGGCATTTCGGCACGCTCCACCACCGCTTCGCTCAACGGTAGGATCAGCACCTGGGCCGGTGTATTCAGCCGCTCACGCCAGGTGTCGGCTGACTCGCGGCTGTGGATCAGCAACAGGGTGTGCGCATCGATGCCGGCTAGCACCCCGGCCGCCGGTACCGGCACCAGCGTCTCGTCGGCAACGACCACCAGGTCGGGGCGGCGGATGATGCCGCGTTCGTTGATCGGACCCTGGTCTGCCCGAACGTAGGCGAAGATAGGCGCGCCACGGCGCTCGGCGCCATAGCGTGGCGCATCCTGAACCTCGAAACCCTCGGCGAACAACGCCGAGCCGAGGATGCGGCTGGCGGTCTTCATGCCCTGACCGCCGCGCCCATGGAATCGCACCCTGAACATGTCGGTTCCTCAGACCCAACCGGGCGCGGTCGAGAAGAGGCTGTAACGGCGCATGCTCATGGCCTTGCGCACCCGCACCTCGGCCATCTCCACAGCCGCCTGGCGCGGAAGAACGTTATGCTGGCGCGCCTCCTCCAGCACCTGTCGCGTGTTGCGCCGCAGTTTTTCCTGGATGGTCTGCAAGGCGGACGATTCGGTGGCGCCCTGGTATTCCATCGCCGCGCAGATCACCCCTCCGGCGTTGGCGATAAAGTCCGGTACGCACAGCACCCCGCGCTCATGCAGTGTCTGCTCGGCCTCCAGCGTGATCGGGATGTTGGCGCCTTCGATCACCAGTCGCGCCTTGAGTTGATCCACGTTGTCGGCATGGATCACGTCAGGCCGGGCTGCGGGTATCCAGATGTCGCAGTCGAGGCCGACCACGGCATCCAGCGGCAAGCGTTCGCCATCAGGGTAGTCGACCACGCTGGCCCCGCCTTTTTTCAGCGCGATCAGCGCCTCGACATCCAGCCCGGCCGGGTTGTGCAGGGTACCGCGCGAGTCGGCAACCCCTACCAGGCGGGCCCCGCGGGTGACCAGAAAGCGCGCCGCATGGGTTCCGACCGCACCGAAGCCCTGGATCACCACGCGCGAACCCTCGAGTTTCAGGCTGGCGAATTCCTGCGCCACGTCGGCGACATGGCCCAGCCCGAAGCCGGTGGCGCCGATCTCGTCCAACGGGATGCCGCCCAGCTCGCGCGGCAGGGCCACGACGCGCCCGATCTCGTCCTTGACCCAGGCCATGCACTCCTCATCGGTGCCCATGTCCGGTGCAAAGATATAGTCCTCCGCGTAGCGAAGGGCCTGTGCCAGGCCGCGGATCAGGCGTTCCTTCTGCGCCTTCGGCATCTTCGGGTCGCCGTAGAGCACGGCCTTGCCGCCGCCATGCGGCAAACCCGAGGCAGCATTCTTGAAGGTCATGGCGCGTGCCAGACGCGCGCACTCCTCGACGCTCACATCCGGTGCCATACGGACCCCGCCGATCGACGGCCCTTTGGCCACGTTGTCGACCACGAGGATCGCGCGTAATCCGATCGAGGGTTCGTGCACATGGATGATCTTGGACGGTCCGAGTTCGTCGGTAAAGACAAAACAATCCTGCATTGTGCACCTCCTCTCACAGACCTGGGCGGCCGCGAGTCCGGTCGGAGATCGAACCACTACCCGAGCGTGAATTGCAGACGCCTCTCTATATAGAAATCTAGTCCAAGTTGGGCGACTGTCTGCTGATCTCCCTCAATGGCCGGAGCCTGGATCCTCCCAGCGCAAGCCCACGTCACGGCATGGCGGTGCTGTGGTCGAGCTGTTCCGTATGGATAGTATGGTTCATGCGGCGTTAGTGGTGGTGTTCACCGCTTCAGGTCGGAATGAACTCGGCATATAGATTCAGGGCAGCGGTGGAGAGCACCAACATGATCAGGCTGTAGAGACCGTTCCATCGCAGACTGTCGAGTCCACCCTGTCCATAGCGACCCTGCATCGCTAAATTGATGCCCGAGAAGGGGCTGCAGGCCACTCCGATGGCCCAGGCCGAGAGAAAGGTCATCGCCAACAGGGTGCCATCCGGCTCGAGCGGGGCCAGCAGGGTGCCGAGGGCGGCGATGTTGATGACCGGATGTACGCCCAGGATCGAGGTCGCCAGCATGAAGAGCAGGACCTGCGAGGCCTCGATCCCACCGAAACGGTCGAACGGCAGCCAGCCGCCGAAACCGGCGAACACCGCATTCAGGCCCGCCGCCATGATACCCGCGGCGAGAAACAGGCTGAGCTCGTTCTGCATCCCCGGCAGACGCTCTTCCACATGCTGCCTCAGTCGCTGCAGCGGGGCAGGGCGGCGCAACACAACGGTCGTCACCGACAGCGCCGGGGCCAGCAGGCTGATGATACCGAGGATGTGCCACTCGCCGTGCCACTGGTGCAGCAGCAGTACCGCCAGCGCCAGCAGCCCGGGCAAGGCCAGGGCCGACAGATGCATGGGATAGCCCGTGAACGCGTCGTGTTCACGACAGAAGCCAGCTGTCAGCAGCAGGGCGATGGCCGCCAGCGGCATGCCCATGAGCCAGAGCTGCGGCAGGCTGGCTCCCGGTGCGTAGGTCATGGCGGCGGCCATGGCGGCGAAGAAGGGGGACCAGAAGGCGGCTGCGGTGAAGCCGCGGGTCAGGACGACGGTCTGGGCCCGGTTCAATCTCCCCTCGCGGCCGATCCGGTCGCCCATGATGAAGACTGACGAGAGATTGATCACCGCGCCGAACAGGTGAACTCCCAGCAGTGTCGACCAGACCGCACGACGGCCGCGCGGCAACGTTTCGTTCGCCTCGGTTTCGGGACGCGCGATCAGACGCAGGAAGCTGACGGCCGCCAGCATCGCCAGCAGCAGGGCGTTGCCGGCCAGCATCATGCCCCAGTCGGGTGCAATCCCACCCTTGAACCCCCAGGCGATGCCGACCGCGCCGATCAGCAGCAGAATCGTCACCTGGCGCCGGGTCTGGCGGGGGAGGTCGGGCCAGAGCAGCCCTCCGGCACTCCAGGCCAGGGCACCTGCCACCCCTTTGGGAAAGGGCGGCAGGAAGGTGTGGAGCACAGCGGTGACGACGGTGGCCAGCAGCAGCCACCCGGCCAGAGCCCGCCGTGCCATCACAGCAGAAAGGCCAGGGCCAGGGGGATCACCACCAGGCTGCCGAGATTGCCGAAGGCCACCATCGAGGCCACCTCGGCGGGGGATTGGCGGTAGCGCTCGGCGAGCAGGAAGTTCAGTACCGCCGGCGGCAGGATGGAGAACAGCAGCAGGATGCGCTGCATCGCCTCGGAAGGCTGCAGCCAGAGGATCGCCAGCCAGGCACTCGCCAGGCCGGTGGCCGGGCAGAGCAGGGCGCCGAGCAGTCCCGCCCGCCAGTGGCTCAGATCGACATGAATCAAGCGCACGCCCAGCGCCACCAGCATCAACGGGATCGCCACCTGGGAGAGCATCTCCAGTCCCGGCATCAGGATTGACGGCATGTGCCAGTCGGTGACGTAGGCGAGGATGCCGGCCAGGGTGGCCAGAGTGACCGGATTGCGCAGCAGCTGCCTGGGGTGCAGCTGTCCGCTCACCAGCCAGATGCCGAGGCTGAAGTGGAGGCTGGTGGAGATCACGAAGGCGACCACGGAGAAGGGCAGCATCTCGTCACCGAAGGCGAGCGTCGCCAGCGGCAGCCCCAGGTTGCCGGAGTTGTTGAACATCATCGACGGCAGCAGCACCCGGTTGGGGATCTTCAACAGCAGGGCCACCGGCCAGGCCAGCAGGCCGGAGCCGATGACGATGATGGCGGTACCCCATGCCACCGACTGCCACTCGGGCGAGTCGGGGATCTTCTCCGACAGCACGTAGAACAGCAGTGCCGGCACAAAGAGATTCATATTCACCCGGTTGGCGGTATCCATGTCGCTGCCGTTGATGCGACCATACAGATAGCCAAGGGCGGCGATGCCGAACACCGGCAGGGTGACTTCGAGGATCTGGCTGAACATCGGATGTCTGATCAGGTTGGCCTGAGAAAGCATGCCAGTTTAATGGTACTCACATGAGTGTGCCATCAATCCGTAGCCACAGAATTGCGCGATGGACTTCGCGGTCTGCGCGGCGACTTCACGCGGGGCATCCCACTCACATCCGAGGGGTGATGTTTAGCAGGCTGTTGGTTTGAGAAATCCGATGCTCGAGCCGCGCTGTGGGGGCAGTGCGCCTATTCCATACTGGTTTCATGGCAATCCTTTCACTCGGAGTCGAGCGCTTCAGTTGACCCCTGCATTGCGTGGAGCGATTATGGGTCAGCCATCATCGGCGGTGATGTTGACGCCGGTTGCCGACAGCCGTTTATCGGCTCATGCCATGGAGACCATAACAGTGAAAAGCCTAAAAGGTATTCTCCTACCCCTCATACTCAGTCTGCTCGTTGCAGGGTGCACCACTCCACCCACCCTCTCGGAGCAGCAGGTCATTACCGAATACGATCAAGTGGCGACGTTGAAGAGTCGCCTGCAGGAAGACAGGTCGGAAGGTCTGTACGATCTTGCTCCCGCGGGTTTTGCGGCGGCGGAATCGAAACTCAATGAGGCCATCTCGCTGGGTCGCAGCAAGCGTGTGGATCGGGTGACGGCCCTGGTCGAGGAGGCGAATGCCATCGCGACCAAGGCGGAGGCGGATGCGGCGACCACCAAGAACCTGATGCGTGAGGTGCTGGAGGCGAGGCAGAAGGCGATCGCCGCCGACGCCGACAACATGCTGAAGGAGCGCTTCGATGCCCTCGACAACAAACTGCGCAAGGCGGCGGAGAAGGTCGAGGATGGCGACCTGGAAGGGGCCAAGAAGTGGCGTCAGGAGATGATTCAGGGCTATGCCGAGGTGGAGCTGGATGCCTTGAAGCAGGATGCCACAGAACAGGCACGTCAGGATATCGCCGATGCCGTGAGCAAGGACGCGGACGACTTCGCGCCAAAGACCCTCAAGCTGGCCCGGGAGGAGCTGGCCCTGGCGGTGGCGGTGCTCGAAACCAACCGAACCCAGCGGGAGAAGGCGCGCGGCCATGCCCTGCGTTCGAGCCAGCTGGCCATGCAGAGCGTGGAGATCACCGACCTGATCCGCGACTTCGATCGCCGCGATTTCAGCATGGAGGACATCGTGCTCTGGTATCAGAAACAGCTGAGCATCATCAACGAGCCCTCCGGCGAGCCGCTGCCGCTGCATCTCTCCAACCATGAGGTGGTGCAGACCCTGCGCAACAAGCTGGCGACCTACGCCTTGATGCAGGAGTCCGAACTGGCCACCCGCATGGACCTGCAGACCCGCCTGGAGGCGGTGGAGAAGGCCAATCGCGAGGCCCAGTCCCGCTATGACAAGATCCAGAACCTGTTCTCGCACGACGAGGCCAATGTCTACCGGCAGGGACACAATGTGCTGCTCGAGCTGCACTCCTTCAATTTTCCCAGTGGTCAGAGCGAGATCCAGTCGGAAAATTTCGCCCTCCTGGACAAGATCGTCACTGCGATCCGCACCTTCCCCAATCCCAGTGTGGTGGTCTCTGGCCATACCGACTCGGTGGGCAGCATCAACGTCAACCTCAACCTCTCACAGCGTCGCGCCGAGACGGTCGCCTCCTTTCTGGAGAAGGTCGGCGGCTTCGACAGAACCCGGCTGACCGCCATCGGCTATGGCGAGTCCCGTCCCGTCGCCAGTAACGAGACGGCGGCGGGTCGGGCCTCGAATCGACGCATCGAAGTTCTGATCATCAACGAATGATGTCTATGAGCCGCCGCATCCACAGCGATGCGGCGGCGCCCAACGCCGGGTGTGTGTATCCGGTGTCCCCCTTCTGGCGCTGCCGGATTGCTAGTGATCTGAAACAAAGGAATGTTTCATCGCTTGTATTAGTGTTACTAGGCCCTTGCCTGAAAAAAATAACGACGGATTCCAATGCATGAACGATAAGATTCCCTCCGAAACCCTCAGCAGCAGCTTCTCCGTTGCCGTCACCGGCTCCGGAGGCAGTGGTGCGGTGACCACCGGCCGTATCCTGCTGGAAGCCGCCGCCGAGTGCGGATTTCAGGGTCTGATGACCCGCTCCGCCGGCCCCCAGATTCGGGGCGGCGAGTCGGCCGCGATGATTCGCTTCAGCGCCGATCCAGTGGAGTGCATGGGGGACGAATACGATCTGCTGGTGGGACTCGACTGGCTCAACATTGAACGCTTTGCCGACGAGATACCGCTGTCCGGGAAAAGCCTGATCCTGACCGACCCTGCTGCCGGCGAGGTTCCCGCCCTGCTCAGAAGCAACGGTGCCGAGGTGCGGGAGGTGCCGTTCAAGAAGTTTGCCTCGAGCCTGCCGGGAGGACGCCTCAACATGGTGGCCCTGGGCGCCGCTGCAGTGGTCTGCGGCCTGCCACTCGAAGCCATGGAGAGTAGCGTGCAGCGCATCCTCAAGCGCAAGGGAAAGGAGGTGGTCGAAACGGCCCTGCAGGCACTGCGCATGGGCTACAATCATGATCGCCGCCCGCGCATCTCGTTGCAGGCTCCCGAGACAAAGCCCCGCTACTGGAGCATTACCGGCAACCAGGCGTGTGGTCTCGGCGCATTGCGGGGCGGGGTGCGTTTCGTCGCCGCCTATCCGATTACACCCGCCAGCGAGATGCTGGAGTGGATGTCGCCGCGGCTGGAGCGACTCGGCGGCTCGCTGTTGCAGGCGGAGGACGAGCTGGCCTCCATCAATATGATCATCGGCGCCTCTTTCGGTGGTGTGCCCTCGCTCACCGCTACCTCAGGTCCCGGTCTCAGTCTGATGGTGGAGGGGCTGGGTCTGGCGCTGGTCAGCGAGACGCCGGTGACGGTGGTCAACGTGATGCGCGGTGGTCCCTCCACCGGCATCCCCACCAAATCGGAGCAGTCCGATCTCAACATCGCCCTCTACGGCATGCACGGCGACGCCCCGCACCTGGTGCTGGCCCCCACCTCGATCCGGGACTGTGTTTTCACCACCCAGTGGGCGGTGCAGCTGGCGGAACATCTGCAGGCCGTCTCGCTGGTGCTGTCGGATCAGTCGCTGGGACAGTCGCAGGCCGTCATCGAGGTTCCGCCCGAGCGGGAGCTGGCCCTGCAGCGCAAAGTGGAGCCTGCACCGGGCGAGGAATACCAGCGCTATGCCATCACCAGCGACAATATATCGACCATGTCCCTGCCGGGCACTGCCGGCGGCATGTACACCGCAGATGGTCTGGAACACAACAGCCATGGCACGCCCTCGAGCATGGCGGTGGATCATCGGGCTCAGCTGGCCAAGCGACTGCACAAACTGGAGGATTTCGATTTCGGCGACGACTGGGCGGAGGTGGAAGGCGAGGGCCCACACTGCCTGGTGACCTGGGGCTCCTCTGCCGGTGTGGTCAGGGAGGTGGGCAACTGGATACGTGCCCAGGGTGGTGCCATCCGGGTGGTCGTCCTGCGTCTGCTGATGCCGCTGCAGCGTGAGAAGCTGAAAGCGCTGCTGGCCGACGCCAGTAAAGCGATTGTGGTGGAACAGAACCATGGCGGGCAGCTGTTCCATTATCTTCGCGCCGAGGGGGTATTGCCCGAATCGGCGGAGTCTCTGGCCCAACCCGGACCGCTGCCCTTGCGACCCGGTCGAATCCTGCGCGCTCTCGGAGGTGATACGGCATGACGGTTCCTGCACTCAAGGCAAAAGACTACAAGTCTGGCATCAAGGCCGTTTGGTGCCCCGGCTGCGGCCACTTCGCGGTGCTCTCCGCGTTGACCAAGGCCATGGCCCACCTGGAACTGGTGAAGGAGGATGTGGCGGTGGTCTCCGGTATCGGCTGCTCCTCGCGGTTGCCCGCCTATATCGATACCTATGGGTTTCACGGCGTCCACGGCCGGGCGCTGGCGGCGGCTTCCGGTCTGAAGGCGGCGCGACCTGATCTGACGGTGATCGCCGCCGGCGGTGACGGCGACGGCTTCTCCATCGGCGGCAACCACTTTCTGCATGCCTGCCGGCGCAACATGGACATGACCTACATCGTGATGGACAACGAGGTCTACGGCATGACCAAGGGACAGGCCTCGCCCACCACCCTGCCCGACTGGTGCAACAGCAAGATGACACCCCATGGTACCGGCATCCCCAGTTTCAATCCGGCCGCCATAGCCCTGGCCGCGGGAGCAGGCTTTATCGCCCGCGGCTATTCCGGCGAACCATCGGAGCTGACGCGCCTGCTGGTGGAGGCGATCGAACACCCGGGATTCGCCTTCGTGCAGGTGTTGAGCGGCTGTGTCACCTACCGCCCCGATCAGAAGCGCTGGAAGGAGGAGGTGCATCCGCTGGGCAGCGATCTGCCGACCGACGACCCTGTGAAGGCGGCACAGATCATAGTGGCGGATGACGGCAAGGCGACGGGTGTCATCTATGCCAAGCGCTTTCCGGTCTGGCAACCGGAGAACCGAACGGATTCGGATCTGCACACCATCGAACAGGAGTTTCAGCTATGAGCGACAGCGACGCTGTGATCATCGAAACCGTGGAAGAGTTTCTGGTGCACGCCATGGAGCTGGAGGAGGCTTCGCAGGACCACTATGAGGAGTTGGCCGACACCATGGAGGTGCACAACAACCTGGAAGTGGCCGAACTCTTCCGCAAATTGGCGAACTACAGTCGTCTGCACGCCGAGGAGGTGCACCAGCGGGCGGCCGATAGGGAGCTGCCTCAGATCACCCCTTGGGACTTCAAGTGGAAGTGCCCGTCTGCACCCGAAGCCTTCTGCATGGAAGACGCCAACTACCTGATGACCACCAATCAGGCCCTGGAGATCGCCCTCTTCAACGAGGTTCGCGGGCGGGACTTCTACCAGGATGTTGCCGACAACACTCCAAACGGGGAGGTCAGAAAAATGGCGCTGGAGATGGTGGAGGAGGAGAACTGGCACGTCGAAATGCTGCGCGAGTGGCAGGCCGGCATTGACGCCCAGGAACCCCAGGAAGACCTCGATCCTCCCAACATACCCGAGTAGGGCCTGCGCCCGGGTGGCCTGGATTGGGTCAGCCCCCGATTGACGATCTCCTCTGTCGGCGAGATTTCGCCATTTCTCACTACCCGACCCTACCTTCGGGAGTCGGGTGGATTACCCATTTCGCCCGGGATGGGTGTGGTATTGCGCTTCTGGGACTATTTTCCCATCTCTGGTTGAGCTTCAATTGTCCTCAGAAGTGGGTCAGTTCCCAGCGTAGATACCCTGAGAGGAGGTTGTCGCCGTGTGTGCATGGAAATTGAAAAAACGCTCAAAGCAGGGTGTCTTAAGCTTTTCGAAAGATTTGCTGTCTACGCTGTTGTATCAGGGACGTAACGTAAAAGTCGTCGACGAATCAGCAGAGAGACGGGATAACGCGGCAGTTTTCGATCCAATGTCGGTGTCTGCTTCGCAGACGCCAAACAACCCGCAGGAGCCCAGTATGCTCAACTATCTGGAAAGAAAGACTGAAAAACGGATCTTCTACAGTTACCTGCACCGCTTTGAACTGACACAGGAGCATCTGAGTCCCAAGGCGTCACGCCTGTTGCTCAGTGAAATCTACCGGCATTCCAGGATCATTTCAAAGCGCTTCGACGAGCCTCTGTCGAGCGTTTCGCGCAATGTCATCAGTGCGGCCGCCTGGGGTACCATCTATTGCCTCATGGGTGCCACCCGGATGATCGAACTGAGACCGGACTATCGGGAGATCGTTGACGAGGTTGAGTTGGAGTTGATGCTCTCTTATACGGAGACGGAATCGGAAGCGACCATCTACCGTGATATCTTCTCCATCCTTTCCGAGAACGGTCTGTGTCATTCCGAGGTGTCGGCACTGATCGAAGCCTGCATGCTGAGCCATGCCGAAGGCCAGGTCTTCGAAAACCAGGTATCGGCGGCCGGGGCGTGACTGCGGAGTGTGTCGCAGCGATAAGCGCCTGCCGGATATCCGCGTAAGCCCCATACGCCACTGCCTGAAGACCGAACGTCGCTTGGCCACAGGGCCAGCGCGGGGATGATGTGCGGCGAGATCGCTGGCGCTGTCGACATGCCGCCCAGGGTGCGGCTGCGGTCGGGTCACCTCACCACACCAGCTGATTGATCCAGTTGACACTGATGTTGACGTCCTAAATCCGGCTACAGCCAAACCCTACCTTGCCGAGGTCCATACTTTTGTTTTCTTAAGGATCAATCCCTAGCGCACTGAGTGGATTTGCTCGCCGCTTTTTTTGTTTTTATTTTTTTCTAGAAGAATCGCAAATTCTTATCGAATGCGGTCCGTATTCGCGCTGACCATGAGCTACTCCGTTGACGGCTTCTCAGTTCGATGTCGCTGATACCGATCTTTATCCGGATGCTTGATGGTTGACCCTCCACCATCCGATTCGTTGATCGGCTGACGATATCCAGGTGGTCTCTCTGCCGACACATATCCCTATTCACGGACTCAATACGAGGGTGTCGCGCCGGAGCCTCATATCGATACGGATGAGAAGTGGCGACGTATGTTGTGCCCGTCGAACAGAAGTCCTTAGAATCTCAACTCACGACAACCATCCCCCCTCAAACGAGTCTTTCCAATGAAACGCTTCCATCTGGTCTATTTTGCCGTTTTTTGTTCAGCGAGTTTCACGCTATACGGAGCGGCCACATTCGTGGGTGGTTCAACCTGTATGAGTTGTCATGAGGGAGAAAGCGAAAGCTGGCGCGGCTCTCACCATGATCTGGCCATGGCAGTCGTAAACGATGAAACGGTGTTGGGCGATTTCAATGATCGGGAGATCACCGCAAGCGGCGTTACTTCACGATTCTTCCGTAAAGACGGAGGCTATTATGTCCGTACCGACGGCGCTGATGGGGAACTCCACGACTACAAGATCGCCTATACCTTTGGCTGGTATCCGCTGCAGCAATATCTGATCGAATTTCCGCGCGGACGGTTTCAGGCTCTGGGCATTGCATGGGACAGCCGCGCGGAGGAGCAGGGCGGACAACGCTGGTTCCATCTCTATCCCGAGGAAGTCGTCGACTCTCGTCATCCGTTGCACTGGAGCGGCAGGGATCAGACCTGGAACTATCAATGCGCCGAGTGCCATTCCACTCATCTGCAAAAGAACTACGAACTGAAAACGGACAGCTATCAAACACGCTGGAGCGATATCGATGTCGCCTGCGAAGCCTGTCACGGTCCCGGGTCCGAACATGTTGCCTGGGGCAGGGCGGTCGAAAAGAATCCCGATCAGCGTAATGATGCAGACAAGGGGCTGGTGGTAAGCCTGGCCGACCGGGATGGCGCCCACTGGGTGACCGATGAGGAGAGCGGCAAGCCGACGCGCAGCCTGCCGCGGACCGAACATACGGAGATCGAGCTGTGCGCGCGCTGTCACTCCCGGCGGGGCACCATCTGGGGTGAATATGAGTATGGACAACCCCTGGCCGACAATTATCGGCTCGTCTTGCTCAACGACGATCTCTATTTCCCCGATGGGCAGATCAAGGATGAAGTCTATGTCTACGGATCATTCATTCAGAGCCGTATGTACCGTGCCGGCGTGACCTGCAGCGACTGTCACAACCCCCACAGCCTGGAACTGCGTGCCGAAGGCAACAGCCTCTGCACCCGCTGCCATCAGCCCATGCGTTACGACAGCAAAACTCATCACCACCATGAGACGGACTCCACCGGCGCGGCCTGTACCGCCTGCCACATGCCGCAGCGCACCTACATGGTGGTGGACGAGCGGGCCGATCACAGTCTGCGGGTACCCCGGCCTGATCTGTCTGACCGACTGGGTACGCCCAATGCCTGTTCCGGCTGTCACGCCGACAAGACGACGCAATGGGCGGCGGAGCGGGTGGCGGGTTGGTATCCGAACAGCGACTATCGTGGCAACCATTTCGGCGAGACGCTGGAGGCGGCGACAAACGGGGAACCCGGTGCGGCCTCGTCCCTGCTTGCCCTGGCCGCCGACATGGAACAACCTGGAATCGTGCGCGCCACCGCCCTGGACCGTCTGGCCCCGTCGGTGCAAGCACAACATCATTTCACCCTGCAGCGGTTGCTGGGAGACGAGGACCCGCTGGTGCGAGCGGCCGCGCTACGAACACTGGCTGCCTTCGATATCACGGCCCAGGTCGATCTGGGTTGGCCGCTGCTGGAGGATCCCGTCAGATCGGTGCGGCTCGAAGCGGCGTCACTGTTGGCCCAGTTGATGCCGCACAAGCTGCCGGAGAAGTTTCGCGCTCAACTCTCGAGCGCCATCCGGGAATATGTTCAGTCACAAGCGGTCAACGCCGAGCGGCCGGAGTCCCACCTCAATATCGGCTTGGTGGCGACCGCGATGGGAAAGGCGACGCAGGCTGAGGAGGCCTATCGGACCGCCTTGCGGCTCGATCCGGAGTTCGTGCCCGGCTATGTCAATCTGGTCGATCTCTACCGGCGGCTGGACAAGGACAATGCCGGAGAGAAGCTGCTGCGTGAGGCAATCATCAGGGTCGGTGAGGATGCCGATCTGCAACACGCATTGGGACTGCTGCTGGTGAGGCAGAAACGTTTGCAGGAAGCGCTTGTTCCACTGCAAAAAGCCTCCCTGCTTGCGCCGGATCGTCCCCGCTATGCCTATGTCTATGCGCTGGCTCTGCAGGGTGCGGGTGATCTGCCTCAGGCCCTGGCAGTGCTGGCCGATGTCAATGAACGGCATCCGGGGCGGCGTGAGATATTGAGCGCACTCATCGAGCTTCATGGCGCACAAGGCAACAGTGAAGCAGTCCGCCGATACTCGGATGAACTTTCCCGCTACGCGCCTGCAACAGAGTGAGTCAGCATCGTTTATTACGGGTGATTATTTCCAATTGTTATGAAATCGCTTATGCCTGTTGAAACAAGCTGGGACTATTCGGTCGATCCTGCTCGAGTTGTACGAAGCCTATGAATTGAGCTGACAGGTTTATTCCGCACGGTTTCCCGGGTTTGGCGCGTGTTCTTTTAACAATTTCCATATGGCGGGACGGCAGCTTTTAAGCTAACTTGCCTGAAGAAAACATTAACGAAGAGAACAACAATCATCGAGGGAGAGGAACATGAAAGTACACGCCGGGGCGTTCATTCGCCGTCTTGCCATCGTCGCTATAGCACTTTCCATTGCCAACCCGGTTTTTGCCAGTGAAAAACCGAACATTCTGGTGGTCTGGGGCGATGATATCGGGCAGTCCAATATCTCACAGTTCACCCACGGTCTGATGGGCTACAAGACGCCCAACATCGACCGCATTGCACAGGAAGGCATGACCTTCACCGACTATTATGGCGAGCAGTCCTGCACCGCCGGCCGCTCCTCCTTCATCACCGGTCAAAGCGTGTTCCGTACCGGTCTTTCCAAGGTGGGCCTGCCGGGCGCCAAGGAGGGCATGATGAAGGAGGACCCCACCATCGCCACCGTGCTCAAGGCCCAGGGCTATGCCACCGGCCAGTTCGGCAAGAACCACCTGGGCGACCGCGACGAGCACCTGCCGACGATGCACGGCTTCGACGAGTTCTACGGCAACCTCTACCACCTCAACGCCGAGGAGGAGCCGGAGAACATGGATTACCCCGGCGACCGGCTGATGCCCGACGGCAAGACCTTCCGCGAGAAATTCGGTCCCCGCGGCGTGATCCACGCCTGGGCCAATGCCGACGGCACACAGCGCATCGAGGACACCGGCCCGCTGACCAAGAAGCGCATGGAGACGGTGGACGACGAGACTTCGGACCGGGCGATCGAGTTCATCCGGGAACAGGAACAGGCGGGCAAGCCCTGGTTCGTCTGGTGGAACGGCACCCGCATGCATTTCCGCACCCACGTCAAGCCGGAACTGCGCGGCATCTCCGGCCAGGACGAATACGCCGATGGCATGGTGGAACACGATCGCCACATCGGCAAGTTCCTGGATCTGCTGGACGAGTTGAAGATCGCCGACAACACCATCGTGTTCTATTCCACGGACAACGGACCGCACATGAACACCTGGCCGGATGCGGCCATGACGCCGTTCCGTGGCGAGAAGAACACCAACTGGGAGGGCGGCTGGCGTGTGCCGGCCATGGTGCGCTGGCCCGGCAAGATCAAGGAGGGCACCTGGAACAACCAGATCGTGCATCACATGGATTGGCTGCCCACCCTGGCGGCGATCGCCGGTGACAGCGATGTCAAGGATCGCCTGCTTCAGGGGACCGAGCTGGGACCCCGCACGTACAAGGTCCATCTCGACGGCTACAATATCCTGCCGATGCTCACTGGCGAGACCGACAAGAGTCCGCGCCAAGAGATCTTCTACTTCTCCGACGACGGCGATCTCACCGCGTTGCGCTACCAGGACTGGAAGTTGATCTTCATGGAGCAGCGGCAGGAGGGCACGCTCGCGATCTGGGCCAACCCGTTCACGCCGTTGCGCGTGCCACTCATCTTCAACCTGCGCCGCGATCCCTACGAGCGTTCGCAGCTGACCTCCAACACCTACTACGACTGGCTGATCGACCGCGCCTACCTGCTGGTGCCGGCGCAGGCCTATGCCGGAAACTTCCTGAAGACCTTCAAGGAGTATCCGCCGCGCCAGAAGGCGGCGAGCTTCAGCCTGGAGCAGGTCATGCAACTGCTGGTGCCGAACGGCGGTTGACGGGTCTCGGGAAGCGGGCCTTGCGCCTGCTTCCCGATTCCATCGGATCGCCAGGTGGGCCGCCGGCGCCGACCGATTAAGGTTTGGAAGGACATCAATATGCACGCGACACGGCTAATCGCAGTTTTTCTGCTGCTGTTCACGGGCGGGGTTCATGCGGATCTCCTGCCGTCCTGGAATGATGGGCCGTCGCGGGCGGCCATCATCGCGTTCGTCGAACGCGTTACCGAGCAGGGCGGTGCCGACTACATTCCGCCCGAGGCGCGCATTGCGGTTTTCGACAACGACGGCTGTCTGTGGTCGGAGAAACCGGCTTATTTCCAGCTGCTGTTCGCCATCGACCGCGTCAAGGCCCTGGCGCCAGAGCACCCCGAGTGGTCTTCGACACAGCCGTTCAAGGCCGTATTGGACAACGATATGAAGACGCTGGCGGAGGCCGGTGAACACGGTCTGCTGGAGCTGGTGATGGCGACCCATGCGGGTATGACGACGCAGGAGTTCGAAACCGTGGTCCGCGACTGGCTGCGCACGGCCCGTCATCCGCGCTTCAAGCGTGCCTACACGGAGTTGGTGTTTCAGCCCATGCTGGAGCTGCTTGGCTATCTGCGGAACAACGGCTTCAAGACCTTTATCGTTTCGGGCGGGGGCATCGAGTTCATGCGGCCCTGGGTGCAGGAGGTCTACGGCATCCCGCCGGAGCAGGTGGTCGGCAGCACGATCGAGGTGAAGTTCGAGATGCGGGAGGAGGGTCCCGTGCTGGTGCGCCTGCCCGAGATCGATTTCATCGACGACAAGGCGGGCAAGCCGGTGGGCATTCATCGCTTCATCGGCCGCCGCCCGGTATTCGCCGCCGGCAATTCGGATGGCGACCTGCAGATGCTGCAGTGGACCACGGCACGGGAGGGCGCCAGCTTCGGCCTGCTGATTCATCACACCGATGCCGAGCGCGAATGGGCTTACGACCGCAAGTCCCACGTGGGTAAGCTGGACAAGGCGCTGGACCAGGCAGTCGATGCCGGCTGGAGCGTGGTCGATATGCAGAAGGACTGGAAAGTCATCTATCCGCAGCCTTGAGTGCCGAAAGCGGTGACTGAAAAGCGCCTCGGGATGAACTCTGGTCAGGCCCGCCGTAGCACTGCGATCGGTGGCGTGTTGAACAGATGCCAGCTGGCGGCGCCGCCCGCCAGCCCGACTCCCAGCGCGCCGCCGAAGATGGCCACAACCCACATCCAGGGATCCAGCTGCCAGGGCAGCTCGAACACGCCGGTGGCCAGCGACCAGCTGATGGCCGTGGCGAGCCCCGCGGAGACGAGTCCCGCCAGGCCGCCGAGCAGGGTGAACTCCAGCAGCACCGAGATCAGCAGCCGCCGACGGCTGAGCCCCAGGGTGCGCAGGATCGCCGCTTCCTGGATGCGCAGCTCCCGGCTGGCCTGGATGCCGGCGTAGAGCACGATCACCCCCGCCGCCAGGGTGAAGAGAAACACCGACTCCACCGCCATCACCCCCCGATCCATGATCGCCCGCACCTGCTGCATCAGGGCGCTGACGTCGAGGGCGGTGATGCTGGGGTATTGCTGGATCAGTTCATACAGCAAGGGGCGTTTCTCGGGCGGCAGATGGAAGCTGGTGATGTAGCTGGCGGGCTGTTCCGCCATCAGCCCCGGGGTGCCGATGACGAAAAAATTCACGTTGAACGAGTCCCACTGTACCGAGCGCAGGTTGGTCACCTTGCCTTTGACCCGGGTGCCCGCCACCTCGAAGGTGAGTTCGGAGCCGAGCGGAATCCCCAATGTCTCGGCAATGCCCTGCTCGACGGAGAACCAGGGTTTGTCCTGCTCCTGAGCGTTCCACCAGCGCCCGGCCACGATCTGGTTGTCGTCCTGCAGGTCGCCGGCCAGACTGAGGTTGAAGTCACGGGTCGCCAGCCGTTTTGCACGGGGTGATGTGTAGTCGTCGGCGGAGACCGTATGCTCGTCGATGCTGAGCAGCCGGCCCCGGATCATCGGATAGAGGCCGCTGTTGGGGACGCCGCCCTGTTCGAGCAGGGTCCGCACCCCCTCCACCTCCGGGGGCTGGATATTGATCAGAAACTGGTTGGGCGCATCGGCCGGCAGGGCGTTGCGCCAGCTGTCCAGCAGATCTACCCGCACCATGGCCAGAATCAGCAGTACCGTGATGCCGAGGCCGAAACCGGTGAGCTGCACGCTGGTGGTTGCGGGGTTGCGCGAGAGGCTGGCGAGCCCGTAGCGCCAGGAGCCGGCGGAACGGCTGCGCAGGGGATTGAGCAGATGCACCAGCAGGCGCGAGACCACCAGCAACAGCGCGAGTCCGGCCAGCAGTCCCCCGATCAGCTGGAAGGCCAGCTTGTCATCACCGATCTGCCAGATCAGCAGCACTGCCAGTGAGAGTAGGGCGGCGCCGACGGAGATCCGGTAACCGAGGGAGGGCGCGCCGAGATGGCGCCGAAACACCCGCAGCGGCGGCACCCGGCTCAGGCGCAGCACCGAGGGCAGGGCGAAGCCGAGCAGGACCAGGATGCCGGTGCCGATGCCCGACAGCAGCGGCCAGGCGGTGGGCGCGGGAATGCGCTGGGTGAACCAGTGTCCGACCAGTTCGATCAGCAGGTCCTGTACCAGCAGGCCGATGGCCGATCCCGCCAGGCTGGCGATCACCCCCAGGCCGAGCAGGCGCAGCAGAAAAATCCACGCCACCTGCCTGCGGGAGGCTCCCAGGCAGCGCAGCAGGGCGCTGGTGTCGGCCTGGCGCTCGACAAAGCGTCGGCTGGAGAGCGCCACCGCCACCACACAGAGCAGGATCGCAGTGGCGGCGGTGAGGCGCAGGAAGCGGCCGCCGCGATCGAGGGCGATGCGCAACTCCGGCCGGGCCCTGCGGATGTCTTCGATCTCCACCCGCTCCAAGGCCTGTTTCTCGAACCACTCGCGATAGGTGTCGACGGACTTCTCCTCCCCCGCCAGCAGCAGCCGGTAGCGTACCCGGCTGGCCGGTCCCAGCAGACCGGTGGCCTGCAGGTCTGCCTTGTTGATCATCACCCGCGGCGCCAGCTGGAAGAGGTTGGCGGCCCGGTCCGGTTCATAACTGATCACCCGGCGGACGCTGAAGTGCATCTGTCCCAGCTTGAAACTGTCGCCGATCTTCAGACCCAGCAGCGGCAGCAGGCGATCCTCCAGCCAGGCCTCTCCGGGAGCGGGGATCCGGTCGGCGACCCGGTCCTCCCCGGTGGCGGTTTCACGGGTCATCAGTTGGCCACGCAACGGGTAGCCGGAGGTCACCGCCTTGGCCTGCACCAGTTGAGTCGCGCCGTCATGCAGGAGCACGCTGGGGAAACTCACGGTCTCCGCGCGACGCAGTCCCAATCGATCGGCCTCGCTGACCAGGTCGGCAGCGAGCGGCTCGCGGCTGTCGAGCCGCAGGTCGGCGGCCAGCACTTCGGAGGCCTGGCGCTGCATCGCCCGCTCCACGCGGTCGGTGAAGAAAGCGACCGAGGTCACCGAGGCGACGGCGATCACCAGGGCGGTGGCCAGCAGACGCAGCTCGCCGGCGCGCCAGTCTCGGCGCAGCATGCGCAGGGCGAGGGAGGCACTGTTCATGCTGTCGTCTCCAGCCGGCCGTCGCGCAGGTGGAGACGCCGGTGGCAGCGGCTGGCCAGGGTTTCGTCATGGGTCACCAGGATCAGCACGGTGCCGTTTCTCGCCTGCAGATCAAACAGCAGCTCGGCCACCCGTTCGCCGGTGTGGGCGTCCAGGTTGGCGGTGGGCTCGTCGGCGAAGAGCACCTTGGGACCGGGGGCGAAGGCGCGCGCCAGGGCGACCCGCTGCTGTTCGCCGCCGGAGAGCTGGGAGGGGTAGTGGTGCAGCCGTTCCGCCAGGCCCGCCTGGGAGAGCGCATCGATCGCCGCCTGCTCCGGCGAGGGATGGTTGGAGAGTTCCAGCGGCAGCATCACGTTCTCCAGCGCCGTCATGCCGGAGAGGAGTTGAAACGACTGGAAGACGAAGCCCACCTTGCCGGCGCGCAGGGCGGCGCGGCCGTCCTCGTCGAGACTCTGCAGCGGGGTGCCGAAGAGGCAGGCCTCGCCGCCGCTGGCTTCATCGAGCCCGGCCAGCAGACCGAGCAGGGTCGATTTTCCGGAGCCCGAGGCGCCGAGGATGGCGATGGCCTCGCCATCCGCAACCTCCAGATCCACATGCTGCAGGATCTCCAACCGCCCCTCACGGGTGTCGACGAACTTTGACAGCGCGCTTGCGGTCACAGGGTGTTGAAGTGAAGATGTCTGCAACATGAAAAGAGTCCTGCTTTATTGTCTGTTATGGCTGCTGCCGATGGCGAGCCTTGGTGCGCCCACGGTGCTGGTGGTGGGTGACAGCCTCAGCGCCGGTTACGGGGTGAGCGCCGATCAACGTTGGGTCACCCTGTTGCAGAAACGTCTGCACGCACGCTGTGGCGAAGTCAGGGTCATCAACGCCAGTGTCAGCGGCGACACCAGCAGTGGAGGCGTCACGCGTCTTCCCCCCCTGCTCAAGCAACACCATCCCGCGCTGGTGATCATCGAGCTGGGTGGCAATGACGGTCTGCGCGGGATCAATACCCGGAGCATGCGTTCGAATCTGCTCGACATGGTACGCGGGGCACAGAGAACGGGTTCCCGGGTGCTGCTGCTGGGGATGAAACTTCCCGCCAATTATGGTCCCGATTTCGTCAACGCTTTCCATCAAGTCTATTATGATGTCGCCGAGGCGGCATCGGTTCCCCTGGTGCCTTTCTTTCTCGAGAGCGTCGCCCTCGATCCCGATCTGATGCAAGCCGACGGTATCCATCCCAACGACCGCGCGCAACCCATTTTACTGGATACGATGTGGCCGCATCTCGATCCCATGCTGGACGACCCCGGTTCGGGTTTTGACTGCCATGATCCTGCGGTGAAACCCGTGAGCGCCCTGTAGCAGGCCAAACGCATCGACCGCGCCGAGTGAGTTGCTGTCGGTCGAAGATGAAGATCCCCCTGTCAGAAGGGCGATTTATCGGTATAATCCCCCGCTCTTATGGCGGCAGGTATCGGTCCCCCCGCAACGTGAAGCTGTGAACCCCGTCAGGCCCGGAAGGGAGCAGCGGCAGCAGTGGAATCGTGTGCCGGGGTGTGGCTGGTATCAGCCGCCACCCTTACATGCCTCGATCTGCGCAGCGGGAGTTCCGGTTCCACCCACGATCCGTTAGGCTTGTCCTATGTTGCGTGATTCCAGACCACACGGCCTTGCCTGAACGGGAAGTCAATCTCTCCAAGAAGTGGATCGCCCTCCTGCTGGTGAGCGCCTGCTGTGCCCTGCTGCTATGGCAGGTCGCCAAGCTGGTGCGCGAGCGGACCCTGGAGGAGATGCAGCTCTCGGGCCAGCGCCAGCTCAATATCTACGTGACCCACCTCAAGGGACAGCTGGAGAAATACGAATTCCTGCCCGAACTGCTCTCGACCAACGCACGTTTGGTGGAGTTGCTGAAAAGGCCCGGCGACCGCGAACGCATCGAAGCGCTGAACCGCTACCTGGAGACCATCAACACCATCGCCAATGCCTCCGATACCTACCTGATGAACAGCGACGGATTGACCATCGCCGCCAGCAACTGGCAATCGGAGAAACCTTTCATCGGACGCAATTTCAGCTACCGGCCCTACTTTCAGCAGGCGATGCAGGGGCACCTGGGGCGTTACTACGCCCTCGGTACCACCTCCGGCAAGCGCGGCTACTACTTCGCCTACCCGGTGCGCTACGGGACAGAGATCCTTGGCGCGGTGGTGATCAAGGTCGACCTGACCACCCTGGAACAGCAGTGGCGAGGACGTCCGGAGGAGGTCGTGGTGACCGATCCGGAAGGGGTGATCTTCATCACCACCCGGCCCGACTGGCGCTACTCAAGCCTCTATCCGCTGTCACCGGAAGACATGCAACGCATCGACGCCAGCCGGCGCTACTCCGGGGCCCGGGTGGAATCCCTGAATATCCGCAGTCGCGAGGCGCTGGATGCGAACAGTACCCTCATTTCCCTCGGGCCCATGCAGGGAATGGAGCATCCGGACGGCGAGCAAGGCTACCTGGTGCAGCAGGTCTACATGCCGGAGGCCGGCTGGCGTGTCCATCTGCTGACACCCCTGCGGCAGGTGCGGCAGCGTGTCGGTTGGTCACTGGTGATCGCCAGCTTCGCCTTTGCCGCTCTGGTACTGATGGGACTGGTGTTGCAACAGCGCTATCGGCGACGTCGCGAACGGGCGCGATACGAGGCCCAGGCCAACCAGTCGCTGCGCGAGGCGCGGGACCGGTTGGAACAGCGGGTGGAGGAACGGACTGTCGATCTGCGTCAGGAGATGGCCGAG
This sequence comes from Candidatus Thiodiazotropha sp., assembly GCA_037384425.1. Taxonomy (GTDB): domain Bacteria; phylum Pseudomonadota; class Gammaproteobacteria; order Chromatiales; family Chromatiaceae; genus Thiodiazotropha. Next base: position 160,548 of record JARROA010000003.1, on the reverse strand, counting down.
CGCCAGCGCATGGCGGAGGCGCTGCGCCAGACCCGGGACGAACTGATTCAGGCGGCCAAACTGGCGATGCTGGGACAGATGTCGGCCAGCATCAGTCACGAGATCAACCAGCCGCTGGCGGCCATCCGCTCATATACCGACAATGCCAGGCAGTTCCTGCAGCAGGATCGCTACGGCGATGTGGCCTGGAACCTGGATCAGATCGCCGAGCTGATCGACAACATGACCCAAATCAGCTCGCAACTGAAACTCTTTGCCCGCAAGACCGACGGCCAACGCTCTGCCGTCTCGCTGCACAACGTGATCGAATCGAGCAAGCGTATCCTGTTGCCTCAGTTGCGCCGCACAGGCACGGAGGTGCGCTTGCCTCCACTGAAACAGGACGTGGAGGTGATGGCCGATCCGGTGCGTCTGGAACAGGTGCTGGTGAATCTCATCGCCAATGCCATGAATGCCATGGAGCGGCAGTCGGAGCGTTGGGTCGACATCGGTGTCGAGAGCGGCCTCGACCGTCTGCGACTGAGTATCCGGGACAACGGACCCGGGATCTCCGAGGAGCATCTCAAGCGCATTTTCGATCCCTTCTTCACCACCAAGGAGAGCGGTCTGGGGCTGGGCCTCTCCATATCGCAGCATATCGTCGAGAGCATGGGTGGTACACTGACGGCCAGAAACAGCGAACGGGGCGGGGCGCTGTTCACTCTGGAGCTGCCGTTGGCGACACACACCGAGCTGGCAGCTGGTTAGAGGTAGCTGAATTTCATGGTGCGGCTTGCCGCACCGAATGGTAGAAGATGAAACCTCGTTTCCCATTTCATTGAGAGACATCAGCGGAACCCGACATATGCAGGACAAGTTACCGGTCATCTTCATCGACGATGAAAAGCATATCCGCATAGCCAATGGCCAGACCCTGGAGTTGGCCGGCTACCAGGTACAGCTGTTCGATCGTGCCGAAGCCGCGCTGCCCCTGGTCAGCCACGACTGGCCGGGTGTGGTGGTCAGCGACATGAAGATGCCGGGCATGGGGGGCATGGAGTTCCTGCAGCAGGCGCTGGCCATCGATCACGATCTGCCGGTGATTCTGATCACCGGTCACGGCGACATCGCCATGGCGGTACAGGCGATCCGCGAGGGCGCCTACGACTTCATCGAAAAGCCCTTTGCCGCAGACCAATTGATCGAAACCGTGCGGCGTGCCCTCGACAAGCGGACGCTGACACTGGAGAACCGCTCACTGCGCCAGGAGCTGGAGGCACAGAGCGCACCGGGTCCACGCATCATCGGCCGTACCCCGGCCATGCTGCGGCTGCGCGCCACCATCGCCCAGCTGGCCGATACCGATGCCGATGTGCTGATCCATGGCGAGACCGGAACCGGCAAGGAGCTAGTGGCGCGCTCGCTGCACGAGCACAGCCGTCGCGCCGAACACAACTTCGTCGCCGTCAATTGCGGAGCCGTTCCCGAAAACCTGATCGAGAGCGAACTCTTCGGTCACGAACCCGGGGCCTTTACCGGCGCCAAGGGCAGGCGGGTGGGACGTTTCGAACACGCCAACCACGGCACGCTGTTTCTCGATGAGATCGAGAGCATGCCGATGGCCGTGCAGATTCATCTGCTGAGGGTACTGCAGGAGCGTGCGGTCGAGCGCCTCGGCTCCAATGAACTGGTGCCGTTGAATCTGCGGGTGGTGGCAGCCACCAAGGTCGATCTCAAGGAGGCGAGCGAACGCAACGAGTTTCGCGACGACCTCTACTACCGGCTCAACGTGGTCACCATGGAGATCCCGCCACTGCGCGATCGACGCGAAGACATTCCGCTGTTGTTTCACCATTTCCTGTTGGTTGCCGGTGCTCGTTACGAACGGGAGGTGCCCCTGCCCAACGCCGATCAGATCCGCGTATTGCTGACCCACTCCTGGCCCGGCAATGTGCGTGAACTGCGCAATATTGCCGAGCGTTACGTGCTGTTGGGTGAGAACGTCGGTTTCGATTTGGAACAACTGATGAGCGGCACCACCGCTGAAACCGCCATTACCTTGCCGCAGCAGGTGGACTGTTTCGAAAAGAGTCTCATCAAACAGCAGCTTGAACTGCAGAAGGGCAATATCAAGAAAACCATGGAAGCCCTCGGCATCCCGCGCAAGACCCTTTACGACAAAATGAAGAAGTACGGTCTGGACAAAAGCCACTACAAGTAAGCTGGGCGAGCAGGCTCGATGTGTTGGGCTGATCGAGGCGGCGTCGCGCTCAACAGCACATGCTCATTGAAAGCCGATACACTTGAGCAGACATCCCGGCGGTTTCTGGCTGATGCTTTGGGAACCCAAAGCCTTGATTTTACAAAATGTCACAAGTGACGCAGATTCAAGCGGTGGCCCGCGTTGCCTTCTCAAAGGGGATAATCTAACCTGGCTGGGATTTTCGGTCGTCACTTGAGCGTTCCCCTGGCGAATCAACGATCTGGCTTCCGGAACTCGCTTGTTGGCTGATGATTGGCCGCGGGGCGCAGGGAAAAGCCTTCGGTCGACGCCACTTCATAATATTTGATTCCACTACCGTCATTTGAAGGTTCCACTCGCCTTGCTTTTGGATACCCTGTTACACAAGCCTCCGCGAGGAGAGACCAGTCATCTTGGCTGGGTCATCAGAATATTCGGCATCGCCCTGGCTATCTTTGTCGCCGCCAAGCTGAGCCAGCACCTGACGACGCCGCCGAGTAACGCCTCCCCGGTCTGGCCCGGCGCGGGCATTGCGCTGGCGGTGACGATTCTCTACGGACCGCGGGCGTTGATCGGTATCTTTCTCGGCGCCGTGGCTTTCGAGTTCCAACTCTTTGCCGTGACCGCGGGTGACCGCAGCCTTGGGAATGAACTGATACTGGCTTCCGCGCTAGGGATTGGCGCCGCGCTGCAAGCGTTCGTCGGTGCAGAGCTGATTCGTCGTCTGATCGGCCCTCTGCCCCGACTTGTCCAAGACATGGATATCCTGCGTTTTCAACTGCTCGGTGGCCCGATTGCCTGTGTCATATCGGCAAGTATCGGTTTGAGTGCCCTGTGGTATCTGGGCATCGTCGCCGCGGAGGAACTCCCGGTCAGCTGGTTGACCTGGTGGGTGGGAGACACGATCGGCGCCATCATATTCGCACCGCTGGTGCTGATCTTCTTCAGCCACAGGGATCCATTGTGGCAAGGCCGCAAGACCACGGTCGCCCTTCCCATGTTGCTGTTGCTGCTGACTGCGATAGCTTTCTATTCCTATTCCCATATCAAGGAAGGGGAGGAGCGGCAGCTGAAGTTTCACGAGCAGGTGCGTTCCTACCACAATACGCTGATGCGTGAATTCGAGATGCACCTCGAGATTCTGAGTGCGCTGAAGAGCTACTTCGACGCCAGTATCGAGGTGTCACCCGAAGAGTTCCGAATCGTCACCCAAACGCCAAGAGAGCGGTATCACAGTATTCAGGCCTTGGAATGGATACCGAGAATCTGGCACCCGCAGCGCGCGGAGTTCGAACATCGGTTGCCGGCAGGAGGAGCAATCCGCCATCTTGACGGCGAGGGCGAATTGAAGCCGACACCCAGTGCGGAGGAGTACTACGCCATCCAATACATTCAGCCGGCGACTGACAACACCTCGGCTTACGGCTTCGACGTTCTCAGCAATCCGATTGCGGCTGCAGCGATCTCACGCGCACGGGATACGGGGGAAGTGACTGCTACAGGCCCGTTGCGGCTGATCCAGGAGACCGCTGGCCAGGTCGGTATCGTGATCTACAACCCAGTCTACCGGGATCCCTCCTCGCCGGCCGATCTCAACTCCCGAAGGGAAGCCATCATCGGTGTTGTCGCGCTGGTGTTGCGCATGCAGAACCTCATCGAAACGATGGTGCCCAACATCAGGCAAGGCATGGTCGCGTTGAGCCTGCTGGATGTTACCGACACTGAATCGCCCCATGTGCTCTACGCCAGCCATGAAGAAGGGGAACACAACCTGTCGAAGGATCTGGTGGAGACACGACAGTTCGACATGGCCGGTCGCCGCTGGAAATTGGAATATACGGTCACCCCCGGTTTTATCGCCGAAAACACCACCTGGGCGGTCTGGGTGGTGCTGACCGGCGGTCTCCTGATCACGGCGCTGCTGGGTACCGGCTTGCTGATGCTGACCGGTCGCACCCTGCGTCGGGAGGATGAGGTCATCGAACGTACGGCCGAGTTGCGCGCCGAGGTATTGCAACGCCGGGATGCGGAGACTCAGCTGCGATTGGTGCTCGAGGGCGCCAATCTTGGTTTCTGGGACTGGAACTACCAGACCGGTGAGCAGTGGGTCAACGATCGCTGGATGCAGATCCTGGGCCTTGAGTGGAACGAGCTGAAGAATGACACCAGCGACTGGCTGGATCGCATACATCCGGATGACAAGCCTAAAGTCCTCAAGATCATCGACGAGCATATCAAGCGCAACGAAGGCTATGTGGTGGAGTGTCGTGTGCGCCATCGCGACGGACACTGGGTCTGGGTCCAGGCATCGGGCGCCGTTGTCAGCAAGGATCCGGAAACCCATGAACCGCTCAGGCTCTGCGGTACGCACCAGGATATCACCGAGCGCAGGCAGCAGGAGGAGCATATCCTGCATCAGGCGCACTTCGATTCGCTGACCGAGCTGCCGAATCGGTTCCTGGCCCTGGACCGGCTTTCGCAGTTGATCAACGAAGCGCGTCGCAACGACGACAGAGTGGCGGTGTTGTTTCTCGATCTCGACGACTTCAAGAAGATCAACGACACCCTGGGACATGATACGGGTGACAAGCTGTTGAAGGAGGCGGCTTTCCGCCTGCAGTCCGTGCTGCGCAGCGGGGATACCGTCGGACGTCTGGGCGGCGACGAGTTCATTATCCTGTTGGGGGGGCTTTCCGACGTGGCCGATACACGGCCGTTGGCGGAAGCCCTGCTCAACAAGTTCACCGAGGCCTTCAGGATCGACAGCCGGGAGTTGGTATTGACCGCGAGTATCGGCATCGCCATCTACCCGGAAGACGGTGAGAACCTGTCGGAGCTGCTGCGCAATGCCGATTCGGCCATGTATCACTCCAAGGAACAGGGGCGCAACACCTACTCCTATTTCACGGAAGAGATGAACCAGGGTGTTTCCCAGCGGCTGCTGCTGGAGGAGCAGATGCACGGGGCGTTGAGCCGTGGCGAGTTCAGACTCTGTTACCAGCCTAAGGTGGAGTTGGTGAGCGGCAGGATCGTCGGCGCCGAAGCCTTGTTGCGATGGAGCAATCCGGTTCTGGGAGAAGTCTCACCGCTGGAATTCATACCGATCGCCGAACAGACCGGACTGATCGTGCCCATCGGCAAGTTCGTCCTCGATCAGGCGCTGGCAAAGGTGGTCTCCTGGCGGCAGGCATTCGGTGATGCCTTCACCATGGCCATCAATCTCTCACCCCGTCAGTTCCGCGATCCGAATCTGGTCCCCTACATCACCGACGCCATCCGCAAATCCGGTATACCGGCAGCCGCGCTGGAGCTCGAGATCACCGAAGGCGTCCTGATGAGCGGACACACCTATATCGACGATGCCCTGGCCACCCTCAACGATCTGGGAGTGAACATCGCCATGGACGATTTCGGTACCGGCTATTCGTCGCTCAGCTACCTGCGGAGCTATCCCTTCGACGTCCTGAAAATCGACCGGGAATTCGTCAGCGATATCACTGACGACCCGGCGGACCGGGAACTGGTCAACGCGGCCATCGCCATGGCACATGGACTGGGGCTGAAAGTGGTGGCGGAGGGTGTCGAGACCGAGGAACAGCTCGATCATCTCGCATCAAAAGGTTGTGAATACGGGCAGGGCTACCTCTTCAGCAAACCACTCGACGCCGACGAGATGACCCAGATGCTCGAGGCGACGGACACTATCCTGTTCAAAGGCGCATCAACCGCTTCCGCCACCTGAAGAAACTTCGACCCGATAGCCTTGATCCATGCCTGGGTGATGCGTTCGTCTGTCCCCGGTTTTCCAGACCAAGCCTTCGGGAGGGGCGACATGCACGCCACCCCTCCCGTGATACGCCCTTAGCGTTTCTGCTGATGACAGAGTCCGCAACCGACGGGTGTGCCCTTGGGGATTACCGCAGTCGATTGCCCCGCGGCACACTCCGGCAGACTGCCCTTGTTGTCCTTGCAGCGCACCGTGCGGTCCTCCGCGGTGCGTGACAGTACCGTGCCTTTCAGGTCGTCACCGTGACAGGCGTTGCAGCCCGGTCCCTGGTTGCGGTAGTTGCGGTGCTTCAGATTCCAGCGGTCGTCCGGCAGGAAGTCCGGATTGCTCGGCTCCAGGTCGACCACGGCGTGCATGCCATGTGGGCCGTTATTGCCCAGGGGCAGGGTTTCGTCCGTCGGTTCATGACAGACCTGGCACTCGGCAATGTAGCCGGAGTGGCCCTGCAGCTGGCTGGCCGGAATGTTGTCGTTGGCGTTGGGATTGCCGCTCGGCCACTCGGCATGGGTCGAGCCGTGGCAGGACTCGCAGAAGAGTCCGCCGTGGCCCTTGCTGACCCGGTAGAGCTTGGGATTGCCGACGGCATCGGGATGGCCGGGGAGATCCTCCGCGTCGACCACGTTCTCGGCGAAGGTCTTGTTGCTCGGCACGATCGGTGTGGCCTTGGTGTCGCCCTGGCGATAGGCCGCCAGCAGGCGGATGCCGTCGCTGTTGCCTAGGGTATCGCTGGGGTTGACCAGGACACTCGGATCACCCGCCAGGTTGTCGGTGGCATAGCCGGTATGGCAGGAGCCGCAACCCGGCTCGTTGGCCCAGGGCACGCGCGGGGTGGCGGGATTGGTGTAGAAATCCGCCGCCAGCAGGAAGTCTCCGGGATTGCCGGGGGTGACATTCCGCGAGAAGTCGTCGCCTACCTGCGCCAACTGGCCGTGGCAGTCCTGACACACCAGGCCACCGTTGGCCATGGCGCCGCGCATACACTGGGTGCGTTCGCCGGGATGACAGAGGTAGCAGGTCTCTTCGAGAATGGTCTGGGTGAGCACCGGATCACGCCGGTTGCCGCTGCCGTCGATTGCCGGCGGCATCTCCTGGAACAGCGGAACGCCGCTGCTGTCGGTGACGCCGGCATGATGGCTGTGCATGACGTTCGACATGGAGCGCTGGGTCAGCTGCGCGCGGCCGTTGACCTCGTTCGGACCGACCTGGGCCAGGTCGAGGGCCGGTGTGTAGTGACAGCGCTGGCAGACCACCGGATCGCTGGCGCGGCCGGTCTGCGGATCGTATGCCGATTCGAGGCTGGTGCCATGCTCCTGGTCGTGCAGACGCAGGATATTGATATCGCTCGCCCACTCAACCGCCACTTCGAAGGGCACGGTCTCGGCGCCCGGCTGATACTGGGGATCGTCGGTGGCGACGGCGACATCGGTCAGATTGGCGAGTGCATGCCCGTCGCCCACGTCGGCGGAGTGGCAGGTCTGGCAGCTGGCCTCTCCGGAGATAGGCGTCACCGTGTCGAGCGAAGCCATCACATTGCTACCGTCCTGAGCCGGCGGTTGTCCGTCAACCGTGGCCTGAACCCGCACCAGCGGGTAGGGATTCTCGCGCCCGAAATCGTCGAAGGCCGCGATCGGCACACCTGCTGCCTCGAACCAGTTGACTCCGTCCGCCAGATAGCCGAACGGGAAGCTGAGGAAGAACGGATAGTCGTCGAAGTGCTCCTCGAAACGCTGAGGTACGTTGGCTAGATAGGGTGAACTCATGCCCGGCATCGCCTGCTGGGAGGCGTGCAGCGCCTCGTCGCCGCTGTTCGGGATGTTGTCGGGACCGAGATAGAGCAGCTCCACATCGGGTACCGGCAATCCGATATCCACATTGGCGGCCGGATCGTTGGGATCGTAGAAGGCGGCCAGGATGCCCGGCGGATAGAAGGCGTCGTAGGCCTGGAAGGCGACCTCCCAGAAATTGGTTTTGTAGACCTCGTTGTTGACTACCGACGAGAGGGCCTGGCCTCCCGCAACCTTGCCGATGGCGGGATCGGAGGGATTGGAGACTGCCGAGTAGTAGAGCGCCACCTCGTTTTCACCCATTACCCTTGGCAGACCGTTCACACCCCGTTCCACCACCTGGGCGTGCAACACGTTGAAGGGCGGCAGAATGCTCGAGATGCGGGTATCCAGGTCGCCACAGTGCATACCGAGGTCGTTGATGGCGAGCAGGGTGTAGCCGGCGTTGCCGGCGGCTGTCTGTTCAGGCACCGGGCTGGCCGGCAGGGCGCCGTTGGCGCTGGTGGAGTTGATCGAAACCTCGTTGTTCCCCGCCACGCCGATGTTGACGCTGGCGATGTTGGAGGCGCCTCCCGCGTCGTTCGCGGTGTAGCTGAAGCTGTCGGAACCGGTGAAGCCGAGATCCGGCGTATAACTGAAGCCGCCGTTCGGGTCGAGGCTCAGGGAGCCGTGAATGGTGCCGGTGACGAACACGGCGCTCATCGGGTCGCCGTCAGGATCGTTGTCGTTGCTCAACACGCCGGGCGCCGGGATGACCAGGGTCACCTCCTGGGTGGTGTTGTAGTTGTCGTTCTGCGCCACCGGACGATTGTTGGTGCCGCCGACTTCGACGGTGTAGCTGGTTTCGCAGGATTTGGCCTTTCTGCCGTTGCTGTCGGTGGCCGCCAGTGTTGCCGCGAAGCTGCCGCTGTTGGCGTATCCGACGTTATGGGCCTGGGTCTGATCGCCGTCGTTCTGCACGGTTTCGTTGACCGATGCGGGCGATCCCCCGGCGAAGGTCCAGGTGACGTTGTAGGGTGCGACTCCGCCGCTGATGACCCCCTGGAAGATGACCGAGCCGCCGGTGGCGACGGAGACCGGATCGTTTTGTGGCTGGCTGATGGTACAGGTCGGGCCTCCCCCGGCACTGGGTGGTTTGGCCGCGTATAGGTGTTGGGCGTGAAGCGCCAGAGCGGCCAGGGCCAGCGTGGGAAGAAAGGTCCTGCAGGATATGGATCCCCTTTGCAATAGGTTATGCCACATTGTCATCTCCTTGGTCGATCGTATTGTTGTATTAATCCGTCTGGTTTTGCGAGCAAATGCAGACGCGACAGCGACAGCCGACTCCGCAAGAAGGAAGGGGGCTGTCGTCGTGGTGAGTGTGGGCGGGTCGATGCCGTACGCTCACGCACAGGTCATGCATGCGGTGATACGTCCTTGAGATACTGCCGACTACGAAAAGCGCCTTCATGGCGGCTTATCCAGCGATACGGCGTTGTCCGTGCCTCAGCGCAAACAGCGGTGAGGGTAGGATGAAGTCACAATAAGTTTTATTGGAAGTCCGAAATAGTCGGTTGCTTTATTTTTATCTGGTCCACCCGATACGATGTGGCGGTGTGAACCAGTGAAATTCTTTATTTCTTTGCCTGAACAATTTAGTCCTTTCTGCGAATTTGTCAGCATCTTTTTTTGTAATTGCTAACTGGTTGGAATTTATTCCGGGAACAAATTTGTCATTCTTGGGAATGCGTTTGTTTTGAGTCTCGATAGCGAGAAACGAGATGATGGATTTCCCTCTAAGGGCTAGTGAATAATACTGAACCGCGATGCTCCCTGATCACCGCTATTCACGAATCTTGAGATCGGGACAAGGGGATCCCCCGGGTGTTGAGGGAGGGTATTGCAGGAGTCGTTGTGCAATCGGGGTGGTGTGATGCCGCAGAACTCATGGGTCATTCAGTGGCCTGTGGTTGAATCGATCATTCGATGTTTAAATATCAGGGCAATGCCGGCGAATGATTTTCAACAATTTGCGCCCGGCACAGTGGCATAGCGTAAAAAGGAGCAATGAGTGAAAGCGAAGGATGGTTCTCCGCAAACCCACCCCTTTTCAGTCGATACCGGTGTGATGACGTCACCGCCCATTGATGTGAAGGCTTCGGCGACGCTGAACGAAGCCGGACCGCGCAGTCTTTTAAGGTCTCTCCATGACGGGTTGTGGTTCCTGCTTTTGGTGGCGCTGGTGTTCGTCTTCAGCACCTACTCCCGAGCCGACGAGGATCCATTCGCCGGGCCCGTTTGCGATGGACCACCGGAACTGCGCTATTCGGCCGACGCCATGCGGCGCAAGATTGCGCTTTACCAGGTACTCTCGGAGGAGGCGCTCAGCCTGCGCTCAGAGTCGATCACCTATCTGGCCCATCTGAAGGAGAAGCAGACATCGAAAGAGCCGTTGCTGGGCTCCGAGATCCGACTGCTCAGCGTCGGCGCTTCCGAACTGGTGAAGAAAAGGCAGAAGTTGTGGCAGGTGGCCACCGCCCACGAGTGCTGGCTGGACGAACCCGTTCCCGACGATCCGCAGCAGGCGCATGTGCAGGCTGTCGGCATCACCATGTCCCTGGCGGCGGCACTGACCCTCTATGACAACTACCTGACCGCGGTGGCGCTCTACCGGGAAGACCCCTTTCTGCGCCACCACATCAACGAGGGCGATACCGGTTTCCAGGTGCCGGAGGGCGAATTGCGACGCATCGCCGCCTCCTATGCTTCAGTGACCAATCGCGCCAGGGTGCGGCGCGGGCTGATATGGTATGAGCGGCACGCGGGCGATCTCGCGCGCTCGCAGATCGATGAAGAGCGTTACCTGGCCGAACTGGTGGAACAGAGCCCCTCCTACGCCATGGTGCGCCGGATTCGGCCGCTGACCTATGCCAATCAGGTCATCGACCTCATCGGCACCATCTCCATCGATACCCTGCACTCCCTGCAGAGCGAGGGCGTGAACTTCTCGAGCATGGTGTTCGGCAACATGGTCGGGCTGGTCGAATCGCGACGAGGCAAACTCGACGCCCGTCAGGATGTGCTCGACGGGGTGGCCGACAAGCTGCAAGCCGGCGACGTGTTGCTGGAGAAAACCCCGTTCCGTCTTACCGACTCCTTCATCCCGGGGCATTGGGGACACGCGGCGGTCTGGGTGGGGACCGAGGCCGAACTGCGTGAACTGGAGCTGTGGGATCATCCGGTCGTGGTGGCCCATCATGAGCAGATACGCAGGGGCCGAGGCGTGGTCGAGGCGCTGCGTTCGGGGGTGGAGATGAACTCACTCGAGCATTTCATGAACGTGGACGATCTGGCGGTCCTGCACCACCCGAATCTCGATCCGCAGGCCAGGCGCCGGGTGATCCTGCAGACCCTGAGACAGGTGGGCAAGGCCTACGACTTCAACTTCGATGCCCAAAGCGCCAATCGCATCGTCTGTTCCGAACTGGTCTACCACGCCTATGGCGACGTGCATTGGCCCACCGAAAGAAAACTCGGCCGTGTGGTGGTCAGTCCGGACAATATCGCCCAGGAGGCTGTCGGTGATGGTGTTTTCGATGTGGCCCTGCTCTACCACGACGGAGTCGAAATCGATGATGGCGCGCAGCAGCAGCTGGCCAAGCTGATTGAGCCGAGGGTGGTGACGCTCGCTCATAGCGGGCTGAGTGAACTCAACCCCTGACTTGCCAAGCATGGGGGAGGGTGGAGATTGGCCGGCTCACCCTCCGTCATGGGGTTACCGGTTGCGAAGCGGGAACCTGTGGCCCTGGCGGGCGCGGCAATCGGTCGGCTTCAGTTCGACTGATACGATTCCCGATAGCCGTTGTAGTCTTCGACCAGCTGGGTCATGGCTTCACCATCATAAACCTGCAGACCACGCAGGCTCATGTATTTGGCGCCGCGCCCGACAGGCTCTCCGTCCTGCTTGATATTGAAGTCGAGTCGCACCGTTCCCTTTTTTCCCAGCACCTCGAAATCGGAGCCTGACGCCTCCAGAGCCGGATGGGTCAGGTCGAGTCTGTCGAGTTCGATCTCCATTTTCTGATAGATCACCAGCGGTCGGGAGGGATTGATCATCATCCCCTGATCGGACATCAACGGTACCAGGATGTGGGGAAAGGTCTTGCCGGAGAAGGCGACGTAGTCGCGGGCCAGATGATCGATGAGCCGCGCATCACGCGTGGTCTCGCCGTCGCGTTCGATGGTGAGATAGCATTTGCCGTCGGCGTCGGTGATGTCGATCTTTTCGGCGTTGGTATAGGGAAAGATCACCGCCTCGTCGCTGACCATGCCGGAGAAGGTGAAACGCATCCGCTGACTGAGGCCGAGGCGCTCGAGGGCCACCGAGAAGAGCAGGTCGCCGGGGACGCAGAACATCTTGGCGTCGGCGTCGTGCAGGGGATTGAAGTCGTTGGCGATCTCCTTTGCGAAGCGACTCGCCTGCTGGCGGCTGAAGCGGATCTTGTCGTCGTTTTGCTGGTAGAAGTCGGCCAATATCATGGCTCCACCCGTTGTTATCTGTAAAAGTCGGGCATCATAGCAGTTGGGGCAGGGTGGACAAAGAGAGTGGGTCACACTGGCGAAGGTTGGCGGCGTGCTACTATGCAATCTGAGCAGATTACGGAAGTTTTTCCCCAATTCGCATGGAACCGGTCACCAGTAACACCCTCTACAGCCTGTTTCGTCACGGCCTGACCTGGCTCGGCAATCTGCGGCGCGCCCGTCAGGGGCGTATCGAGGAGTCGGTACAGGCACTGCGCAGGGTCGTCACTGCCTCCCGCGAGACCGCCGTCTACCTGCGTCAGTTGAAAGCGACCCGACAGCCCGACCACCAGATCGAGCGTCAGCTGACGGTATTGTGGACCGAACTGGGTTTCGCGCTCGAGGACCTGGGCCTCGACAAGCTGGCCAAGCGTTGTCAGATCACCGGCGCCCGCTGGGCCGACCCATCCCGCTTCGACAGCGAGTTTCTCGACAAGGCGGATGTGAGCCTGGAACGCATGGAGACTTTGGCGCGGCGGTTGCTGGCCGAGGTGGGGCGGTGAGGGAGGAGGTTCTTTACAGGGTTGCTTCCGGTGCGGCAAGCCGCAGCCTACGGGAAATCGAAGCGTAGGGTGCGGCTTGCCGCACCGGGGCTAGCTTTGAATTCAAGGCGGAAATCTGTCAGTAGACCGATCAGCCCAACTGCTGCCGAATGATATCTGCCACCCTAAAGGCGTTGGCATAGATGGTCCAGGTGTAGGGAACACTGCCGCCGGTGGGCATGAAGGAGGCGTCGGAGACGAAGAGGTTGTCGGCGCCCCAGACCCGGCAGTCGGGATCGAGTACCGAATGGCGGGGATCGCTACCGAAGCGGCAGCCGCCGGCCACCAGGTTGGGCGGTGGCGCGGTGTTAACACTGGCGCCGACCCAGTCGAGCCCCATCGCCTTCAGTACCTCCTGCCCGCGATCCGCCAGATAACGGCCCACCTTCAGGTCGTGGGGATGACTACCGAGCCGTACCCGCGCCACCGGCGAACCCCACTTGTCCTTCACCGTCGGGTCGAGGCTGACAAAGCAGTCATCGTTGGGCAGCCAGTCGCAGAAGATCTCGAACAGCAGCTTGCAGTCCTCGGTGAACCAGAGCTCCAGTTTGCGTTTCAACAGCTTGCCCCAGAGCAGCTCGCCGTCGTGCCAGCGCACGGTGTTGGCCAGCGGTATCGGGTTGGGGTGGGCGAAAAGGAAATCGATGGTGCCGCCCTTGGCGGGGTGTGGGCCGAACGCTTTGTCGTCAATGACATACCAATCCTGCAGGGCCCGGTTGACGAAGGGGCCGAGGGTGCGCACCTGTTCCTGTTGTTTCGCCGACAGCTTGGCATAGGTGAAGTAGCCACTGCCGGTGCCGCCGGCGGAGAAGATCAGATTGCGTCCCAGCTGGCGGTGGCGGTTGCCCAACCCGTCGGGGTGGGCCGGGCCGGGACTGGCCAGCAGCAGGCGCGCGCTCTCGATCGCCTGGCAGGCGACCACGAACAGCCGGGCGCCGACGCTTTGGGATGTGCCCTCGGCATCGTAGTAGTGGGCCTGAACCACCTGGCCGGTGCTGTCGCTCTGCAGCCGGTGGACCTTGCTGCGGGGGCGCAGGTCGCAACGGCCGGTGGCCAGCGCGGGCTCGATCAGGGCGGCGCGGGCGCAACGGGCGGTGAGCGAGGCGGTGGAACTGCCCCAGGGCTACTCGGTGACCTGGTCGGGCCAGTACGAGTACATGCTGCGGGCCAAGGCGCGGCTGAGCCAGATCATCCCGCTGACCCTGGTGATCATCTTCGTGCTGCTCTACCTGGCCTTCCGTCACGCCGGCCAGGCGCTGATGGTGATGGCGTCGTTGCCCTACGCCCTGGTGGGCGGTTTCTGGCTCATCTTCCTGCTCGACTATCACCTCTCGGTGGCGGTGGGGGTCGGCTTCATCGCCCTGGCCGGGGTGGCGGCGGAGTTCGGCGTGGTGATGCTGATCTACCTGGACAACGCCCTGCGCGAGCGGGAGCGTCTCGGTCTGGTCACGCCGCAACTGCTGCGCGAGGCGATCATGGAGGGAGCGGTGCTGCGGGTGCGCCCGAAGGCGATGACGGTGGCCGTCATCGTCGCCGGCCTGGTGCCGATCTTCCTCAGCCAGGGTACCGGCTCGGAGGTGATGAGCCGCATCGCCGCGCCCATGATCGGCGGCATGATCACGGCGCCGCTGCTGTCGCTGTTCGTGATTACGGTGATCTACTACCTGTGGAAGATGCGGGGGGTGAGAGCGCAGCCAGCGGGTCAGGGGGAGCCTGGATGAGCGGTTTCGGTTCGGCAAACCGCAGCCTACAGGTGAACGGTGCGTAGGGTGCGGCTTGCCGCACAGGATACGCCGAAATTTCAGACCGGGCAGGGTTGGGCCCTGCCCTACCGAAGGGTCTCGACTCAGGGATGATTGGTGGGGCAGGGTCCCACCCTACCGTTTATCCATGCCTTGTGGTGACCTCCCTTGGCGGTGAACCCGGCTGTGTTAGAGTGGTCTCAGATAGAGCGACCGAGAGACGACCGTGACTTCATCCGAAACCAAAACGACACAAGCCAGATTCGCCGTTGGCGACCTGATCCAACACCGGCTGTTCGACTACCGGGGCGTGATCGTCGATGTGGATCCCGTCTTCATGCTCTCCGACGAGTGGTATGAGCAGGTGGCCCGTTCCCGTCCGCCCAAGGATCAGCCCTGGTATCGGGTATTGGTGCACAACAGCAACGACGAGACCTATGTGGCGGAGCGCAATCTGGCCCACGACCCCAGCATCGAGCCGATCGTTCACCCCCTGCTGAACGAGTTCTTCACCGCCTTCGACGACGGGCACTACGTGACCGGACATCGCATCAACTAAGGTGACCACCATCCGGTGCGGCAAGCCGCCCCCTACACCTCCAGTCACCGTAGGATGCGGCTTGCCGCACCGCACTCCATCTTGTTTGAAGTGTGTCTGTCAGCACACTGCCTTATACTTCGAACGACGAACGCAGCCGTCATTTCAGGACGTCCCGGCTGCGCACCGAGAAGATCAATAACACTTCGAGCGACCCGCTATGAACGCCGACAATCAACTCCAGGACCCCAAGAGCAAACTGACCATCCGCAATGCCACGCCGCAGGACGTACCGGCGATCTGCGAGCTGACCCAGCGGGTCTATCGCGGCAGCGGCATGCAGGGCTATCCCCACGGTGCCGTCAGGGGCCAGATCAACCACTTCCCCCAAGGGCAATTCGTGGTGCTGGTGGACGATAAGGTGGTGGGTTACTGCGCCACTTTCCGTATCAAGGAGAAGTACGCCCTGCGCCAGCACAGCTGGATCGAGATCACCGGCAATGGCTATGCCTCGCGACACGATCCGAAGGGGGATTGGCTCTACGGCATGGAGGTCTGTGTCGATCCGGACTATCGCGGCTATCGCCTGGGCAACCGGCTCTACAACGAGCGCAAGAAGCTCTGTGTCTCACTCGGCTTGAAGGGGATCGTCTTCGGCGGACGCCTGCCGAGTCTGGCCAAACGCTTGAAACGGTTCGGCTCGATCGAGAACTACCTGGAGCAGGTACAGAACAAGAAGAAACGGGACCCGGTCCTCTCCTTTCAGCTGCACAACGGTTTCGAGATCATCGGCGTGCTGCCCAACTACCTGCCGGAGGACCGGGATTCTCTCGGCTATGCGGTGCATCTGGTGTGGCTCAATCCGAAGGTCGAGGCGGCGGACATCGCAGCGGACGAGAAGGGCTACGGCGCTCGGATCCCCGACACCGTGCGGGTCGGTGCCGTGCAGTACATGCAGCGACGGGTCCACTCCTTCGACGAATTCATCAGCTTCGTTGCCTACTTCGTCGACGTGGTGGCCGACTACAAGGGCGACTTCGTGGTGTTTCCCGAGATGTTCACGCTGCAGCTGCTCTCCATCGAGGACCAGGAGCTCTCGCCGGCGGAGTCGATCGAGGCTCTGACCAAGTATACCCCGCGCTTCAAGGAGGCAATGCGGGAGATGGCGCTGCGCTACAACATCAACATCATCGGTGGCTCCCATCCGACCCGCATGCCCAACGGTCGGGTCGAGAACATCGCCTATATCTTCCTGCGCGACGGCACCGTGCACGAACAGCCGAAGATCCATCCGACGCCGAACGAGGTCTACTGGTGGAACATCGAGGGGGGCAGCGACCTGCACGCGATCCAGACCGATTGCGGTCCCATCGGCGTGCTCATCTGCTACGACTCCGAATTCCCCGAGCTGGCGCGCCACCTCACCGACCAGGGCATCCAGATCCTCTTCGTGCCCTTCTGCACCGACGAGCGCCAGAGCTACCTGCGGGTGCGCTACTGCTGCCAGGCGCGCGCGATCGAGAACCAGGTCTACGTGGTGATGTCGGGCAACGTGGGCAACCTGCCCAATGTGCACAACATGGACATCCAGTACGCGCAGAGCGGCATCTTCACGCCCTGCGACTTTCCTTTCGCGCGCGACGGTATCGCCGCCGACACCACCCCCAACGTGGAGATGGTGGCGATCGCCGACCTGCGCCTGGAGACTCTGGTGATGGCGCGCAACAGCGGCACGGTGAAGAACCTCAGCGATCGGCGACACGATCTCTACAGCGTCAACTGGCGCAAGCGTTAGACAGCAGCGGGGAAGGTAACTACGCGCGAGTGTACGGTCACTTCGGTGGGGGCCTGCCCCACCAATAACCCGATCAATAGGACAAAGCCGATAGCTCAGGTGATACCCCAGCCCTAGCTGATAGCTGCCGAAGCCTCTGGCATGCCGCAAGCAACAAATGCCGGAGTGCGGGCAAGCGAATGGGTAAAAACAAACCGGTTCGTGAATCGCTTTGAGAAAGCAAATGAAACAGACCAAACGACTGGCACAATTCATCGTCCTGGGACTGTTCCTGGCCGCCGGGTACTACGGCTTTCTGGGCGGTGAAGGACCCACGGTCGCGACAATCCGCAACGACACGATCGCGCGGACCTCGACCGGGACGCAGGTTCCGGAAGCAAGTGAGCGGCTGTTGCAGCAGGCCTTTGAAAACCGGCAAAGCAATCTGCAGGTTCGGATCGCCGGCCGCGTGTCGAAGCTGCTGCCGGATGACCGCGACGGCAGCCGTCACCAGCGTTTTGTCCTACGGCTCGCTTCCGGGCAGACGCTGCTGGTGGCGCACAACATCGACCTGGCTCCCCGGGTGGAAGGGCTCGAGGTCGATGACCGGATCGAGCTCTTCGGGGAGTATGAGTGGAACCAGCGCGGCGGGGTGATCCATTGGACACACCATGATCCGCGAGGCAGCCATGAAGACGGATGGATTCGTTACCGGGGGCGCCTCTACCAGTGATCCACGCACATTACAGGGTTGGCAATGACTTAAAAAGCGAGATGCTTGGTCCATACTGAGCAGAGGAGAGCCTGCTTATGACCCTGACCGATATCCCCCTGTTCGACGCTCATTTTCATATCGTCGATCCCGCTTATCCGCTGCAGGACAACCAGGGTTTCCTACCCGAACCCTTTACCTGCGACGACTATCTGCAACGTATGAATGACCGCCCGCTGGTCGGCGGGGTCGTGGTATCGGGTTCCTTCCAGGGCTACGACCAGAGTTATCTGCTGGCGGCGTTGAAACGGCTGGGGCCCACATATGTCGGTGTTACCCAGCTGCCGCCGACAGTGGATGACGATACGCTGCTGTCACTTGATCAGGCCGGGGTGCGGGGGGTGCGCTTCAATCTCTACCGCGGCGGTCCGCAGGCGCTCCGGGAATGGATACCGTTCGCACAGCGGATCTATGCGCTGTGTCGATGGCATGTCGAGCTCTATGCCGACGCCACCCAGGTGGACCGGGTGTACGACGCGATCGCTGAACTCCCAGCGGTCTGCATCGACCACCTGGCGCTCTCACGACGCGCCTCTGTGCGTCTGCTCGATTTGGTGGAGCAGGGCGTGCATGTGAAGGCCAGTGGTTTCGGACGTCTGGAGAGCGATCCGATCCCCTTGCTGCGGGAGCTCTATGCGGCGAATCCCGGCAGCCTGATGTTCGGCAGCGACCTGCCTTCGACCCGTGCCCCCAGGCCCTTCGATGAACGCGATCTGCAACGGGTCGGAGATGCCCTGTGTGAAAACGGGGTGAGAGGCGTGTTCAGCGACAACGCCCTGCGCTTCTACCGGCTTACGGATTCGGCCAGCTGACCTCGGTCGCAAGGCGCTGCTATCATGGCGCCAATCGGTTTTGCCTTGGCATGCGCTATTCTGTCATCCCACACGTGTTCTGGGTAGGTTATCGTGGATTGGAAAATACTCTCGACTGTTTTTGTCGCGGTCTTTATCGCCGAGCTGGGTGACAAGACCCAGCTGGCGACCATGCTGTTTGCCGCCGACAAGGAGGTCAGCAAGTGGACGGTCTTCTTTGGCGCTTCCCTGGCGCTGGTGGTGGCCTCCGCCATCGGTGTGGTTGCCGGCAGCGCCATCTCCGCCTATGTCAGCGAGAAGTACCTTCACTACATCGCCGGTGCCGGTTTCATCGCCATCGGCGTGTGGACTCTGTTGCGGGCCTGACCCGTCGGATGCCCAATGAGCGAACAGACTAACGGTGTCGACGAGGCCGCAGCGCTGATTCCGCGGCGTGCCGCCCGTTGGCTGACTGGCCTGTTGCTGGTTACCACGCTGTTACTGCTGTCGGGCTTCTTTCTACCCATGCTGACCTTGACCAAGTTCCTGTTCATCGCCAACTCCTTCTCCATCATCAGCGGGCTGATGGAACTGTTCCAACGGGGACAATGGGTTATCTTCGCCGCGGTCGGGCTCTTCAGCGTGGTGCTGCCACTGCTCAAGATCGCGCTGCTGTTTTTGCTGCTGTGGCATCGTCAGATCCGCTCGCCCCGTTATCTCCGTCTGTTGAAGATGATGCACGACTATGGCCGCTGGGCGATGCTCGACGTGATGGTGGTGGCGGTGATGATCGTGACCGTCAAGCTGGGGGTGGTGGCCGAGATCGAAATCCACCCGGGGCTCTATCTGTTTGGCGCGGCGGTGTTGCTGATCATGTTCATCACCCACCGGGTGGTGGTCTACAGCGAATCGGACCCTGGGGAGAAGCAGGCATGACACCCGCGATAGAGCTGGCCAAGCGAGCCGGTATTCCCTTTCAAGTCCATCAATACGAACATGATCCGAACCACCCGTCCTACGGTGAAGAGGCGGCGCAGAGGTTGGGCGTGGAACCGGCCAGGGTCTTCAAGACGCTGGTCTTCATGCTCGATGGCCGCCACCTTGCCGTGGCCGTGGTGCCGGTCGCTTCGAAACTCGATCTCAAGGCGGCGGCGAAGGCGCTTGGCGGTAAGCGGGCGGTGATGGCGGAGGCCGATGCGGTGGAACGCTCGACAGGCTATGTACTGGGCGGTGTCAGCCCGCTGGGGCAAAAACGTCGTCTCGCCACCCTTATCGACGACTCCGCCAAGGCCCTTGAGACCCTCTACGTCAGTGCCGGACGACGGGGATTGGAGATCGAACTGGCACCGGATGACCTTTGTCGGCTGCTCGACGCGGCCTATGCTTCGTTGGCCCGATAAGGCGATGAGCAGCGGTCTGCGCCAGATCGTTCTCGACTTCGACGGTGTCATCGCCGATGACACGAACCAGGCCTATATCGATACCTATATCGATGCCGTACGGGCGGTGGATGACGCCTATAGCCCGACCGAGATCGAGGCGGGGATACTTCGCCATTGGGGGGAGTCGCCGCGGCGGGAGCTGGCGGGGGTGCTTGGCGCGTCTCATCCGGCGCTGGATCGGGCGCTGAGCCACTACCAACAGCATATCGATGAACGCCTGGTGGCCGCGGCCCGGCCTCTGCCAGGCATCCTGGCGGCACTGCACAGACTGGTGAAGTCCTATAGGCTCTACCTCATTTCAGGCATGGCGGAAGCCCCTTTGAGCAGAATAGTGGAAGGTTTCGGATTGAAGACCCTGTTCAGCGAAGTGATCTCCACCAGTGACTCCGATCTTCCTGAACATCAGAAAGCCACGGGCTACCATCTGTGCCGGCTCTGCCAGCGGCATGGGCTGGATGTGACGGAGACGCTTTGCGTAGGCGACGCCAAGAGCGACGTCAGCATGGCGCACAACTGCGGGATACCCATTGTTGTGGTGTTGAGCGGGGCGCTGGATCGAAGTGTCGCCGCCGATCTGGGGGTGCCCTGGGTGATTCCGTCGCTGGCGGAGCTGCCCGACTTCTTGAACCGCCAGAGCTGGCCGCCGATGGACTGAATCCGTTACCGCTTCATCCTCCCTGCTGACGAATGAAACTGGCGGTGACGTTGTCCATGGTATGAACATGGTTATCGAACCAGGCTGGCCACTCTTCGAACAGGAACAGGGCCAGGGGTCTCAGTGCCTTGCTTTCGATCCAGGTTCGTCGCAGATCCTCCAACAAGGTCAGAACCCTTTCGTGTTCCCCGCTGTGGACCGGAAAGGCGGGAAAATTGTATTGCGCCATCAGCTCGTTTTCGCGTGCAAAGTGGTTGCGGGTGTGTTCGAGCCAGTCGTCGAGCAGTGATGCGATCTCAGCTGAGTCAGCGTCACCCGTGATACCGGCGGCCACCGTGGCGGCGAGGCGATTGACCAATTCGACCTCTTCTCTGTGTGTCCGATTCATGGATTCCAGGGAGACTTGCGGAATCTGTTCGGGAGGGAGCAGGGGATTGGGATAGTCTGTCATCGGTTCTGTCTTTCTGGATCGTCTGTGTTCAATTCTTTCCTCTTACCACGCCCGCGGGTATGAATAAACCCTTTATGTCAAATCACTCGACGCCGAGTGATGCTATGTAAAGACCCTGGTATGCAAGGTTTTTCTGTTTCGTCCGGCGGTGCGCTTCAAATGGGAAAAAGCTGACTGAAGCGTTCAAGCTGGTTGCTGTCAGGCCGCTAATCAATGCACTGGGTCCGCCTCCCATGCCTGGCGGTCCACAACCGCCGAGCCGGTCTGCGCTGCCGTCTTGACCACTGTTTGATCAGGCCTGTAGCCATCGCTACCTGCAAGGGAACAATCAATGCCATGATGCCAGCGACTTCCGAGAATCAAGCACTCAAGCAGGACATTTCCGCGCTGGAGCGCAAGCGTGAAATACTCGAACAGATGGTCGATATCACCCGCGCCATCGAGTGCATGCAGGAGAGCCTGAATGCCGTTCTGTTCATGGGGGCTGCCTCGAAGGACCTGCCCGAGGAGGCCTTGCGACTCTACAGCTCTATCAGCGGCAGTCTGCGCAATCTGCCGATCAACCGGATCAAGGAGTATCACGATAATCTGGAGATCATCGTCAACAAGCAGCTCAATCGTATCCTGAACTATTCGGGAATCGATTTCTCGGACGACAATCAGGTGGAGTTCATCACACTGTCGAGCGAATCGGACTCACAGAGTCCGGTGGAGCTGTTGAATGCCTTCAAACGTACGGCACAGACGGCGGTCTCCCTGCGTGTGTTGTTACGAAAGCGCGGTGTGCCGACGCCGGGATCGGCGTTGCCCGCGTCCACCGAAGTACTGAAACAGCACGTGCAACATCTCAAACAGCAGGAGCAGGTTCAGCGTGGCCGGGTCAAGACCCAGATCGAGGAGATGCAGGCCGATCTCGTGCGAATGATTGACAATCCGACCTATCCTGAAGCCATGAAGGCGATGCTGCGCGACGTGATCGGCAATCTGGACAAGGATCTGGAACTGTTGCAGAGGGACGTTTCGGTAGAGCGTCTGAGTTTCGTCGGCGAGACCGAGGAGGTCGTGGCCGCCGACGCGCTGATGGCCGAGGAGATCGTGCTCGAGGATGTGACGCCTGTCGCCGAGCCGTCTGCAAATCCGAACTTCTCCGAAACCGCCATCCGCTGGCTCAACAGCCCCTGGGATGTCGGTTGGGACCAGCTGCGACAAAAAGGCTGAAACAGAAGGAAAAGTTCCCGCTGTTGGTGGCTACAGGGCTGGAACGGTCACTTTTGCGAACAACGCCGTCCTAAGGTTTACCCCGCAGCTCGTTCGTAGCATTCCGAGTCGGCATCCAACGCGATCCGCGTATCGGAACAGAGACTATCCATGGCAGATATGGCGGATCTTCCCACTTGAATGAGGGTGGAATTGGCGGAAATTCACCCATTTCTCCACACTGTCGTCTAAAGTTAGTAGACTGATCACCGCACTAAAACAGGGCCTTAGTTCAAATCGTGAAGATTGGCCCCGTTTTTGCGCTAAAAAGCCAACCCGATATTTTTCGGGTGGAAACAAAACAGTGACTTTACGGAGGAATGATATGCGTAAGCTGATATTTGCGGTGGCCATGGCTGCCAGCCTGATTGCCGCGCCTCTTGCCGCCGCGCCCATCGTGATCAAATTTTCTCACGTGGTGGCCGAGAACACCCCGAAAGGCCAGATGGCCAACAAGTTCAAGGAACTGGTCGAACAGCGCCTGGGCGACAAGGTCGTGGTCGAGGTCTACCCCAACTCACAGCTCTTTGGCGACAACAAGGTTCTGCAGGCCATGCTGCTGGGCGACGTGCAGATGGCCGCCCCTTCGCTCTCCAAGTTCGAGAGCTTCACCCGCAAGCTGCAGCTCTACGACCTGCCGTTCCTGTTCAAGGACATGGCGGCGGTGGAGCGCTTCCAGCAGAGCGACAAGGGCCAGGAACTGCTCGGCTCCATGCGTAAGAAGGGCCTGGTCGGCCTGGGCTACATCCACAATGGCATGAAGCAGCTCTCCTCCAGCCAACCCCTGCGGGTACCCGCCGATGCCGCCGGCCTGAAGTTCCGCATCATGACCTCCGACGTGCTGGCCGCCCAGTTCGAGGCGGTCGACGCGGTGCCCCTGAAGAAACCCTTCTCCGAGGTCTTCACCCTGCTGCAGACCAAGGCCATCGACGGTCAGGAGAACACCTGGTCCAACATCTACTCCAAGAAGTTCTTCGAGGTGCAGCCCTATATCACCGAGTCGAACCACGGTCTGCTCGACTACATGGTGGTGACCTCCGCCGAGTTCTGGATGGATCTGCCGGACGACATCCGGAGTGAGGTCAAAAAGGCTCTGGACGAGGCCATCGCCTTCGGCAACGAGGTGGCGGCTCAGAAGTCGGTCAACGACCGTCAACGCATCATTGACTCCGGTCGTAGCGAAGTCATCGAGCTGACGCCCGAGCAGCGCGCCCAGTGGGTCGAGGTGATGAAGCCGGTATGGAAGCAGTTCGAGGATGAGATCGGCAAGGATCTGATCGACGCCGCCTACAATGCAAACAACATGTAACCGGTAAGCAACGGCTTTACCGGCCGTGACCCCAGGCATGCCCGCCGGTCTTTCCGGCGGGCGTGTTTTCACTGACAACAAGAATGTTCCTCTCCGCTGTGTAAGACTACGCGGTTTGAGAATCGACGGTGAAGGAGGAGATCGATGTTATTGCGTATGCTGAATAGGGCGGAGGAGGGCATCATCTCCCTGCTGCTGGTGGCGATGACGCTGCTGGTTTTCGTCGAGGTGGTGATGCGCTTCGTCTTCGACAGCGGCTTTCTCTGGGCCCAGGAACTGACGCTCCACCTTTCCGCCTGGTTCGTGCTCTTCGGCGTCTCCTACGGTCTCAAGGTCGGTGCCCACATCGGTGTCGACGCCTTCATCAAGAAATTGCCGGAGATCGGACAGCGTGTTTTCTCGGTAATCGCCGTACTGCTCTCGCTGGCCTATTGCGGTCTCTTTATCTACGGCTCCTGGATCTATCTGGCCAAGATGAAAAAGATCCAGATCGAGCTGGAGGATCTGCCGATACAGACCTGGATCGCGCATAGCATACTGGTCATCGGTCTGGTCTTTCTCTCCATCCGTCTGCTGCAGCTCCTGTGGCATATCATCAAAGGCGACGTTACAGGTTTCAGTCACAAGACCGAAGCCGAAGAGAGCATGCACCTGGCCGAGGAACTCGCCTCCGAAAGCGAACGCCTGGATGAGGAGAAGAAGTAATGACCACCGCAACCCTCTTCATTCTGCTCTTTTTCTGCATGTTGATCGGCATGCCGATCTCCATCGCGCTGGGTTTCTCCAGTATCGTGACCATCCTGCTCTTCTCCCATGACTCGCTGGCCTCCATCGCCCTCAAGCTGTTCGAGTCCCTGTCAGAGCACTATACGCTGCTGGCGATTCCCTTCTTCATTCTCTCCTCCTCCTTCCTCTCCACCGGTGGCGTGGCCAAGCGCCTGATCCGTTTCGCCATCGACTGCGTGGGCCATATCAAGGGGGGGCTGGCCATGGCCTCGGTCATGGCCTGTATGCTGTTCGCGGCGGTATCGGGCTCGTCGCCGGCCACGGTGGCGGCCATCGGCACCATCGTCATCGCCGGCATGGTGCGCTCGGGTTATCCCGAGAGTTTCGCCGCCGGCGTCATCACCAATGCCGGCACCCTGGGCATCCTGATTCCGCCCTCCATCGTCATGCTGGTCTACTCGGCGGCGACCGAGGTGTCGGCGGCGAAGATGTTCATGGCCGGCTTCATTCCCGGCATCATGATGGGGCTGATGCTGATGGCGGCGATCTACGTCGTGGCACGCATCAAGCATCTGCCGTCCCAGCCCTGGCCCGGCTTTCGCGAGATCATGAGTTCGGGCTTCAGCGCTTCCGGCGGTCTGATGCTGATCGTCATCGTGCTGGGCTCCATCTACGGCGGCATCGCCAGTCCCACCGAGGCGGCCGCGGTCTCCGCCGTCTACGCCTTCCTGGTCTCGGTCTTCGGTTACCGGGACATGGGGCCCTTGAAAGGCAAGCCCTGGCGCCATTCGGGGGAGGGCGCCGTCGCCATGGTCTCACGCAATCTCTGGCAGTCGCTGCTGACTTTCCCGCGGGCGCTGGTGGACAAGGAGATTCAGCACACGGTGCTGGACGCGGCCAAGGTCAGTATCATGCTGCTCTTCATCATCGCCAACGCCATGCTGTTCGCGCATGTGTTGACCACCGAGCGCATACCCCATGTGATCGCCGACACCATCGTGCATTGGGGCCTGGAGCCCTGGATGTTCCTCATCGTCATGAATCTGCTGCTGCTGGCGGCGGGCAACTTCATGGAGCCCTCTGCAATCCTGCTGATCATGGCTCCGATCCTCTTCCCCATCGCCACCAAGCTGGGCATCGACCCGATTCACCTGGGTATCATCATGGTGGTCAATATGGAGATCGGCATGTTGACACCGCCGGTGGGCCTCAATCTCTTTGTTACCGCCGGCATCACCGGCAACTCAATCGGCTGGGTCATCAAGGCGGTGCTGCCGTGGCTGCTGCTGTTGCTGTTATTCCTGATCCTGATCACCTACATTCCGCAGATTTCGCTGTTCCTGCCGGAATACCTCGACAAGCTGCAAGGCTATAAGTGAGGCGACTGACGTGAGCACACTTCCCGAGATCAAGACCATCCTCTACGCCACCGATCTGGGCCGGAATATGCGGCCGGTGTTTCGCCATGCCATCAGTCTGGCGCAGCATCTGAACGCCGAGATCATCATGCTGCACGTGGTCGAACCCCTGGGCAGCACCGGCGAAGCGGTACTCTCCGCTTACCTGCCCGACAAGAAGGCGGAGCAGTTGGAGCGCGACGGTATGAAGAAGATCCTCAAGCAGATGAAGATCCGGCTGGAGAACTTCTGCCATGAGGAACTGGAGCTGTGCGAGAAGAAGAGCTCCATGGTCAAGGAGATCCTGGTCACCACCGGCCGTCCTTCGGACCGCATCGCGCAGGAGGCGGAGAAGCTCAATGCCGACATGATCGTCATGGGCAGCTGGAGCGAGGGTTTCATCGGCCACGGCCTGCTCGGCTCGACCGCGCGCCATGTGACCCAGATCAGCCATCTGCCGGTATTGGTAGTGCCCAACCGTATGCGCTAAAGGGTGGGGCTATGACTGATTTAATATAACAATTTCTTATATAAAATAATGATTCATTATTTCACATTATTACTGCGCCGCAACATACTCCTTCGACCGGTCACAGCTGCCCGGTCAGAAAAGAAAGAAAACGACCGCCCACCGACTCACCACTCCTATGCATCAGGTCGGACGGAGCCTAACCAGCAGGTAAAGATTCACTATGTCTGAAGAGTTGAGACGAGCGGCCCTCGACTACCACCTCTATCCCAAGCCGGGCAAGCTGGAGATCAAGGCCACCAAGCCGATGGCCAACCAGCGGGACCTGGCTTTGGCCTATTCGCCGGGCGTGGCGGCGGCCTGCGAGGAGATCAAGCAGGACCCGCGCGCCGCCGCTGACTACACCGCCCGCGGCAACCTGGTGGCGGTGATCACCAACGGCACCGCGGTGCTGGGGCTGGGGGCCATCGGCAGTCTGGCCTCCAAGCCGGTGATGGAAGGCAAGGCGGTCTTGTTCAAACAGTTTGCCGATATCGATGTCTTCGACATCGAGATCGAGGAACGTGATCCGGACAAGTTCATCGAGACGGTGGCCCGGCTGGAGCCCAGCTTCGGCGGCATCAATCTGGAAGACATCAAGGCACCGGAGTGTTTCATCATCGAGAAGGCGCTCAAGGAGCGCATGAACATTCCTGTGTTCCACGACGATCAGCACGGCACGGCCATTGTGGTCTGTGCGGCGATCCTCAACGGCCTGAAGGTGGTTGGCAAAGCGATCGATGAAGTCAGGCTGGTGACCGCCGGCGCGGGAGCCGCGGCACTGGCCTGCATCGGTCTGCTGGTCGACCTGGGATTGAAGAAAGAGCACATCATCGTCACCGACATCGCCGGTGTGGTCTACCAGGGACGCAGCGAGGAGATGGATCCCTACAAGGCGGCCTATGCGGTGGAGACGGAGAAACGCACCCTGCAGGAGGCGCTGGAGGGGGCCGATGTCTTTCTCGGCCTTTCCGCGGCCGGGGTGCTGAAGGCGGAGTGGCTGCCGCAGATGGCCGATCAGCCGCTGATCATGGCGCTGGCCAATCCGGTGCCGGAGATCCTGCCGGAGGAGGCCAAGGCGGTGCGTCCCGACGCCATTCTCGCCACCGGCCGCACCGACTATCCGAATCAGGTCAACAACGTCCTCTGCTTCCCCTTTCTGTTCCGCGGCGCGCTCGATGTGGGCGCCAGCGAGATCAATACCGAGATGAAGATGGCCTGCGTACGGGCCATCGCCGAGATGGCTCAGGTGGAGTCCTCGGACGTGGTGCGCTCCGCCTATGGCGGTCAGCAGCTGCAGTTCGGACCCGAATACCTGATTCCCAAGCCCTTCGATCCGCGGCTGATGGAGAAGGTGCCCTACGCCGTAGCCGTGGCGGCCATGGAATCGGGGGTGGCGACGCGTCCGCTGACCGATCTCAAGGCTTACCGAAACCGCTTGCTGCACCGGGTCTTCCGCACCAGCCTGACCATGCGACCGATCTTCGATAAGGCCCATGAGGAACTGCGCCGGGTGGTGTATGCCGAGGGCCAGCAGGAGAAGATCCTTGAGGTGGCCCAGCAGGCGGTGGACCAGGCGATCGCCAGGCCGGTGCTGATCGGCGGGCGTAACGTGATCCGCGAGCGGATCAAGAAACTCGGCCTGCGTATGCGTGAGGGCGAGGATTTCGAGCTGATCGATCCCATCGACAACCCCCGCTTCGAAGACTATGCCAAGGCCTTTTTCAAGCGGGTGGAGCGCAACGGCTACTCGCCGCAAGAGGCTCGCAACTACATCAGCCACAACCGCACCGCCCTGGCCGCGACCATGCTGGCCGAGGGCGATGTGGACGCCATGATCTGCGGTACTGTCGGGCGCTATGGCAACCACTTGCAACTGGTGGATGAGGTGATCGGCACCGAGGCCGGGGTTGAACGCTTCACATCGATGAACGCCCTGGTGCTCCATTCCGGTACCCTGTTCATAGCCGACACCTATGTGCAGGAGGATCCCACTGCCGAGGAACTGGCGGAGATCGTCACCCTTTGCGCCGAGGAGGTGCTCTGGTTCGGCATCGAACCCAAGGTGGCGCTGGTCTCCCACTCCAACTTCGGCAGCCACGATACCCCCTCGGCGAAGAAGATGCACCGCGCCCTGGAACTGGTACGCGAGCGTATGCCGGACCTGGAGGTGGAAGGCGAGATGCATGCCGACCTGGCCCTCTCCGAGCGGCTGCGCCTGACCCGCTTCCCCAACTCGCAGCTGAAGGACAGGGCCAACCTTCTGATCATGCCCAATCAGGATGCGGCCAATATTTCCTTCAATATGCTCAAGATGCTGGGCGAGGGTGTGGCCATCGGTCCGATCCTGATCGGCGCCGCCAAGTCGGCTCACATCGTCACCCCGAGTATCACAGTGCGGGGACTGCTCAACATGACCGCGCTGGCCTCGGTGCGGGCCAGTTGCCAGATGAAACAGTGAGATTAATTATGAATTGTGAATGTTGGATTTTGAATTGTCTGTGAGCGCTGCACGCATGTTGAATTTGAATTTAAACAAATCGCTCGCGCAGCGAGCACTATAATTCAACATTCACAATTCTGAATTCAAAATTAACAACAAGAGACGGACGGAGAATTATGCAACAAGCCAAACCCAGACCGGTCTTTCTCAACCTCATGCAGATACGCCTGCCGGTGGCGGGCATCATGTCGATCATCCACCGCGTCACCGGCGTAGTGATGGTGTTGAGCATTCCTCTGCTGGTCTACCTGCTCGATCTCTCTCTGTCCGGACCGCAAGGCTTTGCCGACGCGGCGGCGCTGTTCGGCAACCTGCTGGTCAAGCTGATCTTGTTCCTGTTTATCTGGGGGTTGATGCACCACTTGCTGGCCGGTATCCGCTATCTGCTGATCGACATCGATATCGGGGTGGAGAAACCCCTTTACCGCCAGACCGCATGGGCGGTGATTGTCGCCGCGCCGGTGCTGGCCCTGATTCTGATGGGAGGTCTCTCATGAGTCGACGCGCCAGCGGACTGCGGGCCTGGTTTCTGCAACGGGCCACCGCCATCTATCTGATCCTGTTCATCTTCTACCTGCTGCAGCACATGATCTTCAGCGCGCCGGCCGATTTCACCGCCTGGCGTGATTGGGTGGCGCAGCCTCTGGTCTCACTGGCCGTGCTGCTCTTCTTCGCCTCCCTGTTGCTGCACGCCTGGGTCGGCATCCGCGACGTCATCATCGACTATGTCCATCCCACAGCCATCCGGATCTCCGTGCTCACAGTGATCGGTTTCGTGCTGGTGGGCTGCGCCGCCTGGACGCTGAAGATCATCATACTGGCGCAAATCGCCTGACGATAAAAAACCACAGGATCAACATACATGGCATTGGAAAAGCAACGATTCGATACCCTGATCCTCGGCGCCGGCGGTGCCGGGCTCAACGCGGCCCTGCAGTTGGCCAACGCCAATCTCAAGGTGGCGGTGGTCTCCAAGGTCTTTCCCACCCGGTCTCACACCGTGGCGGCCCAGGGTGGCGTGAATGCCGCTTTGGCCAATGTGGCACCGGACAACTGGCATTGGCACATGTTCGATACGGTCAAGGGCTCCGACTACCTGGGCGACCAGGACGCCATCGAATACATGTGCCGGGAGGCGATCCCGACGGTCTACGAGCTGGAACACAACGGCGTGCCCTTCTCGCGCCTGCCCAACGGCAAGATCTATCAGCGCGCCTTCGGCGGTCAGAGCCAGAACTTCGGTGGTGAGCAGGCATCGAGGACCTGTGCCGCGGCGGACCGTACCGGCCATGCCATATTGCACACCCTCTACCAGCAGAACATCCGCGCCAGAACCCACTTCTTCGACGAGTACTTCGCCATCGACCTGATCAGGGACGGCGAAGGCATCGTGCTCGGCGCCCTGGTGCTCAACATCGCCACCGGCCAGCCGTTGCTGATCGAGTCGAAGACCACCCTGCTCGCCACCGGCGGTTGCGGCCAGGTCTTCCGTACCACCAGCAACGCCCACATCAACACCGGCGACGGCATGGCCATGGTGCTGCGCGCCGGGCTGCCGCTGATGGACATGGAGTTCTTCCAGTTCCACCCCACCGGCATCGCCGGCAAGGGCATGCTGATCACCGAGGGGGTGCGCGGCGAGGGCGGTTACCTGATCAACAAGGACGGCGAGCGCTTCATGGAGAAGTACGCCCCCAACGCCAAGGACCTGGCCAGCCGCGACGTGGTGGCCCGCTCTATCGTCACCGAGGTGCGCGAGGGCAGGGGCTGCGGTCCCGAGGCGGACCATGTGATGCTCAAGGTCAACCATCTCGACGAGGAGGTGATCGCCAAGCGCCTGCCCGGTATCCGAGAGAGTTCCAAGATCTTCGCCGGGGTCGATCCGGTGAAGGATCCGATACCGGTCTTCCCCACCGCCCACTACGTGATGGGTGGCATCCCCACCGACCGTTTCGGCCGTGTCATGCCCACCGCCGATGACGATGGTGAGCATCTGCCCGGTCTCTACGCCGCCGGCGAGTGCGCCTGCGCCTCGGTGCACGGCGCCAACCGTCTGGGTGGCAACTCCCTGCTCGATATCCTGGTCTTCGGCCGTCTGGCGGGCAAGAACATCATCGACTATGTGCGCGACAACCCTAGCCATCGTCCGCTGGACGAGGCGGGTGTGGAATCGGCCGTGGCGCGGCTGCAGAAGTGGGACGCCCAGGGCGACGGCATCACTGTCAGCGAACTGCGCAGCGAGTTCCGCAAGACCATGGAGGACCACGCCGGCGTGTTCCGGGTCGAGGAGATGATGCAGGAGGGCGTGGAGAAGCTACGCGCCATCCGCGAAAAGCTGGCCGAGGTGCGGTTGACCGACCACTCCAGCACTTTCAACACCAACCGTACCGAAGCGCTCGAGTTGGAGAACATGATCGATGTGGGATTCTCCATCGCGGTTTCGGCCCTGCACCGCAAGGAGAGCCGCGGCGCCCACTCACGCCCCGACCACCCGAAGCGGGACGATGCCAACTGGATGAAACACACCCTCTACTGGCGGGAGGGTGACAGGCTCGACTACAAAGGCGTGCGCTCGCAGCCATTGACCGTGGAGAGCTTTCCGCCCAAGGAACGAGTGTATTGATGGGTTTTGCGTGATGAGTTTTAGTTTTGAGTTGGGGTGTTCGCTGCGCTCACGGTTTTTTTAACCCACTCTCCCTGGCCCTCACCCGCAGGGGGAGAGGGGATGCACGGATCAGGACAGGCGGAAAAACAGACAGCTTGTTTCTCTGTGCTGACCAGAGGCATTCGATGCATTCGAAAAGATCGTCCCCTCTCCCCTCACGGGAGAGGGCCAGGGAGAGGGGGGACATAAATCCCGTGAGCGCAGCGAACGCATGAACTCAACACTCAAAACTGCCGCTCACTAGCGTTCCTTTGGCTGAGTGACGTAGGTAATCAGGAAACAAACACTCAAAGCAACGAGGTTTTGAAATGAAATTCAGCGTCTATCGCTACAACCCGGAGAGCGACAACGAACCGTATATGCAGGAGTTCGAGGTCGAGGCGCGCCAGGGCATGATGCTGCGCGACGCCCTGCTGGCGATCCAGGCCCAGGACGAATCCTTCACCTTCCGCCACTCCTGCGGCGAAGGCGTTTGCGGTTCCGACGGTGTCAACGTCAACGGCAGCAACAAGCTGGCCTGTATCACGCCGCTTACCGAGCTCAAGGAGCCGGTGGTGGTGCGACCCTTTCCGGGGCGACCGGTGGTACGGGACCTGGTGGTCGACATGAGCCAGTTCTACGCTCAGTACAAGCAGGTCGATCCCTGGCTGATCCGCAAGGAACCGCTGCCTGAGACCGAGATCCTGCAGTCGCCTGAAGAGCGCGACGAGCTGGACGGCCTCTATGAGTGCATCATGTGCGGTTGCTGCTCCACCGCCTGTCCCTCTTTCTGGTGGAACCCGGAGAAGTTTCTCGGTCCCCAGGCCCTGCTCAGCGCCTGTCGCTTCCTGGCCGACAGCCGCGACCAGGCCAAGGAGGAGCGTCTCAACAATCTGGAAGGTCCCTACAAGCTGTTCCGTTGCCACACCATCATGAACTGCGTGGAGGCCTGTCCCAAGGGGCTCAACCCGACTAAGGCGATCGGCCATATCAAGGCGATCATGTTGAAGGATGCCATCTGAAGCTTGTTCCTCAGATGAACTTGAAAGTAGAAGTGGTTTTTCGATATTAAATATTTGTGTTAGATTCAGTGGACTGTTGGACATTTGAATCGATCGAGTGACTGCAGGGTGAGATAGCGCCGCATCTATTTGCAAAAGGGAATCAGCAATTGGCGTCGGTTCGGAACCCAAAGGTACCCGATCCGCTACGTTGACCCGGATATAGCATGAAGATCATCTCTGACGAAGACCTCAGAAACATCGAACGGCTGCGCTGGCAGTGCCGTCGCGGTATGCTCGAACTCGACGTCCTGCTGGAGGCCTTTGTCGATCAGCTCTATCCTGACCTCAGCCCCCGCCTGCAGCGACATTTTCACCAGCTTCTGGAGTTCCCCGATCCGATCATCCACGCCTGGTGCGTTGGGGGAGAGAATCCGGACGACGACGAGTTTCAGGAACTGTTGGAATCCATCCGCGCCACCCAAGTGGCTTAAGGCCGCCGCCAACGCGGTGCTTTACTGATCAATACCTGCAGTAGGGTTTGATTGAAAGTGTTCTCGCACATGATCCACCTCTTGTGTCGCCTCGGCTTCAGATCAGTTTCTCGATGCTCTCCGCCGCCCGTTTGACGTCGAGAAAGATGAGTCCCAGCTTGGCGTTCGGTTTGGCCAGCACGGTCACCACCGCCTCGGGACCGGCATGGGCCATCAGCACATAACCGCCGGCGCCCTTGACCAGTACCTGCTCCAGCTCTCCCCTGGCCAGCTCCTGGGCGGTACGGTCGCCGAGTGAGAGCATGGCCGCACTCATGGCGCCGACCCGGTCTTCGTCAAGGGATTGGGGCAGTTGCGAGGCCATGATCAGGCCGTCGGTCGAGATCACGGCCGAGGCCTCGATGTCGGCGGAAGTGCCGTTGAGTTCACTGAGTACGGAATCGAGCATGTCAGCACGCATGGGAGTCTCTCCTTGCAATGGGTATGAAAGTCAGCTGCGATAGGCGCCGGCGAGGTTCTCGAACAGGCTCCGGCTCATCCCGGTGATGGACAGGAAGCGCTCCAGCTCGGCGGCGAGGGAGGCGTTCTGGTAGGACTGCTGCATGATCAGCAGGGAAAAGCCCATCACGCCGTTGAGGGCCTTCAACACAGCGCGGCAGCGCGACGCATCTTCGCCATAGGTTCTGCCGATGAGCTCGATGAGTTCCTGCGTGATGAGACTCATGCCGCCGGACATGAATTCCACCGGCAGACCGACTTTCACGTGCACCGCGCCCACCCGGTACATGGCCTGGGTGTAGTCGGTGTCGAAGGGACCGGAGAAGAGCCCCTGCAGCCAGGCCAGGTGGGTCGACTTGAGCTGTTCCAGCCGCCCCTCGATATAAGGCGCGGTACGCTCGATGGTCTGCAGGGTGTCGTAGAAGTGTTGTGTCACCTCGGGCAGTCCCGACTTGATGTCGGGGCCGGCCTCGATCAGCAACGCCTCTTTTTCCGGCGTGAGTCCGGTGAAGGCTTTGGCGTAGGCTGTCAGCCGTGATAAATCCATCTTTTCCATGCTGAATCTCCCTGTCGTTGTATTGTGTCCCTGATGTCGGTGCGAGTCGGTCGGTGGGTGGGTGTTATTCCTGCTCCTTTTGTGCATAGCGTGTGCTCAGGGCCCACACCAGTTCGGTAAAGGCGGGCTGATTGAAACGCGGTCCTCCCTGCAGCACGAGGGCGAAACGCAGCGCATCGATGTAGAGCGGCCAGCAGCCGATCTGGCTGTTGCCCGCCGCATCGACCAGCGCCCAGGCCGCGCTGGAGAGACGCAGGTTTCGGTGCAGCAAACCGCCGTGACGGTCGTCCAGCGAGGCGATGTCGGCGCTGAGCGCGGAGAGCTCCACGCCCGCCTCATGGGTGAATCCAGCGCACGCCACACAGAAGCCGTGAGCGTCGGCCAGCAACACCTTGCCGCTGTCGGACAGACCGGGCAGCAGATCAGGCAGCAAAGTCTCGAGGGCGCCGCCTGGTGTCTGTCTGGATTGTGTGAAGCCCTCGATCCAGACGTGGCTTTGTGCCAGATAGAGACTTTCCTGGGCCTCCAGCTCAGGCTGACCGGTCCAGCGTTCCAGCGCCTGCTGGGTCAGCAGGGGGGTGGTCTCATGGCGTAACAGGGCGCATAACAACTGGTGTACCGGGTCCTCACCCCGATGTGCCACCGCTGTGTAGGCGCCGGCCGGTGTCGGCAGGACGTAGTGGTCTGCGATGAGGCGATAGGCACTCACGGCTCAGCTGTCCAGCCCGGGGTCGATGGAGTAGAGCAGCGCTTCCACCAGCAGTGAGACTTCCCGCTTGTCGCGTGCATCCACCTCGAAGATCGGTATCTTGGCGCCACTGCTCTCCAGCTGAAGGTGGTAGTCATCGATGGTCGGTTTGTTGACGATATCCATCTGCGTCACGCCGATAACCAGTTTGCTGCCGTTGATGAAACCCTTGAACGCATTGAGAAAGAACTGCATGTCACCAAAGGGGTCGGGACGGCTGTTGTTCACCAGCAGGATCAGACCCAAGCCCCCCTGGGTGAGGATCTCCCACATGAAGTTGAAGCGCTCCTGGCCGGGGGTTCCGTAGAGATGAATGCGTTCGTTCTCGCCCAGTTTGAGCATGCCGTAGTCCATGGCCACGGTGGTTCCCGGCTTTTGCGAGCGGGTCATGTCAGTCGCCATTTCATCGGTGGTGACCGGTGCCGTGTCGCTGATGGCGCCGATGGCGGTGGTCTTGCCGGCGCCCACCGGGCCACTGAAGATGATCTTGAAGTCGTTCATGCTTTCGCTCCTGCTCTGAGTCGGTTCAGCAGTCTGCCGAAGAGACCACGCTGATGTGAGGCGGCGATTGCCTCCGGGGCGATCAGGGTATCCGCAGCGCGCCGGGTCTCTCCCGCCAGCTGCAACGATTTTGCGGCGCTATAGAAGGCGAAGACGTAGCGCTGCGGGATCCGCAGATGCTTCGCCGTATCGATCAGCGAACGGGGTTGTTCGGACCAGAGTGCGGCGATGGCCAGGGCGTAGGGCGTCACTTCCAGACGGGTGAAATTGGGCCAGCGGCACAGGTAGATCGGCTGGCTGAGGCTGGTGCCCATGGGAAGCCGTCCGCGAGAGGCCCAGAGCGCCACTTTCCAGAACAGGGCCGGCAGGGCGTAGGACTGGCCGGCGTCATCGAGCTGGCCGCCGTCGTCGAACTGCCGCAGCCTCAGCTCCAGTGTGGCGTCGGGGAGCGTACAATGGGGTCGCAGGTGGCGCTCCTCGACCGCGACGCGCACCTTGTGCTCCTCGATCAGCAGTTCCATCGTCGGCCAGGGTCCTTCGATGGCCACATTGCGGTTATGGCGTACCGCTAGATTCAGGGCCTGTTGCAGATGCCCCTGCAGATAGTGTTCAGGGTTGTAGTAGACCCTACTTGTCTGGGCGGGATCCTGGGGATCGATATCGGGGGCCATGCCGACAAAGGTCTGCTCCGTGGCGGCGCTCATGATCGAAGCTGCTCTGTGTGCCGTTGTGCGCGATCGCGGCGTCCGGGCGACGGATGGCCTGACCTCGGGCAGTGCCGGCTCAGGCTCGGGGGAGAGCGCCGTGGTGACGTCTGCTACCCTCGACAGTCGATGGCACTGCCGTTCGATGGCATCGATCAGGCTCTGCACCGGGATCGGCTTGCGTACGAAGAGGGTATGCGGATCCGCAACCGCTTGCTCCCGCAGGGAGACCAGGATCAGCGGTTGTCGGGGCTGACGCTGACGGAACTCCTGCCACAGCTGCTCGCCGCCGTAACTGTCCAGATCAAGCAGACAGATCTGCGCCGACGACTCTTCCACCAGCTGATAGCGGTTGTTGCACTTGCTGCTGAAGAGCATGCGCAGGGTATAGCGTTGCCGCTGGTCCATGGCGATGGCACCGATCCGGACCGGTGAGGTGGTGGGTTCGGCGATGGCGTTCATGCCTGTTCCTCCAATTGATTGAGCAGCCGTCGCCATTCGGTTGCGGCAGGATTCTGCATGCCCTGCAACGACTGCCATACCGCCTCGACATGGTGTCGGTCGCGCAGGTGACGGTAGATCTCCAGCAGCGCGAGATGCAGATTCAGGCGGGCGGGGTCCTGGCGTACAGCCCGCTCCAGGGTTTCCCGGGCCAGCTCAGTCTGGCCGTATTCGAGCTGTTGTCGCGCGCTATCGAGTGGGTCTTCCCCGGGAAGCTGTTGTGGTGACTGCTTGTTGATCAGTCGTGTGGTTCCGGTGATACCGGTATCGAGAACGGCTTCCTGAATCCGTGACGGGGATGGGGTGTTAACCTGTGTGCCCTTCTCGAGCCGCTGCCGTAATGCCTGGTGGTCGATACGGCACAACAAGGGCCTGGCCAGGGCCAACATGCGCCGACGCAAGGGGGCGCCCCTGTCCTTCAGCACTTGGTACAGATCACAGAGGGCGCCCAGAATGGCCGGATCACGGGTATCGGCATGCAGGAGCAGTCGTTGTACATGCAGGCGCAGATCCCCCGGATTGCGCGCGATAGCGTGGGCGAAGTGAGCCTTCAGCTCCCTGGCCCGGGCCCGGATCTCGAAGTGGAGACCGCACTGACCGACCAGGAAGGCGGTTTCGAGCGACCTGCCTGAGGTGGCACGAGGTGCGGTGTCCGCTGTCAGCGGCTCGATCAGTCGATGGGGGTCGTGCTCAACGCTCCGTGTCATCGCCAGTTCCTATGGCTTGAATGCTTCCTGTGAGTTGCCAAATCCTTCCTGGCATTCTCGGCCTCAACGGGGCGGGTCTCTGCGGATTGCCGCGGTTCCCGGGATCTCCTGGAATCCGGTCGGCAGCATGGCGCAGAACCGCCCCTCTCTTGCTCTATCGCCCGCGGGCCCGAAATCTTTAACTTCAGACAACGATGTGCCGGGCTGTGACCGTTGGTGGCAGTGATTCCACCCCCGTTTCGCGTTAAACTGCCATCCCTCTGTTAGCGTAGATTTGACGAACCGGTATATGTCCTATCAGGTACTTGCCCGCAAATGGCGGCCGCAGCTGTTCAGCCAGCTGGTGGGCCAGGAGCACGTGGTCAAGGCGTTGAGCAACGCGCTCGATCATGACCGCCTGCACCACGCCTATCTCTTCACCGGCACCCGCGGTGTGGGCAAGACCACCCTGGCGCGCATCTTCGCCAAGTCCCTCAACTGTGAACAGGGGGTCAGCGCCACACCCTGCGGGGTCTGCGACGCCTGCCGGGAGATCGACGAAGGGCGCTTCGTCGACCTGCTCGAAGTGGACGCCGCCTCCCGCACCAAGGTCGACCAGACCCGGGAGCTGCTGGAGAACGTCCCCTATGCCCCGGTACGCGGGCGCTACAAAGTCTATCTGATCGATGAGGTGCACATGTTCTCCGCCAGCAGTTTCAATGCGCTGCTGAAGACCCTGGAGGAGCCGCCGCCCCATGTGAAGTTCATTCTCGCCACCACCGACCCGCAGAAGGTGCCGGTGACGGTGCTCTCGCGTTGTCTGCAGTTCAACCTGAAACGGCTCTCGCGGGAGCAGATCGAGTCCCAGCTGCGCCGCATCCTGCAGCAGGAGAAGATCCCTTTCGACGACGAGTCGCTCTCGTTGCTGGCCCGAGGCGCCGATGGCAGCATGCGCGACGGCCTCAGTCTGCTCGATCAGGCGATCGCCTTTGGTGGTGGCCAGGTGAAGGGGGCCGAGGTGAGGTCGATGATCGGCACCGTCGCCGCCGATCAGATCTATCGGTTGCTCGAAGCCCTGGCGGCCCAGGACGGCGCCGCCTTATTGCAGGGGGTGGCCGAGATGAGCCAGCTGGCGATCGATTTCGCCACCGCCACCCAGGAACTGCTCGCCATGTTGCACCAGGTCGCGCTGCTGCAGCTGGTACCGGGCTGCGAACCGGACGAGGCCTTCGATGCCGAGCGACTGGCCCGCTTCGCCGAGCAGCTGGCAGCGGAGGACGTGCAGCTCTTCTACCAGATCGGACTCACGGGGCAGCGCGAACTCCATTTGGCACCCGATCCCCGCAGTGGATTCGAGATGCTCTTGCTGCGTATGCTGCCCGGTGGCAAGGCCGTGCGGCCCGCTGCGAGCAAACCCGCTGCCGCTCCGGCAGCGTCCAGCCACGGCACGGAGCCGTCCCGGACGACGCAGTCGGTGGTCGAAGCGGAGGTATCCGGGAGTGCGTCGGCCGCCAAGCCCGCAACCGATCCCGCGCGCTGGGACAGTTTCGTGGCCGGTTTGAATCTGGGCGGCATCACCAGCCAGCTGGCCAACCATTGCGTGTTCCAGAGCTGGGACGGTGAGACCCTCGGCCTGTTGCTGGATGAGGCCCATCGCCACCTGCGCGTGGGCCAGGCCGAGACACGTCTGCAGGCGGGAATCGCCCAAGCCCTGGGGCAAGCGGTGAAGCTGAGGATCACCGAGGCGGTACCCGAGAGCGAGACCCCGGCCATGCGGCAGGCGCGCGAGCAGCAGGAGCGCCAGCGCCAGGCGCAGGATGAAATGGCCAACGACCCGCTGGTGCGCGAGATGGAGGAACACTTCTCGGCGCATCTGGTGTCGGACTCGATACGACCGCTGGATTGAGATGGCGAACAATACAGTCCTTGGCGCCTGCTGTTGATGTCACAGAGGAATCATTTATCTGGAGCGGATGGCGCTTCCGCCAGGCTCAAACTCCAATACGCTATGACGAGGAAAAGTGCATGAAAGGTGGTATAGGCAACCTGATGAAGCAGGCTCAGAAGATGCAGGCCGAGATGCAGCAGGCGCAGGAGCGGCTGGCGCAGGAGGAGGTGACCGGCGAGTCCGGTGGTGGCCTGGTCAAAGTGACCATGAACGGCAAGCACGAGGTGCGTCGGGTCGAGATCGACGACTCCCTGATGGGCGACGACAAGGAGATGCTGGAGGATCTGGTGGCGGCCGCGTTCAACGATGCCGCCACGCGGGTCGGTCAGAAGATGCAGGAGAGCATGGCGGGTCTGACCGCCGGCCTCAATCTGCCCCCGGGCATGAAACTCCCGTTCTGAGCGACGACTGCGTCGAATGCTTGCGGAAGTGTATTACCGGTGAGTCATCCACCCCTGCTGCAACAGCTGATCTCCGCCTTGCGCTGTCTGCCCGGCGTGGGCGCCAAGAGTGCCCAACGTATGGCCTATCACTTGCTGGAGCGTGACCGCGAGGGAGGACGCCAGCTGGCGAGGATGCTGGCCGAAGCCATGGATAACATCGGCCACTGCAAGCGCTGCCGGACACTGAGCGAGAACGAACTCTGCACCATCTGCGCCAATACCCATCGCGACCCGTCACTGCTGTGTGTGGTCGAGACCCCCGCGGATCTGGCGATCATCGAACAGGCCATCGATTACAGCGGTGGATATTTCGTGCTCGGCGGTCACCTTTCACCGCTGGACGGCATCGGACCGCGGGAGATCGGTCTCGATCAGCTCGATCAGCGCCTGGCCGAGGGCGAGGTGAAGGAGATCATTCTCGCCACCAATCCCACCGTGGAAGGGGAGGCGACGGCGCAATACATTCACAACATGGCCCGCGCCAGGAACATCCGCACCACCCGTATCGCCCAGGGCGTACCCATGGGCGGGGAGCTGGAATATGTGGATGGGGCCACGCTGGCACACGCCTTTCGCGGGCGATCCGAGATCTAGCGAGTCGTGTTTCGTGCCTTGAGTCGGCGAATCGTGATCGGCAACCTGTTCGGCCCGGACTATTCCTGGGTATTTGCGTCTGAATGGATCGGGCCAGAGTTGGCTATAAATGAAGAATCACGTGCATTCACAAGAAAGGAGGGGACATGAGCGACTGCCTATTCTGTAAATTCGTCAGTGGCGAGATCAAGCCGGACACGGTCTACGAAGACGATCATGTGCTCGCCTTCCGGGACATCAATCCGCAGGCGCCGACCCATGTATTGATCGTGCCCAAGCGCCATATCTCGACCCTGAACGACCTCTCCGCCGAGGATGCCGATCTGGTCGGCAAGCTCTATCTGGCGGCACGTCAGGTGGCGCGGGAGGAGGGGATCGATGGTCCGGGCTATCGTACCGTGATCAACTGCAACGAGCTGGCGGGTCAGTCCGTGTTCCATATCCATCTGCATCTGCTCGGTGGCCGCGCCATGGGTTGGCCTCCGGGTTGATCCCGCCTGCGGTTCAGGACAGGGATCGACGGATTTGAATCGTTTCCCTCGGTTTTCAGTGGGGTAGGCCCCACCCTAGGCTCCGACCTGACCAGAGATGCCGCCAGCGTCGAGTCTTATTGAGATCAGGTAAGGCAGGGGCTCCTGCCCCACCGATTGCGGCCATCCTGCGTCTCGCTGGTCCGGCTTCAGGGTTGCCCCCGTGGGACCGTTGAAGAGGCCTGGTTGTCCCGGCTAGTGAATGGTATGTGCCAGGATATCGTGTACCTCGTGCTCCAGCCCCTCGGAAGGTATGACGACCACGTCCTTGTCACCGATGTGGGCGGTATATCGCGGGGCGTCGCTGGCATGGGTATAGGCCTGACGCAGTTGATCGATCAACTGTTCCACCATGGCCGGCGTCAGCTGATTCTCGGCGATCATCTCCTTCAAGCTGCTGACCCTGCCGTCATGGATCCAGGCGATACCGAAACGTTTGGGGGGCTTGCCCATGAAGACGTATGCCTCGTGCGCTGCGGGCACGATCTCCAGGCGGTCGCGCACTCGCTGGGTGAGCGATTCCAGTTCCGCATGGACCTCGTCGAGTCTGGTCATGGCCTTATTGTCCGAAGGCAACGGGGGATAGGCTTCGCCTCTGCCGAAAAGTTTGTCTAGCATTCCCATCTCTTCCTCCTCTGAAGATTTCATATGAGCGGATCAACCGACCACGAGCAAGGTGGCGTTACAGGGACCTAACACATCTCCGGTGCAAGGGGGGTTGGGAGCTCGTTCAGCACCGGAAACGTTTATGGTGTCTGCGGCAACGCGGGACATGTCGTGAACGGATACTCAAACCCTAGTCGACGGGGCGTCCCTATCAAGTATTGAGGGACCGGTTCATGGGGTGATGGCATGCAGTTGGCATGAATCCGGCTCCCGGAGATCGCCGGGCGGTAAACGGATATGTGGATTTTTTCAATCTGATTCAATCGGATAGAGCATTGGATTGTGGTGCGTTAAATATACTTTATCGATCCTGCAAGGGCTATAGAAATGATTGATCAGGTAGGAAAAACCAAACACCGGGGAGGCGTGCGATGCCAGCGGGCATCTCCCCATCATGAATCACAGGAATGTTCGGATGCTACCGCCGGCGATCGACTCCGGGCCACTGGCGAGGCGGGGAAGCGCTCACACGCCAATATCCAGATAGGAGCGCGACAGCTTCTGCAGGGCGATCACGTAGGCGGCGGTACGGTAGTCCTCGATGTCCGGTTTGCGGCTGCGCACATCGATGATCTCCTGCATCGCCTGGCGCATGCTGTCATCGAGACCGGAGCGAACCAGGTCGAGCTCGTCGGCACCCCGGGCGAGGTTGTCGCTGACCCAGTCCGGTACCTGCCTGCCGGTGGTCTCCTCCAGCGCCCGGATCACGCTGCGGCCGCGTGATTCGTCGAGTCGGCGCTCGATGCGCCCGAAGCGCATGTGGCTGAGGTTTCTGATCCACTCGAAATAGGAGACCACCACGCCACCGGCGTTGACATAGGCGTCCGGCAGGATAGTGATGCCGCGGTCGTGCAGAATGCGGTCGGCTTCGAAGGTGATAGGGCCGTTGGCGGCCTCAGCGATCAGCTTGGCGCGGATGTTGGGCGCGTTGCGCTCGGTGATCACGCCTTCGATGGCGGCGGGGATGAGGATGTCGCACTCGAGTTCCAGGGCCGATGGACCGTCCTCGATAAATTCACCGCCGGTGAAGCCCTTGAGACCGCCGTGCACGGTACGGTAGTAGTAGGCCTCCTCGACGCGTATGCCTTCCGGGTTGTAGATGGCGCCGTCACGTTCGATGATGGCGATGATTCTTGCGCCGTCCTCCTCGGCGAGAAATTTGGTGGCGTGGTATCCCACATTGCCCAGTCCCTGGACAATGATGCGCTTGCCCTCGAGGCCGCCGTCGAGCCCGGTGGCGTTGACCTCCTCCTTGTGACGAAAGAACTCCTGCAGGGCATACTGCACGCCACGTCCGGTGGCTTCGGTACGGCCATTGACACCGCCGTGCGCCACCGGCTTGCCGGTGACGCAGGCCAGCGCGTTGATGTCCTCGGGAAAGAGGTGTTTGTAGGTGTCGGCGATCCAAGCCATCTCACGTTGGCCCGTACCCACGTCAGGAGCGGGCACATTGGTAGCGGGATTGATAAAGCCGGCGGCGGCCAGTTCGCGGGTGAAGCGACGGGTGATGATTTTCAATTCGTCCCGAGAGTAGTTGTCGGGATTGATATAGAGCCCTCCCTTGGAGCCTCCGAAAGGGACGTCGACAATGGCGCACTTGTAAGTCATCAGCGCCGCCAGCGCTTCAACCTCCGGTTGATCGACCGTTTCCGAGTAGCGCAGTCCGCCTTTGGCGGGAAGGCGATGGATGCTGTGTACGGCGCGCCAGCCTGTGAAGACCTCGATCTTGCTGCGAATCTCTACCGGGAAGGTGACCTGCAGCACCGAGGTGCAACACTTGATCGCATGCGCGATCCCCGGATCTAGTTCGATATGGGTGAGGGCCCTGTCGACCATTTGGTCGACGCTTTGTCTGAATGTCAGACCGGAAGTGACTTCAGCCATGATTACTCACTTGTTGTTGTTGCCACACATCGTAGCGGAGCCACATAGCGGGCTGACC
Source organism: Candidatus Thiodiazotropha sp. (assembly GCA_037384425.1). GTDB lineage: Bacteria > Pseudomonadota > Gammaproteobacteria > Chromatiales > Chromatiaceae > Thiodiazotropha. The sequence continues at coordinate 117,333 of JARROA010000003.1, read as the reverse complement.
GTTGATATCAATTTTACTCCAGGCAGACTGCGGATGAACACGATATATTGAGTTGCCGGGTCAGTCGTTGTCGGGTTTCGTCTGCAGCAAGTCATGAATGGCCTGCAAAGGGTCCTGTTCGCTGCGTTTTACCAGCTGATCCGTCGGCGTCCATGATCGGTCATGCGTGGTAGAGGTGATAGATCTGCCCCGGCCTTTTGCGAAAGCTGCAGAGCGCGTGATGCAGCTGCTGATCGTGCTGGGTCTGTTGCAGTATCTGCCGCGCCTGTTGCTGCAGGATTCTGACCTGCTCCGCGATCACTTTCAGGTGGGCTTCGGCCCGGTTGGCCAGCATCTCATCGGCCAAGGCGATCTCCCGTGCCAGGTCGACCAGGCCGAATGCGGGAGCCAAGCGACTGACCGGATAGGGGGAGGCGTGATCGGTTCTGGATGGGTTTTCCGGATGGTCACTCATGGCTATTGCTGCAGTGTGCGACCGCCATCGACCGCAATGATCTGTCCAGTGATGTAAGGGGCGTCCCGGTACAGGAACAGCAGGGTTCGGGCAATGTCCTCGGGCGTACCCGGTCGCTTCAGGGCGGTACGTTCGAGAATCATCCGCTGCTCATCCTCGGATACGCCCTGTTCCGGCCACAGGATGGCTCCGGGAGCGATGCCGTTGACCCGGATCTCCGGGCCCAGTTCGCGGGCGAGTGACCTTACCAGCATGGCGTTGCCGGCCTTGGCCACCGAGTAGATGGGATAGCCCTTCAGAGGCCGCTCGGCATGGATGTCAATGAGGTTGATGATCGCACCATGGTGAGCGCGCAGCAGCGGAGCGGCGGCCCGGGAGAGAAAGAAGGGGGCCTTCAGGTTGCTGCCGAGCAGATCGTCCCACTGTTCGACAGTCGCTTCCTCCAGCGGCGTGGGGTAGAAACTGGAGGCGTTGTTGACCAGCAGGTCGAGACGGCCGCGGAAGTCCCTGGCACTGTCGATCAAGCGACCGTAACTGTCGGTGTTATGGAGGTCGGCCGTCAGTAGACGTACCGAATCGGTGCGAACGCCTAGCAACTCATCCCGCAGGGCTTCGGCCTGTGCGGCCGAGCGACGGTAGTGGATGATCAGATCCACCCCCTGTGCGTGCAGCATACGGGCAATCGCGGCACCGATACGGTGGGCCGCGCCGGTGATCAAGGCGCAGCGGCCGTTCAGATCTGTCTCGCTTTGTGTCACGCCAAACTCTCTTTGCAGCTACGGATCGGCGCAGTCTCGGAAGAGGTGGGGAAAGTCTCTGCGCCGGCCCGATTGAATGGGTTAGAATGCCAACCTCTGACGGTCATGGATAATTACCTTAATCGACGAGTCAGAGGTTGTATACCAGGGCCTGTTGACACGCATCCAACAGGCCCTAGCACTCACAGGAGAATCTGAACCCATGCCGGACTGTTTCAGCGCTGCCAAGCACGCTACCGTAAAGCAACTACCATTGCCTGACGAGATGGCGCTGGCGGTGAGCGAACGCTTGATGAAGCAGATCCGTCGCGCAATCGACCAGACGCCCCACGGCATTCCCTTCGACCATTTCATGGAGATGGCGCTCTACGCGCCGGGTCTGGGCTATTACGTGGCCGGCAGTCGCAAGTTCGGTGAGGCGGGAGATTTCGTGACCGCGCCGGAAGTGTCTCCGCTGTTTGCCCAGTGTATGGCCAGGCAGGCGGTACAGGTACTGGAAAGACTTGACGGGGGGGAGGTGCTGGAGTTCGGCGCCGGTTCAGGCCGCTTGGCGGCGGATATGCTGGCGGAGCTGGAGCGACTCGGCGCGCTGCCGCAACGCTACGCCATACTCGAGCTCAGTCCCGAACTGCAGATACGCCAGAGAGAGACCCTGCTGCAGCATGTACCTCACCTGCTGGAGCGTGTGGTCTGGCTACAGTACCTGCCGGAATCCTTTGTCGGCTTCGTCGTTGCCAACGAACTGCTCGACGCCATGCCCGTGAGTCGATTTCGTGTCGGCGATGAGACGATCGAAGAATCCTTTGTCGTCTATTCGGAGCAGGGCTTTTGCGAACATTTCCTCGAGGCGGAGACTCCCAGGCTCAGCGAGGCCGTGGAACAGGTGTTTTTATCGGCGGGCCGGCTCTCCGAGGGTTATGTCTCCGAAGTCAATCTACGCCAATCGGCCTGGCTGGCGGCGCTTGCAGATTCTCTGCAGCGCGGCGCCGTGATTCTGGTCGACTACGGCTACTGTGCCCGCGAGTACTACCACCCTCAACGCAGTCGCGGCACGCTGATGTGCCACTACCGCCATCGGGCGCACGACGATCCCTTCCGCTGGATCGGCCTGCAGGACATCACCGCCCATGTGGACTTCACCGCCGCCGCCCGTTGCGCCGTGGAATTTGGCTTCCATCTGGGGGGCTACACCACTCAGGCCCATTTTCTGCTCGCAAACGGACTCGATGGCCTGCTGGCCGATTCGGATCCCTCGGATGTGGCGCGGCATATGGCACTGATGCAGGGCGTGAAGCGCCTGACTCTACCTTCCGAAATGGGGGAGCGCTTCAAGGTGCTCGGCCTGCTGAAGGGGATTGAGATGAACCTGCAGGGATTCAGCCTGCGCGATTTTTGCGAGCGCCTGTAATCCGTTGCCGCGGCCTCGCATTTCTCCACTTCATCGATCAGCCATCTTTCTGGTGGCTGTTTCGATGGCATCCTCGATATAGAAGAGCAGATAGTCGACGGTATTGATGCCGCGCATCCGTTCGGCCATCTCGTTGCCCTTGCCGTCCAGGAACAGCAGGGTCGGCGTCACGCGGACCTGGTATCGGCTGCTGAAGCTCTCCGCCGCCTCGGGGCGGCCTTCGAAATTGGTCAGCGTCTCACCCGGATCGATCAGCAGTTCCCGCATCAGCACCTGATCGCTGTAGTCGTTGCTGAGCAGCATCGGATGGAGCACCTCCTGCTTCATGCGTTCACAGAAACCGCAGTGGTACTGGGACACCATCAGAAGAATCGGTATGCCTCGCTTCTCGGCGCGCTCGCCAAGCTGCCGCAGATCCACCGCTTGCTGCAGTGTCACGGTATCGGCGGCGACAGGGCCGGCCGTCAGTATCAACACATAGACAATTTGTATCAGGCGGAAGGGAGTCATGCACTCGGGCTCAGGTTGAGAAGGAATGGGGCTGGCCCGGCGCTCAGCCACTGAGTCAGCACGAGAATCCTTCTACGGCTATTTGAGCGCCCGATACGAATCGACCAGGGAGGCGTGCAACAGTTCCCGGTATTCGTTAGCCGAATTGTAGCCCACCAGAGGGTCGGTGAGCGGGTGACCCTCGGCATCGAGTATCAGCAGTGTCGGCGTGGCGAAGATACCGTAGCGCCGTTTGAATTGACGGCTGCGGATGGGCTCCCCGTTGAAATCGACGATCTTGCCTCCGGCATTGATGTCGAACTCACGGATCAGCAGATTGTTGCGCTTTTTCGGGTCGTTGAAGAGAGGCTCGATCACCTCATGCTTGAGTTTCATGCAGTAGCCGCAGGTTTCCGCGCTGAAGACAACCAGAATGGGGCTGTGCTTGATGCGCGCCGACTCGGAGACATCGGACCAGTCCAGGGTGGGGGGTTCTGCCGCGGCCAGGGAGGCGAGCAGGGAGAGGATCAGAAAAGCCAGGTACTGCATGGTCGAATATTAAGGTAACTGCAATAATCGAAAGCAAGAGTATATCAAAATATACTTATATTTCGACAACTATCGATCCCAAACAGGCGCTTCTCACGCCCTGGCAGGTGGTTTTGTGATCAGCTTCCGCCTGAGGTCTGTCGCCGGTAGCGGTCGAACCTGCCGCGGTAGCTTTGCTGGGCGAGGTAACGGGGGACAATGCTCTCCAGGGCCTGTGGCGCGATACCCAGCAGCTCGAAGCCGTTTGAATCGCAGATGCTGTCGGTCTGCAGAGAAAGGTAGTTGTCGAGCGTGAAGGGGCGACCGGGCAGCAGTCCCAGAACCCTGGCCTGGATTCGGGAAATGCTATTACCGAGAGGGAGTATCAGGCGGCGCAAACCGGCCGTCTCGGCAGTGTAGGTGACCAGTTCACGCAAGGTGTAGACCTTGGGTCCGCACAGGTCGTAGTGCTGGCCGGCCGTATGATCATCGAGCAGACAGCGGGTAAAGGCTTCGCTGACGTCATTCACCCACACCGGAGCGAATCGTGACTCGGGGCAGGCCAGCGGAAAGACCAGCGGCGAGAGGCGGAGCAGGCCGGCAAAACGGTTGAAGAAACTGTCACCATCGCCAAAGATCACCGACGGTCTGAAACTGGTGACCTTGAGGGCGCTGCCACCGTGGGTGTGGGCGCGATTCTCCCCTTCGCCCTTGCTGCGCAGGTATTCACTGGTTCCGCGGGCGGCATCGGCATGCAGCGCACTCATGTGTAAGAGACGCTCCACGCCCGACTTTATGGCCGCATCGACCAGCGTGTCGACCAGCTCCACATGGACCTTCCGAAAGCTCATGTCCCGGCTTTCGTTCAGAATGCCGATGAGATTGATCACCGCCTCACAATCCTGGAACTGGGACCTCAGGGTAGCGCTGTTCAGCTGGGGGACTTTGACCAGTTCGAGACCCGGATTGACCCGTAATCCCGCGTGACGTTGGGGATGCCGGCTGAGAACGCGGCAGGCGATGCCGCGTTGACTGAGTGAGGCGACCAGATGCTCTCCAACAAAGCCGGTTCCACCAAGTATGCAGACCCTATTCATAGACGACCGTCGAGGCAAAATTCATTTAGTAGTTTCCCAGACGGAAATTCTGAACGTGAAATCGGGCGCTGGCAACAGATCAAGAGTCCTTGTCTCCGGGACCTCGATATCCGGTCGATCGTATTTCGGTGCGGCCAGTCCCGGCGGTTTATCCTGCTCCACTGTCGACAACGCCGGATTTCCGCCTGAGGGCCATCGGTGTCGGAGCGCCGGGATCAGATGGGTTCGCTCATTGTTTTTTTCACTCGAGTCCATTGTTTCTTTGTCAGTTGGGGTGGGACTGGTGCACAGGTTGCCCATTGCGCAGTTACAGTGCATTCCCGCTCTGTTCCTGATGGTGATCGGCCGCAAACTATGGAAAGGTTGAGCCGGGATTGGCGAACAGGCTGTAGGGCGGGATGGGTATCGGCAGCTGCTTGAACAGCAGGGTGGTGCCCGCTTCATTGCGCAGGAGCATCTGACCGTCTTCGAGGTAGTATTCGAAAACCATGCGGCGGTCGCTCTCCGGATCGTACATGATCAGGCGATCGCCAACGATCTCGAAACGCCCGTCGCGATAGATTTCCGCCGTGGCGTAGATCCTGAAATGACCGTACATGACCAGCACGATTTCGCCGCCACGACCGACCCAGATACCGTCTACCGGCGATACACTGGGCGCGGATTGATAGGGAATCGTATTCAGGGGAAATCCCCCCTGTGAGGGAAAGCCACCCAGTCCGGGTACCGGCGACTGCAGCGGCATGCCGTAGGGCCATCCCCCGCCGGGTAATCCCCCGCCGGGCAGCGAGTTGAGATAGCGTGGATAGCCGGAGAGTCCGGAGAGCGAACTGTAGGGCGTATACCCGCTACCCAGCGACCAGTTGCCACTGCCCTTGAACCGGTGCGCCAGGTCTCCCATGGCGTCCATCATCGTCAGCATGGCCTGGCTCATGATGGTCGAGGGGGTGGCTGCTGTCAGCGCGCTAGGGATCGATAGCAGCAGCCAGAAAATGAGCAGGCTGCGAAAAACGGCGTTGGCGATGCCGGAGAGGCGATGCTGAAGCCTTGACGGCTGTGTCCTGTCTAGAGGGCGTTTCGGTTGCATGCTGCTATGATAGTCGATCCATGGCCCTCCAATCGACTCTTGCCAGAAGCAGCTAATGGTGGTTAGCTTTACCCACTACTGATACTGGGGGTTAGACGTCAACCCGAATCGGGGACATCGGACGTCTCGGTTCAAGGCTGCTGCGACACATGATAATTAAAAGAAAACATGGGGGAGGGCTTGCATGAGTTCTCAACAATCCAGACCCGAAGAGCGTAGAACCAATACGAAGGATCTGATTGAAAAGCTGTTGAAAGAGCGTCAGGAGATGCTGGTGCTGTTTTGTCAGGTTGCCGGTCTGGAACCCTATCGACGCTCCTCTTCGCTCGACTCATTGCTACAGGCATTCTGTCAGGTCCTCATCGACTACACCGCGTTCGGTCATTTCGAGGTTTTCGGACGCATCAGCGAGGGGAATGAACGTCGTACCGGCGTGATCCGTGTGGCCGAAGAGATCTATCCCGACTTCGTTATCGCCAGTGAAGCCGCCGTCACCTTCAACGACAAGTACGACATTTCGGACCACGAACTGGGACTGGAGCATCTGTCGGAGGACCTCTCGCGGCTTGGCGAGGAGTTGGCCGTACGCATCGAACTGGAGGATCAGCTGCTGGCCACCATGCTGGCACGCTGAAATGCAGCCACTCCTGGTGTACTGTCTCATACGCATGTGAACCTCCCTCCGGGGAGACGCCAGACTATCGTCCGCGTTGTTGTGTGGCTCGACAAGGGAGCGCCAGTGCAACACGCTAGGTGGCCAACGGCATGGTGTCTCGCTGATCGTTCACGTTTAGTCTGTGACAGTACTCTCGCCCGACCGCATGGCGCCTGATCATATCGGGCGGCGACCATTTCATAACCTTGATCACACTTTCTCTCACTACCGAAGGGCATTCCTCATGGATACTTTTCCAAAAGGGGTGGATTCAACTATGCTTTAATCGGATAAACTTCTGTCCAACTTTGAAGTTTATCAAACCCGATCATTATCCGGGCCGGTTGAAATCGAGCTGTAACTTGGGCATACGGGTGAGACGTGAATACGAGGATCAACAAACTGTTACACCGTACACCGGAAGCTGAGGAGTTTATCGCGCCGCTGCGAGCCAGCGTTGCGCCGAATGTGCGTTTGAACCAGTTTCAGATCGGTATCGACAATCAACATATCGATGTGGCCCTGAGCCACAAGTTCCGTAACGTCCTGGCCGATCTCTCCGACATGATTGTGCATGAGGACCTGGTCAAGCATGGCTGGGCCCGTATGGGCAAGTCCCCCTCCAACAGCGATTTCGACGCCTTTCGCGAGGTCTACAGGGAGATCATGCGAGGCACCCTTGAACAGGTGCACGAAAACGCCTCCATAAAAGAACTTCTGCAACTGTTGCATATGGTGCTGTTGAAAATGTTGCTGGAGTCGCCGGTGGACGCGGCTGCGCGGCTGCGTAACAAGTTACAACAGGATGCCGACTCGCCCTCTGGTGCCAACAGCGGCCGTTCTCTGGAGTTGCATGAGCGCATCGCCAACCTGGCACGGCTCGAACCCGGGATCCGTTATCGCGCCCTGCGCCGGATCTTCAAAGTCGTGATGCGGCTGGAGTCCAAGGAGTTACGCAAACTGCGCAAGTCGGTCGTCGGTCGCTCCTGGAGCGTGCCCAAGCAGTTACTTTTCAATCCGCTCCTGCACCTTCCCGATTTGTCGAGTGAAGAGTATTTAATGAATCACTATCCCATCCTGTGCGTTGACCGCTCGGATGAGAACTATTTCGATTTGACCAATCGCATCGTCACCGAGGTGTTTCAGAACTATCTGCCGATCTGGACCAAGGCGGTCGATCGTCAGGATCCCAAGGCGAGTGGCCATGCAGGCAACCAGCCCTTCCAGATCCGCAACCGGGAACTCCACAGCGGTTTCTCGGAGTTCCTCGAGGGGCAGAGACTGCTTGAGCGGAGTCTCAGTGAAGAGGAGTTCAAAACCTTTAATGTCTCCTGGCTCGATATGCCGACAAACGCGGATATTCTGATGCGCAGGCAAGGCAGTGAATCGGGCTGGTTTTCACGCGGGGCGACGACAGGCGCAAGTCCCTGGCAGAACCCGGAATGCGACAAACTGCAGGAGAAGCTCCAGGCGGAGGTTCACAAGCGGTTGGAGCGCGCTGGTATCACTCGCAGGGCCATCGCTGCCTATCGTACACCCAGGTTGTTTCGGCAGCTGAACGGTAAGGTGACGATCAAGGAGATCTACCTCTATCTGGCAGAGCAGATACCAAAAAAGGCTATCAGCAAACGTCTGGCATCGACTCCGGACAAGGGTGCCGCCGTAATCAAGGCTCTGGATGTGGTGTTGAATTACATCCGGCGCATGCCGGTTAGCAAGCAGCAGGATTATGCCACACGCTATGTGAAGGATTTCCTGACCTTCAGGCGCGACTTGAAGCTGGCCTACTACAGTTATCAGCAGATGAGTCGCCTGCGCATACTGCAGGACGCTGAAAATATCAAACTCTCTCGTGACAACGGCAGTCTCTACGAATTCCGTTTCGGGCGGGATCAGGATGACGAGTCGCTAAAGATCAAGGCGCATGTGGTGCTCAAGGCCGATGTGCGAGGCTCCACCGAGATCACGCATCAGCTGGTTGAGAAGCGGCTGAATCCGGCAACGCACTTCAGCATGAATTTCTTCGGTCCGATCACCAAGCTGCTTGAGCGATTCGGTGCGCAGAAGGTGTTCGTTGAAGGCGATGCCCTCATACTGACAGTGCTCGAGACGGGTGGGGTCGGCACTCAGTCGATGACGGTTGCCAATGCCTGTGGTTTGGCTCGAAAGATCCTCTCGGTCATGGAGGCACAAAACAGCCAGAACCGGGCCTACGATCTTCCCAAACTCGAGCTCGGACTGGGTATCGCTTTCTGTGCGGATGCGCCGGCTTATCTCTATGACGAGCGCCGCAAGATTATGATCTCACCCGCCATCAACCAGGCCGACCGGCTGTCTTCCTGTTCCAGCGAGCTTCGCAAGGACACCAGTTGGCGCCGCAGTCGACGTCACCGCGTGGAAGTCATGCGCAAGGAGAGCGATCAATCCGGCAAGCACGGTGGTCTCCTGCGTTACAACGTGAACGGTATTGATCTGGATCCGCCGGCATTCGCCAAGTTGAAATCGGAAATGGTGCTGCATAAAGTGCGTCTGCACAGTCGTTCCGGCGAAACCCATCACTATCATGTGGGACGCTTCATGGACAGACTTGGCGGCTCCCATTGGCTGGTGGTCAGGGAAGCCAGGCTCAAATGCTGGATTCAGGGTAAGCTCACCGCTGCAGAGGAAGTCGAGGACGAACCCTTTTTCGAGGTGGTGACCGATCCCGAGCTGATCGGGCGCGTGAAGCAAAAGCTGAGCGGCAAGAAAGCCAATGACCCTTCCAGCACCACGGTAGCCGATTTCGTCTAAGCGGTATAATCACGCGCCGTCTTGACCTTCCGGTCGCTGCCCTCTTCAGACCCCGGAAACCGGTTCGGTTTTCTTATCCTCGTGCGCTGCCTCGATCGGCCGCAACCATTGAGTCTGTGAGCGGGTCGGGTCCTCTCCCAGGCGATAGTTGTAGATGACCGTGTAGGCCAGAACACGCTTGAGGTATTCACGCGTCTCCCGGTAAGGCACGGTTTCGATCCAGATGTCGGCGGCCTGTGTCTGTTTCGGCAACCAGCTCTCGACGCGCCAGGGTCCCGCATTGTAGGCGGCCGTTGCCAGGACGGGATTTTCCTGCAGACGCCGGAATATTTTGTTGAGATAACCGGTTCCCAGTTTAAGATTCAGTTCTGGCTGGTAGAGTTCATCGGGATCGGTCAGCGCAAGCTGAAAATCCCTGGCCATGTTCTCAGCAGTTTTCGGCATCAATTGCATCAAACCACGGGCACCCACCGGGGACTTGGCATCCTGCATGAATGCGCTCTCCTGTCTCAGGATGGCGTAGACCCAGGCTTTGTCGATGCCGACACCCTGGGCCAGGCTCGCGATTTCGTGGCGATGGGCCAGCGGGAAGCGCAATTCAAGGTCATTCCACTGCCTGAGCCTGGTCAAGGTAAGAATGACCTGAGAGGGCCAGCCCCAACGCTCCGCCAGACGGGCGGCGGCACGCAATTCGTCGTCGGATCTCTGGTGCAGGGCAAGATTCCACTCCCGTCGCGCCTCCAGAGAACGTTCCAGAAGGTGAAGTTCACGGGCGCGTTTGAGTGCCGGGATCTGCTCCAGTCGCTGCATCAGGGCAGTATCCGCATTGAGCCTTTCGTGCAAAAGCTTTGGCTGGTCCCCCAGACGCTGAGCCGCCAGGAACCCATAGTAACTGCGATCTCCAGACAAGGCCTGCAGGATCGATTCGCCTTCTCCGGTGCTGCCCAGACTGATCAGGGCGCGGGCTTTCCAGTAGCGCCAACGTTCGTGCTGCTGCTCTTTTTTCGGCAGACTGCTCACCGTCAGTAGAACCTGCTGCCAGTCACCGATCTGCAGCGCGTGTTGTAACTGCTTTTCGGCCAATGTGGCGTCGAGGTGGAGATACTCCTTGGGCAGCAGGGCAGTGATTTGATGACTCTGCAGGCTGGATTCCTGCCTCGAGAGCTGGCCCATCAAGCTGCGGGCGACCTGCAGGTGTTGCCAATCGGAGAAGCTCAGGTCCTTGGAGAGTCTGATCCAGGCGTCATAGGCCGCATCCACGTCACGCCAGGCCAGGCGTTGGACCGCTTGTGTCACCATGTCGTCCAGCATCGGATGGGCGGACCCGGATGGCAGTACGATGACCCGGCTGGGGTCGTTGTAGAGCTTCACCCATTTCTCGAGCCAAGCGCTCTCATCAGCGGGGAGGAAACGTTTGAGATAGGTGGCAAGGCGCGTCTTACCTTTTTTCATCGCCAACGCCACACGTTGCCAGACCAGCTCTTGCGTGAGCAGTCCCGCATCGATCCAGCGGTCGAACACAGGATCGCAGGCCGCGGGTCGCGAGGTACCGCTGAGCCACAGCTTCGGAACCGAGTTGAAGGCCTGTTGGCGCTTACCGGTTTCGATCAATGCCTGAAGGCGATTGCACTGTCGTTCGATACTGCCGCCGGGTTGGGAAAAGCTGAGATAGCTGTGCCAAAGCCCCTCATCCGCCAGCAGTGCCAGCCAACGATCCAGGAGTCGGGACTGCAACGGGGTTTCCCCCAGCGCCCTCAAAGCCGCCCGAATACCGTCAGGGGTCTGCTGCTCCAGGGTGCTGAGGATCTCCTGATACTCCAGGTAAGGGTAGAGTGGATACGCGGTGAGCTGATGCTTGAGCTTTTGAAATTCACTTATGTCTCCGTTTTCGAGCGTCTGTTCAGCTTGTAAGAAACGCTCGCGCTGTTCAGTCAGATCCGGAGAGGCCGGAGGCTCGGCTGCCGATTCTGCGGCGCTGAGACAGAATAGGAGCAACACCAGGTGGAGGAGTGAGGCGGACAACTTCTGCATGGTCGTTAGTTCAGCCATCTATTTGCTTGATGAAGAGTGAAATCGCGGGGGGCGTTATATTAATGTCACTGGCTAAATAGTAGCAGCTGTGGTGACAGATGGGAGACTGTCAGCCGGTGTTGGAATGCGCTATCCTGTCGAGCCGGGCATTGACATTTGAGATCCCCCAGCAAGCGGAAGGAAGTTCCATAATCCATGAGTGTTATAACTCTCGGGGACGTGGAAGATGGTCCGTCAAGCGTCTGATGACAAGCCGACGGATCTGTTAGATTCGTAACCGCCGTTTGCAGCAATGGGTATTCGTGTACTGGAACTGCACGGGAACTGGCTAAAGGTGCTAACACTGCTCCCGCCGAACGCGTGTATCCGCAATCAAGGCGGCTCCATGTTCGTGGGATGCATCGCCTCGCTGGCGCATCCCATACCTGCACAGGGCCGCCACCGACAGTTTCCCGCGCACGTAGTCCGTGCCCATGAGCAGGAGATCGATTTTCGCCGCCCCGAGCTGGCTGATCTGGCGGCAGTCGAGACTATCGAAGATGAGCTGCAGCGGCACCAACGCAGCACACCGGGATTCGCCTCCGGTCTCTGACCGGGATATCGCCTTGACCGCCCGGATCAGGAACCGGATTGTGCTCACAAACAAGGGTTCACATCGGGAAGGGCCCGGTGCGATACCGGTCAATCATTTCAAGTAGAGAGTGGTTAGCGTCATGACAACCAAAGATGACAATATGGACTTCGATTTGAGCAGTGGTATTGCCGCCTTCGAGGGCAAGAACTTTTCGCGTGCGTCCGCGCTGCTCTCTCCCCTCGCCGAAGCGGGTGACAGTGAGGCGCAATATCGCATGGCGATCATGGCCCAGGGCGGTCTTGGCATGGTGGTCAATGAGTTGATGGCCTACAAATTCATGAAAGCCGCCGCCGAAGCAGGGCACCCAATGGCACAGCATGGATTGGGTTTCATGTATCTCGAGGGCGAGTGCGTGGAGCAGAATCTACCCAAAGCGGTGGAATGGTTCAGAAAGGCCGCCGAGCAGGGTCTGGCTGGATCCCAAACCACGCTCGGAATGCTCTATGAAGAGGGGCGGGGTGTCGAGAAGGACCCGGAAGAGGCCAAACGCTGGTACGAAAAAGCTGGTTTTTGATTAGGCCGCGGCACCTTTTCGTATCCGCGGAAGGCGCGTGCCGTCAGAGTGTGGACCAAAGGTTGTCGAAGTCGGTGTCTTCTCCAAATCCATCCTCCGCTTCGTCCTGTTCCGGCTGATCTCTGTGGTCCAGATAGACAAACTGGAATTGGGAGACGCTGCCGCTGGCTTCGAGCAGGCGTGTCAGCTTGATCTCGCGCAGGTTCTCGCCTTCGTTGATCAGCAGATGATTACCCAGTTTGAAGGGGAACGAAGGGCAGATAAAGCTGGTGGGTTGACCCGAAGTGCCGACTTCCGGCAGCAGCAGGCAGTCGTGGGACTGTCCCTTCTTGTTCTGTTCCTCCCGGGCAGAGACAGCCATGGCGTTGGGTGCGATCATCTGAACACCCACCTGCATGCGATCGTCGGGCGTTCGCCTCATCCAGCGCACCATGCCGACACCGAACTGGTTGGCAGACATGGCTGACTGAACGCCGATCAATTCACCGACCTGAATCTTGGGAATCTGTTCTCCCGACCAGTCGAGACAGTAGCCACCAGCGCTTTCGTTGATGGTCTTGAAGGTGTTGGTGGCGGGCTCCGCCAGTTTGCTCGGTTCTTCATCCCAAATCTGGGATACCGGTTCTTCCAAAGTATCGAAATCCCTGGAATTGGGGCCGAACTCTTCGAAATCCCCGCGTCTCGGGTTGTAGGTGTTGCCTTCCATCGGCATCAGTGAGAAATGGGGTGATATCTTCAGGTGGTTGCCTTCGGCGAAGGCAGTCTCGATCCAGGTGCCGTCATCTTCCTGCTTTTCCGGTGCTTTCGCCGGTTCGTTGCCGAGCGAGATCAATTTGTGTATCGACCGCAGGCCCACCGCGATTCTGAGCTCGAAATTGAGTTTGGTACGGACGAAAGCACGCTTCTGCGCCTTTGACCAAAGCTTGATCAGTTGTCGAACCAGGCCGGTGTCCATGGCCTTGATCCCCGGCAGTCGATTGTTCTGCGAAGGGTTCTCGCTGAACTGGTCCCTCAGTTGTACGATCAGATCATCGGCATCCATTTTCAACAGATACTTGTTTTCGGCCTCTGCCACCGCAGTTTCGTGGCTGGGTGCCAGGTCGCTGTCCTGGCGGATGATGATCGTGGTCTCCTCCGGAGCATCCTCATTGCTGTAGAGCTTGGCCAGATGGCTCCACCCCAGCAGCGTATCGAAGATCAGCAGATTGTCTTTCTGGCGCATCTTATAGGGGGAGGCGAGCGAGAAGAGGATGCAACGACGATAGGATTCATCGATGGTATAGGGTTTGTCGTGACTTTCGGTAGGATCCTCGACCTGTATCGATTCCACTCCGTAACGCAAGGCAAGACGGTGCAGTATGTGCAGTTCGCGCCAGATCCGTTTTGGGTAGGTATCGTAGACAAGAGCTGAAAGCAGTATCACCCGTGAGAGGTAGCTCATGCAGTAATGAATGGCACTTACCAGCTGTCTGCGATCGGGTTTGCCCTGGCTTTCAACCAGGATATCGACGATGGCTGATTTGTAGGCGGTGGCCATGCCACTGTGGAGTTCCCGGTTCAAGACGGCGATCTTGTACGCCTTCTCACTCAGGGGGAAGCCATTGCCCATGTAGTGTTTACTGAGATTGGCGGCGATGTAGCTCAGGGGGTGGCGGAAGAAATCCACGCTCTGTAGCCGGCGTTTGCTGGGTATCAGGGTACGGTTGAATTCGCGTAGCGTTTTGAATATCTGCTTGGAGGTTTCGCCCACATTGGCGAGCGGCAAATGCTCTGCCCAGCTGGACAGCTCCTTGTCGTTGAGGAAAAAAGGTTTGCCTTTTGGCGGTAGTTGATCCGGAATCCTTAGGCCGATGCGGTTGATGTTCGCCATCTCGAAAATACGTTCAGTTACAATGCGTTTAGCTTATGTGACAGCATAGTCGTGTAGTGATTATCGTCCAAATTCGATTTTTCGTTCAGTGTACAGAAACTATCCTGGGTGCGTACACACATAGGAGTAGGTTTGAAAATCTGCATGGGGACGATTCGATCCGAGACACTCCATGTCCGTGGAAGAGGGGTAGGACGCGAACAGGCTGAGGTGAGTCCGAATGGCGGCCTACCCTCGGCCAGTCGCGTCTGAGCATCAACATCCTTGAGCTTTGCCAACCTGCCTGAATATGTTAACTCTGTCACAAAATAACCGTCCGCAGCCAAAATGTAAATCCAACTGAGATTTCAGGCTCTTGGGCATCAAGCTCGTCTCTGAACATGAAATAAGTCCGTAACTAACTGATCAAAAAGCGAATATGATTGTAATTTTTAAAAATCTTTGTGTCCAACATGGTTTTTTATCGCACTCTGACAATGCGATCTCAGGCAATGCATTCCTGTGCGGTGGAATCGGATTCCTTCACGCGACGTGCGAGTCCGGCCGATGACGCTCAAGCTTGTCAGTTTCAAGCTCTGTCCCTATGTGCAGCGGGCAGTTATAACGCTGGAAGAGAAAGACGTGGGCTATGAGCTGGAATACATCGACCTGGATGACCCTCCGGCCTGGTTCAAGCGTTGCTCGCCCTTTGGTCAGGTACCCCTGCTGCAGATCGGTGACGAGGTTTTGTTCGAGTCGGCCGTGATCCTCGACTATCTGGACGAGGTCTATCCTCCACGCTTTCATCCGGAAAATCCGCTAATACGGGCTCAGCACAAGGCCTGGATAGAGTTCGGTTCGGCACTTCTGAGACAACAGCATGCCGTTGGGGTGGCCGCGGATGAAGAGCTTTTCATTGAAGCCCTGGCTGAATTGAAGCGGTTGATGGCGCGCCTGAAGTCACCGCTGGAGCAAGGCCTGTTCGGGGATGACGGCGGCTTCTCTCTGGTGGATGCCGCCTATACCCCCTTCTTCATGCGAATGGAGATACTGGCGACTGTCAGGTCTGAAGTGACTGCGGACACTCCGCCGGCTGTGGCGAGATGGGCCAACAGATTGCTGGCCCGACCCAGCCTGAGGCGTTCGGTGGTGGTTGACTTCGACAGCCTCTATTTCCAATTTCTGCGGCGGAAGGGGTCCTGGCTGTCCAGTCAGCGCAGGGCCCCGTAAAAACCTTATGGGGTCGCAGAGGACTCTTTGGCGATCAGTTCGTCGACGATTTCGAGCATCTTGCTGTAGGTGCCGGCCAGACTGCCGCTGGTCTTGTATTTGCCGTTGATGCCGACTGCCGGCACCCCGGTGATACCGTAGCGCTGGGCCAGCTTGCGTGCCTGTTGTACCTTGACGTAGACCCCGAACGAATTCCAGGCGTCGCTGAACTTCTGACGGTCGACGCCCTGTTCCACGGCGAAGTCGATGAGTGATTGCTTGTCGAAGAGTTTGCGCTTTTGGACGTGAATGGCCTCGAACAGCGGTTTGTGCAGTTTATCGGCCATACCTAGCGCCTCGGCGGCGTAGAAAAACTGGGAGTGCACCATCCAGCTGGGATTCAGGGGGCTCGGGATCCGTTTGAAGACCACATTCTCCGGCTTTTTTTCCAACCAGGCATCAAGTTTCGGTTCCAGGGTGAAACAGTGGGGGCAGCCATACCAGAAGAACTCTACCACTTCGACTTTGCCATCCGGCACTGAAGTGGCGATCGGTGGATCGATTGGGTCCCAACCCTCACCCCACTCGGCATAGGCCAGAGTGTGGACGAGAACAAGAAAAGGTATCAGCAAGCGTTTGATCCAGGCCATAGTGGTTCCTTCGTGGGGGTAAAGTCTGTTTTAGGGTCTGTTAACACTAATCCTACAGGTTCTGCTGGGTCTGTTTATGCATCCAGCAAGGCAGAATGGGCGAAAGTGTGTAGCCAGACTACATGAGCGAGTGATAACGCCGCTGGGCGGAAAAACAGCCCCAGCGCTTTGGGTTACCCCTGAAAAAGCGCCACTCGGCGTTGCTCGTTGTTCATCTGGACTCACCAAACTGCTCTCCTTGCGCCTTGATTGGCGCTTTTTTAGGCGCAACAGAGCCTATTGGATTAGTGTTAACAGGCCCTAAGCAATCCTATTGAATCCTGTTAGAAATTTGAATACCGCTATGGTTCCCGGTACGGTATAGGTACATGAGTAGATTCTAATACACCAACACTGCCCGGGTACTGTCGACGTCATGCGTAGCAAACAGATTGAAGAGTGTATCGAGATTCTTTGTCAAAAAGGCTGCCACTCTGTGAGGCAGGACATCCGTTTGTTGGAGCGGGGTGAAAGTTTGCCCGAACTTCGCGTGTTGGACGATTTGGCACGTCAGACAGTGCTCAAAGAGTTGCGCGCCATCATGGCCGTCTACGGTGACAGCTGTCCTGTAGCGGATGTGCAGGAGAACAAGAAACAAGAGATCAATCATGGCAAAAACAACTAAGCAACGACTCGGTAATATCGTCTACCGCGCACCCTCGTCGATACACGGTAACGGCCTGTTCGCAAAGATCGACATTTCCAAAGGCGAATACATCGGGACATACGAGGGGCCTGCCGCCAAGCGGGACGGGACTTATGTCCTGTGGGTCTTCGAAGAGGGTCAGTCGCCTGTCGGGCGCAGTGGACGCAACCTGCTGCGCTATCTGAATCACCAGGACGATGGGAATGCCGAGTTCGACGGTTTTGATCTCTATGCCTTGAAGGATATCAACGCCCACGAGGAGATCACCTTCGACTATGGGGACTGGGAGTAGCATCGAAACCCATTTGATTTCAGGGATTCAACGGTAACAGCTCTTCATCGACCGGCTGAGGGGTCGAGGCATGTTCCGGCGCTTCCCTCAGCTGGGTGGGATCGAATGCCTCAGCCCAGCCGGTTTCGATACCGGGACTGTAGAGCGCCTTCTCCAGTGCGATGACTGCCTCCGCCACTGCTGGGGCACAGCGCGCGGCAAGCCGTGTGAGGTTGTTGGGCGGATGCTGAGGCCAATGACACTGGGCCCACTGCAGCCAGGCGTTGCGCGCCGCTTCGGCCTTTTTATCGCGGTATGCTACCACCAGCGCGTCGATGGCGGTCTCCAGTGCCCGCTCGTCGGCGGAGGGCGACACTTCGGTCGGTTCTGTTGCGGGAGGCGTCGAGCGATGTCGACGGTGTGATAGCCACCAGCCCGCCAGAGTGGCGAACCAGGCCGCCACCAGCAGCCAGATCAGCCAATGGATCTCATCCGGCTGCGGCTCCACCGCGGTCGTCACGGACTGCGGAGCGGGGCTGGGGGCTGACTCTCCAGCCTGGGTCTGGGCGGGTGCAGCTACGGCAGGTGGCGGTTCGCCGACAGCCCCGGGTGCCACTTGCAGTGTCAGTTCGGGGAGCCTGGCGACCTCCTGCTTGCCGGTCTCCGTATTCCACCAGGGGATCGCAATGCCCGGCAGGGTAAACTCACCGGCCCGGGTGGGGATCAGGGTGACCACGCTCTCACGGCTGCTGCTGACACCGGTTCGACGCGGCGTGTCCTGCAGCTGCGGCTGCTCCTCGTAGACCTTGACGCCATCCGGCGCCTGCGGAGTGATTACCGGCAACTGGGAAGAGAGCAGACCATCGGCGATCAGCATGATACGACGGGTCAACGGCTTGCCGGCGACGATCGGACCCTTGCTGTCGATGCCGGTCTCCACCAGCTGGATGTTTTTCGCCGGCAACCAGTGGTCACCCGTGAACGCCGCAGGCACCGGTTTGACCTCGAGCGTGACCGGATCCGATTCGGCGCGCACGATGCGGCTGGTCTGCGGCTGGGCGTTGAAGGGGGCGTCGAGCAGACTGAAGATGGAGCTACCACCACTGCGGCCACGGAAGCTCACCGGTGCGATCTTCAGGCTGCCGGTCTGGTAGGCGTAGAGCCCGTAGCTGCGCTCCAGCACGCGATAGGGCTGACCGTCGCGCTCGACGCTGTAGCTGGTCTCGTCGAGCAGCTGCAGCCGGGTGTCGCCCAATGAGGGGACCGGCTGGTCGAGGTGTTCGCCACGCACTCCGGCGGCCTGGAAGAGCTTGAGGGTGAGGATCACCTCCTCTTCCGGATAGGCGGATGTCTTATCCAGGCTCATCTCCACCTGGGCCAGTTTCTGCTGGCTCGCGCCACTGGCGCTGGCCTGGTGCGTGACTTCGAGCGTGAGTGGGGCGGTCACCTGATCGCCGATGGTGATCGCCGGGATGGTCAGGCTGCCCTCGCGCTTGGGCAGCAGGGTCAGGATCAGGGAACGTTTGGAGGAGACCGCGCCGTTGATGATGGAGACGCTTTGTTGCGTGGCCCGTCCCAGAATCTCGAAAGCCTCATCGAGCACCGACAGGTCGGGTGTGCCGCTCTCCTCCCCTTTCATCTCGAGAGTCAGCTGAACGGGCTGATCGATACCGGTGGTCGGTGACGAGAGTCTGGCCGCCACCTCTGCCCGTAGCGGCAGCGCGCTGAGCAGCAACAGCGTCGTGATGAAGAGGATCAGCGGGGATGGGCGTGGTGACGTGTTTTGGTTCATAGTATCCATGGAGCGTTTGCCGACAGGCTCCAAGCGCGGGTTAAACGGAAACAATCTGCCCGCTATAATTGGGCACCTGTTTAGATGGGGTCAACGGCCATAAGTTTCCAGGGGGTATTGGGTGCAGTTCGCCAACAACGCTGTTTTCGTTGTCTCACCGCCGGCTGTGGCAGGCCTCAAGCTGTGGTGGTTGCGGCGTCGGTGAGGGTTCAAGCGCGTCCTGCTTCGAACCGGAATCTGGATGCCGACAACCTGCATCCGGTGTTGCGGCGGATCTATGCTACGCGCGGTGTCGCCAGTACCTCGGAACTCGATCTCTCACTGGCCCAGCTGTGGCCGATAAGCCGGCTCAAAGGGGTCGAGCAGGCGGCCGCCCTGCTGGCCGAAAAGATCGTTGCCGGGGAGACTCTGCTGATCGTCGGGGACTACGATGCGGATGGCGCCACCAGCACCGCGCTGGCGATGCTGGCCCTGAGCGCCTGCGGAGCGCAGACGGTGGACTATCTGGTGCCGAACCGCTTCGATTTCGGCTACGGTCTGACCCCTGAGCTGGTCGAGGTGGCGGCCGAGCGCAAACCCGGCCTGATCATCACCGTCGACAACGGCATCTCCAGCATCGCGGGGGTTGCGCGGGCGTCCGAGCTGGGGATACCCGTACTCGTCACCGATCACCACCTGCCGGCCGAGCGGCTGCCGGCTGCCGCCGCCATCGTCAATCCCAACCAGCCCGGAGACGACTTTCCGAGCAAGCACCTGGCCGGTGTGGGGGTGCTGTTCTATCTCATGGTGGCGTTGCAAAAGCAGCTCAAAAGCGACGGCTGGTTCGAGCGACGGGGATTGCCCGACCCCAGTCCCGCCGACTGGCTCGATCTGGTGGCGGTAGGCACCGTGGCCGACCTGGTGCCGCTGGACCGGAACAACCGGATTCTGGTCTCTCAGGGATTGAGACGGATACGGGCCGGGCGCTGCTGTCCAGGCATTCGCGCTCTGCTCGAAGTGGCGAACCGATCCCTGTCACGGGCGGTGGCCTCCGATATCGGTTTTGTGGTCGGGCCACGCTTGAATGCGGCCGGACGTCTCGAAGACATGGGCCTGGGCATCGAGTGCCTGCTGACCGACTCTCCGCAGGCGGCGGGTGAGATGGCAGAGGAACTCGATCGGCTGAACCGCTCCCGGCGGGCCATCGAGCAGGAGATGCGACAACAGGCCGAGCGGAGCCTGGAGCGCCTGCACCGACTGAGCGAGGGCGAGCTGCCGGACGGGCTCTGTCTCTATGATCCGGAGTGGCATCAGGGCGTGGTCGGTATCCTGGCCTCGCGCATCAAGGACCAGTATCATCGCCCGGTGATCGCCTTTGCCGACGGCGGAGAGGGCGTTCTCAAGGGCTCCGCCCGCTCGATCAGCGGCCTGCACATGCGCGATCTGCTGGAACGTATCGCCAGCCGCCATCCGGGGCTGGTACCGCGATTCGGCGGCCATGCCATGGCCGCGGGCTTGAGCCTGGAGCGGACGAATTTCGAAGCCTTCAAGGCAGCCTATGAGAGCGAAGTGTCCGCCAGTGTCGAGCCCGCCATGCTGCAGGGGACCCTGTTGACCGACGGCGAGCTGCGAGAGGAGGAATTGTGCCTCGATCTGGCCCAGCTGTTGCGGGATGCCGGTCCCTGGGGCCAGGGTTTTCCGGAGCCCCTGTTCGAAGGGGAGTTCCGGTTGCTGCAACAGCGGGTGGTGGGGGAGTCGCATCTCAAACTGCGGCTGGGGATGCTGCCCGGGGGCGATGCCATCGACGGTATCGCCTTCAACCAACCCGCCCTGGGTAGTGAGGTGAGTCGGGTGAAGCTGGCCTACCGCCTCGACGTGAACGAGTTTCGCGGCCTGCGCACGCCGCAACTGATTGTGGAGTACATCCAATCGACCCCTTAGACGACGACTACGAGGACTCCGAGGATTTCGGGCCGAGCAAGAGCCAAGTCAAGCGCGAGTTGCTGGAGCTGCAGAAACTGGGCGAGCGCCTGACCCGCACACCGGCCTCCCAGCTGGCGCGCATGCCCCTGGGCGAGGAGCTGCGCTCGGCACTGGAGGAGGCGCATCGCATCAAGTCGCACAATGCCCTGCGTCGCCACTACCGGCGGCTGGGCAAACTGTTGCGCAGCGAGGATCTCGAGGCGATCCGGCAGGTCATCGACGAGATCGACGGCAACCACCAAGCCGGCGTCGACCGCTTTCATGCCCTGGAGCGTTGGCGGGACCGCCTGGTCGATGGCGACAGCGGCGATTTCGGTGAATTCCTGGATGCCTATCCCGCTGCAGACCGGCAGCATCTGCGGCATCTGATCCAGGCGGTCCAGCGGGAGCGGGAAAGGGAACAGCCACCGGCCGCCTATCGCAAGCTGTTCAAGTATCTGCGGGAGGTCAGCGGGCTCTGAGTCCAATGGCACTTCCCTACAACTATGTATCGGTGCGGCAAGCTCCACCCTACAGGTGATCAGGCCGTAGGGTGCGGCTTACCGCACCGTAATCCCTTGCCTAACCTTGTGCCATTTTGCTCAAGCAAGTGCCATGCGATGTTGAGTCTGCCCAATGATCGGTCTGGCTTAGCGAACTGACCGCGCAATCTGCCTGGATAATCGGTGGGGCGGGGCTCGACCCTGCGGCTACCTCCGGTGCGTCGTTTCCGATTCAGCGAGCGTCCGGGGTAACCGGAATCCTCGTTTGGGCGGGCACCTGGTCCAGGTTCCATTCCGCGATGGCCCAGCGCCAGAAGTCCGCCAGATCGAGCGGTCGTTCAGACGTTGGCTCCTGGCCGAGAAAGGCATAAGCCTGCAGCAGGGTATCGAGGGGGTGCCGGGGGTCCACCGGCGCGTCCCGGTACTGTTTGCTCAACTTACGACCGCTGCGGTCGACGGCCAGCGGCAGGTGGGCATAGTCCGGGCGGGGCAGCGCCAGCAGGGACTGCAGGTAGCATTGGCGTGGAGTGGAGCTGAGCAGGTCGGCGCCCCGCACGACATGGCTGATCTCCTGCCAGGCGTCGTCCAGCACCACCGCCAGCTGATAGGCGTGATAGCCATCGGCGCGGCGGATGACGAAATCACCGATCTCGCGGGCCGGATTCTGCCGTATGCGGCCCTGTATCCGGTCCCGGAACTCGACGGTTTCGTCCTGCGTCAGCAGTCGAATGCTACGCCCCCGCGTCCCCTTGGCGATTCCTGAGCGGCAGGTGCCGGGGTAGATGGGGCCCTCCGAGCCCATCGCAGTACTCTCCGCGATCTGTTTGCGGCTGCAGGCGCAGGGGTAGGCGAGGCCATCGCGACGGAGCCTCTCCAGGGCCTCCTCGTAGGCCTCCCGGCGCCGGTTTTGGTAGTGGACCGCCCCGTCCCATTCGAAGCCGAAACGGTCCAGGGTGCGCAGGATATCGTCGGCAGCTCCCTTGACCTCCCGTGTACGGTCGAGATCCTCCATCCGCAGCAGCCAGACGCCCCGGTTGTGTCGGGCATCGAGATAGCTGCCCAGTGCGGCGACCAGGGAGCCGAAATGGAGCGGTCCGGTGGGGGAGGGGGCGAAGCGTCCCCGGTAGTCGGCGGGGGGTCTGCTGCGGTCGTTCATGCCAGAAGCAAAAAACCGGCTGACGCCGGCTTTTTGTCGAACGCTGAGGGGTGATGATCAACCCATCTGCTTTTCGCGAATCTCATCCAGCGTCTTGCAGTCGATGCAGAGGGTGGCCGTGGGGCGGGCCTCCAGGCGACGGATGCCGATTTCCACGCCGCAACTCTCGCAGTAGCCGTAGTCGTGGTTGTCGATCTTCTCCAGGGTGGCGTCGATCTTCTTGATCAGTTTGCGCTCCCGGTCCCGGGTACGCAGCTCGAGACTGAATTCGGACTCCTGGGTGGCGCGATCGTTGGGATCGGGGAAGTTGGCGGCTTCGTCCTGCATATGGTGCACGGTACGGTCGACTTCCTGCATGAGATTTGCCTTCCAGGCCTCCAGGATGGCTCGGAAATGAGCCTCCTGCTCCGCATTCATGTACTCTTCACCTTTGCCGGGCTCGTAGGGCTCGATGCCGAAGGCTCCCGCACCCGGTTGAGTTGTGTCAGTAGCTTTCGCTTTGGCTTTCTTTTGGGCCATTCAAGAATACCTCTTCAGTGAAGGCGCCTATCTATACCAGAAAGGGGGGAGGGAGACAACAAATGGGGTTTCGCTTTGTTAACCCCTTTCCCAACAGAAATAATGGCTCAAAAAAGGCCGCTGTTTAAGGCCGAAATTTCCCGTTTCGTTGATCTGTGAGGCTTTAAGGGCGATTCCCGGTTCGCAGGGGGGATGAAAGGGGCGGTACCATTGGTTTAAGCTTGCCGCTTTTGCTGTTTTGGAGCTGTTATGGCGGAACTCTCTGCGCTGATCTTCGATGTGGACGGCACCCTGGCCGACACCGAGCGGGACGGCCATCGGGTGGCCTTCAACCGGGCCTTTGCCGATGCCGGTCTCGACTGGGAGTGGTCGGTGGAGCTCTATGGCAAGCTGTTGGCGGTGACCGGCGGCAAGGAGCGTATCCGCCACTATCTGGACTACTACAACACCGGATTCGAGCGCCCCGACGACCTGGATGCCTTCATCGCCTGCCTGCACGCGGCCAAAACGGATCACTACACGCGCATGCTCTCGGAGGGACTGATTCCGATGCGCAGCGGCGTACGACGGCTTCTGCGGGATGCCCGCGACGCCGGATTACGGCTGGCCATCGCCACTACCACCACCCCCGCCAATGTCAGCGCCCTGCTGCAGTACAGCCTGGCCCCCGATGCGGCCGACTGGTTCGAGGTGATCGCGGCAGGCGACATCGTGCCGGCCAAGAAGCCGGCACCGGATATCTACGACTGGGCCTTGCAGAGGATGGAGCTCGCTGCGGACGCCTGCATGGCGGTCGAGGACTCCCACAACGGCGTACTTTCGGCCCTGGGCGCGAACATCACCTCGATCCTGGTGACCACCAACGGCTACACCGCTGGGGACGATTTCAGCGGCGCCTCGCTGGTGGTGGATCGCCTGGGTGAGCCTGACCAACCCTTCCAGGTGCGAATGGGGGACCCACGGGGCCATGACTACGTGGATCTGGATCTGCTCCGTGCCCTGCACGGGAGCGTCCATCCATGAGCCGGGTGGCCGACAGAATGGGGCGTATCGCCCCCTTCTACGTCATGGACCTGCTGGCCCGGGCGAGGAAGCTGGAGTCCGAAGGACGCTCCATCGTTCACATGGAGATCGGCGAACCCGACTTCGATACCCCGGCGCCGGTAGTAGCGGCGGGACAGCGCGCCCTGGCTGCCGGCGAGACCCACTACACGCCTGCACGGGGACTGCCCGCGTTGCGCCAACTGATCGCCAACTTCTACCAGGAGCGCTATGCCACCCATATCGATCCCGAGCGGGTGA
The DNA here is from genome assembly GCA_037384425.1 of Candidatus Thiodiazotropha sp. GTDB lineage: Bacteria > Pseudomonadota > Gammaproteobacteria > Chromatiales > Chromatiaceae > Thiodiazotropha. The sequence continues at coordinate 93,011 of JARROA010000003.1, read as the reverse complement.
TCGTCACCCCGGGGTCGTCGGGCGCCCTGCAGCTGGTGACGAGCGTACTGATCAACCCGGGCGAGTCGGTGCTGATGGCCGACCCCGGCTACCCCTGTAATCGTCATTTCGTGGAGTTGGTCGATGGAGAGCCGGTGGCGGTGCCGGTGGGTCCGGATACCGGTTACCAACTCACCGCCGAGCTGGTGGAGGCGGCCTGGCGCGCCGACACCAAGGCGGTGCTGGTCGCCTCCCCCTCCAATCCGACCGGGACTCTGATCGATGACGACCAGATGCAGCGGCTGCTGAAGACGGTGCGCAGGCTGGGTGGTGTACTGATCGTCGACGAGATCTATCAGGGTCTGATCTATGGCGAGGCGGGAGGCACGGCGCTGCGCTTCGCCGACGACCTCTTCGTGATCAACAGCTTCTCCAAGTATTTCGGCATGACCGGCTGGCGTCTCGGTTGGCTGGTGGCGCCGGAAGGCTTCATCGATCCGCTGGACAGGCTGGCGCAGAACATCTTTCTCTCCGCGCCGACCCTCTCCCAGTTCGCCGCGCTGAGTGCCTTCTCGCCGGAGACCCTGGCGATTCTTGAGCAGCGCAGAAAGGACTTCGAGGCACGGCGGGACTTCCTCCTGCCGGCCCTGCGAGCGCTGGGTTTCACGATTCCGGTGACGCCGCAGGGGGCTTTCTATCTCTATGCCGGCTGCGAGAAGCTGACCGACGACAGTCAGCTCTTCGCACGGCAGCTGCTGGAGCAGGCGGGGGTGGCGGTGACACCCGGTCTCGACTTCGGCTTCAACCGGCCCGAGGCCCATCTGCGTTTTGCCTACACCACCGATCTGGCTCAGTTGGCAGAGGGAGTCGAACGGATTAAGGGGTTTATTGCCTCGGGCAATGAGTGATTTAGTTTTGAGTTATGAGTTTTTAGTGATTGTGTTCGCTGCGCTCACGGTTTTTGAAGGGGGGGCAACAACGCTCTCTCCAACTCAGAACTCAACACTCTTCAGTTTTTCAAGCGTTCGTGCCAGAACACCGTTGACCCCGCCACCGCCGCCGGCATGGCGAGAAAGTTGAGCAGCGGCACCATCATCAGCAGGGTAAGACTGCCGCCGAAGACCAGGGCGGTGAGCCGGGCCTGTTTCAGACGCTGATGCTGGGCCTTGAAAGCCAGGCCGTGGTTGGCCATCGGATAGTCGCCGTACTCAAGGGCCAGAAACCAGGCGCTGAAGACGAGCCACAGAAAGGGGGCTGCCAGATTGATCACCGGGATGATGAACAGGATCAGCAGTGGAATGGCGCGCAGGAGGAAATAGAGCATCTTGCGCAGCTCAGACATCAGCGCCGGGACCACGTCCTTCATCAACTGCTTCATGCCGCCCGGCTGTTGGGGAAGTTCGCCCCCCAGGTAGCGTTCGACCTTCTCCGCCAGTAGGCCGTTGAAGGGGGCTGCGATCAGGTTGGCGATGACGGTGAAGGTGTAGAAGACGATGAGCACGATGGCAATGGCGAACAGCGGCCATAGCAGCCAGCGCAGCCAGGAGAGCCAGCTCTCGTCACCGGGCAGGAAGCGGTCCATCAGCAGCTCGAACTGATCGATACCGACCCAGATGAGCAGACTGAAGACGAGGATGTTGACCAACAGGGGGATCAGCACGAAGGGCCGGATACCCGGTTTGGTGATGAGGCTGAGGCCGCGTATGAGGTAGCCGGCCCCGTCGATAGGCGAATTTGCCATGGCGGAATCCTTGCTGCAAAGATGCGGCATCTTAGCAGATTCGAACGGGGGAAGGTGGGGCAGGACCCACACCCTACCAACTGGCCGTAGGGTGGGGGTCCTGCCCCAGCAAAAGGGTGATGGAGAGAGCGGGAGTGAGCATTGGTCGCGATTGAGACACTGACGGGGCTGTTCCTCACCGCGGTGCTGCTGGCGCTGTCGCCGGGGCCGGACAACCTGTTCGTGCTGACCCAGTCGGCGCTGCTCGGGCGCTGGGCGGGATTGATGGCAACCCTGGGCTTCTGCACTGGTTTGATCGTGCACACCCTGGGCGTGGCGCTGGGTGTGACGGCCCTGCTGCAACAATCCGATCTGGCTTTCACCCTGCTGAAACTCTGTGGTTCGGGGTATCTGCTGTTTCTGGCCTGGCGCTTTCTGTGCGCCCGGGGTGTCGAGGCAGGTGAAGCCGCAGCCGTCGCGCCGCATCCCTGGATGCTCTATCGCAGGGGGATTATCATGAACGTCACCAACCCCAAGGTTTCGCTCTTTTTTCTTGCCTTCCTGCCCCAGTTCACCGATCCGACTGCCGGTTCCGTGTTCGCACAGTTGATCGTCTTCGGTCTGCTCTTCATCCTGGCCACGCTGCTGGTGTTTGGCGGCGTGGCCCTGCTGGCCGACGGTCTTCGTCCCTGGCTGGGTCGGCATCCGCAGGCGCAGCGATGGATTCAGCGGACGGCGGCGGTTGTCTTCATTGCGCTGGCGATCAAACTGTTGCTGACCTCGCCGGTCTGAGCCGTTGCCGGCGGTAACACTTAATCGAGAGGAAGTTCGTCTATGAAATTTGTCGGTGCCCATGTCAGCGCCTCTGGCGGAGTGGAGAACGCGCCGCTCAACGCCGGAGAGATCGGCGCCCGCGCCTTTGCCCTGTTCACCAAGAATCAACGTCAGTGGCACGCCAAACCGCTGAGCGAGGCGTCGATCGAGGCGTTCCGTGAGAACCTGCGGGCGGTCGAGATCGAGCCGTGCCATGTCCTGCCCCACGATAGCTATCTGATCAATCTCGGCCACCCGGAGGCCGAGGGACTGGAAAAGTCGCGCAACGCGTTTCTCGAAGAGATGCAGCGTTGCCAACAGCTCGGTCTGCAACTGCTCAATTTCCATCCCGGCGCCACATTGCGAAAAATCGACGAGAGCGAGAGCCTGCGGCGGGTCGCCGATTCGATCAACTGGGTCCTTGAGCGGACCGCGGGTGTGACCGCGGTGATCGAAAATACCGCCGGTCAGGGCAGCACCCTGGGTTACCGCTTCGAGCACCTGGCGGAGATCATCGAGCAGGTGGAGGATAAGTCGCGGGTTGGTGTCTGTCTCGATACCTGCCACACCTTCGTGGCGGGATACGATCTGCGCACGGCGGAGGCCTGTGACGAGACCTTCGCTCAGTTCGACCAGATCGTCGGTTTCGACTTTCTGCGCGGCATGCACCTCAACGACAGCAAGCCCGACCTGGGCGCCCGGGTTGATCGCCACCATAGCCTGGGCCAAGGAAAGCTGGGGTGGGAGGTGTTTCGCTACATCATGCGGGACAGCCGTTTCGACGATATCCCCATGGTGCTCGAGACCATCGACGAGACCCTGTGGGCGGAGGAGATTTCAGCCCTTTACGGCTTTAAATCCTGATGGGGAGATCCCCATCTTGCCGTGACTCGCTGGCTGAAATAGACTTGTGACCTATTTCACAGTGACAGTTTTCGGTACAGGACGATGTCGTTATTGGATGATCTGAAAAGGGAGGCGCAGGAGCGTCAGCAGGCCGACACGGTCGATCAAGAGGCGATACGCAGGGAGGCCGAATACCGGGAGCGTATCCGCCCGGCGATGCTGAAGATCCTTCATTATCTCTCCGAACTCACCGAGCATCTCAAGACGCTCGATATGGATGTACGTCAGGACTATACCCTGCCGGGTATGGGGCTGGTGGCAGGGTTGCGCCAAGGCAACTATGTGGTCAATGCCGACAGCACCGAGAATACCAAGACCGTCCGTCTGCGTTTCAGCTGCATCGATGAGCAGGAGCGGGAGTACGCGGTCAAACCCAAATCGACCGCCGACGAAACCCGCGCCTTTCTTGAGTCCCAGGTCATGCGCTATGCCGAATGGCCAATTCGCGATCCGGTGCAGGGTATCATCGGCCTCAACTTTCAGCTCGCCGTCAAAGTGGACGTCAATTTCATCTTCAAGGCCGATCCGGAGCAGGGTGCCATTAGCCTGATCATCGCCAATTTCTCCGACTTCAAGGTCGAGAAGAGCGTGGTGCAGCCGGAGCGCGTCAACGATGCCTGGCTGGACAATCTGGGCAACTATCTGCTGCGCCGACGCAAGAATCTCTACGAGCTGGAGATCACGGAGACCGACAAGGCCGCTATTCGCAGCAAACTGGAGGCCGACCGACGCCAGCGGGCGGTGGAGTTGCAGGCGGCGCTTCAGCGGGAACAGGAAGAGCAGGAGCAGGCCAGCCGCAACTCGCTGCTCGGCAAACTGAAATCCTTTGCCTTGCCGACAGACGAGTAACAGCATCAGTGCTAGGGCCCGAGTGGCACTGACTTGAGTGCAGTGCTGGTGGGGTGGAGCCCCACCTTAACACTATGGATTTCAGGTAGGGCAGGGGCCCTGCCCCACCAACACGCGTTGAAAAAATGACCGGAAGAATGGGTGCAGTTGCACTCAAGTAAGGGCCATTTAGCTTGAATCCCGCTTTTCCGCTCGCCCGGGTTCAATCGCCAACTCCGGTCCGACAAAGCGCCCTGATGCCGGCTTGTGCAGGTGGCGGGTTTCCAATACCCTTCGAGGATGAGGCGACGACGGAGATTCTGGCGCAACGGCGGTTACTGGCTGCTGCTGCCGTTCGTGCTTCTCGCTGCACTGCCGATATCCGCCATCGCCGATGAGGTCAAGATCGGCGTCCTCAGCCACCGTGGCGACAGGGTTACCCTCAACATGTGGGGTCCGACCGCAGACTATCTCTCCAGCATCATACCCGGTCACCATTTCAGTATCCGTCCGCTCAAGTTCGATGAGGTCAACCCCACGGTGGCGGCCGGCGAGGTCGATTTCGTGCTGGTCAATCCGGGCATCTATGTCAACCTGGAGGTGAAATACCGGGTCTCGCGCATCGCCACCCTCTACAACCGGCGCAACAATGTCCCCTACAAGATCTTCGGCGGCGTCATCTTCGCGCGCAAGGACCACCCAGAGATCAGGACCCTGGAGGATCTGAGAGACCACAGTTTCATGGCGGTCTACCCGACCTCGCTGGGTGGCTTCCAGATGGCCATGCGGGAGATGATGGCGATCGGCATCGATCCCTACAAGGACCTCAAATCCCTGGAGTTCGGCGGTATCCACGATCTGGTCGTGATGTCCGTGCTACAGGGCGAGGTGGATGTGGGCACGGTGCGCACCGATATTCTGGAGCGCATGGCGGCGGCCGGCACCATCGATCTCAACGACTTCCGCATCATCAATCCACAGCATGAGCCGGAGTTTCCCTTTGCCCTCAGCACCCGGCTCTATCCGGAGTGGCCCTTCAGTAAAGTGGGGCATACCTCCGACAGCCTGGCCCAGCAGGTGGCGGTGGCGCTGCTGCAGATGCCCCATGACCACCCGGCCGCGCTGGCAGGCAAGTATGCCGGCTGGACCATTCCTCTCGACTACCAGCCGGTGCATGATCTGTTTCGCGAGCTGAAGCTGCCCCCATATCAGGATCTGGGGCGTTTCACCCTCTCCGACGCCATCGACCGATATCGCTACTGGTTGCTGGGCGGTCTTTTCATGTTGCTGTTCATGGTCTTCATGACGCTCTGGGTGATGCGCCTGAACCAGGAGCTGCACAATGCCAAGGTGCGACTGGAACAACAACACGAGCTGATACTCGATTCGGTGGCCGACGGTATCTACGGTGTCGATCTGCATGGCCGCTCTACCTTCTTCAACAAGGCGGCGGAACGTATCACCGGTTGGGAGGCTGCTGAGGTGATCGGTCTCAACCAGCACGAGATTCTGCATCATACCCATGCCGACGGATCACCCCACTGGGCGGAGGAGTGTCCGGTCTACCAGACCTTTCGCGATAACGAGGCCCGCTATATCTCCGACGACATCTTCTGGCACAAGGACGGCTCCTCATTCCCGGTGGAGTACAGCAGTACGCCGATCTGGGACGAGAACGGTCGTACCATAGGCAGCGTGGTGGTGTTCCGTGACATTACCCGGCGCAAGCGGATGGAAGAGGACGCCCGTCAGCACCAGGTGGAGCTGGCCCGGGTAGGCCGTCTGAGCACACTCGGCGAGATGGCTTCCGGCATCGCCCACGAGTTGAACCAGCCGCTGACGGCCATCTCCACCAATGCCCAGGCCAGCATCCGCCTGTTGGAGTCCAACAGCTCCAATGTGGAGGTGTGCGTCGACGTGATGGAGCGGATCGCCGATCAGGCCGACCGGGCGGGGGAGATCATCCGCCAGCTGAGGCGCTTCGTGCGCAAGGAACCGCTGGAACGCGCGGATATCGATATCAACGATCTGGTCAACGCGGTGGTGGTGCTGATCCGACCGGAGATTCGCCGCGCCAGCGTCATGCTGGAACTCGATCTGGAGCAGAATCTGCCGAAGATTTCGGCACAGCCGATCCAGATCGAACAGGTGATTCTCAATCTGGCGCGCAATGCCATCGAGGCGCTGTTGGACAATGTCCAGGAGGAGCGTTGGCTCTGCATCTGCACCCAACATAGCGACGAGCGTTGGATCAAAGTGATCGTGCGCGACAATGGACCCGGGATCGATGCCGAGCTGGCCGGTACCCTGTTCGACCCCTTCGTCACCAGTAAATCCCAAGGCATGGGCCTCGGGCTCTCCATCAGCCACGGGATCATTGAGGCCCACGGTGGTAAACTCACGGTCAATCCGGATTATCGGAAAGGGGCCGAATTCATCTTCACTCTACCGCTCGAGGAGGCCAGCTGAACCATGGATCAGACCAAGCCCACCGTCTTCGTCGTGGACGATGATGCCGAGGTGCGCAACGCCCTCAAACTGTTGTTGGAGTCGGTCGGTCTTCCGGTCATCTGCTATGCTTCGGCGCTCGAGTACCTCGAGGCTTTCGACGAGCGTCTGCCGGGCTGTCTGGTGGTCGATATCCGGATGCCTGGCATGAGCGGTCTCGATATGCAGGAGAAGCTGGCGGAATATCCGATTCATCCACCGGTTATCATCATCACCGGCCATGGCGATGTGCCGATGGCGGTGAGGGCGGTACAGGCCGGGGCGGTCGACTTCATTGAAAAGCCGTTTCGCGACCAGATCCTTCTCGACAGCGTGCATCGCGCCATCGAGATGGACGCGGAACGCCGCGGCGAGGCCTCCCGCATATCGGAGATTCGTGAGCACCTCAACCAGCTGACGCCGCGTGAGCGGGAGGTGTTGGATCTGGTGGTCGGCGGCATGCGCAACAAAAACATCTCGGAGCAGTTGGGCATCACCCTTTCCACGGTCGAGGCCCACCGTTCGCGGGTGATGGAGAAGATGCAAGCCGATTCCCTGTCCCATCTGATGCGCATGATGCTTACCCTGGAGCAGGATTATGGAAAACCATAACAAGCTGTCTAGTATCTAAGAATTTCATTTAACAACAGCGAGTTACATAATATCGCCTCCCCAATATGTGCCCGGAGCAGATGTCTGGGGAGTGGTTGCGCGGAGTTCGGGCTGGAAACCGGATCGCTCTTCGGATCAGAAGAACGAGACGAGATCCCGGACTGACGCGCCAGGGCCAGCTGGATGGCGGGAGGTATTGAGATGACGACAGGCACCTTCCCGCGATGCAGCTGGCCATTTTTTTATCACCGCTGGGTGATGTGCCGGCACACAGAAAACATCGCTTAGAGTAGGGTGATTTTGGGCTTGACGGCCCATAGACTTGTTGCCTGACAGGATGGGGTGATCCATCCCGGCAAAAACTATAACGAGGGCTGGGCCGAGGAAGCAGGGTGTTCCTACGAAGGGCCGGCTCGACCGATATCAGGTTCAATTTCCGGAGGAAGAGAACAGATGAGTATTTCGCGACGTGAATTTCTTCGCCTGATGGGGCTGGCCGGCGCCGCCGGCATGATGCCATCGTCCATCTTCGCAGCCGCCCGGCAGCCTTCCGATCTCTACGAAGTACCCAAGTTCGGTAACGTGTCGCTGCTCCATATCACCGACACCCACGCCCAGCTCAATCCCATCTATTTCCGGGAACCCAACGTCAACCTGGGTATCGGCGCTTCGTTCAACAAGGCGCCGCATCTGGTGGGCAAGAAGCTGCTCGATCACTTCGGCATCGAGCCGGGCGGCATCGAGGCCCACGCCTTTACCTACCTCGGCTACGACGAGGCTGCACGCAAGTACGGTAAGGTTGGCGGGTTTGCCCATCTGAAGACATTGGTAGATCGTATCCGTGATGACCGCGGCCCAGGCAACAGCCTGTTGCTCGACGGCGGCGACACCTGGCAGGGCTCAGGTACCGCCTACTGGACCCGTGGCATGGACATGGTCGGCGCCTGCAACCGCCTGGGTGTCGATGTCATGACCGGCCACTGGGAGTTCACCTACCTGGATGAAGAGGTGATCGCCAACATCGCCGAGTTCCAGGGCGACTTCGTGGCGCAGAACGTCAAGGTGCGGGAAGAGGCGCTGTTCGACTACAAGTTCCCCGACTTCGCCGGCTTCAACGAAGACGAGGGCACCGCCTTCAAACCCTACGTGATGAAGAACGTGGGCGGCGCCCGGGTGGCGGTTATCGGTCAGGCCTTCCCCTACACCCCGATCGCCAATCCGCAGCGCTTCATCCCCGATTGGACCTTCGGCATCCGCGACGAAAAGATGCAGCTGGTGGTCGACCAGGTGCGCGAGAACGAGAAGCCCGACCTGGTGGTGGTGATCTCCCACAACGGCATGGACGTGGATCTCAAGATGGCTTCCGTGGTCACCGGCATCGACGTCATCTTCGGCGGTCATACCCACGACGGTATGCCGGCAGCGACTGCAGTTACCAATCCCGGCGGCAAGACCCTGGTCACCAACGCCGGTTCCAACGGCAAGTTCCTCGGCGTCATGGATCTGGATGTCAAGGGCGGCAAGGTGCGTGACTTCCGCTACCGCCTGCTGCCGGTCTTCTCCAACCTGCTGGAGGCGGACAAGGAGATGCAGGCCTACATCGACGAGGTGCGCGAACCCTACAAGGACAAGCTGGAAGAGGAACTGGCGACGGCGGAAGAGGTGCTCTATCGCCGCGGCAACTTCAACGGCACTTTCGACCAGGTGATCTGCGATGCCCTGATCAAGGTCAACGACGCCCAGATCTCCCTCTCGCCCGGTTTCCGCTGGGGCACCACCGTGTTGCCGGGTCAGAAGATCACCATGGACCACGTCATGGATCAGACCTGCATCACCTATCCCGAGACCTACCGCCGGGAGATGAAGGGCAGCGATATCAAGATGATCCTGGAGGACGTCTGCGACAATCTCTTCAACCAGGACCCCTACTATCAGCAGGGCGGCGACATGGTGCGCGTGGGCGGCCTCGACTACGTCTGCGAGCCGGGCGCCGAGTTCGGCAAGCGTATCTCCAACATGACCCTGGACGACGGCACCAAGATCGATCCCGACAAGAACTACGTCGTCGCCGGCTGGGCCACAGTGGGCTCCCAGTCCCCGGGCGAGCCGATCTGGGATACGGTCGCCACCTACCTGCGCGACCAGAAGACGGTGAAGATCGAGAAGCTCAATACACCCAAATTGAAGGGAGTGGAGGGCAATCCGGGGTTGGCGGAATATCCCATGTAAAGGTCATTCGCCTGGAAGTAGAAAAAAGCACCCTTAGGGGTGCTTTTTTTATGTAACTTGTCCTGTTCCCCAGTTATTCTTTTGTTTGCATGCTTGCCTGTTCCAGCTCAGGTGCATCGCGGGTCAACAGATTCGTAAATGCCGGATCGTTGATTGCATCCTTTATCAAACTCTGGATTGCGCTCCTGAAAGCCTCTCCGGATTGCATGCATGCAGCGGAGCCTCTGAAAGAACTTTCAAAGTCATAATGACTCTGCACGGTCATGGATTTTCCGTATTCGTTCTCGAGAGTCAATTCCATATCCCACCATGCATCGGATGGACTGGTAGAGAGTGCTATTTTATCCAATGTTCCGGTAAGTTTAGTCCCGTTTTCCAAATCGTATCTTCCAGCTGACTTAAGTATCCTATTAAACGCTTCCTGGATTGGTCTCTGTATGGATTGTGCGTTCCGAATGCCACTGCCTCCGCGACATCGTGCATCGTATTTTTCCGGTTTCGCCAGGTCAGCGATGAATACATTGCTTTCGATACTGTTTTTGACTATTTCTACACTTTCCGCGGCGATTGACAACGCTGCAGGTGATTTATGAACCATGTCAAAAAGCAGTCTGTCGATAACTTCATCGTCAGAAATATCATCAGCGTCGAATGGATCTTCGAATACACTGAGGGAGTTTGACCATGAGATGAAACCGGATTCGAGATCTATAACGGCGGCGCCAATATAGACAGCATCGATATCACCGCCAGGAATGTAATATGCGTAATATCCCGTTCCTAATCCTGCGGTCGCAACGGCTGTTCCCAATCCAACAAAGAACTTACCGATGGATTGGCCGAATGCTTTGCCGCTTGAAATACTTGTTCCGGAAACATTGAAGAGAAGTATCTTGTCGGAATTTGTCCTGTTGGCAATAATTCCTGCGGATGTTTTGATCTTATCGAGAGCCACTAAATAGTCCGAAGCTGTCGCGCCTGATAGGTACTGAGCTGTATAGGTAGACAGTATACTTAGCGCGTCTGTGTATTCTTTATCGGGCTTGATTTGTGTGTTTATGCCGAATGGTTGTTTGATATCCTTCAAGTCACCATTGGCCTCATCGGCAACAAGCTTGTTTGAATTGCCCTTGTCATGAGCCGCACCGCAAACGAAGGGTATGATTGCCTCTCGTACTTGAACACCACTTCCCGCCAAGTAATTGCTTGACGCGTTTAGTATTGCCTGAGAAAGCTCCTTGGATTCAGCAATGACAAAGTAGTCATCGGCGACGTCGGTGCCTATTTCGTCCCGCATTATGCAGGTATCGGCAATAATGGTTATGCCGCCGTTTTGATTGAGCGTAGGATCAATCACCGATTTCATGTTACTGGTTGTAGAACAACCTGACATCACAACAAGCATCAAAGAGATAGAAATAATACGTAATAACATTTTGAAACCTCACTTAGTGCGAAAGGATTTCAGTTTGAGTAATTACATCCATCACCCCTTGTTGGTCGTTCATCAGAAATCATTATTGTGAGAGTGTATTTTGTCGCCAAGCTCCTCCTGGCCTATTCGTTCCACTCGGTAAGAACCGATCCTTGCGTCTCGGTCATCTATGGAACAACGCCCCGATCTGCTTTGCGAGTCGATCACCGACTATTGGCCAGTCACACAGTGGCACCATTGGGCTCCACGCCATTAAGGTCATGGTGTTTCAAACTTATCGTTTCCGTTTGCGGGGAAGACGATCGCTCTCTTTTTTTCGATTCTAAGTCTTGGAGATACGAGAGAGAGTTTGGGAGTGATTCGGTGGGTCATTCAAACTGTCCTTGTAAAAACCATACAAATTGTATGTGAAATATATAATAGTAATCCTTGGGGGTCTAGTTCGAACTTTTGATCAATCACGCAACTGGTGGTAAGCGTAAACAATGACCGCTTCGTCTGCAGACAGTGGATGACGAGCATGGAGCATTCGAGCGCGTTTTTCGGATCGTCCAAGTGTGACTTCTGACATAATCCAACACTACGTCATCTAGTTTTTCCTCAACCAGTTAATCAGAGATGCCGTTAAGCAGTATGTGGAAAATGGCAAAAGGTGACGATCTATTTACTTCCTTTTCAGCATGCACTCATTGGTCAATAGCAGTGCTCTGCTTAGCTGTTCCAGGTCTAAGTGGTCAATCTTCGCCAGTAGGGTGGTCAATTCGGTACAGCACCTGCTTCTAAGCGCTGGTTACATTTTTAGCGCGATCCTTCCAATCAGATAGGTCGCGGCGTTGCCTGAGATCAATACACGGTCAGGGGTTGATTTACAGACCACTGTGCCTCCACGCTGCGACACCTGCTTGGCCGTCATCTTCAACTTGTTCAGTCGCCGGGCCCAATAGGGCGCCAGTTGGGTGAACGCCGAGCCGGTCACTGGATCCTCGTCGATGCCGTATTTTGGGGCGAAGAAGCGGGTGACGAAGTCGTATTGCGTCGACTTCGCGGTGATGGCGACACCGCGCAGATCGAGCCGTTTGAGTTGTGTCATGTTGGGCTGGGCTCGCATCACGCTCGCTTCGTCCGCGAATACGACGATGTAGTCCTGTGCGGCGAGACACTCCACAGGGGTGTCGGCAAAGGCATCGACGATCGCCTCGGGAGTCGGGCAGGACTTCGGCGGCTGGGCAGGGAAGTCCATCTCCAGGCCGTCCCCGCTCTGCCTGACCCGGAGAATGCCGCTGCGCGACTCGAATGCGATCTGCTGCGCTTCATAACCCAGGTGATTGAAGAGGACGTGCGCGCTGGCCAGCGTGGCATGACCGCAGAGATCGACCTCATGTGCCGGGGTGAACCAGCGAATGTGGTAGCCCGAATCGGTGGGTACGAAGAAGGCCGTTTCGGAGAGGTTGTTCTCCATCGCGATCCGCTGCATCAGCGCACCGTCGAGCCAGTTCGTTAGTGGGCAGACGGCGGCCGGGTTGCCCTCGAAGGGTGCGGTGGCAAAGGCATCGACCTGGTAGATGGTCAGTTCCATAGAGTCCTCTTGGTGGTGTGATGGCCTTGTAAGCATCACACCTTGGCGGTTATCGGTCGGTCCGTCTCGGTGTTCATCGCGGCAGGGTGTGTGTCGTCGCTCACTTCATGTCTTGGGCACAGGTCGACTCGGTGTTTGTTGTGCATCCCGCTGTAGAGAGTCCTTCGACCGTATCAGGGGCGCTGCTCCCGGTCTTCTCAGGGGGTTTTGTCCTGATTATAGAAACCGAGGCATGGAATATATGTTTGCTTAGTGGGGGTGCGAGTTGCGCGGAACGCTTCGGCCCATGTGTTGATCATCCGCCGCCGCGACGGAAACAGAGATCGAAACGGGCGAAAAAGCGTTCGACCGTTGTTGGGTCAGACGCATGAAAATGAAAATCAACGGCGGTTTCCGGCAACTCAAGAGCGCCCAGACGTCTGCGGCCCTCCCGGCCGAGCCGGATCTCGATCTGCCGGTCGTGGTCTGTCAGTAGAATGCGGCCTTCCGATTCGTCGATGCGATAGGGGTAGTGTTTGCCGAGGGGTATGAGGCTGCGCAGGAACTCGGCGTGGCTGATCGACATCACGCGCCGTACGCTGATGCCAGGCTTCATCCCCCGGCCACTGGCGGCCAGAGAGCGATCACGTCACGCTCCTGCAGTTGATAGCTGTCCCGCTGGGAGGGTGGCATGAAGAGCCCGTTGCAGATTACGAGATGGGCCTGGTCCCTCGGCACCTTAAAGCGATCCATCAGGTCGTGGATGGTGGATCCCTCGGTGACCTCCACCTGAACACTCTGCTGCCGGGCATGGGCCGGCAGATAACGCATCAGGTCTGCGTACAGCTTGAATTCGACGTTTAGCACTGACTCAACAGACTCTCTTCAACGATTGCGTATGGCCCTGGTTGAAACCCCTCCGGGGAGTTCGACAACTCCCGGAGGGATTTGCTCTGTTTACAGGCGTCGTTCAGCCGAGGCCCAGTCGCTGGCGGGTCTCGCTGGTGGGTACGCCGTCGGCGCTCCAGCCTCTCAACTCATAGTACTCGGTGAGCATGACTGGCAGATCAGCCACCCGGCCCTCGGCTGGGCCCACGTTGGCCGGTTCGGTCAGCAGCCGCTTCGGCAGGGTGTCGTCGGCGGCGGTGATGCCGGCCTTCAGGTTGAAGTCCCGCTCCATGTTCCAGATCCGTTCGCCCATCTCCTGCATGCGCTCTGCCGTCCACTCTCCCTCGCAGGCGCCATCGACCTGGGGTGCGATGTTCTCCAGGGTCCAGGCGAAGGTGGTGAAGAGGCAGAGGCCGCTGGAGTCGACCGCGGCGGTGGCGTCCTGAAACGCCTTCACCAGTTCCGCCTTGCCCTCGGTGGCCAGCGGGTCTGTCTTTACCGGGATGCCCAGCACCTCGGAGGCGACGGTGTAGCCGCGCAGATGGCAGGCGCCCCGGTTGGAGGTGGCATAGGCCAGCCCCATGCCCTGGATGCCGCGCGGGTCGTAGGCGGGGAACTCCTGACCCTTCACGGTCATGGAGAGGTCGGGGTGGCCATACTTTTCGCACAGCCGCTTGGAGCCGAGTCCCAGGTCGAGGCCGAAGCCTTCGCCGCGCATCATCGATTCGGCGGCCCAGACCAGGTTTTCGGCCGAGCCGAACGAGAGATCAACGCCGCCGGTATGCTCCTTGGTGATGGCGCCCAGCTTGTAGAGCTCCATCGCCGCGGCAACGGTCGAACCGAAGGAGATGGGATCGTAGCCGTCCTCGTTGCAAAGGAAGTTGACGTAGGTCAGGGCGTCCAGGTCGTCGACACCGGTGTCGGGCCCCAGGGCCCAGGCCGCCTCGTACTCCAGACCGCCGGAGTTGCCCCAGTACTCCGGCTTGTTCTTGATGGCGAAGTGGCCCTGATCGATGGTCGAGATGCGGCCGCAGGCGATGGTGCAGCCGAAACAGCCGGCATTGGTGGTCAGATTCGGCTTGCCGTCGGAGCGGCGGGGTTCGTGCATCGCCTCGCCGGAGACCTTGCTGGCGCCCTCGAACTGCACCTCTTTCATGTTGCGGGTGGGCAGGGCGCCGATCTCGTTGATCACGTTCATCAACACCTGGGTGCCGAACTTGGGCAGCCCCTGGCCGGTAACGGCGTTCTCGGCCAATACCTGCTTGCCGTCATTGACCGCCTGCATGAATCTGGCCGGGTCCTTGATGTTGCCGACGCCCAGGGTGCCGCGAACGGCCACCGCCTTCAGGTTCTTGGAGGCCATCACGGTACCGACGCCGGAGCGGCCGGCGGCCCGGTGCAGGTCGTTGACGACGGCGGCGTAGAGGCAGCCCGACTCGGCGGCGCGTCCCACCGCGGCGATGCGCAGCATCGGATCCTGATGGCGATTGTGCAGCCATTCGTCGGTATGCCAGACGCTGGTGCCCCAGATCTCGTCGGCGGGCAGCAGCTGCGGCTGGTCATTGAGTAGATAGAGATAGACCGGCGTCGGCGATTTGCCCTCGAAAATGATCATGTCCCAACCGGCGTTCTTTATCTCGGCACCGATAAAGCCGCCCGAATTGGAACAGGCCACGCAGCCGGTCAACGGCCCCTTGGTGATCACCGAATAGCGTCCTCCGGTGGAGGCCATGGTGCCGGTCAATGGGCCGGTGGCCATGATCATCTTGTTGTCGGGACTCAGTGGGTCCACCTGAGGGTCGATCTCCTCGACCAGGTACTTGGTGGCCAGTCCGCGCTGGCCCAGATACTCCTGAGCCCACTCCCGGTTCAGCGGTTCGGGGGTGCAGGTGCCATTAGTGAGATTCACGCGGAGGATTTTTCCTGTCCAAGACATATCTGCTCTCCTCTCGATTAAGCCGTGGCGGAACTGCCGGAATCGGTCTTGCTCGCCCACAGGCGCATCTTTTCGTAACCCGTCTGGTCGGCATCCACATAGGTGATAGCGCCTGTCGGACAGGCCTTGGCGCAGGCGGGATCGCCGCCGCAGAGATCACACTTGATCACCTTGCCGGTATCGCTGCTGTAGTTGATGGTGCCGAAGGGGCAGGCGATGGTGCAGACCTTGCAACCGACGCAGACCGCATCGCGCACCAGTTTCGCGCCGGTGGCCGCGTCGTAGACAATGGCGTCCACCGGACAGGCCTGCATACACCAGGCCTCGGCGCACTGGGTACAGGTATAAGGGACATATCGGCCCTCGTGATGCAGGGTGAAGATACGGATCCTCGATTTCGAGGGATTGAAAATGGCTTCGTTCTCATAGGAGCAGGCCATTTCGCACTGCACACACCCGGTACATTTGCCCGCGTCGATCAACAGGGACTTCTGCATATTCTCCTCCTTAGACTACCTATCAAGCTACCCTGACGGGCAAGCTCGGACTTGGATGAATGCGCTCCAGACGAAGGTCTGAGACCAGTGGTTGTTTTCGCGGCAGGCAACTTTCTGGAACCGGTTCCTTTGGCAGAGCGTTTGGCGTGTCACTCGGTCGCAAGCTGACATTTTCAGCCGTAAATACAGTGAGATTGTTGCTTAGCGTAGTCGTCTGAAAACCGTTCTTCAATCCGTTTGGCGGACTATCGGTCGGTTAAATTTCCGCGCGGAAAAAGAATGCAAAATAGTGACAAATATGACCAAGGGATAACCAGGAAATACCGTGATTCATGAGGGGTAGGTGCCGGCATGACTCCTTCTTTCGCAACTGGCGATGAACGAATTGTCACTGTGGATAGCCGCTGTCTCAGACATTGGCCCAACAGGCAGGGGGACTCGGATTCCTGGTCTGAAGATCGTCGTCCCCTTGGGCTGGCTAAACGAGGCATGGGACCGTGTTTCGGTACAAGGTGATTTGGACCAGCGCTCATTCCGTTGCTGCCGGGGCCCTGGCTTTCCCGATGTGGACATTGTAAGCGTCTGGGAGACGGTGGATTTTTTGCCTAGATCGGATTCGGGACCTGAATCGTCGAGTCGTCCTGGGGCGGCTTGCAACCCGCTCCCGTTTTTGTCATTCGAGCGGGACCTGTGTTAAATACTGAATGCTTGTGTGGAATTTATAGGATTCCGCGGAAGGGCAGAGATTCATAACAACGATAAGACCCCAAAACTATAACATCACGGAGGTATCGCAATGGCCGTGAGGAATCGGCTTCATCGAAGCGAACTGGCAGTACCGGGCAGCAATCCACGTATGCTGGAAAAGGCGCCGGATGCGGGCGCCGACCTGGTCTTTCTCGATCTCGAGGATGCGGTGGCACCGTCGGACAAGATCCAGGCGCGCAAGCACATCATCCATGCACTGAACCACTACGATTGGTCCCGCTGCTCGGTCTCTATCCGCATCAACGGGCTCGACACCCACTTCTGCTATCGCGACATCATCGAGGTGGTGGAGGCGGCCGGCGACAAGCTCGACACCATCCTGGTGCCCAAGGTCAATCAGCCTTCCGACCTGCAGTTCGTCGCGCTGCTGCTGGAGCAGATCGAGGCGGCCATGGGTTATGCGCCGATCAACCTGCACGCCCTGATCGAAACCGCCATGGGCATGGCCAATGTGGAGGCCATCGCCCAGACCTGTCCCGAGCGCCTGGAGGCGCTGGTCTTCGGTGTCGCCGACTACGCCGCCTCCACCCAGGCGCGCACCACCAGCATGGGCGGGGTCAATCCCGACTATCTGGTGCTGGGCGATGCCGATGCCTCCGGCCAGCGCCAGGCCTACCTGGGCAACCAGTGGCACTTCGCCATGTCGCGCATGATCGTCGCCTGCCGTGCCTACGGTCTGCGGCCCATCGACGGCCCCTATGGGGATTTCAGCGATCCCGAGGGCTACCTGGCGGTGGCGCGCGCCTTCGCCGCTCTCGGCGGGGAGGGCAAGTGGGCCATCCATCCCTCCCAGATCGAACTCGCCAACCAGGTCTTCACCCCAGGCGAGGCGGAGGTGACCCGGGCCCGCCGCATCATCGAGGCGATGGAACAGGCGGCCGCCGAAGGCCGCGGCGCGGTCAGTCTCGATGGGCGCATGATCGATGCCGCTTCGATCCGTCAGGCCCAGGTGGTGATCGCCAAGATGGCGCAGATCGAGCGCCTCGCCGCCGCCGATGAGGAGGTGGCGGTATGAACGTGCACGAATACCAGACCAAGGAACTGTTTCGCGGCTATGGCATTCCGGTGCCCGACGGACGCATGGCCCATTCCGCCAACCAGGCGGTGTCGGTGGCGGAGGAGATGGGCGGCGAGGGCTGGGTGGTCAAGGCCCAGATTCACGCCGGCGGCCGCGGCAAGGCGGGTGGCGTGCAGCTGGCCCGCAGTCTCGACGAAGTGCGCCAGCACGCCGAGAACCTGATCGGCTCGCGACTGGTGACCAAACAGACCGGCGAGGCCGGCCGCCTGGTCAATCGGGTGCTGGTGGAACAGCTGCAGCGGATCGCAGCGGAGTACTACCTGGGTCTGATCATCGACCGCACCAGCCAGCGCATCACCCTGATCGCCTCCGCCGCCGGCGGCATGGAGATCGAGGAGGTGGCGGCGGCGACCCCGGAGAAGGTGATCCGGGAGGTAGTCGATCCGGCTGTCGGCCTGCAGGATTTCCAGTGCCGTAAGGTGGCCGCCGGCATCGGTCTCAGCGGCAAGCAGATCGTCGCCGCCGGACGCCTGATGAAGCGTCTCTACCGTTGTTTCCGCGACAAGGATGCCCTGATGGCGGAGATCAATCCGCTGGTAACCACGCAGGAGGGACAGTTCCTGGCCCTGGACGCCAAGATGTCGTTCGACTGCAATGCCATGTTCCGTCAGCCGGAGATTGCCGATCTGCGGGACTTCGACGAGGAGGACCCCAAGGAGGTGGAAGCCTCGGGACATGATCTCAACTATATCGCCCTCGACGGCAGTGTCGGCTGCATCGTCAACGGCGCCGGCCTGGCGATGGCGACGATGGACGCCATCAGTCTTTATGGCGGTCGCCCAGCCAACTTCCTCGACGTGGGCGGCGGCGCCTCCCCGGAGAAGATCGCCAACGCCTTCCGCATCGTGTTGGAGGACCCCAACGTCAAGGTGCTGCTGCTCAACATCTATGCCGGCATCAACCGCTGCGACTGGATCGCCGAAGGCATCGTCAAGGCGATGGCCGACCAGGCGATCGAAGTGCCCATCGTGGTCCGCCTGGCCGGCACCAATCTGGAGGCGGGGCGCAGGATCCTCGCCGGATCGGGGCTCGACTATATCCACGCCGACCGCCTGAGCGACGCGGCGGAGAAGGCGGTCATGGCAGTACAGGGGGAAGCGGCATGAGCATTCTGGTCAACAGGCGTTCGCGGGTCATCTTCCAGGGGTTCACTGGTCAGCATGCCACTTTCCACGCCCAGGAGGCGATCCGCATGGGCACCAACGTGGTCGGCGGTGTAACCCCGGGCAAGGGCGGTCAGACCCACATCGAACGCCCGGTCTTCGATACGGTGAAGGAGGCGGTGATCGAGACCGGCGCCGACGTCAGCGTGGTCTTCGTACCACCGCCCTTCAGCGCCGACGCCATCATGGAGGCGATCGATGCCGGCATCGGAGTGATCGTGGTGATCACCGACGGCGTGCCGGTGCAGGACATGGTGCGGGTCAAGCGCTACCTGATCGGCCACGACGCCATCATCATCGGTCCCAACACCGCCGGCGTCATCACCCCCGGCGAGTGCAAGGTCGGCATCATGCCGGCCCATATCTATCCGCAAGGCCGCATCGGTCTGGTCTCCCGCTCGGGTACCCTCAACTATGAGGCGGTGGAGCAGATGAGCGAGCTGGGCCTCGGCATCTCCACCAGCATCAGCATCGGCGGTGATCCGGTCAACGGTTGCGACTTCCTGAGTCTGATGAAACTTTTCGCGCAGGATGAAGAGACCGACGCGGTGCTGATGATTGGTGAGATCGGCGGCGCCCAGGAGGTGGAGGCCGCCGCCTGGGCGCGGGACCACATGGATAAACCGTTGATCGGTTTTATCGCCGGTGCCACCGCCCCGCCGGGCCGGACCATGGGCCATGCGGGTGCGATCATTTCCGGCGAGTCCGACACCGCCCAGGCGAAGATGCGGAGACTGGACCAGCTCGGGGTCAGTGTGGTGCAGAATGCGGCCGAGATCGGATTGACGGTACAGCGCAGTCTTTGCGAGACGGCAGTTTGAATTTCCCTTGGGGACAAGCAACCAACTGCTATTGAGTTCAGTCCGCACATGAACGCTGATGGTGGGTTTGAGCCATCTGAAACATTCGATTACCAGTCACAGAGTCAACGGTGCGGCAAGCCGCACCCTACGCGATGATCGGGGTAGGGTGCGGCTTGCCGCACCGATGAGTCAATATAATCGGAGATTGAAGGTTTCAGGTGAACCGAAGTGAGCCTTCGCGTTCTGCGCGTCTGGAAAGCCTGTCAATGGTACTTTTCAGTGGTGAAGTGTCCGGGCTCTTTCCTGCGGTGTTTGCGCATGCCGCGCGCTTCGAGGGCTTGCGAGACCTCGCGGATCATGCTCATGTTGCCGCAGAGCATCACATGCGAGGTCTGGGGTGTGAGCGCCACGCCGGCGTGGCTCTCGAGGCCGCCGTTCTCCAGGGCGGCCAGTATCCGGCCCTGCAGGGCGCCCGCCACCCTTTCCCGACTGACGATCGGCACATAGCGGAAGCGTGCGTCGTACGCTCGCTTCAGATCCACGATCTCGTCACGGTAGCTGAGGTGAACCTCTCTCCTCACATTGTGCGCCAGCACGACATTGTGGAATCGCTGCCAGGGTTGTTCGGTGCGCAGGATGGAGAGATAGACTCCCAGCGCCGTACCGGTGGCGATCATCCAGAGGTTTTCGCTCTTCGGCAGCTGATCCAGGGTGAAGAAACCGTTGGGTCGTGATGAAACCCAGACCCGGTCACCCGGTTTCAGTGCCGCCAGGCGGGGGCTCAGCGGGCCATTCTCCACTTCGTTGAAATGAACTTCCAGCAACTCGTCCTGGGGAGGATTGACGAAGGAGTAGGGCCGAGCCACCCGTTCGCCGTCGATTTCCAGCGCCAGGCGGGTGAACTGGCCGGCGGTAAAGCTCTCCACAGGCGCTTTCAGGCGCAGGGAATAGAGCTTGTCACCCCACTGCCGTTTTTCGATGATTGTACCTTCCAACCAGGTCTCCATAACTCATCCTCCGCACTGAATGCCTGATTCCGGGCGCATCGCAGCAACCGATTATTCTCATATGAGGATGTATACCCTCCATTTCGAGTACCTTCATCGTTGTAAAGATTGGGGTTTTCGAAGTTTGTGGAGGCCTGGACCCGTTGTGGGGCGGGTAGGTCGTTGGTGCGGGCATCAAAAAAAGCCCCCATCAGGGGGCTTTTCTGTAAGGGTGTTCGAAGGTATTGATCGTTTTACACGTCCTTGTTGATGACATTCGAGAGGCCGCTCTCCACACCGTCGGAGTCGTAGGCCGTGATGGCGAAGTAGTAGCTTCCGGTAGGCAGCGTATCCACGGTGTACTCGGTGATGCTGTCGTCGTTCAGATCGACCAGCACGCTGAGACTGTCTTCCGAGCTGCCGTAGTAGATGCGATAGCCCTGGAGTTCGGTGACAGGCAGGAAGCTGCCATCGGTGCGGGCTGTCGGGGCGCTCCAGGAGAGCAACACACGGCCGGCGCTGTCGCGATTGACACTGCTGCTGGTGCTGCCGCCACCGCCACAGGCGGACATGAGGAGTGAAATAGCTGAGGCGAGGAGGAGGGTGCTTAGTTTTTTCATGGTTTTTCGTCCTGAAGATCCCGCTGTTACACACACTGGCGGCGACGATGGGGAAAGCTTCAGGTACTGGTTCACACTTTGCCTGGGCACTAAATTCTTATTTTTCATAGGCATGACAATTTCAAACCTTTATCAATAAAAACACAAATAAATCAGTATGTTAGTATGTTTATGGCCACTTCAGTCTTTACCTTTGGGAAGCCACAGAGCGCGATTCGAGTCGGTGATAATGCGTTGACCGGCCGCACCGGATGTAAGGTGTCGATCGAGATTGCTGTCCGGGCCCGGGGATGCAAAACGGTCTGGATGGAGGGGTGTTTCAGTATTAAAACAATTACTTATTATAAGGTTGTGGGTTGTTTTTCTGGCTCAATGATAGGAATATGCGGTGAATTTCACCACTGGGGCAGGTTCGGTGTGATGAAAAGACTACTCATCCTCAACAGCAAGGGAGGCTGTGGAAAGACGACCATCGCAACCAATCTGGCGGGTTACTACGCTTCGTCGGGTACGCCGACGGCCTTGATCGACAACGACCCGCAGGGATCGAGCAAGCAGTGGCTCGATCTGCGATCGCAAAGCCTGTCCGCGATTCATGGCGTCTTTGCCGGCAAACCGACACCGGGCGGCATGACCCGAGCATTCGCCCTGCGTGTGCCCGTGGAAACCAAGCGGGTGGTCATCGATACCCCCGCCTCGATGAAACGTCTCGAGATGATGGACCTGTTGCGCAACGCTTCGGCGGTGATCGTCCCACTACTGCCCTCGGCCATCGATCGCCACGTCACCCTCGATTTCCTCAATGAATTGACCACGCTTTGCCGGCAGATGTCGCTGCAGATTCCGCTGGGGATAGTCGCCAACCGGGTGCGACTGAACACGCTTTCGTTCAAACGGTTGCGCGAGATGCTGGATGAGCGGGGGATACCGCTCGTGGCCTATCTGCGAGATGCCCAGAGCTATGTGCATGCGGCTGAGGCGGGATGTTCGATCACCGAACTCAAGCCCACCGCACAGAAACAGGAGCTGTTGCAGTGGACGGCTCTGGTCTATTGGCTGGAAAGCGGCCGAATCCCTCCCCATCTGGGTAAAGCGCGATCAGAAAACAACCCGGTTCCTGCCTGATCCGATTCAGTCTCCCCTCTATTCCACTCCCGGTTCCAAACCGTCTGCCGTTCGCAGCCTGAGCCATATCACACAGCCGCTATTGTCGGCCTCATGGATAGGATTCAGTGCCAGGGTAAAAAGTGTGGTCTCCGTACCATTTTGCACCGAAGTTTGCGTTCCCGGATCTGCTACGCAACTCATTTGGTGGAGATGTTGTCCGGTCGGTGAGTTGTTTATCGATCCCGTCATCACGCTGAGCGGCATTTTACGGAAAGTTGTGCCAAATGCCCTGAGACAAACCGGAGCCGGTCATCTCATGGTTGCGTAGGTTGCTGATTTGCGGTGGGAGAACTCCCTGGTCTGATTGATGCATCTTGCGTCGGGTTATCAAATCAAGGAGTTCAGGATGTTTTATCGATTGATCTTTATCGCACTGCTCTCACTCACGGTCGTTACCGCCAGTCAGGCTGGTTGGCGGTATGGCGGAGCCAGGGACGGCCAGGGGCAGAACCAGCACAGCAATCAGAATCGGAGCCAGGCACTCAGCGTCGGGGAGGCGGAGCAACTGCGCTATCTGCGAGAAGAGGAGAAGTTGGCGCGGGATGTCTATCAGGCGTTGTATCAACGCTGGAACCTGATCGTTTTCGACAATATCGCCCAAGCGGAACAACGCCATATGGATGCGGTTCTCGGGACCTTGAATCAATATGCCCTGGTCGACCCCGGCTTGAGTCAAGCGGGCCTCTTTTCCAACCAGGAGCTGCAGAGCCTGTATGACAGGTTGGTCGACGAGGGGGCAGAGAGTCCGATGGCTGCCCTGCGGGTGGGTGCGCTGATCGAAGAGGTCGATATGCAGGATCTCGACACGATGATCGCGACCACGGAGAAGGAGGACCTGATCGGCCTCTACGACACCCTTCACTGCGGATCGCGCAACCACCTGCGTGCCTTCGTGCGCCAGATCGAGAGCCGAGGCCAAGTCTATACGGCGCAAGTCATGAGTCAGGAGAGTGTCGACCTTATCGTTGACTCACCCATGGAAAGACGCTGCGGTTGGAATCGCTGATCGATATCGCGCTGCGCAGCCCGGATGGGGCGTAGCGTAATCAGGGGATCGGGTTGACCGTTTGCCCCGGATTACGCTACGCCCCATCCGTGCTACCGGCTACCTTCTGGTCACTGACTCAGGCGTTTGTACTTGATGCGGTGTGGCTGATCGGCCTCGGCGCCCAGGCGCCGTTTGCGGTCGGCCTCGTAGTCGGCGTAGTTGCCCTCGAACCAGACCACCCCGGAATCCCCCTCGAAGGCGAGGATGTGGGTGGCGATGCGGTCCAGGAACCAGCGGTCATGGCTGATGATCACGGCGCAGCCCGGGAAGGTCAGCAGCGCCTCTTCCAACGCGCGCAGGGTCTCCACGTCGAGGTCGTTGGTGGGCTCGTCGAGCAGCAGCAGGTTGCCGCCGCTCTTCAACAGCTTGGCCAGGTGGACCCGGTTGCGCTCGCCGCCGGAGAGGTCGCCGATGCGCTTCTGCTGGTCCGAGCCCTTGAAGTTGAAGTGGCCCACATAGGCCCGTGAGGGCATCTGGAAGCGGTCGACGGTGATGATGTCCTGGCTGTCGGAGATCTCCTCCCACACCGTCTTGCTGCCATCGAGTGAATCGCGACTCTGATCCACATAGGCGATCTGCACCGTGTCGCCGATGCGCATCTCGCCGCCGTCCGGGGTCTCCTGGCCGGTGATCATGCGGAACAGGGTGGTCTTGCCGGCGCCGTTGGGTCCGATGATGCCGACGATGCCGCCCTTTGGCAGATTGAAGGTGATGTCGTCATACAGTACCCGGTCGCCGAAGGCTTTGCTCAGCCCTTCGGCCTCGATCACCAGGTCGCCCAGGCGCGGGCCGGGCGGAATATAGAGCTCGTTGGTCTCGTTGCGTTTCTGAAACTCCTGCGACTGCAGCTCTTCGAAGCGTTGCAAGCGCGCCTTGCTCTTGGCGTGGCGGCCTTTCGGGTTGCTGCGCACCCACTCCAGTTCCGCCTTCATGGTCTTGATGTGGGCCGCTTCCTCGCGGGCCTCCTGCTCCAGACGCATCTCCTTCTGCTCCAGCCAGGAGGAGTAGTTGCCCTCCCAGGGGATGCCGTAGCCGCGGTCCAGCTCGAGAATCCAGCCGGCCACGTTGTCGAGGAAGTAGCGGTCATGGGTGACCGCCACCACAGTACCGGGGTACTCGTGTAGGAAGCGCTCCAGCCAGGCCACCGACTCGGCGTCGAGATGGTTGGTCGGCTCGTCCAGCAGCAGCATGTCGGGTTTCTCCAGCAGCAGCCGGCAGAGGGCCACTCGGCGGCGCTCGCCGCCGGACAGGGTCTTCACATCGGCGTCCCAGGGCGGCAGTCGCAGGGCGTCGGCGGCGATCTCCAACTGGCGCTCGATGTTGTGGCCGTCGGTGGCCTGGATGATGTCCTCCAGCTTCGCCTGCTCCTTGGCCAGGGCGTCGAAGTCGGCTTCGGGTTCGGCGTAGGCGGCGTAGACTTCGTCGAGCCGTGCCAGGGCCTTTTTCACCTCGCCCAGGGCCGCCTCTACATTGCCGCGCACGTTGGTGGTCTCGTCCAGCTGTGGCTCCTGGGGCAGATAACCGACGCGGATGCCGGCCTGGGGCCGGGCCTCGCCCTCGATCTCGGTGTCGATGCCGGCCATGATCCGCAGCAGGGTCGACTTGCCCGCGCCGTTGAGTCCCAGCACACCGATCTTGGCGCCTGGGAAGAAGGAGAGGGAGATATCGCGCAGGATGACTTTCTTGGGCGGAACGATCTTGCCCACCCGGTTCATGGTGAAGATATATTGAGCCATGGTTGTACTGTGTGTTCTAGGAGGTAAATGACGCCGTTTTTCAGGCGCTGAATGACGAGCGGCGTATCATAGCATGGAGAGAAAACGGCTCGGTAGGGAGTTGCTGACCCTTGGGATTTCAGGGATGGGTCTGTTCGTTGCCCAGCCCGTTCTCTTTACCTTGCACGCTAAAGGATTTGGCATGCGCCTGCTGATCTTTGAGCAGTTTCAGCAGATCCTCTTCCGGAATGGGATGACTGTAGTAGAAGCCCTGTGCCAGATGACAGCCGGCAGACAGCAGGTGATCGATCTGCGGCTGGCTTTCCACCCCTTCGGCGATGAGGTCCAGGTTGAGCCCCTTGGCCATGGCGATGATGGCGTTGATGATTGAATTGTCACCCTTCGATTTGATGCCCTGCACGAAGGAGCGGTCCATCTTGAGCGTGTTGATGGGCAGGGTCTGCAGATAGCCGAGCGAGGAGTAGCCGGTGCCGAAGTCGTCGATGGCGATACGAATGCCTTTACTGGCGAGTTTGGACAGGGTCTCTATCGCCTTGTCCATGTCCTGCATGATGGCGTGTTCGGTGATCTCCAGTTCGAGAATGTTTCGCGGCAGCTGCATGCGCTTGATGATCTTCAGGATCTTGGCGACAAACTGCTCCATTTCGAGCTGCTGCACCGAGATGTTGACCGAAAGGCTGAGCCTGATCGACTTCTCTTCCATCCAGCGCTTGATGTCCTCGCATGCCTTGCGCAAGACCCATTCGCCCAGCGGTATGATCAAGCCCGACTCCTCGGCCACATTGATGAATTCGTTGGGCGGGATCAAACCCCTCTGGGGATGCTGCCAGCGAACCAGTGCTTCGACGCCGACGATCTTGCCGTTGAGAATGTCGTATTGAGGCTGATAGTGGACTCTCAGTTCGTCGGTCGAGATGGCCTTGCGCAGGCCGTTTTCGATGTCGAGCGACTGGGAATAGTCGCTCTTCATGTTTTCCGAGAAGAAGGCATAACCATTCTTGCCGGCGCTCTTCACCTTGTACATCGCGATGTCGGCATTCTTGATCAGGGTATCCTTGGTATCGCCGTCAGACGGATAGATCGCGATGCCGATACTGAAGCTGATGTAGATCTCTTCGTTCTTGATGATGAAGGGTTCGGTGGTGATGCGCAGAATCTTGTCCGCCAGGTTACGCGCATCCTGTATGTCGTTGATCTCGGGAATGAGCAGGTTGAATTCGTCGCCGCCGACCCGGGCCAGGGTATCCGCCTCGCGCAGTTCGCTGCGCAGGCGTTGGGCCACGGACTGCAGTAGCTCGTCGCCGACGAAGTGGCCGAGGGAGTCGTTGATGACCTTGAAGCGGTCCATGTCGAGATAGAGGATCGCCAGTTTCTTGCCGCTGCGTTTGGACTGCGCCATCGCCATGTTGAGGCGGTCGCGGAACAGGGTGCGGTTCGGCAGGTTGGTCAGCAGGTCGTGATAGAGCTGGTACTTGATCAACTCCTCGGCCTGTTTGCGTTCGGTGATATCGCGGGCGACGCCGTACGTGCCTATAAACTCTTTGTGGTTTTCCTCGTCAACCGTATAGATACCGATTGAGCTGAGTTCGATAGGTACCGAACGGGATTCGAAATAGCGCGGGCTGTTGCCATCCTTGCAACGCAGCCGCAGCTCGGTACTGCGGGTCGCGCGATCGCCGGTGCGGCGTTCGTTGAAGGTGTAGTTGGCCTGGTCGAGATCGTCCCCGTAGATCAGTTTGGAAAAATGCTCGCCGAGGATGTCTTCCTGCTTGTATCCCAACAGCGACTCGACACGATCGTTGATGAAGGCGAAACGACCCTCCTCGTCCAGCAGGTAGATCATGTCGGGTGAATTGTTGACGATGAACTTGTGCAGGTTCTCCGACTCCTCGAGACGCTTCAGTATCGACTCGTTCTCCCGCTTCAGCTTGCGGCGTTCGACCGCGTTCGAGATGGCGCGCAACAGTTCGTCCGGAGCGTAGGGTTTGCGTAGGAAATCGTGTGCCCCGCGACGCAGTGCCTGGGTGGCGTGGTCGAACGTGGTCTCGCCGCTGACCACGATCACGTCGCAATCGATCCTATGTTGTTCGAGAAAGGTCATGACCCCGTGACCATCCAGATCCGGCATGTTGAGATCGAGCAGCATCAGATCGAAACGGCGCTCGCTGAGCAGCGCCACGGCTTCGCGACCGCCTTCCGCCAGGGTCGTCTCATAGCCGGCGAGGCGGAGGATCTCCTTCAGGCTGGCGCGGGCGCGGGGTTCGTCATCCACGACCAGCACGCGGGCATGAAAGTTCCGTTGTGGGGTGTTGACTCTGATACGCATCGGGATCTTGTCGAGCTCTCCTTGAATGCCTCGCCAGGGTGCCGGATAGATCGAGTGCATAGTAGGCTCCGCTTAATTCGTACCCGTACGCGGCAAATAGAGCTGAAAACGTGTGCCTTGGCCCACATTGGAAGTGCAGCTGATATGGCCGGAAAGTTCGTCCATCAGGTTTTTCACAATAGCCAGTCCCAGGCCAGAGTGGGAGCTGTCCTTGGTGGATGTGACTGGTGTGAAAAGCTGTTGCATGATCTCAGTCGGAATGCCGGGACCGTCATCGACGACCTGTATTTCTATATAGGCCTTACCGTTGAGGAAGGCATTGTCACGGGTTGTTATCGTTATATTCCCACCCTGTTCCATCGCTTCCACTGCGTTTTTAACCAGATTAGTCAAAATCTGTTTCAAGTGGCTGCGCTGAGTGCGAATTCCGCGCATCGACCGGTCAAGGTCCAGAGTAGATGAAATGTTGTGCGACGGGAAGAGGGAAGACTGGAATAGTTTGTCCAGATCCTCTATCAGCTGATTGACATCCACCGTGCGCTGCTGCTGTTCGACACCGGCCGGGATGTCGCGGATGCGCAGTATGATCTTGCCGACCCGGTCGATCTCCTCGCGGATGATGTTCAGCTCCTCTTGTACCGGGTGGTCCTCGCCCAGCTTCATGCCGAGGATATGCAAGTAGTTGTTGATGATGCCAAGCGGGTTGTTGGCCTCGTGCACCACCTTGCGTGCTTCCAGATGGAAAGCGGCGCGCTCTTCATCGATGACCTGGTCCTGCTGTTGTGCCATCTCACGCTGACGCAGCATGATCTGGGCCGCCTCTTGGGCGAACAGGGCGAGCAGTTCACGCTGCTCGGACAGGGACGGCCATTCGGCGGGGTGGCAACCCAACGCGATGAGCCCCAGTGACTGGGCCTTGGTGGCGAGTGGCAGATAGGTCAGCGTCTCGCGCTTGAGATAGCGGCCCAACTGCTGATCGGCGACTGAGTGATCGGCTGCCAGCTCCTCGTCTTCGGTGCTGACGATCTGCAGGTTGAGAAAGGCCTTGGCCGCCAGGCTGCGCTCTTCGTCGATGGAAAAAGCCAGATCGGCCAGGAGGCTGTCTTCCGGATGTGTCGGATCGATGGGCTGCAGGTGATGTTGCTCGCTGTCTTTGAGGACGAAGCAGATCCGCTTGAGTCCGAACAGCAGGTCGAGATCCCTCTGGATCTGCTGCAGCGTCATCGGCAGATCGCTCTTCTCCGGCATGCTATCGATGCCACCGCCAAACAGGGCCGCCTGTCGCACCCGTTCACCGAGGGCCGCGTAGTGGTCAGAGGCCGACTTGTCCTCTTTCGCGCCGGGGAGGGCGATATTCAGGCTGCGTGCGGTAGAGACCGCCTTCTCCCGCGACTCTTCCAGCAGCTTTTCGATGAGCGACTGATTGAGACCGAACAGCAGGTCGGCACGCTCCAACACACCACTGTCCGGCGCCTTTTCTAGACGCGCCAGGTCGCTGGCCAGATTGATCAGCTTGACCAGATGCGAGCCGTCGAGGATGGAGGCGGCAGGCTCATGCTGGTAGAGCACGGCATCGGATAGGAAAGAGTGGAGCTGCCAGCTGTCGATCAGTTCGGCGGCCACCGCCGCGGAACTGTAGCCCACGCGCTCTTTCTCCGCTTGTGCCAGGTCTTCACCGCTCAACCCCTCGTCCAGCAGCGGACCATAGGCTTCGCTATCGCTCTGCAGCAGGGCGAGCTGTCCCAGGCGGTGCAGCAGACCGGCCAGATAGGCCTCGTCGGGCGAGGGGTAGGTGGTGAGCTCCGCCAGCGATTTGGCACAGTGGGCACAGACCAGGGAGTAGTACCAGATGCGGTCGACCGCGCGCCCCGCCGATTTGCCGAGTTGACCGAAAAACTGCTGTACCGCGCTATTGATGGCGATGGTGCGGACACTGCGTGTGCCCATCACGACCAGCAGGCGATTGAGGTTGGTGATCTCCTGCCACTGGCGATAGAAGGGCGAGTTGGCGGCCGAGATCACCTTGGAGGTGATGGCGGCATCCTGTTGGATGATTTCGGTCAGCCGCTCAAAACTGACATGGGGATCGTTGCAACTGTCGATGAGCTGGATGAGAACAGCCGGTGGTGTCGGAAGATTGGCAAATCTCCCGCTGAAAGGCTTTTGCTCGGGGGAATTAGGCACAAAGATCCTAAATTTATTGTGTTGTCAATTGGTTATCTTATTTATTAATAGCACTTAATCATTTCGGATAAAAGATACAAAGCACCGAATACATAGAAATCTCAGTTTATATGGAGACAACACCCTAGAGGGCCCGAGGGGCTGTGGCCCGAATCATCAGGCCAGGCGCCGGGTTCACGTCTGTATCTGGCCTTCGAGTGACGAAAAACTGCCTGAATTTGCGGTTTCCGGCAGTCAACTATTTGGCTCTTCAGGAATTAGATAAAATAACTTACTGAAAATAAATAAAAATATATCGCGGTTTCGTGTGGCACTTATTTTGCATTTCTGTGCATAGCTTGATTGAGGAACTGCGACATGGCGAACGAGAAAACGGATGAAGATCTCGATCTGGGCGAAGAGAAGTCCGGCAAGAGCAAGCTCATCATCATCATTTCGGCGGTAGCACTGCTACTGATTGGCGGTGGCGTGGCCGCCTATTTCCTGCTTTCCGGTGCCGATGACGAGGCCAGAGCAGGGGGGGTCGAACAGGCCGACGGCAAGGCTGAATCCGACAAGGGGCCGGTGCACTATCTGGCCCTGGATCCCCCGTTCGTAGTTACACTGCCCGGACGTCCGAGCCTGCTGCAGGTGGGTGTCAGCGTGCGTTTCTACGGCGTCGAACTGGAAGAGTTCGTCAAACACAACGATCCCATGATCCGCCACAACCTGCTCAACCTGCTCTCCACCGTGGATGCCCAGGAGCTGAAACAGCGCGCCGCCAAGGAGTCGCTCCAGCAGAGCATGCTGGACGAACTCAATCGTATTCTCAAAAAGTTGAAGGCCCCGGGCCAGGTTGAGGCCCTCTTTTTCACCAGCTTTGTGATGCAGTGACGCCATGAGTGCCAACGACCTGCTTTCCCAAGAAGAGATCGATGCCCTGTTGCATGGCGTCGATAACGGCGATGTCGCGACCGAGACCGATGTCGGTGACGGCGAGGGTGTCAACTCCTACGACTTCACCAGCCAGGACCGTATCGTACGCGGTCGTCTGCCGACGCTGGAGATGATCAACGAGCGCTTCGCCCGTCTGTTCCGCACCAGCCTCTTCAACATGTTGCGTCGCACCGCCGACCTGTCGGTCTCCGGAATCCAGATGCAGAAGTTCTCGGAGTTCGTGCACAGCCTGTTCGTGCCGACCAGTCTCAACATGATCAAGGTGCCGCCCCTGCGCGGTAAAGGGCTGTTCGTGATCGACCCCAAGTTGGTCTTCAGTGTGGTGGACAACTACTTCGGCGGCACCGGACGTTTCCATACCAAGATCGAGGGCCGCGACTTCACACCGACCGAGAACCGGGTCATCCAGTTGTTGCTGAAACGGGCCTTCGAGGACCTGTCGCAGGCCTGGCGGCCGGTGTTCCGGGTCAATTTCGAATACAGCGGATCCGAGGTCAATCCCCAATTCGCCAATATCGTCAGCCCCTCCGAGGTGGTGGTCGTCACCTCTTTTCATATCGACCTGGAGAGCGGTGGCGGCGATTTCCACATCTGCATGCCCTATTCGATGCTGGAGCCGATTCGCGAGCTGCTCGATGCCGGCGTGCAGAGTGACCGCGGTGAGCGGGATGAGCGCTGGGAACACTCTCTGCGCGAAGAGATCCTCGGCGCCCATGTGGAACTCGCCAGCAGCCTGGCCGAGGTGGAGATGACAGTAAAGCAACTGGCTAATCTCAAAAAGGGCGACATCATCCCCTTCGACATGCCGGAAGAGGTGGATGTGGAGGCCGCCGATGTGCCGATCTTCAAGGCGCGTCTGGGGGTTTCCGACGGCAACTACTCGCTGAAGGTCACCCACTGGGCGCAGCGAAAACGGACCAAAGGTCTGCAGGAATATCTGGAGATGGAGCGAAAGTCCATCCGCCAGGAAGCGGACAGAGACAATTGATTTGCGGGTCAAACCGGCCTGCCTGACTCCCCTGAGAGGGTTCGACTATGAGTGACGACACAAACACAGATGCCAACGAAGCACTGGCCGACGAATGGGCCGCCGCCCTGGAAGAGCAGGATGAGCAGGAGGGTGCCGAAAAGTTGCCCGCCGCTACCGCCACTTTCGATGAGTTGACCGACGAATCGGTGGGCGGGGCGGTGAACATGGATGCGATCCTCGATGTGCCGGTCACCATCTCGATGGAGATCGGACGCACCAAGATCAACATCCGCAATCTGTTGCAGCTGAACCAGGGTTCGGTGGTGGAGCTCGACCGGCTGGCCGGTGAACCCATGGACGTGCTGGTCAACGGCACCCTCATCGCTCAAGGCGAAGTGGTGGTGGTGAACGAAAAATTCGGACTCCGCCTGACCGATATCATCAGCCCCTCGGAACGAGTGAAGAGGCTGAAATAATGTTGCGCTGGTTGCCGACACTCTGCCTCTTTTTCAGCCAGACGCTGCTCGCCGCCGATACGGTGCAGGAGAAGATCGCCGCCAAGACGACACCGCTCGGCACCGAGAGTCTGTTTCAGACCGCCGGCGGCCTGTTGTTGATACTGGCCTTGATTCTCGGCGGCGCCTGGTTGTTCAAGCGCTACGGCAACCTTCCCATGGGCGGCAAGGGCGTGGTCAAGGTACTGGGTGGCGCCTCCGTGGGCACCCGCGAACGGGTGGTGCTGATCGAGGTGGAGAACATACGGCTGCTGCTGGGTGTGGCCCCCGGCCAGGTGCGGACCCTGCATCGGCTGCCGCTGGACGAGCGCTCCTTCAAGCATGCCATGGGTGTTGCCAGTGAAGCGCGCAAACCGGAAGGGGATGACGCGTGATAAGAGGGTGGTTATTGGTCGCCGGTCTGCTCCTGAGCACTGTCGTGCAGGCGGCTCCCGGTGTCGACGCCTTCAGCGTGACCAGCGACGGGCAGGGTGGGCAGACTTACACCCTGACCATCCAGATTCTGCTGTTCATGACCGCCATGACCCTGCTGCCGGGCGCGCTCATGATGATGACCTCCTTCGCCCGCATCATCATCGTGCTGGCGATTCTGCGCCAGGCGCTCGGCACCCAGAGCACGCCCTCCAATCAGATCCTTATCGGGCTGGCCCTGTTCCTCACCCTTTTCATTATGATGCCGGTGTTCAACGAGGTGAACCAGGTTGCCCTGCAACCCTATCTGGCGGAGCAGATCGACGCGGCCCAGGCGCTCGAACAGGCCGCCAAACCGGTCCACGCCTTCATGCTGGCGCAGACCCGAGAGGACGACCTGGCCCTGTTCGCCCGCATCGGCAACTTCGGAGAGTTCGATACGCCGGAGCAGGTGCCTTTCAGCCTGTTGCTGCCCTCGTTCGCCACCAGTGAGCTGAAGACCGGTTTTCAGATCGGTTTCCTGCTCTTCATCCCCTTTCTCATCATCGATCTGGTGGTGGCCAGTGTACTCATGTCGATGGGCATGATGATGCTGTCGCCCATGATCATCTCGCTGCCGTTCAAGATCATGCTGTTCGTGCTGATCGACGGATGGGCGCTGGTGTTCGGCACCCTGGCATCGAGTTTTCAGGTTTAACCGGGAGGACATCAGATGAGTCCGGATACCGTAATGACGATCGGTCAGAACACCCTCGAAGTGGTCGGTATCCTGGCCGGTATCGTGCTGCTGCCCGCATTGGCGGTGGGCCTGGTGATCGCCATGTTCCAGGCCGCCACTCAGATCAACGAGATGACGCTGACCTTCATCCCCAAGCTGGTGGTGGTCGGCCTGGTGCTGATGCTGGCCGGCAATTGGATGATTCAGCTGCTGATGAATTTTTCGCTGAATCTGATCGAAAGCATTCCAGAACTGCTCCACTGATGCCTCCCGCCCGCACCGGCCATGATCATCAGCGAAGCACAATTCAACGCCTGGCTCGCAGCCTACCTCTGGCCCATGGTCCGCGTCGGCGCCATGCTGACGGCGGCTCCCGTTTTCAGCGCGCGCCAGGTGCCGGTACGATTCCGTCTCCTCTTGATGCTGCTGATCACCTGGATGGTGATTCCCGCGCTGCCGCCGATGCCAGCGGCGGATGTGCTGAGCCATACCGGATTCACCATCATGCTGCAGCAGATCCTGATCGGGGTGGTGATGGGCTTCATTCTGCAAATGGTGTTCGGCGCCCTGGTGTTCGGCGGCCAGGTGGTGGCCTACAGCAGCGGCCTCGGTTTCGCCTCCATGGTCGATCCGCAGAACGGGGTGCAGGTGCCGGTGGTGTCCCAGTTCTATCTGATTCTGGCGACGCTGCTGTTTCTTCTCTCCAACGGCCACCTGCTGGCGATCGAACTGATAGCCGACAGCTTCCAGTCGATGCCGGTGGCGATGGACGGCATCTCACGCAACAGCCTGCTCGATATCGTCGCCTGGGGCAGCCGCCTGTTCGCCGGCGGACTGTTGATCGCGTTGCCGATCGTCGGCGCCTTGCTGATGGTCAACATGGGCATGGGCGTGGTGATGCGCGCCGCGCCGCAGCTGAACATCTTCTCGGTCGGTTTCCCGATTATCATGCTGCTTGGTTTCGCCCTGATGTGGGTGACGCTGCCCAACCTGTTCAATGTCTTCAATCAGATCCTGGAAGAGTCGTTCCAACTCATGATGCAGACTCTGCGCGTGACGAGGTGAGCCATGGCTGAGAATCAAGACGGCCAGGAAAAAACAGAACAACCGACAGCGAAACGGCTGGATGACGCCCGGCGCAAAGGCCAGGTGCCGCGCTCGCGCGAACTCAACACCATGGTGGTGACCATGATTGGCGTGGTCAGCCTGGTGGCCATGAGCCGGTCGTTGGGCAGCAGCCTGTCGCAGATGATGAGCGAACGCTTTGTGCTGACCCGGGAAGAGATCTTCGACGTCAACAGCATGCTGGCCAATCTGACGCAGGGCATCGCTGAAGCCTTTCTCGGTCTGAGCCCGTTTTTTCTCCTGGTCCTGGCCGCGGCCATCTTCAGTTCCGTCGTCCTGGGTGGCATCTCGTTCAGCAGCGAGGCGCTGGTTCCCAAACTGGAGAAACTGAGTCCGCTCAAAGGCTTCAAGCGCATGTTCTCGGCCCGCGGCCTGATGGAGTTGGTCAAGGCAATGGCCAAGTTTCTGCTGATCGGCGGTATCACCGTCCTGCTGCTCTACAACACCCTGGGCAAGTACCTGGCGCTGCACGGTATGGATTTAGACCAGGCGGTCAGCCACCTCAACGGCCTGATCGGCTGGTCGGTGATTCTGCTCGCCTCCAGCCTGATCCTGGTCGCGGCCATCGATGTGCCGTTTCAGCTCTGGGATCACAAGCGGCAGCTGAAAATGACGCGACAGGAACTGCGCGACGAGATGAAGGACACCGAGGGCCGGCCCGAGATCAAGAGCAGGATCCGTCAGCTACAGCGCGAGATGGCCCAGCGTCGCATGATGGAACAGGTGCCCAAGGCCGATGTCATCGTCACCAACCCGACCCACTATGCGGTGGCCTTGAGCTACGATCCCGAGCGCATGCATGCACCCAAGCTGGTGGCCAAGGGTGCCGACCTGATCGCGGCGAACATTCGCCAGGTGGCTCAGGAACACATATATCCCCGCCGGACTATACCTGGCGGTGGCCAAGCTGCTGGCCTTCGTATTCCAGCTGCGCGCTTATCGCGCTGAGGGGGGGTAGAGGAAGCGAATGACGGAAGATCTGAGTGTGCCGGAAGAGTATCAACACACTGACTAGCGCGAGTTTTGAGTTTTTAGTTAGGGCGCAGGCAGTGCGTGCGGCGCGTACTCATCCTGCTTCCGTGCGCCCCCTCTTCCTTGGGGAGAGGGGAGAACTAAGCCGTGTGCGTAGCGCACAACGGCAACTCAAAACTAAACACTCAAAACTCAAAACTCTTCCGATCAAGAGGATGTAACAGTGGACGCTACCGCCATCCTGACCAATGTGAAACAAGTCGGCGCCCGCGGTCTCGGCGCGCCCCTGGTGCTGTTGATGCTGCTGGCGATGGTGGTGATCCCGCTGCCGCCCATCGCACTGGACATGTTCTTTACCTTCAACATCACCCTCTCCCTGGTGGTGATGCTGGTGGTGGTCTATACGCGACGGCCCCTGGAGTTCTCCGTCTTTCCCAGTCTGCTGCTGATCGCCACCCTGCTGCGCCTGGCACTGAATGTGGCTTCGACCCGGGTGGTGCTGCTGGAGGGTCATACCGGCGGTGACGCCGCGGGTAAGGTGATCGAGGCCTTCGGTTCCTTCGTCATCGGCGGCAACTACGCCGTGGGTCTGGTGGTCTTCCTGATCCTGGTGATCATCAACTTCGTGGTGGTAACCAAGGGCGCAGGACGCGTCTCCGAGGTCAGCGCCCGCTTCACCCTGGACGCCATGCCGGGCAAACAGATGGCAATCGACGCCGATCTCAATTCCGGACTGATCACCCAGGACGAGGCCCGTGAAAGGCGCGAGGACGTGGCTCGTGAGGCCGATTTCTACGGCGCGATGGATGGTGCCAGCAAGTTCGTGCGCGGCGACGCGGTGGCCGGTATCCTGATCCTCTTCATCAATATCATCGGCGGCCTCTCCATCGGCATGGTCCAGCACGGCCTCGATTTCTCCACCGCGTTGCAGAACTATGTCCTGCTGACCATCGGTGACGGCCTGGTGGCGCAAATCCCCTCGCTGCTGCTCTCCACCTCGGCGGCGATCATCGTGACCCGGGTCGCCAGCGCCCAGGATGTGGGTGGGCAGATCGTCAACCAGCTGTTTACCAGCCCCAAGGCCCTGGCGGTGGCCGCCGCTGTGCTGTTTCTCATGGGCATCATTCCCGGTATGCCCAACTTCGCCTTTCTGACCCTGGCGGCAGCGGCCGGCGCCGGCGCCTGGATGATTTGGCAGCGCCAGCAGCAACCGCCGGAACCGGTGGTAGAGCCCGAACCCCAGGAGATCCCCGAGCAGCGCGATCTCGGTTGGGAGGACGTGCAGCCGGTCGACCCGATCGGCCTCGAGGTGGGCTATCGCCTGATCCCGCTGGTGGATCGTAACCAGGGTGGCCAGCTCATGAACCGGATCAAGGGCGTGCGCCGCAAACTCTCCCAGGAACTGGGTTTTCTGGTCCCCTCGGTGCATATTCGGGATAACCTGGATCTCAGTCCCAACAGCTACCGCATCTCCATCAACGGGGTGGCGATGGCCGAGGCGGAGATCTTTCCCGATCGCGACTTGGCCATCAATCCGGGACAGGTTTTCGGTGAACTCCAGGGTGTGGCGACCAAGGATCCCACATTCGGCCTGGATGCGGTCTGGATCGACTCGGAGCAGAAGGACCACGCCCAGACCCTGGGCTACACGGTGGTGGATGCGAGCACCGTGGTGGCTACCCATCTGAGCGAGATCCTGCAGAGCCAGGCCAGCGAACTGCTGGGTCACGAAGAGGTGCAGCAGCTGTTCGACATGCTGGCCAAGAGCGCGCCCAAGCTGGTGGAGGATCTGATCCCCGCCACCCTACCCATGAGCGCGGTGGTGAAGATCCTGCAGAACCTGCTGGCCGAGCACGTGCCGATCCGCGATATCCGCCGGATCGCCGAAACCTTGGCGGCCCAGGCCCCCAGGAGTCAAGACCCTGGCGTTTTGACTGCGGCAGTACGGGTTGCCCTCTCCCGGGGTATCGTGCAGCAACTTACTGGAACTACAGCAGAAATTCCTGTGGCCGTACTGGATCCGAATTTGGAACAGATATTGCAACAAACGATGCAAACCTCGGAAGAGGGTCAGGCCGGCTTCGAACCCGGCCTGGCGGAGAGGCTGCAGAACGCCCTAGCGGAGACCCAGGCCAGCATGGAGGCTCAGGGCCATGAAGGCATTCTGCTGGTGGCGGCACCGATACGACCTTGGATGGCCAGGTTCGCCAAACATGCCGCACCGGGACTGCACGTTCTCTCCTACAACGAGATACCGGACAACCGCCAGATCAAGGTGGTGTCCAGCATAGGCAACGCAACCGCTGAGAGTAGACAGGAAAGCTGACGGATCCCGACCCCGGGTCGCGATCCACCAGCACAGACCGGGGGATCGCGATCCATGAAAATACGCCGTTTCTTCGCCGCTGACATGCGCCAGGCCCTGCGCCAGATCAAGGAGTCCCTGGGCAGCGACGCGGTGATTCTCTCCAACAAGAGTGTCGAAGGGGGGGTCGAACTGGTGGCCGCCATCGACTACGACGAGACCGCCTTCGAAACGCCCACCCACATTGCATCCCCCCGCAAGGCGGATTCCACACCGCGCCAGCGTGTCGCGGCAGCGACCCCATCGAAGCGCTATCACTACGTGGAAGACTCCCAGGCGGTACTGGATGATGTCGCACCCAAGTCAGGCTCCGGTAAGAGCTCCAGAGCGACTGTCGAAAAGCCGCGCGTGGAGTGGAGTCAGGATCCGGTGCTGCGCGAGATGCGGCGCGAAATGCAGGCCCTGCGCCGCATGATGGAGAACGAACTCTCCGAACTGACCTGGCGTGACATGGGCCAGCGCCGTCCCCAGACCCAGGAGCTGCTGCGTCGGCTCATCGGGGTCGGCCTCGACGCCGATCATTGCCGTGAATTGGCCAATCGGGTGGAGGATGCCGAATCTCCGGAACAGGCTTGGCGCAAGTCGATCTTCCATCTGACCAGCGAGCTGCCCATCCTGGAGGACGACCTGTTGGATCAGGGCGGCATCCTGGCCCTGGTGGGTCCCACCGGAGTCGGTAAGACCACTACGATCGCCAAGCTGGCAGCCAGATTCTGCCTGCGTCACGGTAACCGCCATCTGGCCCTGCTCTCCACCGACAGTTACCGTATCGGCGCCCAGGAGCAGTTGCACAACTACGGCAGAATTCTCGACATCCCGGTACGCACCGCCTCGAACAGCGACGAGCTCAGCCGTGCTCTGCACGCTTTTGCCGACAAACGGCTGGTCCTGATCGACACCGCCGGCATGGGCCAGCGCGACCTCAAGTTGAGCCAGAAGCTCGGTCTCATGACCGACGGCAACCACCCGATCAAGACCCTGCTGACCCTCTCCGCCACCACCCAGCGGGCGGCCCTGAGCCATGCCATCCGCGCCTTCGGTGCCGCACGCCCCTGTGCTGCCGTATTGACCAAGATCGACGAGGCGGCAGAGCTCGGCGGTGTCTTGTCCGGGCTCATCGAAGCCCGTCTGCCGCTGGCTTTCGTGGCCGACGGACAGCGGGTTCCCGAGGATATCCATGTGGCCAGGGCCGCCAGCCTGGTTCAACAGGCCGTGGAGCTGAGCGAGACTTCGGGCCGGCATCCGGACGAGGACTATCTGGCGATGGCCTTCGGAGGTATGAGCGATCATGCACATGTCTGAACAGATCGAAGATCAGGCTACGGGGTTGCGTCGTATGGTGAATCCGACACCGGTCAGGGTGATCGCCGTCACCGGCGGCAAGGGGGGTGTGGGCAAGACCAACATCACGGTCAATCTGGGTGTGGCCATGGCGGAGCTGGGCAAACGGGTGATGGTGCTCGACGCCGATCTGGGGCTGGCCAATATCGATGTCATTCTGGGGCTGCATGCCCATCGCAACCTCTCTCACGTCATGAGTGGCGAATGCTCGCTGGAGGAGATCATGGTGACCGGGCCGAAAGGGCTCAAGGTGATTCCAGGCGCCTCCGGCATGCAGCACATGGCCGAGCTGAGCCCCGCCGAACACGCCGGACTGATTCACGCCTTCAGCGAGGTGGCCAACGATGTGGATGTGCTTTTGATCGACACTGCCGCCGGTATCTCCGATTTGGTGGTAAGCTTCAGTAGAGCGGCGCAGGAACAGATCGTGGTGGTCTGCGACGAGCCGGCGTCGATTACCGACGCCTATGCCATCATCAAGTTGCTGAATCGGGAGCATGGCGTCAGCCGCTTCCGCATCCTTGCCAATATGGTCAAGAGCGTGCAGGAGGGCAGGGACCTGTACAACAAGATGTGTCGGGTCACCGATCAGTATCTGGATGTTATGCTCAGCTATATGGGTGGCATCCCATATGACGAACAACTGCGAAAGGCCGTCAAGAGCCAAAAACCGGTGGTGGAGGCCTATCCGCGATCCCGGGTATCCCAGGCATTCAAGAATCTGGCCAAGAAGGCCGATAACTGGCCTGTACCCACCGGGGTCAGTGGAGATCTTCAGTTCTTCGTCGAACGCCTGATTCAATTTTCAAGCCAATACGGGGAGATTTGACGGTGAACGGTTTAGCGACATACACCGCCATGCAGCAGGAGAAGAACTTCAACGACCTGGTGAACGAACATGCCGGGTTGGTGAAGCGGATTGCCTATCACCTGATGAACCGCCTGCCGCCCAATGTGCAATCGGACGATCTGATCCAGGCGGGTATGTTGGGGCTGCTGGAGGCGAGCAGGAACTATGATCCGACCCAGGGCGCCAGTTTCGAGACCTATGCCGGCATCCGTATCCGCGGCGCCATGCTCGACGAGATCCGGCGCAGTGACTGGACCCCGCGTTCGGTGCATCGCAAGGCGCGCATGGTGGCCGAGGCGATGCGCGAGATCGAGAACAGCGAGGGACGTGATGCCCGCGACGTCGAGGTGGCCGACGCCCTCGGCATGAGTCTGGAGGAGTATCACCAGATACTCAAGGACGCCACCGGCTGCCGCATCTTCAGCCTGGACGAACTGACGGCGGTGAGCGACGGCATGCCGTTTCAGATGGAGGGATCCTCGGATACACCTTTCGAAGGCCTGCAGAAATCGGCCTTCAAACAGGCTTTGGGCGAGGCCATCGCCGGTCTGCCGGAGCGGGAGCGGCTGGTCATCGCCATGTACTACGACGACGAGATGAATCTGCGGGAGATCGGTCAGGTACTCGGCGTCAGCGAATCCCGGGTGTGCCAGATTCACAGTCAGGCCACCCTGCGATTGCGTTCGCGCCTCTCCGAGTGGCTGTCGCTGGTTCACGATGAAGATTGATGGCTTTTTGATCCGGAACCGGAATGCCGGATTGATATTGGATTGAAGGGTTGGCTTTGCGGCCGGATTTGACCGGCAAATGCGACACAGTGATGGGAGGTTGTCTTGGATAAAAACATGAAGATTCTCATAGTCGATGATTTTTCGACTATGAGGCGCATCATCAAGAATCTTTTGCGCGATCTAGGCTTCAACAACACCCAGGAAGCGGATGACGGCCTGACCGCGCTCCCCATGCTGCAGAATGGAAGTTTCGACTTTCTGATCTCCGACTGGAATATGCCGGGTATGACCGGTATCGATCTGCTGAAGGCAGTGAGGGCCGATGAAAAGCTGGCCAAACTCCCGGTGCTGATGGTAACCGCCGAGTCCAAGCGTGAACAGATCATTGAAGCGGCGCAGGCCGGAGTCAATGGGTATGTGGTCAAGCCGTTCACAGCGACAACGCTGGAAGAGAAGATCAGCAAGATCTTCGAACGCGTAGGATGAATCGGTGCCGCATCGGGAGTTAAAGCATGGGTCAAAAACCGGATAACAAAACTCGGCTGGAATTGGCTCAGGCACTGGTCGAGTGCCTGCAGGCCGGCAACGAAGCAGAAGCCGATCAGCTGATCGAAAGCCTGTCTCAGGGTTGCAGGCAAGACGAACTGTTCATCGAAGTGGGGCGCCTGACACGGGAGCTTCACGACGCCATCAACGGCTTTCTCCTCGATGCCCGCATCGCCGACATGACCACCGTCGAAATACCGGATGCCAAAGAGCGTCTCAACTATGTCATCACCATGACCCAGCAGTCTGCCGACCGCACCCTGAACGAAGTCGAGAAGTGTCTGCCGATGGTCGAGGCGATGGAAAAGCAGTCGGCTCAACTTGCCGAGGAGTGGAACAAGCTGCGCATGCGCATGCTGAGCAAGGACGATTACAAGGGATTGAGTGACCGGCTCTACGATTTTCTGTCACAGACGCAGCAGGATTCCGGCGTCCTGCACGCCAGCCTCTCCGAGGTATTGATGGCTCAGGATTTTCAGGATCTGACCGGACAGATCATCCGCAAGGTGATCGCACTGGTGCAGGACGTGGAACAGAAACTGGTCAAGCTGGTGCGCATCACCGGCAACAAACTCGACGATGGTACAACCACTGACAAGGAGAAAGAGAAGCTCGCAGGACCTGCGATACCCGGATTGGATCAGGGAGATCAGGTCACCAGCCAGGACGACGTGGATGATCTGCTCTCCAGCTTGGGATTTTAGTTATGTGTCCCATGACCGATATATAGGTTGATATGACCAAGAACCATTTGGCCTGGAGAGATAGATGAGCATCGACGTCAACGACGAGATCCTGCAGGACTTTCTGGTCGAGGCAGGAGAGATACTCGAACAACTCAGCGAGCAACTGGTCGATCTCGAACAGCAGCCGGATGACTACGATCTGCTGAATGCCGTTTTCCGCGGGTTTCATACCATCAAAGGCGGTGCCGGCTTCCTCAGCATCGAATCCCTGGTCGAGGTCTGCCACCGAGCGGAAGATGTGTTCAATATCCTGCGCCAGGGTCAACGTGCCGTCAGCCCCGATCTGATGGATGCGGTGCTGGAAGTGCTGGATGTGGTCAATGTGATGTTCAACGAGGTCCGTGAAGGCGTGATGCCGGACCATGCCAATCCCGATCTGATCGCGCGACTCAACCGGTTTGCCATACCGGAGGCTGAAGCCGTCGAGGAGGAACCCGAGGCCGAAGTGACGGAGGCGCCTGAGGCCGTGGAGGCGACCGATGAGGCGGAGTCGTCTGCAGAGGAGGAAGAGGTGCCCGTAGCGGCTGCCGACGAGGCTGCCCAAGAGCATCTGAGCGATGACGAATTCGAGGATCTGCTTGACGCGATCCAGGCTCCGGAAGCAAAGCCGGCTGGCGACAACATCAGCGAGGACGAGTTCGAGTCCCTGCTCGACGAACTGCACGGGAAGGGCAAGTTCACCGGCAAGCCTGCCGCCAAAGCGGCGCCCGCCGCCTCCGACGACATTACGGAAGAGGAGTTCGACGCCCTGCTGGATGAGATCCATGGCAAGGGCAAGTTCGATCCCAGCAAGGTCGCCAAAGAGGAGCCGGCGACCAAGAAGCAGGCCCCTGCAAACGCGGCGTCAGGCGACGACATCACGGAAGAGGAGTTCGACGCGCTACTCGATCAAATTCACGGCAAGGGTAAATTCGACCCGACGAAAGTCAAATCGGCGGCGCCGTCCAAGAAAGCGGCAGCGCAAAAAGCCAAACCCAAGCCGACGGACAAACCGAAAGCCGAAGCCAAACCGGCGGACAAAGCGAAAGCGCCCGTCAAACCCAAAGCAGCGGCATCCGCCGGGACGGCTCCCAAGCCGACGCCGCCTGCGAAGCCTGAGACAGCAAGTGCGACCCCTGCGGCCGCGGCCAAGACCGCCAAGCCGCCGGCCGAAACCACAGTGCGTGTCGACACCCAGCGGCTCGACGACATCATGAACATGGTTGGCGAGCTGGTGCTGGTGCGCAACCGTCTCGCCACGCTCAAGGCCACCATGAACGATGAGGAGGTGGCCAACGCGGTGGGCAACCTCGATGTGGTCACCGCCGACCTGCAACTGGCGGTGATGAAGACTCGCATGCAGCCGATCAAGAAGGTCTTCGGACGCTTTCCGCGCGTGGTGCGTGATCTCGCTCGCAGTCTCAAGAAAGAGATCGATCTGGAGATGGAGGGCGAGGATACAGACCTGGACAAGAACCTGGTCGAGGCCTTGGCCGACCCGCTGGTGCATCTGGTGCGCAACTCCGTGGATCACGGTATCGAACTGCCCGAGGAACGGGAACAGGCCGGCAAGCCCCGGCGCGGCTGCGTGCTGCTGTCGGCCGCCCAGGAGGGTGACCACATCCTGTTGTCGATCAGCGACGACGGCAAAGGCATGGATCCGGAAGTGCTGCGCCAGAAGGCGGTGGAGAAGGGCATGATGGACAGCGAAGCCGCCGCCCGCCTCGACGACAAGGAGTGCTTCAACCTGATTTTCGCCCCCGGATTCTCGACCAAGACGGAGATCTCCGACGTCTCCGGTCGCGGCGTGGGTATGGACGTGGTGAAGACGCGCATCGCGCAGATGAACGGCTCGGTGGAGATCGATTCCGAGTGGGGACGCGGCAGCGTCATCACCATCAAGCTGCCGTTGACGCTGGCCATTCTGCCAACGCTGATGGTGGTGTTGGGTGAGCAACCCTTCGCCCTGCCGCTGGCCAGCGTGGTGGAGATCTTCAATCTCGATCTCAAGCGTACCAACGTGGTCGACGGTCAGTTGACCATCATGGTGCGGGAGCGGGCGCTGCCGCTGTTCTACCTGCGCAAGTGGCTCACACCGAAGCGACCGATGACGCAAGAGGATCGCGGCAAGGGCCATGTGGTGATCGTCAACGTGGGCAATATCCAGGTCGGTTTGGTGGTCGACCACCTGATCGGTCAGGAAGAGGTGGTGATCAAGCCACTGGGCGCCCTGCTGCAGGGACTGGAAGGGATGGCCGGTGCCACCATCACGGGTGACGGCAAGATCGCGCTGATCGTCGATGTGCCGGGTCTGATGCGAAAGTATGCCAGGAAGTATTAACGTCGCCATCGTCTGCGAACGTGGGGACAGCGTAGTTGGTAGGGACGATGGGTGTCAGACTGAAAGTTTTGATCGTTGACGATTCAGCCTTTTTCCGCAACCGGATTGCGGGGCTGTTGGCCAATGCGCCCGATTTCGAGGTGATTGGCAACGCCGTAAACGGCCAGGAGGCGATCGACAAGGCGATCGCGCTGCGCCCCGATGTGATCACCATGGATGTGGAGATGCCGGTGGTCGACGGTATCGCTGCCGTGCGTCGCATCATGAGCGAGGCGCCGACCCGGATATTGATGTTTTCCGCGCTGACCCGGGAAGGTGCCCGGGAGACACTGGATGCGCTGGAGGCGGGCGCCCTCGATTTCCTACCCAAGGAGATGAAGGTTTCGGAACGGGCG
The DNA here is from genome assembly GCA_037384425.1 of Candidatus Thiodiazotropha sp. Classification (GTDB taxonomy): domain Bacteria; phylum Pseudomonadota; class Gammaproteobacteria; order Chromatiales; family Chromatiaceae; genus Thiodiazotropha. Next base: position 48,306 of record JARROA010000003.1, on the reverse strand, counting down.
GCGGCCAACGAACAGCTGCTGGAGCGTCTGCGTGCGGTCGGTCGTGCACGCATTCCCGTCGCCAAGGCGACGGCTGTGGGTTACCGCACGGCCGGTGTCAGGCCGATGCATGGTGCAACGATGTCAGGCGGACGCGAGTTGCACCCATCCTTGGTCGCCATCGGCGCCTCCACCGGCGGACCGGTGGCGCTGCGCCAGGTATTGACCGCGCTGCCCCGGCACTTCGCATTGCCGGTGGTGGTGGCAGTGCATATGCCCGGCAGCTTTACCAAGGCCTATGCGGAGCGGCTCAATGCGGTCTGTGCCGTCGAGGTGCGCGAAGCGCTCGACCGGGATCCATTGAAGCCGGGACAGGTGTTGATCGCCCCCGGTGGTCGGCAGATGACGGTGGAGCGTGGGCCAGCGGGGCACCATGTACGCGTGACGGACGCCCTGCCGGGCCAGATCTACCACCCCAGTGTCGACCTGCTGTTTTCGTCGGTGGCGAGCAGCTTCGGTGGAAAAGCCCTGGCAGTCGTCATGACCGGCATGGGTTCGGATGGTTTGAAAGGGGCACAGGAGCTTAAGTCCGCCGGCTCATCGGTCTGGAGCCAGGACGAGAAGAGCTGTGTCGTCTACGGTATGCCACAAGCGGTGGCGCGGGCGGGATTGTCGGATCGTGTGGTGAGTCTGGATGAATTTGGACCCTTATTGGCGAGTGTGAAATGAGACTCGATTTTCTCAGCTTTATCGGCATCCTGGTCGCCTTCCTGGCGATCATTGGCGGTAATTGGCTGGAAGGCGGGCATATCGATTCACTGGTCAACGGACCCGCCATGATCATCGTCACCGGCGGCACGGTCGGTGCTATCTTGCTGCAGACCCCGATCCCCGTTTTCCTGCATGCCTTGCGCCTTTCGGGCCGTGTGTTTCTACCAGCCAGACTCAATATGGCCGCCACCATCGAAAAGCTGGTCACCTGGAGCAACATTGCGCGCAAAGAGGGCTTGCTGGGTCTGGAGACCATCGCCGATGACGAGCCCGACCCCTTCATTCGCAAAGGCATGCAGATGCTGGTCGACGGCAGTGAGCCCGAAAACCTGCGTGACACCCTGGAGATGGAGGTGGAGGCGAGCGAGCAGCATGATTTCCAGGCCGCCAAGGTGTTCGAGGGCATGGGTGGCTATTCGCCCACCATCGGCATCATCGGCGCGGTGATGGGGCTGATCCACGTGATGCAGAATCTGGCCGATCCCAGCAAGCTCGGCAGCGGCATCGCCACTGCCTTTGTCGCCACCATCTACGGTGTCGGCCTGGCCAACCTGTTTCTGCTGCCGATCGCGTCCAAGCTCAAAACCCAATCGGAGAACATCTCGAAATTCCGCGAGATGGTGATCGAGGGAATCGTCGGTATCGCCGAGGGCGATAACCCGCGTACCATCGAGAACAAGCTGAAAGGCTTCATTCACTGAGAGCCACATCATGGCCAGACGACGCAAGAAAGCTCAGGATCACGTCAACCACGAACGCTGGATCGTCTCCTACGCCGATTTCATCACCCTGCTGTTTGCCTTTTTCGTCGTTATGTATTCGATCTCCTCGGTCAACGAGGGTAAGTACCGGGTGTTGTCGCAGACACTCACCACCGCATTCCAGGAGACAGGGCGCAGTCTCGAACCCATTCAGGTCGGTGATGCGCCACAACAATCCGGCAGCATGATCGGCTCCGAGCAGTCGAGCGCCCTGATACAGAGCGACAACAGGATCGGCCCAGGCACCTACGACGATCAGGGTCGACAGCCGGATAGCGCCCTGTCGGAACTGCCGGCCGATGAGGGACAGCGCATGAGCTTTCTGGCCGCCACCATCGAAGACATGCTGAGCGCCTATGTGGAGGCGGATCTGGTGGAGGTCAGTTTCAGCCCGGACCGGGTCAAGGTCGACATGAAGGACAAGATGCTGTTTGCCAGCGGCAGCGCTCACCTCTCCAACACCGCGGTGACGGCCCTGCGCGATATCGGGCGGATCTTGAAGACGGTACCCAACTCGATTCAGGTAGAGGGCAATACTGACGATCGGCCGATCCACACCGAGGAGTTCCCCTCCAATTGGGAACTCTCGGCAGCCCGCGCCGCCAGCGTGGTGCATCTATTGACGCGATTCGGTGTCGATCCCGCCCGGCTCTCCGCCATTGGATACGGCGAACACCGGCCGATCGCGGGCAACGACTCCGAAGAAGGGCGGGCCAAGAACCGGAGGGTCACGCTCGTAATCCTGGGTCTGAACGGCGCACCCGATCGCACTATCCAGCTTCCGGGAGGCGACGGATGAAGGTCTGGACCGTTGCCAACCAGAAAGGGGGCGTGGGCAAGACCACCACCAGTGTCGCGCTGGGGGGACTGCTCTCCCAGTGGGGACTGCGCACGCTGTTGATCGACATCGACCCGCATGCGTCGCTGACCAGCTATTTTCGCTACGATCCGGATGTGCTGGAAGAGAGCGTCTACAGCCTGTTCCGGGGCGTCGCAGAGAAGCGGGAGGTGGACCCCGGGGAGTTGATCTACCCGACCGGTACCGAAGGCCTCGATCTGATGCCGGCGGAGATGGCCCTGGCCACGCTGGACCGGCAGGCCGGCCGCCTCGAGGGCATGGGACTGGTGCTGAAACAGGCCCTGCAGCACCTGAGCGACCGTTACGATCATGTGATCCTCGACTGCCCGCCGATCCTGGGTATCCTGATGATCAACGCCATGGCCGCCTGCGAGCAGTTGATCATCCCGGTGCAGACCGAGTTTCTCGCCCTCAAGGGGCTGGAGCGCATGTTGCACACCCTGGAGATGGTGACCAAGTCGCGCCGCCTGCCGCTACCCTATCTCATCGTACCGACCCTGTTCGATCGTCGTACCCGTGCCTCGATCGATACCCTGCGGGTGTTGCGTGAAAGTTATCCGGACAAGCTCTGGCAGGGGGTGGTCCCCATCGACACCCAGTTTCGTGAAGCCAGCAAGGCGGGCATACCTCCGGCGTTGTTCGCGCCACAAAGTCGGGGCATGACGGCCTATGGGGAACTGCTGCAGGAGTTGATGCGCGAGCCCTTTGACATGACGGCAGCCGGTGCGGTCTCATGAAGGGGAAATCGGATCATTCCGCCACCCGGACACTGACACAGAACGACAGTGCGCTGGCGAACTATCTCGACACGCTGCTGGGCGAGATAGACGATTTGGATGACGTGCCGTCACTGCAGGTCGTTAAAGAGCCACTCGCAGAGGCCGATAAGCTGAATGAGGGAAAGGCTCCGAACGCAGCGGCAGCTTGCGTTCCGCAGCGGAGCGAAAATGCCAATACTGTGTCGGCATCGGATCTCCCCGAGTGGGCGGCGGTCCCGTTTCAGATCCTGCGTTTTCGCGTCAATGGAGTGAATCTGATCGTGCCGTTGCAGAGCCTCACCGGCATCATTCCCCTCGACCGGCCGATCAGCCACCTGCCGGGGCAACCGGCCTGGAATCTGGGCGTGGTGATGCATCATGATACCAAGGTGGTGGCCGTGGACACCCAACGGCTGCTGATGCCGGAGGGCGAGTTTGAACAGACAGGCTACTCCCATCTGCTGTTGTTTGGCGATGGCAACTGGGGGTTGGCGGTGGAATCGCTCGGCGATACCACGACCGTCGACAAAGAGGCCATACGCTGGCGCGGCGAGGTGGTTCAGCAGCCCTGGTATGGCGGCATCTGGGTCGAGGAATTGAGCGTGTTGCTCGATGTGGAGGGCGTGATGGAGATACTGGCGGCATGATGCCTGCCGCACGGATAGCGACTTGGATCGAAATGAGATGAGAACAGACGAGGTACAGGCAATGGCTTACTCAGACGAAGAAGAGAACGGTGGCGGCCCGCTGATCCAATTCGTGACCTTTGTACTGATGGACGAGACTTACGGCATTAACGTCATGCAGGTGCAGGAGGTGCTGCGTGTGACGGAGATCGCTCCCGTACCCGGGGCTCCCGACTATGTGCTGGGTATCATCAATCTGCGTGGCAACGTGGTCACGGTAATCGATACTCGTACCCGCTTCGGCCTCCCCTCGAAGGAGATGGACGACTCCAGCAGGATCATCGTGATCGAGTCGGAGAAGCAGGTGGTGGGGATTCTGGTCGATGCGGTGGCCGAAGTGGTCGATCTGCAAGAGGGTGAGATCGATGTGGCACCGAATGTCGGCACCGAGGACAGCTCCCGCTATATCCAGGGCGTGGCGACCCGTGAAGACGGCCTGTTGATCCTGGTCGACCTCAACAAACTGCTGAGCGACGAGGAATGGCAGGAGATCAGCATGTACTAATGGGCGCGGCAGGCGCTCGCCGGAACCTCGATTGGCCGCTATTCTTTTAATGGATAGAATTCCACTCATGGAGGGGGCCCGGTATGCCTGAGATCGGTGACAACTCGCCATTGAATCCGCTCTACCCCGTGAACCGGGTGAAACCGCCGTTGCGGCGCGAACGTCCGAAACCGGTAGACGAGGAGACACCGCGCAAACCCAAACGCGAGCCGGATGATAAGGATGACAAGGATGACGGTAAGCCACATATCGACGAGTACGCCTGATGACCGATAACAGCTCCCTGGTCTGGATAGCCTTTTTCGTGCTGCTGATACTCCTGGTCACCCAAGGGGTGTTGCAGTTTCGTGCCGAGTCCCGGCGGCGGGAAAACCTGACCCAGTACAAACGCGACATCGAGACCTTGAAACAGACGGTCGGTGCGCTCTGTTCGAGCGCTGTCGGAGTCGACAAGCGGGTCAATCGGCTGGAACGGATGGGGCGTGACCTGGAGGAGCGTCAGGAGAATATCGAACAACATGGTCAATATGGCGATCCCCCCTATTCGGACGCCATCCGCATGGTGCAGGAAGGTGCCGGAGTCGACGAGCTGATCAAGGAACTGGGTATCAGCCGTGACGCCGCCGACCTCATCATCATGATGCACGGGCACAAGCAGGGACCGCTCAGCTGAATCTCCGCACAGCGCCTGGCAGGATATAACGCAAAGGGCGCAAAGAAGCGCAAAGGCCGCCAAGCTTTATTGTTTATCCATACTCGCAGGCCCTCATTTGCGCGGTGAGTGTTGAATCACAGTTACTTGATCGGCAGCATGGTGGGGCAGGGCTCCACCCTAGACTTCGAACCCCGGGTAGGGCAGGGGCTCTGCCCACCAATCCCTTCGATCGAGCCTCTGTTAATGTGAGCCTGAACGTTCAGGCCAACTCCATTCAGCTCTAATCAATAGACACGCTTTGCGATCTTCGCGCTTCATGGCGCCCTTTGCGTTATAGTTTCCAGCCTCCAACGACAGGAAAGCCAATGTTCGACGTCCCCCTCCCGGTAATCGGCTTCGCCGCCTACAGCGGCACCGGTAAGACCACGTTACTGAAACAGCTGATTCCTCTATTGCGGGAACAGGGGCTTCACCCAGGTGTGATCAAGCACGCCCACCACAAGGTGGAATTCGATGTGCCGGGAAAGGACAGCTATGTGTTGCGAAAGGCCGGTGCCGGGCAGGTGCTTCTGGCCAGCGCCAATCGCTGGGCGTTGATGGCTGAGGAGCCAGCAGGCGATGAGCCCGAGCTTTCGCTGCTGTTGCAGCGAATGGACCTGGCGACGCTTGATCTGGTGCTGGTCGAAGGGTTTCGACACATTCCCTTTCCGAAGATCGAGTTGCACCGTCCGTCACTCGGCAAGCCCCTGCTGTGTGAAGCGGACGACACCATTCTCGCCATCGCCACCGACGGGGCGTTGGAGCGGCCTATGACGTTGCCGATACTCGATCTCAATGACGCCGGTGCCGTTGCGAGCTTTATCCTTGAATACTGTGATCGTTTTGCTTCTGACTGACAGGCTGAAGCCTTCAGGAGAGTGAATGGTGGGGCGGGGCCCCACCCTGGAGTAATCGGGTAGGGTAGGGCTCTGCCCCACCGAGAGAATGAATGCTAACCGCCAGAGCCGCTATTTTTCCGCCGTGAGATAACAGATCCAGCCGGCGTCCGCCTCGCCCTCTTCGACCGGCACGAACTCGCCATCCGGTTCCCCGTCATCGTCGAACCCCTGCCAGTAGACGGTGACCTTGCTGAAGCCCACCTCGTCCAGCAGTTCGCGGATCTCCGGCAGGCTCCACAGTCGCCAGTCGTAGCTGAAGGCACGTTCCAGACGGGAGCCGTCCTCGAACGCGAAATGGATATGACAGATCAGGTTGCCGCTGATCGGCTCGTACTTCGCCTGCTCCCAGATGTAGGTGAAGGTGGAGTCCCCGTCCTCGATCTCCCGCTCCTCCTCGATCTCCTTGTAGGAGTCGTAACCGCCGTAGGCGTCCATGAAAAGGATGCCGTCGTCAGCGAGTTGACTGTAGACGCGCTTGAAATAGCGTTTCAACTGCTTGCGTTCCTTGAACAGCCAGTAGCTGAAGTTCATCGCCGAGATGATCTCCGCCGGTTCGGTCTTCACCGACAGCACGTTCTCATGCAGCAGGGTGATGCGTTTGCGCTCAGAGGACTTGAGTGCGGCGAGCTGATGGGTGCGGCCCCAGTCCAGCACCGATCCATCCAGATCGACGCCGATAGCGCGGTTGAACTTGCGTCGCCTGACCCATTCGCAGCAGACATTGGCGGTGCCGCAGAAATCTTCCCGCAACAGCCGGGCCCGACGTCCGCGCAGTTTCTTGAAAGTGTCGTCGACGAAATCGATCTCCGCCTCCGCACACTGTACGGAGAGCTCATACAGTCGGTGGCGATCGACGGTGTCTGCAAGTGTGGAACTTGGCTTCTTTTTTCTTTTACCCATGATTTTTCAGATAGTGATTGGCAAGGGTGGGAACACAGGCCTGAACTATACTCTTTATCAGAGAATCACGCATGAGGGAGGGTCACATGGCTATCTCAATTACACTCAAAGAATATCTGGAGGATCATGGCCTCGATTATGAAGTGATCGAGCATGTGCGTACCGATTCGGCATTGACCACCTCCGAAGCCGCCCATGTGCCGGGTGACAGAATGGCGAAATCTGTCCTCCTGGGCGATGACGAATCCTATCTTCTGGCGGTGGTTCCGGCCACCTACCGGGTCAAGCTGACGGAGATCACCCGCCTGACCGGCCGACGATTCCGCGTGATCCCGGAAAACGAGGTCGAAGAGGCCTTCAGCGACTGCGAGGTCGGGGCCATTCCACCCCTGGGTGTGCCCTATGGCATTGAAACCCTGATCGATTCCAGCCTCATGGGCCAGCCCGACATCTATTGTGAATCGGGCGATCACGGCAAACTGCTGCACATGAACATCGACACCTTCCGCGCAGCGGAGGAAGAGGCCGTGGTGGCGCCGATCGGCCGCCATATCTGACGCTCGGCATTGATTCTCCGGGCGATTTGCTTCCAAACGGGAAGTGGTTTAACCTTGCGCCTCCAAAAATCCGGAGAGATGTCCGAGTGGCTGAAGGAGCACGCCTGGAAAGTGTGTATACGTTAATAGCGTATCGAGGGTTCGAATCCCTCTCTCTCCGCCAAATAAAAAGGGGCCCAATCGGGCCCCTTTTTATTTGGCGGTGGGGGAGGTTTTGAAGAGAACCCTTCGTTCGACAAGGCGCGCAGCGCCGTAGGACGCAGGAGCGCAGCGACGGCGCCCCGCAGGGGTGAGCCAGCGAAGCTGGCGAATCCATCCCTCCCTTCAGCCGGCACCCAAGCAAAGCAGTCCCTCAGGCTTCCTCAATGCCCGTCGAATAAGACCCGATATTTCTGGGCCAGCTCCAGCACCGGAATACGTGCCCGCAGTCGGAGCACGATCGGCCGATTGAACAGGGAAGCACTGCTGCATCTATGTAATGTTGAAATGATCCCCTTCGGTATCAAGATGTCGTTATGAGACATGTCGATGCTGCCGGTATTCATCGTATGGATATCATCAGTCTCTATGCTATGGAACAGGTGCTGGTTGCAGGAATACGGAGCGCAAGCAGGTTTTCCGCCGCATGAGTTGACGAGTCGCGGTTTGAACTGGGTCACAGGTTTGGTCCGCTGATCACATAGGGCGTGGCATTGTTGCCATCCATTAACACAAAGCACCTCAGTCGCTGCTAAATTTAGGGAGATTCCCTGATGAACTGCGGTGGATAGCCTGTTATGCACCCATGTCGGTCGAAGCGGTGTCAGTCCACCCAGGCTCAGTAAAACAGCAGAATATCGAGCTTTCTCAGTTCCTTGCGTTTTATGTCATAGGGAGTAGGAAGATCATGTATTAACAGATACTGCCAGATGCACTATGCTCATGGCGAACCGGGATTTAAATTCCTTCCAAAGAATTTTTCACCTACAGACCGGAGCAGATCGCCGGTCATCGTGTAGACGCAGGGATTGCAATGAAACCATTGACAGTTGTGCATACCCCTTTCCCAGCCCCGGTGTTGGGAGAGTTGAGCGAAAGTCTGTCCAGTCTCGGTTACGCGCCGGCTTTGAAGGACACCGCAAGTTGGGAACGATTGGGGCATGACAATGAAGCCGTGGTCCTGTTCACCAACCCGAACACCTGTCCTCGGGAGCATCTGCTCGAGAGGCTCAGTGACTACTCCTGTCCCTTGATACTGGGACTCTTCTGCTGCGGTCCCCGGCAGTGGGACCGGGAACTGCTCGAATCCTGTTTCGATTTCATGACCTGGCCAGCATCTCGCGACGAACTGGAGGTTCGACTCAATCGTCTCTATGCTCAATGGGAGTTTGAACGCCAAGAGCCTATCGGTGGGGCCGCAGGTTCCAACGATTTCCTGCGTTTCAATCTGATCGGGCGCGCTCCCCGCTTTCAAGATACTCTCAGGTTGATACGCAAAGTCGCCCGCTGTGACGTGCCGGCTCTGATCGAAGGTGAAACCGGTACCGGCAAGGAGCTTGCGGCGCGGGCCATCCATTATCTCAGTCTGCGACAGGACTATCCCTTCATCCCCGTCAACTGTGGTGCCCTGGCCGAAGGTCTGTTGGAGAACGAGCTTTTCGGACACGTCAAAGGGGCCTATACCGACGCCAAACAGATGCAACAGGGCCTGATCGCACAGGCGGAGGGAGGCACCCTGTTCCTCGACGAGGTGGACAGTCTGTCACCGAAGGGACAGGTGAGCTTGCTCCGCTTCCTGCAGGACAGAAAGTACCGCCCGTTGGGAGGTGGAATCCCCCGGAATGCGGACGTGCGTATCATCACCGCCAGTAACCAGCGTCTGGCCAGACTGGTCGAGAGTGGCCATTTCAGACAGGATCTGCTGTTCCGCCTCAATGTCATGAATTTCACAATGCCCGCGTTGCGGGACCGACCGGGCGACGCACAGCTGATCGCCGAACACCTCATGCAACGCTACCGCGAGCAGTATCAATCACCGGAGAAGCGCCTGCACCCTACTTTCATAGCTTGGTTGGGACGTCATGACTGGCCCGGTAATGTGCGCGAACTGGAGAATATCCTGCAGCGGGAGTTTCTGTTGTCTGACATCGCCACCATCCATCCTCCGCATACCCATACTGCATCCGTTCTTGGGCTACTGTCCGATACCGCCTGCCAATTCGAGGATATGGAGTGTTACGGAGGCAGTCTCAGCAAAGCCAAAGCGCAACTGGTCGAGCGGTTCGAAAAGCGATATCTCATCCACCTGCTACAAGAGAGCCGTGGCAATGTCACCTTGGCGGCCCGTTTGGCTGGCAAGGAACGCCGTGCTTTCGGCAAGCTGTTGAAGAAGCACGGTATCGACCGCACCCGCTACCTCGATTAACAGCCTGCTAAGCGCTGACATTGCGCTGCACACGATCCCGCCTAATCCCCCCAACGGGTACTCTTTCTGCGCACGTATGCTCCTCCCTTGGTTTATCGACAAGGAGTAAGCGAGTATGCGGTTACCACAAGATCAGGGTTTCTCCCTGGGGCATTTGTGACCCATAGGGGCGGCTTTTACCCATCCCGGCATCTTTGCGCGACAGCATGGCTCCGACTCCCGGAAAGTCAGTGATTGGGGCGGGTCAACTCTACCCCGCTGATTCTGCTCTGATACAGAAAAATGCAATAAAAACAACTAGAAAGGCATTTCCTTTCAATTGGCACCCTGATTGCGTAAGAGACTTCAATCGACTGGAGGAGAGCCACTTGAGCACTGCTGACAATGATGAAGTCGAGCGCATTGCCCGAGATGTGCAGGCTTATCTGGAGCGCCACCCCCATGCGGCGGACACCCTGGAAGGTGTCGTCAAGTGGTGGTTGATGCGGCAGCGCTACGACCAGGCGGAGGGGCTTGTCGGCAAGGCTCTCAACATGCTGGAACACGATGGCCTGATCGCCAAGGCGACCACATCTGACGGCAGGACGATATACAGCAGCGCAGCGCCCGGCAAAGGTGGGACGAGAGGAAACTGATTCATGTACACAGCATTGAACGCCGCCAGCCGGACACTGCAGAAACAGCTTGAGGACGAGTTGGAGAGCGACCCACAACTCGCCGCCTATTTCAATCCGGCCTCTGCGGGTTCTATGGTGGTTTCGCTCAACACCCCTCAAGAGATGCTGACACAGAACATCGAGGGAATATCCGTTTGGCTCTACAGGGTGGTGCGCGATGATCAGCGGCTCAACGCGCCTGCCGAAAGGGTCAATGACACCCAGGTCCGACGCCTGCCCCTGCCGGTGCGATTGCACTATCTGATCACGCCTATCGTGAATTCTACCGAGACCATCTACGGCCCAGAACTCGAACAGATCATTCTGGGCAAGGCGTTGCAGGTCTTTCATGACAAACCGATCCAGCGTGGTAGTGCGCTGCAGGCGGGATTCGTCGGCACCGATGTGGAACTCAACACCCGACTCGAGCCCCTCAGTCTGGAGGAGATCACCCGGGTCTGGGATGCCCTCGACCGTTCCTACCAGCTGTCGGTCTCTTACGAGGTGAGTGTGGTCGAGATCGAGAGTGGCCGACAGCCGCTGCGCGTGGCGCCGGTGCAGGAGGTGGTGAGCGAGACCGGCCTGATCGTGGAGAGGGAGTGAGATGCGCACCCGGATCGAACATGCCGGCATTGATTACACCCTCGCCTTGGATGACGAGAGAGCGGCCGGCCAGCGCTGCTGGGGCGTAGTGCAGGGGCGTCTGCTGGATGAACTGACCGGGCGGCCATTGCGCTCGCTGATCCGGGTCGAGAGTGATCGGGCGGAGTTGTCGTCCAGGGTCTCATCCGGTGCCATCGCCGGATTGGCCGGGTTCCCGCAGCGGGCGTTTAACCATCCGGATCTGGCCGTCAACGCCCATGCCTTCACGATCATTTTTCACGCGGAGGGTTACCTCCCGCTCGAGCGCCTGATCAACCTGGGACCCATTCCCGGTTTTCCGCACCAGTTTTTTCCGCTCGATCTGGGCGATATCGGCATGCATCGGGAACCGGTGGTGATCCTTGGTCGGGTAGTGCGAAGCGATGGGTCGGCGGTAGCGGGTGTCACGGTTCGTATCGAGGCTCTGTGGCGGCAGCTCCCCTCTGCCTCGGCGAGCCCGCCAGCGGACCCGCTGCACCTGATGGGGCTGCATCAGCCACTTGGCTTTCCCCGTAACGCTGGTGTGGCCTGGCTGCGTCGCCGGGAGCTGATCGACGTGGTCGGTGAGGATAAACAATTGCTAAGCCCGGTCACAGCGGGCCGGGAGCGGATCCACTGCTCCGACAGGATCAATCTGGCAGTCGGTGACATGCTCGCTATCGATACCGAAGACCCGGAACTTACCGAATACCGGATGGTGAGTGATCTGCAGGGAGCGCTTTCACCCGCGGGGGAGGCGGAGATCGTACTGGCGACGCCCCTGTTGCGTTCACACCGGTTGCAGGCGGTGGTCAGCAAAACCCTTGCTCAACCGCCCGGCCCCGACAACCTCTTTGGAGTCGACGCCATTGCGGGGGACGGCTGTGTGCTGCTCGATTCAGAGCATGCACTGGCCGGCGCTCTGGTCGCCGAGATCGGCGATGGCAGTCAGCCCAACGAATACCGGCGAATGCTGCCATTCGCCACAAATACCGATGCCGACGGCTATTTCCGGTTGCCGCCACTGAGTCGTGTCGCACAGCTCGATCTGCGCGTCTTCGGCGGCACGCTCTCGGCCGACATCGATGGTTTCGTTCCCGACTACGGCGGACGGGAACACTGGTTGGACGTCAGGATTTAACCGACGTTTTTGTGCGCTTCCGAGGCACTACAGGAGAGGAACTATGCCCGAATATCTCGCACCAGGGGTTTATGTTGAAGAAGTGGACAGCGGCGCCAAACCCATCGAGGGGGTCAGCACCAGCACCGCCGGCATGCTCGGCGTGACAGAACGGGGCCCAGTCAACACGCCGATATTGATTACCAGCACCGGCGAGTTCAGCCGCTGGTTCGGCGGCGGCCTCAACCGGATCGACTTCTCCAATGCCAACGGCGCCCACTGCTATCTACCCCATGCGGTGGAGGGCTTCTTCTCCAACGGCGGCAAGCGGGTTTATATCACACGGGTGCTCGATACCGCCGGGGCCGGCTCTGCGCTGACTCAGCTGTTCGACCGTGGCGACGCCGCCTCCGCCACGACCCGCCTGCTGCGCTCCATCGACGAGCAGACCGGCACGGCCGCGAACTTGCCGCTGGCCTATGCGTTGGACATCTCCGACCTGACTGTGGGCGACTGGATCCGCATCGGTGACGGCAGCAATGCAGACTACCGTCAGGTGGCGCTATTGGGGACCGCGGCGAACAACACCCATGTGTCGATCAATTTCCCTCTCAGTTTCTCCCATGCCCTGGGCGACAGCGTCGACCAGTTCGACCGCACGGAGGATATTCCTCCCACCGTCGGTGCCAACTACACCGCGGTCTTCACTCTGGCCGCGGCCGCCGATGTTGCCGACACTACCCTGGAGCTGCAGGGTGCCGCGGCCGACATCACCACCCTCGAGGCCAACGTCAGCGCCGCAGTGGAGACGCTGATCGAGATCGACGGCAGTGATGGGGAGTATCACTTTGTCGCCGAGGTCACCATCACAGCCACCGACCGGGCCCGAGTGCGCTTGGCCAGCCCCCTGCGTATGGACCACGCCGCGGCTTCGACGGTGACTCCGTTGGTCATCGGCTCCATCAACAATGCCAATCTGGGGTTGGCCGCCGGTGCCGGGGCATGCCTCATCTATGTGGACGATCGTGGAGGCAATTTCGACGTCCGTACCACTTTGGTGCTGGTCGACAACGCCGATGCCAGCCGCCGTGAGGTACGCCGCATAGGCGATCTCAGCCTGCTCCATCTGACCGCTGGCGCTTATGAAGCGTATCCGGCAGGTAGTCTGGTGGAGGCGGTGGTGCTCGCCGACGACGACCGCACACTGGCGGCTGGTCCCTCCGTGGTGGGAGACACCAGCATCACGCTGGACGACGCCAGCGGACTGGCGGTGGGCGATACGGTCATCATAGGCGCCGATGTGCCTGCCACGGCGGAGAACGCCACCCTGTTGCTGATCGACACCGCCACCAACCAGATAACCCTGACCGCTGGCATGGCCAATGTGCACAATGCGGGTGAAGTGGTGCAACCGGTGGCCAAGAGCACTACGTCGGCTGTCGAAGCCGATAGCAGCGTGATCGCCCTGGACAACAGGCTGGGTCTCTCTACCGGTGACGTGCTGCGTATTGGGACGGCTCCGGATGATGAATACGTCACCGTAGACAGCCTCCCGGGAACCAGCGGAGTGGCGCCAGATGCTGGTAACGTCATTCTCCAGCAGGCTCTGGTCAACACCCACACGGCCGGTACAGAGGTGCGACGTCAGACTCCGCCCACATCGGCTGGCCTGCAGTCCTGCGTGCTGGGTTTGGATGCTGAGGAGGGCGCGCAGATCTGTACCGTCAGCGATGGTGATAGCTATGTCCAGGATGGCTATATGCGGGTGACGACACCCAGCGCCGAACAGTTTTACCATCGTCTCAGCGCCGACGCCGAATCCTCCCTCGGCGGTGATTTCACCCCGGCGACAGTGACCCTCACCGAGGCGGTGGCGCGTCCCCATACCGCGGGCTCGGCCATGGTGGGGCGCGAAGCACTGATCACCGCCCAGGCACTGGATGCCGGTGCTTGGGGAAATCGCCTGCGGGTGATGGTGGAGGATGAAGAGAGTGGCCTGGTGTCGAGGGCCAGCGTCACCGGCATGGTCAACCCCACCACTTTACGGCTCTCCTCCCTCTCCGGGGTGGAGGCGGGCAGCGTGCTCGAGCTGCTGCATCCGACCAGCGGCACGGTGGTCGGTGACGCAGTGAAGGTGAATGCAATCAGCCGCAGTGACGGTACCGCCACCCTCGCGGCGGCGCTCTCGGTGGAGCAGCAGGATACCCTGGCGCTGGAAGGGAGTCTCAGTGTGCGCTCCCGGGAGTTCCGCCTTGGCGTCATGCTGTTGCGACAACCCGATCCGGCGCTGCCTTCGCGTAACGATACGGTGATCGCCAGCGAGGTTTTCCGCCATCTCTCCCTGGACCATCGCCACAGTCGCTACGTGGAGCGGGTGGTGGGCGACATCGATGGCGATCTTCGCCTCTCCGACCGCCGGCCAGAGGGTGAATCCTGGTATATCCGGGTGCGCGACCAAGCCGCCAACCAGGCGGAACTGGAATCGGTTCGTCTGGGCCCAGAGATCCTGGTCGACATCCTTCCCGACGGACGCGAACAGCCCGCCCGTCAGGCCCTGATTCACGGTAACGATTCGGTGGACACCATCACCGATGCCACTTACATCGGTGTCGATGACCGGGAGCCGGCCAACCGCACCGGACTCTTCAGTTTCAGGAATCACGACGATATCAGTTTGGTGGCCTGTCCCGGGCGTACCAGCAGCCGTATGCAAGGCACTCTCATCAATCACTGTGAGCTGATGCGCTACCGCTTCGCGGTGCTCGACGGTACCCCGCCCCCCAACGATTCACTGAACGACATACAAGCACAGCGGCAGCAGTTCGACACTAAATATGCGGCCCTCTACCATCCCTGGCTGCTGGTGCCCGATCCCTATCCGACCAACCTGGCGCAGGTGGCTGACTATTCGCTGCCTCCCAGCGGCCATATGCTCGGAGTCTACGCCCGAACTGACATCGAACGGGGCGTGCACAAGGCTCCAGCCAATGAGGTGGTGCGCGGCATCACCGGTCTCCAGCGCAGCCTCAACAAGGGCGAGCACGACATCCTCAACCCAGTCAATATCAATGTGATTCGCGATTTTCGCCGTGACAACCGCGGCATACGGATCTGGGGCGGACGGGTGATTACCAGTGACAGCGACTGGAAGTATGTCAACGTGCGGCGCCTGCTGATCTTTATCGAGGCCTCTATCGACCGGGGCCTGCAATGGGTGGTGTTCGAACCCAATGCGGAACCGTTGTGGGCGCGGGTGCGCCGAACGGTGTCCAACTTCCTCACCGTAGTCTGGCGCAACGGCGCCCTTGAGGGCACCAAGACGGAAGAGGCTTTCTTCGTCAAGTGCGACCGCACCACCATGACCCAAACCGATATCGACAACGGGCGCCTGATCTGCGTGATTGGTGTGGCGCCGGTGAAACCGGCCGAGTTCGTGATCATACGCATCGGACTCTGGACCGCCCACGCGGAAGATTGATCTAGGAGGAAAGAGATGGCAACCGGCGAACGCACCGATCCCTATCGCGGCTTTAACTTTCGTATCGAGATCGACGGCCTGGAGGCGGGCAGCTTCAGCGAATGTAGCGGCCTCTCCAGCGACGGCGACTCGGTGGACTATCGGGAGGGGACCGACATCCCCCTCACGGTGCGCAAGCTCATCGGCCTGCGCAAATACGCCAATATCACCCTCAAGCGTGGCTATACCCAGAACAGTGCCCTGTGGGACTGGTACGGCAATATCGTCAATGGGGTGGCAGACCGGCGTAACGGTTCCGTGATTCTGATGGACGAGGAGCGCAACGATGTGATGCGCTGGAACTTCGAGAACGCCTGGCCCAACAAGATCGAGGCTCCCAGCTTCAATGCCAGCGGCAACGAGGTGGCGATCGAGACCATCGAGCTGATTCACGAAGGTCTGACCCTAGAGATCTGACCGGGGAGCCGACGTCTTGACCACCTATCAGACACCCGGAGTCTACTACCAGCGCTTCGATGCGGGGGAGGGGGCCATTGCCGCCATCCGCAGCGACGTTCCCGGCTTTGTCGGCATCGCTGAGCGAGGTCCGGTGGATACTCCGGTACCGGTACAGTCATGGCGCCAGTTTCAGGCCCACTTCGGCGACTTCAGTGGTAACGCTTTTCTGGCCTATGCAGTACGGGGCTTCTTCGAGAACGGTGGCCGCCGCTGCTGGGTAGTGCGGGTGGCCTGCCGTGATCCCGCCGGGGGGGTGCGTCACGCCTCCCTGTCCATCAGCACTCCCGGCGGCGTACCGGTCTGGCGGCTGCGGGCGGTGACCTCCGGGAGCTGGGGTAACGCCATCGGCCTGACCCTGTCGCCAAGGCGTGCCGCAGAGGTGGTGATCGCTGCAGGACAGGCCGACGCCAAGGGAGCTGGGGTTTCCTCGGTCAGCGGTTTCTCTCGCGGCAGCCTGGTGCGGCTCTCACAGGGGGGCGTGGAAGCCTGGCGGGTGCTGTCGGAGGTTGATGCGGTGAGACAGCGGCTGACCTGGGTCAGCGACGACTCCCAATGGGCACTGCCCTATCAAGCGGCGCTGAGCGGTTTCGATAGTGACCGGGAGATTCAGCTGGAGACCCAGGATTACACCTTGGCGCTCACCTATCGCGGACGGCCAATGGCGGTCTACGAAGGGCTCTCCCTGATTCCCGAGAGCGACAGATACGGACCCCAAGTTCTGAGAGAACCGCAATACCCAACCGAGGTGAGCACTGACGGCACCTTTCCCGCGGCGCCGCCGCTGCTGGTGATTGAGGAGCTGAGACCCCCTTTCGATGAGAGACTCCACCCAGCCTATCGCCACCAGCTGTTTCAGACAGATCCATTGCAACAATGGGTCCCGCTCTCGGTGACCCCCGGAGCTGCACTGACGCTGGAGGGGGGAGAAGACGCCCTCTCCAGGCTGCGGGTGGAGGATTTCGCCGGTTCACCCTGGCAGGCGGGCGATGATGCCGCGAACCAGGCGGCGGGGGCGCGGGGCTTCCGTGCCCTTGACCAGGTCGCCGAGGTGGCGACACTGGCTCTGCCCGACCTGCATATCCAGCCCCGTCCCGTGGCGGTCAGGGCACCTCTGCCCCCCTGTGAGCCCGACCCCTGCCTGTCACCCGTCGCACCCCCCACGGCAGCGCCCGTCGGCGCGGCAGCTATCGATGCCCCGCCCATCTTCGATACGCAGGGTATCTATCGGATACAGGCTGATCTGGTGGCCCACTGTGAGGCAAGGCGCGACCGCATCGCCGTGCTGGACCCCCCCTACGAGACCGCCCGTGACCAGAACCTGGGCATAGCCCCGATCCGCGCCTGGCGCCAGCGCTTCGACAGCAAATATGCTGCCCTCTACCACCCCTGGCTGTCGGTGATCGACCCTCTGCGGGGGGTGGCCGAGCCCACGCGGGAGATTCCCCCCAGTGGCCATGTGTTGGGTCAGTACGCAGCGGCGGAGCGGGAGAGCGGTGTGCACAAGGCGCCGGCCAACCGTCCGCTGGCTTGGTGCCAAGATCTCACACTCATGCTCGATGACGAACGCCACGGGATGCTCAACCAGGAGGGGATCAACCTGATCCGCGGCATGCCCGGTCGGGGGATACGTATCCAGGGGGCGCGCACCCTGAGCAGCGATTCCGACTGGCGATATGTCAATGTGCGCCGCCTGATGCTGATGATCAAAAAGGCGGTGGAGCTCTCTGTTCAGTGGGCCGCCTTCGAACCCAACGACCACGACACCCGCAACAAACTGCGGCTGACCCTGATGAGCTTTCTCATCGCCCT
This sequence comes from Candidatus Thiodiazotropha sp., assembly GCA_037384425.1. Classification (GTDB taxonomy): domain Bacteria; phylum Pseudomonadota; class Gammaproteobacteria; order Chromatiales; family Chromatiaceae; genus Thiodiazotropha. Next base: position 30,351 of record JARROA010000003.1, on the reverse strand, counting down.
GTGGCAGCAGGGTGCACTGGCCGGCGACAGCGTGGAGCAGTCCCTCTTCGTCAAGTGCGATGAGGAGAACAACCCGCCTGACGAACGCAATCTGGGCCATCTCTGGGTCGACATCGGTGTGGCACCGGCCAAGCCCTTCGAGTTCATCGTGCTGCGGGTCGGGCGTAGCGGCAACGCCTTCGAGATTGCCGCCGAAAACACACTCAAGGGAGGTGGCTGATGGCCGCATTGGGCGCCCTCGGGCTGCGCACAGATCCACTGATGAGCCACAACTTCCTCATCAGCCTGCTGGATACCACAAGCACCTGGACCTCGGTCAAAAGCGCTGCCATTTCGGCCGTGACCGATGTCGCCCTGGGCGGCTTTTCCGAGTGCAGCGGACTGGAGATGTCCCTCGACATGGAGGAGATCGAGGAGGGGGGGCGCAACGGCACCACCCTGAAATTTCCGACCCGGGTCAAGTGGCAGAACCTCACCCTGAAAAAGGGAGTAGGGGCCGGCACCGCTCTGTGGGATTGGCACTACGGTTTCGCCGAGGGCCAGGGTAAACGGCGCGACGGCATCATCGTACTACAGAACGATCTGCACATTCCCAACAACATCTGGTATTTCCGCCGCGGCCTGCCGGTGCGCTACACCGGCCCCACCCTCAACGCCGGGCAGAGCGCGGTGGCCATCGAGGCGATTGAAATCGCCCACGAGGGACTGTGGCAGGTGCCCTATGTAGGCTACGGCGCCGCCGCCCTCAGCTTCGGCATCAACCAAGGGGTATAACCATGGATGTAGACATCGGCGAGATCCTCAGCAAGGTACAGGCGGTGGATGACCGGGCACTACTCTCTCCCCGGGTAGTGCAGCTATTAGTGGAGGCGGTATTGGTCGCGGTTGATGAGCAGACCGCCCATAGCCAGCGGGTCGCCAGCGAACAACGCATCGGCAGCGGCGTGGCGGCCGAACTGCGGGGGGGTGATTGATGGAACAGCCACAACCCGCCATGATCGTCGCCAATTGGCAAGGACCGCCAGCGGAGATGGAGTTCATCCCGGTTCAGTTCAATCCCAAGGAGCTGAGCCTGCGCAAGAACGCCCAGTTGGCGGAGATCAATATCCCCGGTCTCGATTCCCCCCTGCTGCAGTTCGTGCGCGGGCAGAATGAGACCCTCTCCCTGGAACTCTTCTTCGACACCACAGACCAAGGCATGGGCAGCGGCGCCACCAGTGTCACCACCCTGACCGACCGCATTTACGAGCTGGTGAAGATCGAGCCGGGCCGTCATGCGCCACCAGTCTGCGAATTCATCTGGAATGACAAGTTTCCCGGCAACGATGTCTCCAGCCACATCGGCAACCAGCGCCGCAATGGCTTCAAGTGCCTGGTTGAGAAGGTGGATCAGAAGTTCACCCTGTTCAACCCGGACGGGATCCCCCTGCGCGCCACCCTCACTGTCACACTGCGCGAGTACAAGACCCTGGATGAACAGCTGCAGCAGCTCAACCTCAATTCGCCGGACCGTACCCAGGCCCATGTGATCCAGCGAGGCGAGACCCTCAGCGCCATCGCCGCCACTCACTACCAGCGTTCCGCCGAGTGGCGGCGCATCGCCGAGGAGAACGGGGTTGAGGATCCTCGGCGCATCGACCCGGGCCGTTTTCTCACCATCCCGCCGATCGAGTGAGGAGGAAACGATGAGCGTGGTGACACTGAGCGATGCATCCCGGGCCCAAGGCGGCTTCTACGTACCCCAGTTCGAGATTCGCATCGAGGGGGTGGGATTGCCGCGGGACGTACTGCGCGACGTCCTGCAGTGCACCTACAAGGACAGCATCAAGGAGATCGACAGTTTCGAGCTGACGGTCAGCAACTGGGACGACGTCAACAACGACTTCAAATATGTCGGTGCCGAGACCAGCGATACCCTGCAGGGGAGCGACAGCCATCTCCACCGCTTGTTCGAGCCATGCAACAAGGAGGTGCAGGTCAGCATGGGCTATGTGGGTGATCTCAGGACTATGATGACCGGCACCTTCACCACCATGGAGCCGAGCTTCAACGGCGGCGGCGCACCCACTCTCATGGTGCGCGGCCTCAACGTGCTGCATCAGCTGCGTCGCAAGCAGTACACCACTGCCTGGACCGAGAAGAAGGATTCAGAAATCGCCGAGAACATTGCCACCCTGCGCGACCGCCAGAGTGGCCGCAGTCGTTTTCCGCTGCCCATCGTCACCGACGCCAACGCCAAGGCCGACGAGAGTCCCATCGACTACGTGGCCCAGCGCAACCAGTACGACATCGACTTCCTGCTGACACGAGCCCGGGAGCGGGGTTATGTGGTCTTCGTGCGGGAGGGGGAGAACGGGCGTGAACTCTACTTCGGACCCTCCCAGGGGGGCGACCAGGCGGGGCTGCGCGATGTGACCTACGAGCTGGCCTGGGGCCGCACCCTGATGGAGTTCAAACCAACCCTGACCACCGCCAATCAGGTCAAATCGGTCACCGTCAACGGCTGGAACCGCCGCCGCCGGCAGCCGATCAGCGTCACCGTAGACCTCAACGACCGACGCCTCAGCCGCAATCGGGACCTGCACGAGCTGCTGGAGCGCTGCGACCCGCGCGAGGAGGTGGTGGTCGACGAGCCGGTCTTCACCCAGGCCCAGGCCAGACAGCGGGCCATAGCCATCCTGCAGGAACGTGAGAAGGAGATGGTCAAGGCAAGCGCTACCTGCATCGGGCTGCCCGACCTGCGGGCGGGCCAGCGGGTAGAGATCAGTCAGCTGGGGGCACGCTTCAGCGGTACCTATTTCATCACCGAGACCACCCACACCATGAACGACCGGGGCTACACAGTGCGCTTCAATGCTCGCCGGGAAGACGAGAGCGGGGGTGGCGCATGAGCCGTTTCCCTGGAGTGGTGATCGGTGTGGTGAAGGATCGGGACGACCCGGCAGGCGAGGGGCGCATCCAGGTTGAGTTTCCCTGGCTGGCGGAGGGCGAACGCAGTGCCTGGGCCCCCATCGCCGCCTTCATGGCAGGCAACGAACGGGGCGCCTTCTTCATGCCGGAAATCGACGATGAGGTGCTGGTAGCCTTCGAGCATGGCGATTTTGACCATCCTTTTGTCATCGGCTTCCTCTGGAACGGTCAGCAGCGTCCCCCCGAAAGCGACATCAATCCCAGTGTGCGGCGTCTACGCACTGTCAGCGGCCACACTCTGGAGTTCGATGACAACAGCGGCCAGGAGCGGGTGATGATCCTCACCGCCGGTGGGCATCAGATCGAACTGAAAGACTCGGCACCCGCCAGCATCACCATCCGCACAAGCGGGGGTCAGGAGGTCAAACTCGATGACACCCCCGCCGCCATCGGCATCAAGACCGCAGGCGGTAATGAGATCCGTGTCAGCGACGCCCCACCTGGCATCACCTTCACCGTCTCCAGCGGCATGGTCAACCTCAACTGCATGCAGGCCAGTCTGACCGCCAGTGCCGCGCTCAACATCACCGCACCGCTGACCGTCTTCAGTGGCGTGGTGCAGACTCCCACCCTGATCGCCCAGTCGGTGGTCGGTTCCGCCTACACACCGGCCCCCGGTAACACCTTCGGACTCTGACCCATGGCTCTCAGCGTCCCCATCCCCGAACTCAAGGTCGAAGGCATCACCGGCTACAGCTTCTTGGCAGAGAAACCGATCGGGCTCCAGTGCGAAGCGGTGACCTTTCCCGACGGCAGCGTGCTGGAACCGGCTCAGGCCCAGCAGTTCGGCTACCGTCTGTTCCGTCGTACCGGTAGCACACTGGAGGTGTGGGACTCAAAGCAAAAGGAGTGGATGCCGCAGGGTAGCGAGCCTGAACCCGAACCCCTGGCCTACCAGGAGGGGCTCTGGCAGAACCTGCTGGTGGCCATGGGACAGCAGGACAGTTCGGGGCAGGACCAGTTCGCCACAGACCGTCTGAGCGGAGCGCCCAGCTACCATGTGCGCTGCCTCTTCACTGCTACCGATGCAGCGGGTATCACGCATGAGGGGATCAGTCCCCCCAGCGCCGATTTCACCGTATACGCCGCCGGCGAGCTCGACCGGGCCGGCCTCGCCATGGAGCCGCCGGAGAAGACCGAGGCGGAAGAGATCCGTCTCTACCTGAAGGACGCCGCACTGACGGCGGAGCAAGGGGTGATCGCCATCCGCCAGCAGGGGAGCGGTTTTGAGATCGATCTCGCCGTTGGCGGCGCGCGCCTGACCCTTGGCAGCAGCGGGGACATTGTCCTCAGCCCGGCTGCAGGCGGTCGGGTCGAACTGGCGGGGGATCTGCTCATCGACGGTGATCTGCAGGTGCAGCAACAGCTCACAGTGGCCGGCGCTGCGCAGCTGCAGGGAGGCGTCTCGATCGGCGGGGCGCTGGATGTCACCGGCAACGTCTCGATCCTGGGCACCCTCAGGGTCAACGGCGTAGTCATGAGCGTGCCTTAGGAGAGCGAGGATGGCCATTGATCGAAGCCTGCGACGCGACTTTCTCGGGGTCGGCTGGAAATTTCCCCTTCAGGTGACCCCCCAGGGTGGCATCGCCCAGTCGAACTATGAGCAACGGGTGGAGGAGTCGATCTATCTGATCCTCGGCACCGCCCGTGGCGAACGGGTGATGCTGCCCGATTTCGGCTGCGGCATCCATGACCTGGTGTTCGAGCCCAACAACAGTCTCACCCGCAGCTTGGTGGTCAACCGGGTGCGTGAGGCGCTGGTGCGATACGAGCCGCGCATCGATGTGCTGGCGGTGGAGACCGAGACCACCCCGGAGCAGGAGAACCTGCTGTTGATCCGGCTCAGCTACCGCATCCGCGCCAACAATGCGCTGAATAACCTGGTCTACCCCTTCTACATCAACGAGGGACAGTGATCATGCCCTTGGAGAAGCATATCCCGGTCATCGATGACAGACGCTACGACGACATCGTCGCCGAGATGCGTACCCGCATCGCCCGCTACACACCGGAGTGGCAGCCGGTCTGGAGTGACGTCAACGACAGCGATCCCGGCATCACCCTGGTGCAGCTCTTCGCCTGGCTCAGTGAGATGCTGCTCTATCGCATGGGAAAGGTGCCGGAGCTCAACTACCTCAAGTTTCTACAGCTGCTGGGCATTGAGCTCAACCCGGCGCAGCCGGCGCAGGCAGAGATCAGCTTTCCGGTGGTGACGACCCATCCGCAGCAGAGCGTCACCATCCCCAGCGGTACCCAGGTGGCGGCCGATAGCGGCGGCACACCGGTGATGTTCGAGACCGAACGGCCCCTGATCGCCCTCAATGCGGAGCTCGATGCGGTGCAGAGCTTCGACGGCTACGCCTACCGAGATCTCAGCGCCGAAAACGCCGGTGCGATGGAGGGCTTCGCGCCTTTTGGTCCCCTGGCCACCGCTGGCAGTGCCCTGCTGCTCGGCTTCGATGCCGCCGCCGACCTGCCCGAGACCAATCTCGACCTAACCCTCTGGGTCGCCGACGAGGGGAGCGAGACCGCCACCTACACCTGCAGCGAGGCGGAGGGGACGGACACACTTTCAGCACGGATGATCTGGGAATATTGGGCTGGCAGTGAGTGGCGCTCCCTGAATCTGCTCGCCGACGCCACTCGGGCCTTCACCCGCTCGGGGCTGATTCAACTCAAGACCCCGGCCGAGGGGAGCCTGGCCAGTGCCAGTATCGGTGCCTTCGCCGACAGTCGCTATTGGATCAGGGCCCGCCTCGAACGTGCTGCCTACGAGCGTCCGCCAAGCTTGTTGGCGCTGCGCATCAACACTGTGGAGGCGCTGCAGGCGGAGACCATCAGCGACGAGGTCCTCGGCGGCAGCAACGGCCGGCCAAATCAGCAGTTCCATCTCTCCGCGGCGCCGGTGCTGGCGGACAGCCTCTCGCTGGAGGTGGACGAGGGGGACGGCTACGTCACCTGGATCGAGGTGGACGATTTCTATGCCTCCTCCGCCAGCGATACCCACTACCGGCTCAACCGCACCACCGGCGAGGTCTGGTTCGGTGATGGCCGCAATGGCGCCATCCCGGTGGCCAACCCGGCCAATCCTGCGGCCAATGTGATCGCCCGACGTTACCGTATCGGTGGCGGAAAACAGGGCAATGTGACCGCAGGTAAGATCAGTGCCCTGCTCACCCATATCAACGGACTAGACGCCAACGGCATCGGCAATCTGCGGGCGGCCCACTCCGGACGCGACGAGGAGACCCTGGAAGAGGCCAAGCTGCGCGCTCCTCAGGCTTTGAAGAACAAGGATCGTGCTGTCACCGCTGAAGATTTCGAATCCCTGGCCAAGCAGGTCGGCACGGTACGACGGGCCAAGGCACTTCCGTTGCGCCATCCCGATTTTCCCGGTGTCGAGGTGCCCGGCGTGGTGACGGTGATTGTGGTCCCCGACAGCGACCGCCCCGACCCAATGCCGAGCGAGGGGACCCTGCGTAGCGTCTGTGCCTGTCTCAACGAACGCCGCCTGCTGACCACCGAACTCTACGTGATCCGTCCGAGTTATACGGAGATTTCAGTCCGTTCCGAGGTGATCGCCCTGCCGAGCGCCGATGTGGCGCAGGTGAAAGAGGCGATTCAGAACGCCCTGAGTGACTACTTCCACCCATTGAAGGGCGGTGAGGATGGCCAGGGCTGGCCCTTCGGTGGCGATGTCTACTTCTCTCTGGTCTATCGCCGGGTATTGGAGATCGATGGGGTGCAGCGCATCCAGCAGCTGAGCATGACCCTGGATGGCGAGGAGGTGCCGGAGTGCAGCGACATCACCCTGGATGAGGATGTGCTGCTCTTCTCCACCCAACACGATATCCAGGTGACCTGAGATGGTGATGTCGACCCGCAACAGGCCACAACCGAGGGTACCGCAGCCGCCCCACGATCCCAGCTGGTGGCATCTGGACGCCCGCACTGGTTGGCACGCCCAGCAGACTGAGGGGCTTGACCGCTATCGGCTGGGGGAAATGCTGACGCTTGCCCTGGCCCCCGGCAGCGGTCGCTCGCTCACCGACGGTTTGGGCAGCTTCGGCGGCCTGACCCTGCCCAGCCACCTGACCTGGGGGCCCGACTGGAGCCTCTACCTGCTGGAGGCGGGCAGCGGCATCCTGAAGAGTTTCGACCGCTGTGCCTGCCGCTTCGAGGCCGTGGACTGTCTCGGCGGCAAGGGGAGTGGAGCGAGAAATTTCACCAATCCCCACGGCATCGCCATTCGCGGCGATACCCTCTATGTCTGCGACACCGGCAACCGTCGTATCGCCCTCATCAGTCTGCGAGGCTATCTGCTGCGCAGTGAATGGCGGCCGTCCCTGGAAGCGGCGCTGGACCACCCCTGGAGCCCCTACGACTTGGCCTTCGACCGTGCCGGACGGCTCTATGTGAGCGACACCGCCAACCGTTGCCTGCACCGCTTCAACAGCGGCGGTGTCTGGCTCGGCATGGTGGAGGGCTTCAACCAGCCGAGCGAGATCGCCATCGACTGCCAGGAGCGGCTCTATGTGCTGGAGAAGGGCATCAAGCCCCATGTGGTGCGCACCACTCTCGAGGGCAACTCTCGCGAGATCCTGCGCTCACCGGCCGAGGCGGCAGAGGCCTTTCCCGAGCTGCCGGTGAAGGTGCAGGCCGAGGGCTGGCTCGAACTGGGATCCCTCTGCAACGGAAAGCCGGCCTGGTTCGACCCCCAGGGTAACGCCCGGGCGCAGCCGCCCCAGGTGCCTGCGCCGGCTTATCTGCATCAAGGTATCTATCTCAGCGAGCCACTCGACAGCGGCATCCACCAGTGTCAATGGCATCGGGTGGTCGTCACCGGTACGGTGCCGGCAGGGAGCCGCGTGCGATTGCGCACCTACAGCGCAGAGGTGCCGCTGCCCCTGAGCCAGATCCAGGCGCTGTCCGAGGAGAGCTGGAGCTCCCGGCATACCCTCCATGATCTGCGGGACAGCGACTGGGAGGGATTGATCACTGCTCCGCCCGGGCGCTATCTCTGGCTCTCTCTGGTCTTCGAATCGAACGCTGAGGCGACGCCCTCCGTAGAGGCCCTGCGTATCGAGTTTCCCCGCATCAGTTTGCGCCGCTATCTGCCGGCCATCTTCGCTGAGGATCCAGCCGGCGCCGATTTCACGGATCGGCTGTTGAGCCTGTTCGATACCCCTTTGCGGCAGATCGAGCGGCGACTCGACGAACAGGCTGCACTGTTCGATCCCATGGCCACTCCGGCCGCAGCGGGACGGGGGGACTTTCTCGGCTGGCTGGCGAGCTGGATAGGACTCGAACTCGACCGGCAGTGGCCGGAGGCGAGGCGGCGCAGCTGGCTGAAGAATGCCGCGGCGACCCTGCATCAACGGGGTACCCGCGTGGGGCTGCATCGAAAGCTGCTGGCCTATCTTGGCATGCAACCCGAAAGCCGCTGCTGCGCGGGGAGCAGTCCCAGCACAAGCTGTCGTCCAGCGCGCGGGCGCTGTCCTTCCACTTCCCCTCCGCTCTGCTACTGGCAGCCGCCGCCCCTGATTCTGGAGCACTACCAGCTGCGCCGGTGGCTCTACCTGGACAAGGGGCGCCTGGGAGACCAGGCGGTGCTTTGGGGCAGGCGCATCGTCAACCGTAGTCAGCTTGATCAGGGGGCGCAGGTCAGTGGCAGCCAGCTGATCACCACCCAGGATCCCCTGCGCGACCCGTTCCATGTCTACGCCCACAGGTTCTCTGTCTTCGTACCTGCCTGTTATGGCCGTTCGGAGTCGCTACGTCGGGCCCTGGAGCAGCTGATCGAGACGGAGAAGCCGGCGCACACCCGGTACGAGATGATCTATGTGGAGCCCCGCTTCCGCATCGGTTTCCAGTCGAGCATCGGACTGGATGCGGTGGTCGGGCGTTATCCGCAGGGGGTACGTCTGGGCGACGGGCCGCTGGGCAGGGCCACCGTGCTGGATTCGCCGCCGCACAAACGGGGCGGACCCTCGATGGCAGTGGGGGTGGAGGCCCGGGTGGGCGGCAGCACCCAATTGAACTGATCCGGATCTGCGGATACCGGGCGAGCGAGAGCATCAACAAGGAGATGTCACGATGAAAACATCACTGGGCAAGTCCTCTCAGATTGCCTGTCCCGAGTGTGACATCGGGCCCTTTCAGCGCAACCACTATTTCACTGGCAAACTGTTGGTGGAGCGTGATTTCACCGACGAACAGCGCTACCTGATCGATAAGTTGCGCCACCACCACCAACGTCTGCACGGCTCGGGGGTGGTGTGCGGTCTCGGCGTGACACCCCATGCGAGCGAAGCGTGCCAGGACCACTACGTCTGTATCGAATCGGGCAGCGCCATCGACTGCTGTGGCCGTGAGATCCTGGTCGCCGAGCGTGAGTGCATCGACCTCAACCGCTTCGAAGCCTTCAAGGATCTGTATGAGGCGGCACAGCAGGGGGATGACGAAGAGCATATCCTGCAGCTCTGTATCCGCTACCGGGAGTGCCCCACCGAAGAGATTCCTGTGCTCTACGACGAGTGCGGCTGCGACGCCACCCAATGCGCTCCCAACCGTATCCTGGAGTCCTGGGATCTGGAGCTGCTGGTCGATCCGGAGCTGCCGGAGCCATCCACCTCACCGGAGGAGCCCTGCTGCGACAACTTCTGGCAGTCTCTGCAGGGCTGTCCCGACTGTGACCAGGGAGACTGTCTGGTGCTGGCCACCATCACCCGCTATCGCCCGGGCCATCGATTGCTGGCGATACCGGAGGAGGGGGCGCCCGACCCGGACGACGATGCTGAGAACGGCATTGCCCGTCTCGATCTGCGCAGCCACCGGACGCTGCTGCCCAGCACCCAGCTGTTGGCGGAAGTGGTCAAGTGCCTCTGTGCACGGGAGCCGGGCGGTGGCGGCGAGCCGGGTGCCGGCATCGACCGGGTGGAAGCCAGCTTCGTGGCCTGTGACCAGTCAGGATCGGCAGAGATTCAGGAGATCGCCGGCGAGCGGGTGCTGGTGTTGGAGATCCCAAGGGGATGCGACGGCGAAGACGGTGCTGACGGAGTCAATGGCCAGGATGGAGAAAACGGCCAGGATGGTCAGGATGGTCAGGATGGTCAGGATGGTCAGGATGGTCAGGATGGTCAGGATGGCGTCGGACTGGAACGGGAACTGACTCAGATCATTGCACTGAGTTGGCGCCACGGGAGTTACAACAACCATTTCGCCGATGTGGAGCTGCAGGACGGCCAGTCGCTGCCGGGGGCGGTGATCGTCTTCAGCCGCAAGGTGATGGCCGACCGCATTGATGCCCAGCATATCTACCAAATGCTGCTGCCGCACCCGGTTACAACCGATCGTGTGCAGATGATCTGTCGCTGCGCGGTACCCGGGGTGGTGGTACCGGTGGAGGTGGTCGAAAAGGATGCGCAGGGGGTCATCACCAAGGTCAAGCAGGTGCCGAGTCCGGCGCAGGCGATAGCCTTCATTCCCGAGGTGAAGTATCTGGAGTTCATCCTCTCGGTACGGGAGCACTGGATGGTACTGCGTGGCGATTTCGTCCTCGACGAGGATGGCCGGGCGGTGGATGCAGAGTTCGTACGCGGCGAACTGCCCAGCGGCGACCGTCCGGCCGGCAGCACCCATGGGGTGCAAGGTGGCCTCTTCGAGAGCTGGTTCTCCGTGCTGGATGCGCCGGGTGACAAGGTCGATGTCAACACCGGTAGCTTCGACGCGCTGAAAGCCCTGCCGCGTATCGGCGACGTTCTGGCGGAGCGAATCATCGCCGGGCGTCCCTACCGCAACGTCGATGAACTGCGCAATGTCCAGGGAGTCACCGAGTCGGTCCTTGCCGATATCCGTGACCTGATCCGTATAGATTGAGGGAGTCGTCCATGGCCAACTACACCTATCGCAAGACGACCAGCAGAGCCACCCGTCTGGGTTATCAGAGGGCGGCCAACCGCCAGAGTGTCGGTACCGACAGTGTATCGGAACTCACCTGTGGCAGTTGCGGCGGACTGGAGTGTCTCTGCCGTCCCCGCTTCTTTGCCGGCCAGCTGCTGACCGAAGAGGATCTCAATCGGCTGGATCAGTACATGGTCAAGAAGCAGCGGCTGCACAATCGCCAACTCCACGGTTGGGGCGTGGTCTGCGGTCTGGAGCTGAGCTGCGACCCTTGTGACAACCTGGTGCGGGTCTCCTCCGGTTACGGACTCAGTCCCTGCGGCGACGATATCGTGGTCTGCGCTGATGAGTCGGTGGATGTCTGCAGCCTGATCCAGGCCTGTCTCGAGGGGGAGCGCCGGGTGCAGCCCTGCGACCCTCCCTACCACGGCAACCAGGGGTGTGCTGACGAGACCGAGGAGTGGCTGTTGATGATCCGCTATCAGGAGACCCCCTCCCGTGGCATCGCCGCGCTGCGCAATGCCACCGCCGAGGCGCGTTGCCGCCCCTGCGACTGCGGCAGCAGCGGCGGTTGCGACTGCGACGACACTACTCAGACACGCAGCAGCGCCAAGCCGCAGCCAGCGCAGTGTGAACCCACCCTACTCTGCGAGGGTTACAGCTTCGAGGTCTGCCGGGTGCCGCCCGGCCAGGAGAAAGAGAGCCAGGGGGGCGCCATGTCGCAGCGCTTCGCTGCCTGCTCCCAGCCCTTCTTCGATTACTTAATCCGCTTCGCCCCTGAGCTGGCCGACTACGAGGAGATGGAAATGGCCCAGCTCTACGATCTCTGCTGCCGTCTGAAGGGGGCGTTGCTCGATATTCTATCCAATCACACCTCACACAACTGCACTCTGGTCGAACGCTTGCAGCGGATGGTCTGTCCCGAGCCCGATCCGGATCAATACACCCCCGATACCTATCGCGATGCAATCACCGAGCGGCTGGAAGTGGTGGGAGTGGTTTGGTACTACAGCCTGATCGACTGTCTGTGCAGTGTGTTGCTGCCATTATGCGAGAGCAGCGATGATCCCCGGCTGGTGCTGGGCAAGGTTACGATACGCAAGCGGGACTGCAAGGTGCTGCAGGTCTGCAACTGGATCACCGAGCGCAAGTTCGTCACCAGCTTCCCCAATCTGCAGTACTGGCTCTCCTGGCTTCCCTATATGCGCGATATGCGGGAGCTGATGGAGCAGGGCTGCTGCGATCTCTCATCCTGGCTGACGAAGTGGTTCGAGCAGATCGGCTCGCCGGAAGGACTGCACCAGTTCGGCACCTTCAACAAGCTGGGCATGGCCTCCTTTGCCGGGGCCAAGGCCTATGCCGGCCAGTCGAAGGCCTTTTCCAATCTCGCCTTCAGTGCCTTCGCCGCGGGGCCCGGCCGACTCACCCCAAAGAAGCTGTTCAACGGCGTGATGGGAATGAAGGATGAGAACGGAGAGCCCTACCTCAGCGAACTGGAACGCAGCAACCTGCTGCCTACATTGATGCTGGACCGAATCAACAGCGACCTCATCGGTAGGGCGATGCCCTCTGGGCTCGCCGCGGTGGCAGGTTTGGCATCGGGCTTCACCGCCAGTGCCACCGGCGCTGATAGTGGCGCGGTGGAGACGATGCGGGCGGAACTCACGGTGTTGAAGGAGACCGTCGAACTGCAGAAGCAGCAGATCGACGAGCTGAAGAAACGGATCGGTTGAGCGAGGAGGTATGCCATGTCGACGATAGGCGCGGAACGTCCGCAGTTCTACGAGGGGCAGTACCTGGGGGCGGAGGATCTGCAGGCCCTGGTAAGCTACTACCGCGAGCAGTCGGCGCGGGACCGCCTGGGGGGGCACACCTGGGGTATCGCGGTGGGGCTTCAGCTGATGGAGGTGGAGAGCACCGCCGGTGGCGGCGAAGTCGATGTCTATATCCAGCCAGGTTTCGCCTGGGACGGGTTCGGCCGTCCGCTGGTGGTGTTGGCCCCCTATCAGGTGCCGCCCGACCTGTTGAAGGCGATCACCACGAAAGGGGCGGTCAAGGTCTGGCTGCGCTACCGGGAGAAGGAGACGACCCCTGCCGCCGCCGGTTTCGAGACCTGCGAAGGCAATGACGACTTCGCCCGGCTGGTGGAGAGCTTCGAGCCGGTGGTTGGGGAGATGAACCATGCCGCTCAGCACAGCAAGCTCTCCCTGGCGGGGGAGGCGGTGGATGCCATGGAGGCGCTGCTCCACTTCGACAGTTCTGAGCCCCTGCTGTGTGACGAGTCGATCCCTTTCCAGCAGCTGCCCGACGAGAGCGGGATGGCGCGTTGGCTGGTCCCTCTGGGTTATGTTACCTGGGAGCCGGGCGTGGCGGGCTCTGCCGGCCGCTTCATGGAGACCACCGATGAGTCGACCCTCAAGCGCAGCCGCAGCGAACGTGTCTACGCGGGCGTGGTGGCGGAGACCATCCATGCGGCGCACGGCCTGATTCGCCTGCGCGACCGCACCACCACACCTCCCACCAGCGGCAGCTACAGCGCCGCCTGTGAAGCCCAGATGCTTGATACCGGCAGCGATCGCGACCTGGTACTGCAGGATGAGCGACTGAGTCCGGTCGATCTGGTCTGGGTGGAGGGCAACCTGCGCGCCCTGGGTGACCTCAAGCTGTTCGGAACCCGCATCGATTTTCGCGACAGCAACGGGGATCGCGAGCCCTTGCTGCTGCAACGGGTGGAGGACAACACCCCCGGTCCCGGAGGCCGCGACTTGCAGCTGGTGATCGGCGCGGCGGAGGATGGTGAGAACCGTCTGGCTGTCGGACCGGCCGGGGAGGCGGATGGGGATCCCCTGCGCACCCGCTTCAGCGTGCTCGACAACGGCTTGGTGGGGATAGGCCTGGAGCAGCCGGCCGAGCTGCTGCACATCCAGGGCGATGACGATCCGACCCTGCTGCTGGAGGTCGATGGCATCGGCGCCCCTTCCGGCCGGCTCGCCCTGCGCCAGAGTGATCAGGACGGGGCCGACATCTACTACGACGATACGGCCAATATCGAGGGGCTGGTGATCGACACGGTCAACGCCGGCAGCGGCGAGACACGCCTGATCGTCAAACAGAACGGTCGTGTCGGTATCGGTGCCACCGCACCCGACCACGATCTGCAGTTGGGCGACGCCAGCACTTCAGTCTCGTTCAGCCTGCGCGGTCCCGACGCCGACACCCAGTCCTCGCGCATCGCCTTCGAGGACGACGCCGGCACCGGCAGCCGTTGGTTCCGCATCATCCACGACACGGATGGCAACACCCTGCGCATCGCCTCAGCCGAAACCGATCCGATCCTCGCCTGCGAACGCATCGGCGGCCAGGTCGGCATAGGCACCGCTACGCCCGCCTATGCACTGGATGTGCGGCGTTCGCTCAACGGTGGCTTCAGCGTCGGTCTCGGCAGCGACAGCGGCCGCATCTGGAGCGGCTATCAGAACAACAGCCCCAGCCTCAACTTCTACGACATGAATGATGCCGGCGGCGTCATCCGTTTTCGTGAAAGCCCGCTCAGTGACAACGAGGAGAGCCCCGAGTACGAGGCACTGATCTGCGGACGGCGCGGCAACATCGGCATCGGCACCGAGACACCCCAGGCGGCGCTCGACGTGGACGGCCGCATCCTGCGCAAGGGACAGGTACTGACCCATTCGGGCTCGGTCTCTCACAACGGGATTGTCAATGCGCCCTGGGGTACCACCAGCGACTGGAACATTTTCGTGTCGCCCCGGGTGATGGGGGAGGACGAGCCGAACTCCGAGGCCGACAATGCCCTGCTGAAGATCGAGTGCTCAGCTGCCGTCAACGGGGCCAGCAGCTGGCGGATTACCGCCCGCTACAAATTCAAATACTGGAACGACAATCCCCGCAACGGGGTGTGGCGCAACGGTTCCGCCAACTACCTGTTGGTACCCCGTTGATGGAGGTGAACACCATGGTGAACAGATCCCAAATCGAGTCACGCCTGCATGAGCTGCGGCTGGAGCTGGAGCGAGGCTACGGCCGACTTGCCCGGTTGGAACGGGAACGGGAACAGCTGAGCGAGACCCTGCTCCGCATCCAGGGCGCGATTCAGGTGCTGGATGGGCTATGCCGCACCGAGGGGGTGGCGGCCGATCCTGCCGGGTCGGACGACTCCACCCGGGCTGCCCGTGGCTGAGACGAACTCAAGGGTCGGAGGGGCCGCTCTGACCGGATCCCTATCTATCGGACGGCTCGAGACCCACTATCTGGTGGCGGCGGATCATCCGGATCCGGATGCCCTGCGTCAGCAGCTGGATGAGCTGGTCGAGCGCGACCTCCCCGGAGCGCTGGCCCACACCCTACAGGGCTGGAGCCGGGAGCAGCGGATCGTTCTGATCCAAAGACTGGAACTCGACCTGCTGCTCAATGTCGACAACGATCCCCGGCAGCTGATCGGCCAGTGGACCCGCGGCATCCTGCAGGAACTGGCTGTCACAATCAGCGCAGGCAGTGGCGAGGGGGTGGTCCAGTTTGACGACATCAGTGCCTATCACGCCTGCTTTCTGCGGGACCTGTTGCGCGGAGATGCCTGGGGCAGATGGTACTACCGCCGTTTCGAGGGGCTACGCATGCTTCCTCTCTCCGCTGCGGCGCGTACGTTGCTGTGTGACGGGGAGGCTGATATCCGCGCCGTGCTGGGGAGGATGTCGGAATCCGACCGGGACGACCTTCTGGCCGTGCTCAATGATCAGGATGCGGCCCGGATATCGACGGGCCTCGCTGGAACCGTCGGTGAAGCGGCCCCGGCTCTCCTGCTGAATGGGGTGACCGCCTGCCTGCAACGTCGGCCTGAACTGCTGTTCGATACCACTTCGTCATCTCGTCTCGCCCTCAGAGTCATGCTCGATCTACTCGGCCAAGATGAAGGCCTCCGCGGAGCCTGGCTGGTGCCGCTGCTGGAGGCGGTGGCCAGGTTGCTGGTTTTTCTCACCAGGAGGGATGCGCTTGAGGGTGAACAGATCCTGCATCATCTCAGGTCCGGCAATCAGGTAGAGCTCTATCGCAAGCTCGGCAGCGAAGCCGCCCGCTGGTTGCCGCTGTTACAGGTCGAGGCATCGTCTCTGCAGGCCCTGGTCCACTGGGTGGTCCGACGCAGCACGTCCGGCTGGCAGGAGACCCCGTCAGAGAGCGACGCCGTGCCCAGGGTCCATACCCGGCATGGGGGCCTATTTCTGTTGCTGCCATTGCTCGATACACTGCCCTTGGAGGAGATCACGGAAGGTTGGCCAGATCCGCAAGCAGGTGATTCCACCTGCCTGCTGCGGCTTTTGTTGGTGATGAAGGCATTGGGACAGCCGAGGGCAGGCGCCCTCTTTTTCGATCCTTTGCTGAGGACGCTGCTCGGTATCCCGCCGGCGGTAACGCCGAAGGTGCTGAGCCGCTGGCAGGAAGGGCTGACCACTACTCAGCTGCAGAGAGCGACAGGGTTGCTGCACGCTTGGCAGTTCTCCTCGGGGATCGCCGGTTCCGAAACGGCGGTGTTGGCCTCGGTGCGCCGTCAGGGTGGTCCGGTGGCGTTGCTGATCGACAGCGCGGGTGGATGGCTCGGGGTTAGCGGTTTTCGAAGCGACCGGATGGCGGCGCTGCGAGAGCGTTTCGACTGGCTCGACAGCCTTCCGCTGAAGCGGCTGCTGCTCGATCCCCGGCTATCCTCGTTGAGCGATCAATCCTGGGGAGCACTGGAACTGAGCGCTTGGGACGGGCTATCAGCTCAAGATCCGCCGACCGATCCCATCGCCGAGACCCTGGCCCGGCTCGACCGTCTGTCCGATGAGATAGGTTATCTGAGCCTGCCTCCCGCCTTCCGCGGACCGCGTCAGGTCGATTTGACCTTCAATCTCTTCGCCCATGGCCTGTTGCGCACGCTGGCGAGACGGCTCCCTGGGTTCTCGCGTGTCAGTCTGCCCTACCTGTACAGAAACTTTCTCGAACTTGCTGCCCGGTGCGAGGGGGAGGATGCGCAGCGGATTGTTCAGCTGGGCCGTCCACCCCTGCAGCTGGTGCTGGGGATGACCGGTCTGGCGCGTGGTCGCTACCGGCTGAGCTGGCTGCCGGATCTGGAGTTCGAGCTCCATCAGTCAGGATGACAGGAATGGAAAGGCGATCCCCCTACCTGCAGAGACTGGCCTGGCTAGACCTCTTGCTGCATCGTGAGATCCTGCGTCTGCGGGCGCGCTATCAGCTCTCCCTGGACGAGTTTCGCGGTCTCTATGTAAGCGACCGCCAGGTCGACGATCTGCTGCGCGACAATCTGGGTGAAGTCGATCCCGATACGCTGGCCTCGCTGGCGCGCAAGGCCGAACTGGAGTTTCGTCTTTGTCGTGACGGGGATGGGGAGGAGAACGCCTGGCAGCGGCTGATCACCGCCGGCGGACTCTCCACCACTGAGGAGAAGGTGCTACTGCTGGCGCTGGCGCCGGAGCTGGATACCAAGTATGAGACTCTCTACGCCTACCTCAACAACGACGTCTCCCGCAAGCGCCCGACCCATGACCTGGCGCTCCGTCTTTTCGGTGAAGGCGAGCGGCAACGACGGGAGCTGCGCCAAGCCCTACTGCCGCGTAATACCCTCTACGGGAAGGGGCTGCTGCGTCCCCCCTCTGCCGCCAGCGAGGAGCTGGCCTGGCTCGGTCAGGGGTTTGCGCTGACTCCACTGGTGGCCGACTACCTACTGGGCCTGCCCGGCGGCGGCCGCCTTCCCGATTATGTCCGCTTTGAAACAGCGGTGGCGGTAGTGGGGGAGAGCCGAATGGCGGAGACGCTGCAGCGTTTGCCGCAGCTGTTGACCACCTCACCCCAGGAGCAGATCCCCTGGCTGCTGCTGCAGGGTGCCGCAGGCAGTGGCCGTCGTGAGGGTGCTCGGACCATTGCCCAGCGCCTCAATCTCCCCCTGCTGGAGATCGATCTGGCGCTGGCGCTGCAGGATGGCTCCTTTGTCGAAGGGTTGCGGGAAATTTTGCTATTGCAGCGCCTGACCGGCGCGCTGCTCTTTATCTCTCCGCTGGAGCGGCTCTTCGAACGGGATGGCGAGCCGTCCACTATCGCCTTTCGTCTCATTGCCGAGCTGCAGGCGGCGAGTCCACGGATCTGCTTCTCTGGTACGCCCGGCCTGGTCTGGGGGCGCCTGCTGCCGGCTGGGAAGTTGCTCGCCTTCGAACTGGAACCTCCCGATCCCAGCGCCAGGCATCGGTTGTGGCGGCAACAGCTGGAACAGCGCGGTCTCTCCGTCGAACCTTCCCGGTTGCAGACGGTTGCAGAACGTTTCCAGTTGACGCCTGGACAGATCTCCGAAGCGGCCGAGTGGAGCGCCAGGATGCGTCTGCTGAGGGGTGGCAATGGTGACGGGCGTGTCGATGACGAACTGCTGTTCGAGGCAGCCCGCAACCGGTCCAGTGCCCAGCTGGGTCGGTTGGCGGTGAAGCTACCCCAGAGCTACAGCTGGCAGGATCTGGTACTGCCGCCGGTGGTCCTGCAGCAGGTGGAGGAGCTTGCCTCGGCGATCTCCCATCGCCATCGGGTCTACGAGGAGTGGGGTTTAGGTCGTCGTTTCGGCGGGGCAGGTGGGCTCAAGGTGCTTTTCTCCGGAGCCTCGGGCACCGGCAAGACCATGACCGCCTCGGTGCTGGCGGGGGAACTGGGGCTAGAGCTTTTCCGCATCGACCTATCAGGTATCGTCAGCAAGTACATCGGCGAGACCGAAAAGAACCTGGATCAGATCTTTCGCACCGCCCACGCCTCCAACGCCATCCTCTTCTTCGACGAGGCGGACGCCCTGTTCGGCAAACGCTCCGAGGTGAAGGATGCCCACGACCGCTATGCCAACATCGAAGTCGCCTATCTGCTGCAGAAGATGGAGGAGTACGACGGGGTAGTGATTCTTGCCTCCAATCTGAGCAAGAACATCGATCAGGCGTTCTCCCGTCGCATGCACTACGTGGTGGAGTTTCCACTGCCCGACGAGGCCCATCGCCAACGGCTCTGGCGTGGCATGCTGCCGCCCGAGTTGCCACTTGATGGGGATGTGGATCTCGCTTTCCTGGCGCGCCAGTTCCGCCTCGCAGGCGGCGATATCAAGAACATCGTCCTGTCGGCGGCCTTTCTCTCCGCGCGGGAAGGTACGCCGGTCGGCATGCAGTCCCTGCTGCAGGCCACCGCCCGGCAGTTGATCAAGCAGGGCAAGATGCCGAGTGCGAACGAGTTCAAGCACTACTATCCGCTGCTCGCTCAAGTCTCACGCTGAGTCCGTTTTGCGACAGACCATGGCAGAGAAAACCTACACCAAAGCAAGTGAACGGCAGGAGCGAGCGGAGGCTCGGTCATCACCCATATCAGTCAATCAGGAGAGACCTCAGCTTCAGATGGCCGGCAACCTGGCGATGCAGCAGCTGCTGCATGCAGGGGTGATCCAGGCTCGGCTGAATACGGGCAACAGGGGTGACAGCGCAGAGCGACATGCCGACAACATGGCCCGTCAGGCGTTGCAACCGGATGCCCTGCGGCAAGGAAGTGTAAAGGCTGCCACAGAGGGCATGAAAGGGTCTGAGGGATCCACTGCCGCTGTGGGTCGTGAACTGTCGAAGCGAGTCGCCTTGCCCGGATTGGGATCGGGAAGCCCCCTGGGTTTGTTGCAACGCGTCCGCTTCGAGGCCGGTTTCGGCGCTGACTTTTCGGATGTGCGCCTGCACACCCGGGGTGCCGGGGCAGTCGCTGCAAGCGCCCTTGGCGCACAGGCTTTTACCTATCGCAATCACATCGCCTTTGCACCGGGACGCTATGATCCTGCCGGACGTCAGGGGCGGGAGCTGTTGGCCCACGAGTTGGCGCATGTGGTACAGCAGCGGCGGGGTGTCTCCGCCGGGCTTCAGCGGCGCGACGAACCGGACGTGGCGTCTGAATCTGGAGCTGGGCTCGAGTCCGTTATCGTCCAACTGAGCTCGGCGGTCAGGGAGGGCGAGGTCGCCACCGCCGTCGAACTTCTGAGGGGGCGGTCGGAATCGGCGCTGCGCACGCTGCGCCAGGGTGTCAATGCGCAGACCAGTGTGTGGCTGGAGCGCTGGTTTCAGCAGCGTATCGGCGTCGCTAACTCACGCTCGGCGCTGGGTGACGCGCTCTCCGTTGCCAGTCTGCTGATACCGGGAGCCGGGTCCCCCGTGAGAACGACCCGGCTGTTGATGCGTGTGGGCGGGGGTGGCGATGGGGCGGCAGCGGAGGAGGGGCTGAGACTGCTGTGGCGTATTCTGCCACTGCTCGACAGGCTGGAGATCTACACCGAGGTCGGGCGCGAACTGGAGCAGGCGCAGCTGGATGTGATCCGCGCTGCCAGCCGTGCGGAACGCGATGTGGCGCTGACCCAAGAGTCGCGCCTCAATGCCATCTATGCCGGCATGAATCCGCAGGAGGAGTATGAAGCGCGCCTGCTGATGAAGCCGGCAGATCGCTACGAGGCGGTGGTGCAGCTGATCGCGCGCGCCGAGGGGCTCTTTGTCGACGACGAGGACGAGGTCTTCAACGCCCTCTTCGACCTGTCGCCCGAAGAGCGGGGAAGAGTGTGGCGCAGCCAGCGCTCACAGCTTGAAGAGTTTCTCAGCGACGATCAGATGACCCTGGTCGAGTCCCTGATGACCGGCAGCGAGGCGCAGGCGGTGATGGCCCGCCTGCGTCTCGCCACCGAGGGACGGATAGACGATACCGAAGCCATCGCCGGGATAGTCGCCCGTGTGGCGCAGTTGATGCGGGAGAAACGCCGTCTGCTGGCGGCTCTGGAGTCTCCCGACATCAACGATGAACAGCGGGATCTGGCCCAGACCCGGCTGCAACAGCTGGGCGATCTCGAGGCCCTGGCACAGTTCCCGGCCTCCGGCGAACTCGACGAAGAGAGTTTCCTCGGACGGCTGCATGAGGCGGCCTCCGACTCCGATCAGTTCGGGCAGTGGGCGCTGGGAATCGGCGCCGATCCTCTCAGTGTGGCGCGGCAGCAGGTGTTGATGGCCAACGGCACCTTCAGTGTCGACAACGAGGCGATCGAACGGGTGATGATGGGGCTGCGGGCGCCCTCCGTGGAGTTTCGCCCCGGCGAGAACGAACGGGACCGGGAGCGGCGGCAGTCCGAGGCCAACAGCGCCTTGCGACGGGACCTTCTGAGCGACCCCCAGGTGCGGGGCGTGCTGGAGCGGCTGGACCATCAGGGACCGGCGGGTTCCATGCATGTCGGCGGCATCGAGCGGCTGGCCGAGGCCGATCCCTTCCGCGAGGTGATGTTCCAGTTCGGCGATGCGGTGCACAGGCCCGACTACGGAGAGATGTTCCGCCTGGCGCTGGTCATCTCCCGCCGCGAGGATTGGCGGGAGCGTTTCCATGCCCTCTCCCGGGAACCCTGGAACACCTTCGCCTGGGTGCACGGCGAGCCGCGGGAGATCGTGCTCGAGATCATCAACACCCGGCGCATGCCGACCGAGAGCCTGCTCGCCTACACCGGCGACATCAGAGTGCTGCGGGTGGCGCTGGGACAGCTCGACGAGCAGCGGCGTGGGCAGTTGCGGCTGGGCTATCTGCTGAACCGCGAGCGGCGCGATCCCTCGACCCTGAATCCGGATGAGCTGAGCGCACTGCGTGCCTTCAACGAGTTCGAGCGACAGGTGCGCTCCTCTCAGGCTCTGGGTGTGTTCGATCTGGACACCGAGCAGGCGATGGGATTGGTCGACCGCGAAGGGGTGGAGGACGTGCTCGACGCCGCCCTCGGCAGCGAACCGACGGCCGATGAGTTCGAGACGGCCGAAGGTCGCTACCGAGCCGCCGCACTGCTGTTCCAGCGCATGCAGGCGCGCATCGATCTGGAGCGCGGATTGGTCAGCGGTTTCACCGAAACGGACGAGACCATGGTGGCCGCCGCCAGGGAGTTCGCCGCCCTGTGGGAGCAGACGAGGAGCCGGGGCACTCTCACCGCGGTGGAGCTGGCGGCGATGATCGCCCTCTACGACCGTTTCGAACATCGATCGGAAGAGTTCACCGAAGCCTCCAACACCATCAGTGAAATCGCCGGCATCGTGGCAGCAACGGCTGCCGGCATTATCGTGGTGGCGGCTACCGGCGGTACCGCAACTCCGGGGGTGATCGCCGCGGCCGCCGCCGCAGGCGCCGGCGCGCGGGTGGTGACCCGGGAGATGTTCGGCGCCGACTACTACGAGGCGATCAGCAGCGAGGGCGCGCGCGACGCCCTGCTGGGTGCCATCGACGGAGCCCTGGTGGTGGTGGGCAGCTCGCTCGCTGCCAAGGGAACCCAGATGCTCGGCCTGGGTGGCAGGGGCCTGCTGAGCGGCGCGGCGGAGGCGGGTACCACCGCGGTCGAGCAGGGTGCCCAGAGTCTGGGGCGCCGGGTGGCGACCGGTGCGGTGAGAGAGGCGCTGGACGGACTCTTCTCCGGCGTGGTGAGCGAAGGGATCGCCGCACTGACCGACGAGCGCACCTGGCGCCGGGGTGTCTGGCAGGGACTGGTGAGGGCGGGGCAGGCGGCCCTGGTGGGAGGTTTGACAGGTATGGCCACAGGCGGTGTCCTGGGCGGGGCCATGCCGGTACTCGGACGGGCCGGACGGCGGCTGGTGGGTGGTCTGTTCGGTGAAAGCCTTGATCAGGTGGCGGAGCGGCTGGGGGCATCGGAAACCCTTGATGCCGCGAGGCGGGCCTCCCACGCGGGGGATTACGAAGAGACCCGGCGGCTGTTCCATCAACTCGAGGATCAGCTCGAACCCCACCAGGCGGAGCGCCTCTGGCGCGAGCTGGCGGAGGGTTTCGAAGGCCACGCCATGGCCGAAGTCACCACCGGCATCACCGAGCACCATCTGTCGGTGTGCGACGCGGCCCGCGGCATCTGTCTCTGCTCCAACCCGCCCTGCCAGCCGTTGCGGCGGATTCTGACCCAGTTCGAGCGTCACATCACCGCCGGTGGGGAAACCACCCCGCAAGTCACCGAGGCCCTGGGTCGCGCGCGTTCGGCGCTGAGCGAGGCCGAGGCGGCCCTGCCGCCCGGCGGTGGCCTGCCACCACCGAACAAGGTGGAGGCGGCGGTGGCCAGCCTGGAACACCTGGCCCGGGTGGCCGATGTGGAGGATGTGGCGCTGCGGGGTCTGGGCGAGGCGGTCAGCAAGGCCCGTTTCCAGGATGTCTTTCCCATGGAGGGCCTGACCATCGATCAGGTGCGGGCGGATCCCCACCTGAGGCGGATCTTCGACGAGGGCTATACCACCCAACCGAGACTGCAGCGCAAGAGCGGCCGCATGGCCAGCTTCCCCAGGCTGTTGCTCGACGAGGGCGGCACCCTGCGCGTGGTCGGTGACATCGTGCGCCCACCGCGCCTGCAGTTGGAGGCGCAGCAACTGGCGACAAAGGCTGCCCTTGAGACTCACCTGGCCGACAACTCCCAGGCCTTCCGTCGCTACAGGGATGCCCTGTTGCGGGAGAGGGTTCCCGGTCGCAACGGTCAGACCGCACGGGAACTCATCGACGAACAACTGGAAATCCTGCGCCGCCAGGCGACGGAGTCGCTGGCGGCGGATCGGCCGGTCTATCTCGACAATCTGCGGCACAGTTTTCACGAGAATACCCGTGATGCGGTGTTGGACTGGATCTTTGCCGGCGGTGAGATGGCGCAGGCTCACCGACGCTTCCTCTCCTTCACCCGGGATTTGAACCCGGCCTATCTCGGTTCCTTCGGCGAGCGTTTCTATCTACGCCTGCGCGGGGCCCAGGGCGAGGCTATGCTGCAGCATCCGCGCCTGCTCGACAGCCCGGGCGACGTGGACCGGGTGCCCGATTTCGCCCACCGGCCGCCTCCCTCGGAGGATCTTGTCGTCACCCGTCCCGGCGAACTGGGCGACGTGAAGGCCACGGCCCATGGCCTCGAAGGCCGCGATATCGAGCAGATCGGCGATATGCTGGAAAGTTTCCGTCGCAACAATGGCGTCGCCAGGGCCCTGATCGGTGATCAGATCCAAAACTTCGAGCACTTTCGTCTGGTCTTTCTCAATCCCGACGGGGCACTGGGAAGTCTCAACCAATTGCAAAGCTGGTTCCAGCGTTATGGCTATTTCAGTATCGAGGTGTTTGACCTCAACGGTGTTTCACATCACATTACCCGTGCCCAATGGCGTGGAGCCGGACGGAGCCGAGCAGGACTGGAGGCGCTGTTGCGCGGCCTGACCGGCAGCGGCCCATGAGCGACAGGAGCAGATTCAGAGCATGCAAACCCCTTTTCGTCCCGACTTCTGTTTCAGCAGCGAAGACGCTGCCGTCACGGCGTCGCATCTGCTTGAACTCGAGGTCGCCGGCCGCTGGCCGCCCAAGTATGTGGATCTCGATGGCCGCAGAGTCGCTGAGACGGATCCGGCACAGCTGCTACAGAGATGCAATCGCCAACTCATGCTCGACTGGGCGCCGGAGGGCGGGATCATTGACTATGCTAAGGATGACAAGGTGCGGCTGGGTTGGCCGGAGGAGTATCTGTCGATAGCCGCTTTGCGGGATCTGCTGCAGCAGATTCCCTTTCGCTGGATGTCGGCATCCACCATCTCCTCCCAGTGGGGCCCCGAGGGGCAGCCGACCAAGTACATCGCGCCGGGGTTTCTCGATGGTCACTACGATCATGGCTGGGTGTGTGCCTTCAAGGGTGCCGGACATGATCAACTGGTGTCGCGGCGTTGGCTCGACTACGGCCCCTGGCGTTTGGTGCGGGGCGAATCGGACCTGAGCCTGGTGCAGTTTCACGATCTGGAGGTGGATGACGCAGTGGCATTGAATCAGGCGAAGCCGGGTCACAGATGCATGGGCGTCACCCCCGAGGGCGGCTTCATCCCGCCGCCCCCTATCAGTTGGCGGCATGGTGATCTGCGCAAGCTCTACGATCCGGCGACTGGCCTGCTCATGGTGGTGGTCTACGGACGCCAGGTGACGCAGGAGGAGATGTTGGAGGCCTGCGCCATCCGGCGCTATCAACCGCTGGACGTGGAGGTCAGGAATCTGGCCTTCGTGTTCATGCAGGAGAGGGACGCCCGCGACCATCTGCACGATCTCTGGTTGCGTGGACTCGAGTGCCGTGCCCTGATCGATGGTAAGGAGAGGCGGCTGGACGAGGAGTATGTGCCGGCCGTACCGGTGGTGCCCGACTGGGTCAAGCGCGTGCAGGACCGGGAGGGTTTCTGATCAGGTTCAGCATCGGGCCGGAATTGCACTTCGTTTAAAGTGGCGTCGAAACTGAACCGGCAAGTCGGGCATGGCGAGCTGAACAGGCAGCAGGAGGCGATCGACCATGGGGCAGACGTACACTCAACGGCGATTCGATCTGGCAAATGCCAGGCAGGGCGTGGGATCAGCCGCTTCTAGCCAACGCCCGCGCAAACCCCATCAGGGAGTGGAGAATCTCTCCCTGCAATCACTGCTCGAGAGGGATCCGGGTCAATCCATTCCGGCCGATCTGCGGCGCTATCTCGCTGACCGTTTTGGCGCCGACCTCGATCATGTGCGGCTGCACGACAATGCGCTGGCCGCCGCCCAAGCTCGGGATGTGGAAGCCCGGGCTTTCACCTTCGACAATCATGTGGTCTTCGATCAGGCAGGTTTTCAGCCGCGCCAGATGGCCGGAGTCAGTCTGCTGGCGCATGAGATCTCCCACGTCATTCAGCAATCGCAATCTCAACCGGGGCAGACAGCCGATCACTTCGTCGGTGATGAGGCGGCTGCCGATCGTACCGCGATCGATCTGACCGGATCTCAGCGACTCTCGGTCGGGCCGTCGAGCCCACTGGGTATCGCCAGACAGACCCAGCCCACGGTGGTACCGGTGCTGACTCCCGAAGAGATGTTTCGACTGGTTCAGACCGAGCGGGCCTGGACCTACAATCCGGGCGGAATGGTCTGTGAGGATCCTCGCGGTGTCGGTCGGGGCGTGGGGCCGGCTGCCGGTGGGCGGCGGGCCGGCTATTCCGTTTTCGCCGTTATCCAGATCACCGACCGGCAGGGTCAGGCTGTGGCACTGACCTATGGGGAGCACCTGCGTTATGGTGCCCCACATGCAGAGCAGGGTGCAGTCAATGCCTTGAACCGCAGCGTACCCCCCGGGGTCGATCTCAAGGGGGGGCGGATGACCGTGGTGCTCGACCAGGTGCCCTGTCCGCCGGGACGCCAGGATTGTCTGGGACTGCTGCAGCGCTATGCATCCCGCAAAGGTCTCGAACTCGACATCCGCCTGCCGACCCGGCAGGCGATGCGGGGTTCCCGTACAGTCGCTCCGCGCACCGCAGCGATGTCGGCTCAGCGGACTGACGTGCCGGCCGTCACCCTGTATCGTTACCTGCCGCCAGGTGCCAGAGGGGGCACCACACCGGGAGCCGCCGGTCCAACCGTCGTGCCATCATCCGGCAGCAGTGCGGTAGCTGCCTTGCCTGTGGTCAGTCAGCCGCGACCCGCCTCCCCCTCGATGGTCAAACAGCGCGTGGCTCTGGTGTCCCAGCTGCAGCGCCAGACTCAGCGCAGCATCGCATTCACCACTCGGGTGCGAATCTACAGCGGCGTATTCAGCGGGCTGATGAGTCTCCTCAGTTTCGCCTCGGTCACCAGTGATGCCATGAGTCTGTTGGCGGAGGGGACAGTGCTTTCCGGAGCACAGAAGCAGGCGAACAAGATCGAGGGCCAGTCACGGGACGCTCATCAGTGGGTACTGGATAGCGGGGCCGATATCAATCTGTTGGGCTATATCGCCATCGTGCATGACGCCATTCAGCGGGAGGATGACGACACCCTGTTCGACATTGATCAGGCGGCATCCGATCTCGGCATCAAGCTGGGTGATTTCGCCTTGACCTTCGGAGACATGGCGAAGAAGCTCAAAGCCAGATCCCAGGCCATGGACGTGATGGCCGATTTCTATAAGAAACTGGCACAGATACCCCAGGGAACGGGTACCGCAGCCAATGCCCAGGCCTTCGCCATGTACGTCTCTCTTGAGCGCTTGAGCGGGACCGTCAACAGCGCCGCCGAGAACTACAAGAAGGCGGCTGAGATGTTGGCGGCATACGACAAGTGGCTCAATGACCTCGCCTATCGGGCCAACCGTGAAGCCTGGTCCATCATCGGTCGTCGCATTGTCAGTGCCATGCAGGAGATCGAGAAACGCGAGGCGGCCAAGCGGGAACGTGGTGAGCGGGTCGATCGCTATCTGCAGAAGCAGCGCATTCTCCACCGTATCGCCACTCTCGAGGAGCTGGCAGAACAGCCGCAGTGCCTGGATCCTACCGTGCTCGAGTCGATGCGCCAGCAGCGGGATGCCTTGGTGGAGCAGCTGAGGTTGCTGGAAAGCGGCTTCTATGTACCTTCGGAGACCTCGCCGCAATAGGGCGATGCAATCAGCGCAAGGGAGCGCATCGGACAGGATCAATCGAAAAGTCGCAGCACCTTTTAGTAATTGGTGTAGATGGGGCTCTCCTGTGCGAAGTATTCGAGTATGGCTGCTGCATAGCGGTGGGAGTGGATTTGATTCGAACCCTTCGTTCGACAAGAGGCGTGTAAAGCAATCGGAGTCAATGGCGCCGACTCAGCACCATGCCCACCTGGTTTAAACAGGGAGGGCAACTGGCACTCAGTCACCAGGTCCCAACGACTCAAACCAGGTATTTCCGGACTAGCTCCCGCACCGGTACATGGGCTCGCAGCCGGACAAACAGTAGATAGAGCCCTCCCAGCTTGCGGTGCAAAAACAGAACATCGGGTGGTGGCAGTCGGCCGTACTCTCCCTCAAGGCGTATTTTTACCAGTAGCATGCTCATACGGGAGACCAGGTCGGTGGAACCAAATCGATAGCGCGGATGGCGCAATGGTTCACTGACGATACTGAGCAGGGCCATCACCTGGTCCCGGTATTCAGGCGGATCCTCGGCGCTCAGGTAACCCACTGAACGAGCCGCCTCCGCCATGCCGCTTTCATCCTGCTCCAGACAGCTGGCAACGAGCTTGCGCAGGCTCTCCCGCCGCTCGATCGAATAACCGCGCACGGCGCCGAAGTCGAGCAGCTGCACCTGCATCGACTCAGGGGCGTAGCGGTAGTTGGAGAAATTGGGATCGGTCTGCACCAGACCCCATTCAAAGAGTTCACGTAACGCCAATTCCAACAGATTAGCGGCCACCCGGTCTCTCTCGTCCGCGGAGTGCTGTGCCAGGTCTTCGATTGGCACGCCGTCCAGATAGTCCATGGTCAGTACCTGAGGCGTGGTCAGGGCGGTGATGACTTTTGGGGTGATAAAACGGTCGTCGCCGCTGATACAGTCAGCGTACCGCCTCAACAGCTCGGCCTCGTGCCGGTAATCGGCTTCCAGGTGGAGTTGCTTTTTTGCCTCATCCAACAGAGGGGCTAGATCCAGCGTCGACGGGAGCTGTCGTAAAAGTTTCAGAATACGTCCCAGGTTCTCCACGTCGCTGTCGATGCTTTCGCTGATGCCGGGGTACTGGATCTTGATCGCCAGACGCCTGCCGTTCTTCATCTCTGCTTGGTGTACCTGTCCGATGGATGCCGCGGCGAGAGGTGTGAAGCTGAAGTGGCGGAACTGTTGCTCCCAGCCCCGGCCCCAGGCTTGGTTCAGCACTTGGGCAACCTCTCCCAGGGGCATTGGGTGGGCATCGTCCCTGAGACGTGCCAGGGCCTCGCTGAGTGGCTCCGGTAACAGCTGACCACTGTCCATGGAGATCAGCTGGCCAATCTTCATGACGGCGCCCCGCATCTCGGACAAACGTTCACTCAGGCGATGTGCATTGGCCGGCGTCAACAGTAGATCGCTGGGACTGGGTCGCTGTCCCTGCAACAGTTGCCGTGTGCCCTCGTTGAGGACACCCGCCGCCAGTCCACCGGCAAGCCTGCCCAGCCGGCCTAGCCGTTCAAAGCGGGATCGGGGAATGCGGCGTGGAAGCGACATAGGCCCACCTCGCTCACTGGCTGTCCGAGTTCGCCAGCGAAGGCTGGACAGGGCTGCGGCTGGGGCGGTGCACCAGATCATCGATCGCCAGTTCAAGCTCGCTGTAGCGGAACTGGAAGCCCAATTCGGGCAACCGCTTCGAGATCACCCGCTGCCCACCGGTCATGACGTCGGCCGCTTCACCAAAGACCAACCTGAGCAGGAGCGGCGGCAGTGGAAAGAGGGTCGGGCGGTGTAGCGCTGCGCCCAGGGTCTTGGTGAAAGCCATATTGGTCGCCGGTTTGGGTGCGGCGATGTGGAACACGCCCTGCATCGAACTCAGTTTGAGTGCCACCAGGTAGGCATCCACCAGATCGTCGATGTGAACCCAGGAGAAGGCCTGACGGCCGTCGCCGATGGGACCGCCCAGCCCCAGGCGAAAGGGGGGCAGCAGCTGTTTCAACAATCCGCCGTCTGCCCCCAGCACCAGGGCGAAGCGGAAGATCAGGGTGCGAATGCCGAGCGTCTCCGCCTGCCGGGCTGCTGCCTCCCAGTCTACGGCCAGACGGCCGAGAAAGTCGGTTGCGTTGGGGGCGTGCTCCTCGGAATAGAGGCCGGCATCGTTGAAGGCGCCGATGGCGGAGGTGGAGATGAAGCTATGGGGAGGGTGCTGCAGCCGCGACATCGCCTGAACCAGCATGCGCGTGGTTTCGATGCGGCTCGAGACCAGGGTGCGCTTGTAGCTGGTGCTCCAGCGGCGGTTGATGGGTGCGCCGGCCAGATTGATGACCACCTCACAGCCGTCGATCGTTTCGGCCAGATGAGGCAGGCCACGGGCGAAGTCGCCACGACTCATCGGCACCACCCTGTGGCCATGTCGCGTGAGTGCGGCGGTTAGATGGGTGCCGACAAAGCCGGAGGCACCAGAGATAGCGATCTTCATGTTGGACTCCTTACGCGGTGATCGACCAGCCGAGTAGCAGCAGGCCGGAAACGCTGAGTGAAAGTTGGATGCGCAGGCGTCTGAACCAGGCGCTGGCCCGGTACAGCTGCTGATCGACGAGCAACAGCAGCAGGAAACCCAGGGCGAGCAAAAGCAGGCCCTGTTCGACGGGCAGAAACAGACAGGCCCAGGCGTAGAGAGAGGGCCAGACAGAGAACAGGATCAGCCCCGTACGGTTCAACTGCAGGGCACGCCCCCAGTGGATGGCACCGACGAAGGTGAGGATGATCGCGGCATAGTTGCGCAGCCCCTCGACCACCCAGGGCTCGTTGATGCCGATGGTGAGCAACAGGGTGCCGCCCAGGAAGGGCAGCAACCCCAACCAGCCCAGCCACTGGGCCTGTCGTTGCAGTGGTGACGGGCCTTCCATCACAGCACCTCTTCGATCGCTTCGATGAGGGTGCGGCTGTGGGGTGAGACATGGCTGCCGAAGCTCCCAGCCAAGCGTCCTTCACGGTCTATCAGGTATTTGTGGAAGTTCCAGGC